>NZ_LT907980.1:0-633784 GCF_900215155.1 Marinobacter sp. LV10R510-11A
GGCAGTATGGGTTGTTGTTGGAAGGGCCCCCAGGGGCCAAGAGGAGTTGCAGGTCGAATGGACCCGTTTCCGAATTATATTGGTATCCAGTGGGTTTTCTTCGCAGAGCAAAAGTTCTATCAACGGCTGATTTCGATCCCGGAGGAATGGCCTAGCCTCATGGAAGTTCCCGCCCTTTACGAGACCTCGTTAGGTGAGTTCGAAGCTCCGCGAGACACCCTTACTCTTGGCCTTGCTCCCGGCGGTGAAATCGTTGTCTGGATCATGAACCAAATCGCAATGAAATAGAAATTGCTCGACTGCAGGCCAATGAAATTGAAGGCGAGGCCTTTCGCTATAAAACCCGCACGAAAGATTATTTGAATGAACATGGCGACTACCTAAAAGAGCACGGCATTCCGCTGGATGGATGGTGATGATTTTCAGAGAAACGTCGTTTTCGGAGCCGAAATCTCCGGCTATGCATCTTGCCAAA
Organism: Marinobacter sp. LV10R510-11A; assembly: GCF_900215155.1. Classification (NCBI taxonomy): domain Bacteria; kingdom Pseudomonadati; phylum Pseudomonadota; class Gammaproteobacteria; order Pseudomonadales; family Marinobacteraceae; genus Marinobacter; species Marinobacter sp. LV10R510-11A. The sequence continues at coordinate 476 of NZ_LT907980.1, forward strand.
AGTTGACTATTGGTAAACTTAAAGTAAACTCTAATGTATAAACTGACTTATAAGAAATCTGCGCTCAAAGTAATGCGAAAGATGCCCAAACCCCAAGCACAAAAGTTGATGCACGAACTAGAAGTTTCGCACAAGATCCGAGTGCCTACGAAGGAGACTTCAAACTCATGAAGGGGCAACCCTACTGGCGCTTAAGGCAAGGTAGCTACCGGGCAATTTGCAGTGTTGACCACGGGGAGTTGGTGGTTTTTGGTACTGAAGGTGGGTTCAAGAGGAGACGTTTATAAATGAGTGCGCAAATCATTGAGCGTGAAGGTAAGCCAGAGTATGCGGTGCTGCCTTATGATGAATATCTGAACCTGTTGACGTTGGCGGAAAGTTCGCAGGATGCATCGGATGCCAGAGAAGCTATGGTTGAGCTCGCCAGCGATGAGGACGAAGTGATACCCGCTAACATTGTTGGCCGTTTGATTAGCGGCGACGATCACCCGCTGAGAGTCTGGCGGGAGTATCGCGAGTTTACGCAAGAAGCTTTGGGCCACGTCGCCGGCGTCGGCAAGTCCTATATCAGCCAGATTGAAGCAGGCAACAAGTCTGGCTCGGCCAAAGTACTGAAGGCGCTGGCGGGGGCTTTGCAGGTGGATATAGACGATTTGTTAGTGGAGTAAATTTTGATCATAGATATCCACCCCAAAATCACATCAAATCATGGACAGGCACAGCCCACCATCCACCCCAAAATCACATCAAATCATGGACAGGCACAGCCCACCAAAAACCCGAGCAGAAATATCAAGGACTTAAGCTTTTACTATGTACCCAACTACTGATTTGCACTGGTCAATACCTCAAAACCGCGAAAAGGCATTAATGCTTGCGCAGCGGGGCGTGTCCGTTTTTGTTTACGACGCTGTTCGGCTTGAAGGGCTCAACTTTACGCTACCCGAAGTGCAAACGTTGATGCAGGGAATAACCGTTGGAGGACATCGGCTCAGTGATCAGCAAATTGCTACTAACCAGGCGGATGCGTGGAAGGAGCTGTTCCGGTTGATCAAAGGGCGGCAGTTTGAGTTAACGCAAGGCTGCGCCTGCAATTTGCACCGTATTGCCGGAAAGGAGGAGACGCTAGAGTGGGGCTGTTTTCGTTCAGGGGGTGTGCTTATCGCCGGAACCGATTATGAGCCGCCCCAGGCAAATCAGCTTGTTGACCTTTATGCGGATATGGTCGACAAGCTCACAAGCTTCGAAGATGTATACGATCAGGCTATTCATCTGTTTCTTACCATGGCTCGCTGTCAGTTTTTTTTCGATGTTAACAAGCGCATGGGGCGATTTATGATGAATGGCCACCTTCTCAACCATGGATACCCAGCTATCAATGTTCCGGCATCGCGCCAGCTTGAGTTTAATGAGCTGCTGCTAGAGTTCTACAGTTCCGGTGACCAAGCAAAAATGAACCGATTTGTGCGTAGTTGCATGGATGAACGGGTTGTTCGGATTATGAAGGAGTAACCCGCCCCTCTGTCAACGTATGCAGCGTCAACTATCTTGTCCGGACCGGCCAAGTTAATTGTCGCGCTATACGCAATAGTCAATGTGTCTAGTAAAGTTATAACAATGTTGACACATAAGCGGTAGTAAAGTAATATTAGTAAGCTCAAATTGCAAAAACATCTTTGTCTATTGAATGAGCATTATTATGAAGACGAGTATTAGAAAAATCGGTAACAGCGCTGGCGCAATATTGCCTGCACCGTTGTTGAAGAAATTGCGCCTCCGTTTAGGCGATGACATTTCCATCAGAGAAGAGGGAATGCGCATTATCATTGAGCCTGCAAAGACTCGACGGAAGTACAAACTTCAAGACCTGGTCGCACAGTGTAGCCCCAACGCACCGTTAGCAAACGACCTCCAAGCTTGGGAAAATGCACCGTTGGCCGGGGAGGAAATGATATGACTTAAACAACTGAAGGAATGATTTATGCCACCAAAACGAACATTTGATCAGGGTGATATTATTTGGGTTTCCCTGAATCCAACCCTCGGAACAGAAATGCAAGGTGATTCACGTCCCTGCCTCGTCCTCTCCCGTAAAGAATTCAATCGTCTCGGCAAAGCCTTGATCGCCCCCATTACTCAAGGCGGGGCTTATGAAAGAGATCTTGGCTTTGCAGTGCCTCTTTCAGGCACCAAAACCCAAGGTGCCGTTATTGTGAGTCAGGCACGGACACTGGATCTTCGGGCACGTAGTGCCAAATTCCAAGAAAAAGCGCCTCCAGAAGTCATCGCCGATGCGATAGCTCGCTTCGCAGCCATTATCGATCCCGACGACTAGACAACCAGGTTATAAGTGATCATGGACAGGCACAGCCCGTCTCGGTGGCCCGTTACCCAGGCCCTGTTCAGCGAGTGTGATGGGCAGCCACCCCAAAATCACTCCCCGTCAGCCCCCCGCCCCTCAATCAACGGCGACCGACCACCCCCTTCCGCATCCATCTGCACACTAATCCTCGGCGCCGCCACATCTATATATCGCTCTTCCATGTTGCGCTTCAGCAGCAGATTGAAAGCCCTCGACACATCCCACTGAAACTCCGGCTTCGTCCGCATGCGCATGCGCAATACTGGGCAGCCTTCCTCAAATGAGTGAATGCCCTGCATTTCCAGAGGCGACCAAATCAGCCACCGCATATCCGGCAATGTACGCAGCTCCTCAGCTGTCTCCATCATCAGAAGAATGGCATCATCAATGGGCAATTCACGGGGAATCCGAATCTTGAGTAGAGCGATACCAAACTGGCGCGACATGTTGTGAATGGAGCTGATTTTGCTGAAAGTGATGTGATGAACAACCCCCTCAAGATCCCTCAGGCGCACGGTGCGCAAGTTGAACCCCTCCACCGTTCCCATGAAAGTGTTGATCTCCACAAAATCGCCGACCGACATGGAGTCTTCAACCACAATAAACAGTCCAGTAATCAAATCCTGAACCAGCGTCTGAGCGCCAAAACCTACAGCCAGGCCGATAATACCTGCACCTGCCAGCAGCGGCGTTACATCGATACCTAAGGTTGACAAGCCGGCCAGCGTGGCAACGATCAAAATCGTTATCAGTAGGGTGTTCCGGGCAATGGGCAGAATGGTCTGGGCTCTTGCCGGGTTGATCCTTTTCTTGCGATCTCCGCCGTGCATCGCCCGGTCCAGGAGCTCATCTGCAAATATCCAAGTCAGGTTGGCAATCAAGCCTGTAAGAGTCACGCCGATTAGGCTGCCCGCCAGGGCGATGCTGATCGGCTGATTATCTCCCAGTCCCAATAGGGACAAATCCCATATCTGCAATATCAATTCAAAAAATACTAGCCACGCGGCTGTCTGTATCAATCGGTAGCCGAATCGCACCAGCCTGCGGCTAAACTTGCTAAGAGCCTGGTGGCTTGGGCGGCTCTCTTGAATGCCAATCAGCCCCTGCAGGGCAAGGGTCAGCGCAAGCAGCAAAGCGCAGATCATGGCCTTGCCCAGGGCAGCGTCGGCCTCTCCGCCATTAACAAACACCGCGGCCACAGATGCACTGATGGCCAATAGCAACGGGATATGCCAAAGCCGGGCCAGCAGCGCGGTCACTTCCCGCCATACGCCTTGGTTCGCCCGCTGTTTGTAGGGTCGGTTGCGAATCAGGTGAGTGACTGGGCGCCGGTTTCGAACAATCAGGAAAAAGCTCAGAAGAGCGGCGACTACGCTAAAGACCAGCGCCAGCGCACTGGCCAGCTCCGGGCCCAGCTGCGAGGTGAGTTCGGTGGTGCCCAGAGCGTCCTCAAGGGCGAAAAGTACCCCGATAATGAACAGGGGCAGCAGCATTCGCCGGCGCAGAATCAAAACGGCAGTCCGGCGGTGGCCGCTGGAAAAAATAGAAATCATCACATCAAACAGTGACGTCAGCGCTCGGGCGCTCAGGGCCGCGTAAGCCAGAATCAGTATGGTGGTTTGCGCACCTTCCGACATGCCAAACGTGGGTAGCCCCGCCAGTAGAGCGGTAAAGGTAATCAGCCAAGGCAAAATCCGCCGTACAAAGTGAGCTACCAACAACCATGGCCCAGGTTGCCGTGGCATTTGCAGTGGCCAGCCCCTCCATGCAAAAAACAGGCGTGCCAAACGAGTGAGGCCATAGACTGCAGCCATCCAAGCGATAAGCCCGGCGGTGGTCTCCGCGAGCACCCGAAACGATGCGCTGGCGAGCAGCTTTCCCGCCGCACTATAGGCATTGCGGAAATGCGTTTTCCACATACCCAGCGGGGTGCCTGCAGCGCTGTCTGCGTTGGCCGTCTCATCAAAGAAAACCGCCAGGGCGCCCAGCAACCCCTCGCCACCGGAAGCCTTTTGTGCCGCTTTTGAGGACTCTGCCTGCAGCCCCTGCTGAATGGACTTGAGTTGTTTTACCAGGGATTCCCGGCTCTCGTCGTCTTGCAGGGCCTGAATGGTTATCTCAAGAGACGCGCCAAGCTCCTCTGGAGAAGCTTCCTCTTTCTCTGACTCCCCGGAAAACCCGGGTATGCCGGGTAGGGATAAGGGCTGGCCTTGGGCAGTGCCAACGGCTGAAAACAGCAAGGCAAAGCCAAAAAGCAGTGCGATTAACCTCAAATCTCAACCTCTTCAAACAAATCCGGCACCTGTGCGTCCCAACCAAACTTCTCGTTGATCCGCTTGCGCATTATGTCACTGGCCAGCGTCTCGCCGTGGGTAACATACACTTTCTCCGGCGCAAGCGCTCCCTGCTCAAGCCACTGCAGCAACTCATTATAGTCACCGTGGGCGGAGAGCGAGCTCATATTGTGGATCTCGGCTTCAACCGGCCAGTAGTCTCCGTGAATTTTCACAGACTCTACGCCTGCCACTAGCCGGTCGCCCCGGGTGCCCGGTGCCTGAAAGCCAGCAAACACCACGCTGTTCCTATGGTTTGGCAGCAGGGTTTTCAAATGGTGCAGAACCCGGCCACCGGTGGCCATGCCACTGGCAGAGACAATCACGCAGGGCGTGCGCACGGAATCCAGTTTGATAGATTCATCCACGGTGCGAACGAATTCGGTATGGCTGTCGATCACTTCGCACTGGCTGGCGCTCAGCTTGTGCTCTTTATGATGCTTACAAAAAATCTCTGTGGCTTTGATGGCCATGGGGCTGTTCAGGTATACCGGCAGCTTGGGAATGCGCCCCTCGTTCATGATCTTGTGAATCACATAAAGCAGCATCTGGGCGCGGCCAACCGCAAAAGCCGGAATCAACACAATGCCGCCACGGCCCGCAGTGCGGGTGATGATGTCTGCCAGTTCGGTTTCCGGATCGGTACCCTCGTGTTCTCTGTCGCCGTAGGTGGATTCACACACCAGCACATCGGCTTTTTTGATGGGCTCCGGTGCGCGCATGATCAAATCATTCTGCCGGCCCACATCACCACTGAACACAACCGTGCGGTCATCGGCCTTATGGTGAACGTGCACGCAGGCAGAGCCCAGAATATGCCCGGCAGGCGTAAAGGTCACTTCAAAGCCTTTCACCGGCTCAAAGGTTTCGTGGTAGTGCAGGGGCTCAAAGTGCTCCAAGGCTTCCCAAGCATCCTTCACGCCGAACAGGGGCTCTGGGTGTTCGTGTTTCGAGAACTTCTTGCGATAAGCGTACCTGGCATCTTCTTCCTGCAGGTGGCCTGCATCCGGAAGCAGCACCTTACACAAATCGTAGGTGCCCTGGGTGCAGTAAATCTTGCCTTTAAAGCCGTTTTTCACCAGCGCTGGCAAGTAGCCGGTGTGGTCTATGTGAGCGTGGGTAAGAACCACCGCATCAATGGTGCTGGGGTCCACAGGAAACTCCGCCCAGTTCCTACGGCGTAACGTTTTAACGCCCTGGTACATGCCGCAATCAACCAATACGCGGTGTTTGTCATCGGATAACAGGTAACGCGAGCCGGTTACCGTGCCAGTGCCGCCGAGGAAGCGAAGTTTCATACACAAAACACCTTTTGAGTGATTGGGTTAGAGGGCGTCAGAGCGCGCCTGAAAAGGATTCACTCAGATTGCCTGAAAGCGGCACCACAAAAAAGGCTAAATGCGGTCTGCCCCTCTTATTTGATACAATGCAGGGATTCACGAAAAGCAGGACGCAAAGCATGCACTACAGCTCAATGCTCCCCGATGTGATCAGAATAGCGGACGAAGCCAGTACCAAAGTGCTTCATATCTACCAATCTGATTTCAAAGTGAGCTACAAGGAAGACGAGTCGCCCATCACAGCGGCGGATGTTGCAAGCCACGACATTATTGTAAAAGGCCTGCGTAACATAAGCCGGGATATTCCGATCCTCTCGGAGGAGGGCGCACAGGCCCCGTGGGAGGAGCGCAAACACTGGCGTCGGTTCTGGCTGGTTGACCCCATTGATGGCACCAAAGAATTTACCCAGCGCACCGGGGAATTCACCGTAAACATCGCGCTGATTGAAGACGGTGAGCCAGTCATGGGCGTTGTCACCGCGCCCGCTTTAAAAGAAGCGTTTTGGGGAATCAAAGGTGAGGGCGCCCACAAGCGTGACCGAGCCGGGCAAGTTCGCCGCGTCCGCGTGGCGCAGCCCCAAGCAACCAAGCGCGTAGTCGCCAGCAAAAACCACCTGAATGACGAAACCCGCGCCTTCATCGAAACCCTAGGTGCGCACAAAACAATTCAAGCCGGCAGCTCTCTTAAATTCTGCCGAATAGCAGAAGGCCATGCAGACATCTACCCGCGCATGGGCCCCACCAGCGAGTGGGATACAGCCGCAGCCCACGCAGTGCTGCTTGCCGCTGGTGGTAATGTGTACGCCTTGGATGGCAAACCCCTGCGATACGGCAAAGAGAATGTGCTAAACCCGTATTTTGTTGCAGCAGGAAACGGGTATGTTCCGCGCCCATGACTTGGTACGCACTTCAACATAAGCCTGCACAAGGCGATCGCGCCGTGGTGAACCTGCAAAATCAGGACGTCACCTGTTTCTACCCGAAAATCCAGATAGAAAAAATCAAAGCCGGAAAACGCACCCAAAAGCTTGAGGCGCTTTTCCATGGCTATATGTTCGTTAAGCTAGAACAAACCGACCCCAACTGGGCAAAACTCCGCTCAACCCGCGGCGTACTTCGGGTTGTAAGCTTTGCCAACAAACCCGCCGGCATCTCAGACGACGTTATCCAGCAGATAAAAGACAGTCTCGATTCCGTCACACAGCAGGGCGGGCTCAAATCTGGCGAGGCGGTTCAACTAGGCGAGGGGCCTTTTGAGGGCATTAATGCCGTTTTTCAGGCATACGATGGAGAAGAGCGGGCCATCGTGCTGATCAACTTCATGCAAAAGCAACAGCGGGTGAAAGTGCCAGTGTCGTCACTAAAATAGCCCCTCGCCCCTTGCGGGAGAGGGGTTGGGGCGGTCCGACGCTTCGGGAGGGGTGCAGTTAACCCACAAATCAGCGCACCCCAATCCTTTAACAATTCTTAACGGCCGTAAGCCTCTAAAAGCCCATGCCACACCTTTTGGCACTTGCTTGTCTCGTATGATGGCGTAAAATCGCCACGCTTCAGACACGGAACATTCACACACTGACAGGTATGCAGTTGGGAGCGTATCTTCTCCTCTTGGCATTTCCCCTGTCATTGCCGGCAAATTATTTCTATGACCTTAAAGCACTGGACCCTGGTCGGTGGGGCGGTAGCGTGCCTGGCCAGCTTTTATACGGCAGCAGCGCCTTGGCTCGAGCCAGGCGACGCACGTGCACGATTTGCCGTGCAGAAGCTTGCAGACCGTGGCCACCTGTCACGGCCGGTCACCAGTTGGCCAATAATGTGGGGCTCCATCACCAATGGCCTGAATGAATCAGATAGCCAGCCCGGCTCAGTTACTGGATTGGCACGTAACTACCTTGAGTTCGAGCGCAGCCAACAAGCGTCGCCTGGTTTTCGTGCCGAGTTTGAAGTGTCTGCCACCAATGAAGTGGCCATGGTTCAAGGGTTTGATCGCGGACCAATGGCCGATGCGGCAGCTAAACTGGATGTGCAATGGCAGGGACAAAACTGGGCGTTCGGCTTAAGCCCGGCCTATGCCCACAACCCCGATGACAACGAAAGCGCCCGCTTTGATGGCTCCTACCTCGCAGCCACCGCCGGCAACTGGGTGTTTGGTGCCGGGGCTGTCGATCGCTGGTGGGGGCCTGGCTGGCAATCCAGCCTTATCCTGTCTAACAACGCCCGGCCAATGCCCTCCGTATGGCTGAACCGCAAAGACGCTTCTGCGCCTGAAAGCCGCTGGCTCAGCTGGATTGGGCCCTGGCAATTCACCCTGCTTGCCGGGCAGTACGAAAAAGAACGCAAAGTGCCCGAAGCCAAGCTGATTGGTATGCGCCTGAATGTTCGCCCATTCGACGGGCTGGAACTGGGCTTCTCCCGCGCCATTATGTTCGGTGGCGAAGGCCGGCCTGAAGGTGGCTCCACCATCTGGAACGCGTTGATTGGAAAAGACAACGGCCAACTGGAAGGAAACGACCCAGGCAACCAGCTTGCCAGCATAGATGCCCGTTACGGCTTCGCAATCGGAAATCAATCCATGGGCGTGTACGCTCAGATGATGGGCGAAGACGAAGCAGGAGCATTCCCCGCCCGCAAGTCCTGGCTCTTGGGCACCGACTGGACAAGCCAGCTGTTCAGCGGCGAACAGCAATGGTTTATTGAGTACGCCAACACCTTGGCTGATGATTTTATGGGGACTGCCATGCCTGGCATCACCTACGATCACTCCCGTTATAAGAGCGGCTACCGTTATTACGGTCGCACCATGGGTGCCAGTTTTAGTGGCGATGCAGAGGCTATTACGCTCGGCGGTTTTCATTTTTTCGATGACGGCCGAAACCTTTCTGCCAGCTTAAGTGTTGTTGAGTTCAACAAAGATGGCGCAAGAAGAACGCCCGTTATTGATGAGAAAATCAAACTGATGGTGCCTGCCGAAAGCTCTAAACAAGTTATTGGCAAAGTTGCCTACGGCACGCAATTGTTAAATGGCTGGCTGGATTTAAGTGTTCAGTTTGCGGATAAAAAGCTAGAGCTGGTTAACCTGGCGGAAAACCAATCCGGCCAGTGGTCTGTTGGTGCCAGCTGGCGTTATCGATTTTAGTGAGTGGCCGGCCCTGCCACCCTCAAATTTTCTTTAAAACTCTTCCCGGATACGCGTTGTGAACCCAAAAAGTCTTCTTTTCACCTTGCTTCTAGCAGTGCCCTTATCTGTTTCTGCACAATCCCCGACGTCAGCACAGATTGATCAGTTTAAATCATTGCCAAAAGCACAGCAGGAAGCGCTGGCACGGCAGTACGGCGTGGATCTGAACCAGGTTCAGGGCAGCTCCGGCAACAGTGAGCCGAAGGCTAACCGCGCCATTTCCGTGGTTGAGCCGCTGGAAAACGGCAATACTGAAAATCAAAACGAAGACGAGAATAAGCCAACAGAAGAAGAGCAGGCGTTCGCCAAAAAGAACAACGGCCTGCAACCGTTTGGTTATGACCTGTTTGAAGGCAAGCCCAGCACCTTTGCCCCTGTTACCGAAGTGCCCGTACCAATGAATTACACATTAGGGCCTGGCGACCAAATCAGAATTCAGCTGTGGGGTAACGAAAACCGCCAGTTCGCGCTTACCGTCTCCCGCAATGGCACCATCGACATGCCCGAACGCGGCCCCATCACCGTGGCGGGGCTGAGTTTTCAGCAGGCCCGTGACAAAATCAGCAAACTGGTGGCTGAACAGTACATTGGCGTAAAAGCCGCCGTGTCGCTGGGGGAACTGCGCAGCATGCGCGTGTTCGTACTGGGTGAAACCCGCACGCCGGGCTCTTACAGCGTCAGCTCGCTATCCACCATTACCAACGCCCTGTACGTGTCTGGCGGCATTCGCCACACCGGTTCCCTGCGTAACATTCAGCTAAAACGTAATGGCAAAGTGGTCCACACCCTGGACCTTTACGACTTGCTGCTGAAAGGCGACACCAGCGGCGATGCCCGCCTGCAAGCGGGCGACGCCATCTTCATCCCGGCCGTTGGCCCTCGCGTGGGTATAGACGGCGAAGTATACCGCCCTGCGCTGTATGAAATTGATGGTGCCACCAGCTTGCAAGAGCTGGTTAACCTGGCCGGAGGCATGACCGCCCAGGCCTACCCACAAATCACCCGCATAGAGCGCACGAACCAGGAATTCTTAAGAATAATCGCCGAAGCCGACCTGACCAGTGCCGCAGGTAAACAGGCGCGCGTAAAAGCCGGTGACCTGGTGTCCATTGCGTCGATTGCCGATGTGACCGGCCAGTATATTGAAATCACCGGCGCCGCCACGCGCACCGGAAAGTTTGCCTGGGTTCCGGGCATGCGCGTGAGTTCGGTGATACGTAAGTTGGATGTCGATTTGCTGCCAATGGCGGATACCAGCTTCGCTGCGATTGTCAGAACGAATCCGGAAACCCGGCAAATTTCAGTGCTGAGCCTGGAACTGAAAAACGCAGTAAACCGCCCTGGTAGCGCTGCTGACCTAGTTCTTCAAGAAAAAGACCAAGTGCTGGTGTTTGCCGATAATGGCAAAGCTGACCCAGGGCAGAACAGTGCTGCGAATGCCCAAGGTTACAGCCGTGAGGCACTGTTCGAACCCATCGTAAAGCGCCTGAAAACACAGGCGACCCCGCTGGCCCCCCAGCAAACCATGACCATCAGTGGTCCCGTGCGCTACCCCGGTGAATACCCGTTACCCGCCACGGGCAAAGTGAAAGACGCCATCGTAATGGCAGGTGGTTTAAACGACTCCGCGCTAATGTTGGAAGCGGAGCTGGCCCGCCGCACGCTCGATGAAAATGGCGTAGAGCGAACCCGCATCCAGACCATTGACCTGGCCAATGCGATGAATGATCAGGCGGACATATACCTGCAAAGCCGTGACCGGCTGATGGTCAAATCCATACCGTTATTCGGAGCCACACGCACCGTCACGCTGAAGGGCGAGGTTCTTTACCCGGGTGAATACACCTTCAGCGACGGTGAAACCTTGGTTGATATACTCCAGCGCGCCGGCGGCCTTACCAATAACGCTTTCCCCCGTGGAGTGGTATTCACCCGTGAGAAATTGCGAGTACTGGAAGCTCAGCGCCTACGCGAAGCGGAACAGCGCCTGCAAGGGGATTTACTGGGTGTGCAACTGGAAGGCGATAGTTTTGGCGGCCAGAACGCCCAGCGCGTAGACCAGGTAAAAGGCCTGCTGGACGATGTACAAAGCAGCCGCCCTGTGGGCCGCATGGTCATCGACCTGCAAGCCGTATTGAACGACAGCGATTACCAGTCCATCCGCTTACAAGACGGCGACACCCTGACCGTACCGATCATTCCCCAGGCCGTCAGCGTATTCGGCGAAGTGCAATTTCCCACCAGCCACCTGCACGTAGCAGGTCTAACGGTGGACGATTATCTGGACCGTTCGGGCGGCCCAACCCGCCAAGCGGATGAAAACCGCGTGTACGTGGTGAAAGCCGACGGCTCCGTGATGCTACCTGAGAAAAGCGCTTGGTTTGGTGGCCGTAGCCAGCAATTGCAGCCCGGTGATACCGTGATTATGCCCATCGATGTTGATCGTCTGAATCAGCTGGAGCTATGGACTAATGTTAGCCAGATTGTTTACCAGATGGCCTTGGGTGCAGCTGCAGTGGGGAATCTGTAATGAGCCAAAATCCCAACGTTGAGCAAGCGCCGCAATACGCCGACGACGAAATAGATCTCCGCGAACTCTTCGTCACCCTCTGGCGCGGCAAGTGGATCATCATCCTTTTTACCATTGTCTTTGCTGCCGCTGGCGTGTTCTATGCGCTCAGCAAGCCCAACATCTACCAATCTAGCGTGCTCCTGGCGCCGGTTCAGAGCGAAGGTGGTGCTGGCATCAGCGGCCAGCTCGGGGGCCTGGCTAGCCTGGCGGGCATCAGTCTGGGTGGTGGCGGCTCGAACCAGACTGTTATAGCCAAGGAAGTTCTGCAATCCCGCGCTTTTCTGACCGACTTCATCCATCGTCACAACTTCATCATCCCCCTTATGGCCATCGAAGCCTGGGATATAGAAAATGAAAAATGGTTGATCAACCGGGAGGTCTATAACCCCGAGACCGGTGAATGGCTCACCGATGACGAAGGCGAAAGCTTGGAGCCAACAGACTGGGACATGGTAAAACAGTTCAAAGAAAGCCACCTGAGCCTGTCCACCAACGAAGATATTGGTATGGTCACCCTGAACATTAAAAGCCAGGCCCCCTCCAGTGGCCAAGGAATGGGCTGAAAATCTGGTACACGACATCAACGAACACATGCGCCAGCAAGACGTACAGGAAGCCGAAGCCCGCATCGCCTACCTGGAAGGAAAGCTCAACGAAACTAACATCGCCGGGATGCAACAGGTTTTCTATCAGCTTATAGAAAGCGAAACCCGCACGGTAATGCTAGCCAACGCCCAATCCGAATACATATTTAAAACCGTAGACCCGGCCGTGGTGCCTCAGGAAAAAAGCGGGCCAAAACGAGCTTTGATTGCGGTGATAGCCACCATGCTGGGTGGCATGCTCGGAGTATTCGTCGTGTTCATAATGGCTTTTGTGCGAAATGGAGCCACTCAGACAGAATCGGCAACGCATGGATCGTCAGTGGAAGAACAATGACGGATAAAAGATAGATAACTGATAAGGAGCCCTTATCGGTTTTGAAAAATCTTTAATAATCAGATGGTTAACTTTTCATATTTCCAATTTCAGAAAAGCTATTTCCAAACAATCGCAGGTATTATCGGGTGAGACGTGTTTCCAGCTCTGGAAACAGAATCCAGTCGCATTCCACCGTTGGAAACATACTTTCCAGCTGTTCTCACCGATTGCGACCTAAAAGCCATTTCCAGCGTTAGAAAGTCTTTTTCCAAATTCAGAGATTGAGTAGGTAGCGAGCGGTCGTGCGTCACTCTCATTCGAAGCCATACTGGGCAACGAGAAGCGCGACGTACCTTTTCATTGGCCATAAAAAGTATAAACCGTCGTGGGCTATTCCGCACATGCTGGCCAACAGGGGCTGGTAAACTTTATGAAAGGCACGAAGCACCGACCAAAAGACATTCGCCTGGTGTATGACGAAGAACATGCCAAACAGATCCTGAAAACTAATTAGATAACCTCCTCTAATCGACGATTGCTGCGACACCACTAGGCCAAAACCTTGCCGAGCTCTAAGGACCAATTCTTTTCCGCAGATCACCTCAAAGCAGGCCTCAAAAAACGAGCGGTAAAAAGTGCAGGTATTACCATGGCGGCCCAGGGTGTCAAATTAGCTCTACAGCTAGGCTCTCTGGCGATACTGGCGAGGCTGTTGGAGCCTGCCGATTTTGGTTTAGTAGCGATGGTCACCGTGTTTACCAGCCTTGCGCTGCAGATGATGGAAGGTGGTTTGTCCATGGCCACCATCCAGCGAGACCAGATTACTCACGCCCAGGTATCCAACCTGTTCTGGGTAAACGGCGCACTGGGAACAGGCCTGTGCCTGCTCGGTATTCTGATCTCGCCACTGGTTGCCAGAATCTACGACGAACCGCGTCTCACGCTGGTAATGGCGGCAATGAGCCTCACGTTCCTGATTGGTGGGTTTTCAGTACAACACGACGCTTTGTTACGCAGACAGATGCGATTCAAAGCGATCTCTGTAATCGACATCCTATCTATGGCCGCCGGCATTATTGCAGGCATCACTGCCGCACTGGCCGGCCTGCAATACTGGGCGCTAGTGATCAGCCCTATCACAATGTTTTCGACCAAAACCATTATGCGGTGGTTGAGCGCACGTTGGGTGCCGTCAACGATGAGCCGTGGCTCGGGGGTTCGGCCACTTTTGGGGTTTGGTGCGAACTTAACTGGGGCGAACTTCATAGGGTACATGGCAACCAATCTAACGCATTTTGCTGTGGGTTACATTGGTGGGGCCCAGTCATTGGGGCTGTTCAACCGCGCCAACATGCTGACATCTATACCCTCGTCACAACTGCTGCCACCGATTATCAATGTACTTCAGCCCACTGTCGCAAGAATAGCGGAGAGCCCAGAGAAGTTGAAGAAAATCATGAGTTCTTTGATGGGTAAATTAGCGCTGGTATCGACATTAATAACAATAACAATGGCAGTCTTTGCCGACTGGATAGTTGTCGTTTTCTTGGGGTCAGAATGGAACGACGCAATTCCACTCTTCCGATTTCTAGCTGTTTACTCATTTGTTCAGCCGCTAGCTAGTTTGATTGCTGTAGCTCTAGTAGCTGCCGGTGAGGCAAGAGCTATGATCGTATCGAAGTTTCATAGCCTGGCCATCACGGCAGCCTCATTGGTTGTGGGTAGTAATTGGGGTGTTTACGGTATCGTATTAGCGTTTTCCTTATCGGGACTACTAATCCGGCTACCGGTCTTTCTTTATTATGCGAGCCGGTTCCTCCCCTTAACTTTTGTAGAACTTAGTAAACCCATTTTCCCAGCTTTGACATGTGGAATTTTAACGATGATTATAATTATTTGGCTAAAAGGATTTGTGGAGATTGTTAATCCATTGAGCGGTCTGCTTATGTTTGTACCTCTATGTGTACTTGTTTACTTTTTTATATGTTTAGCTATAAAGCCTCTACGATTGAATTTATTTGAGTTGATGGCAAGCCTTCGTTTTTTAGTTAGCAGAAAATTCTAACAGAATTGAAAAAAAGGAGAGACAGTGAAGTTCTTAAAAATCTTTATATCCAGAATTTTAGGGCGTACAAAACCATTTGTGCTTGAATGGATGTCTGGTGTTAAGAGTTTTAATCTTCACGCGAAGTATTCATTTAGTGAGCGCAAGCCTGATTGCGACTCGGAGCAGTTGAGATACTATCTAATCAAGCACTGTCATATCGTCGAAAAAGGGATGGCTTTGCCGAACACAAGAGACGGCTTCGGTCAGCCAAAAATAGTAGACCTCATTAAAAGAACAAAAACGTATGAGTCGTTTGGTGGCGATGATGTCGGCCAGATAGTTCGCGACACTCTCAGGCAATACCGCAAATTTCATCAAGGAAAGGAAAGTCTATTCGAATATGGCTTTATCGACGAAATGGAAGCCTTTATAGATTCATCCGTTCCCGCAAGCAAAGGTGGTTTGAAATTACTCAAAAAGCGTCAGTGGGATGATTGGTCAATCAATCAGTACGACGATTTCGTTTCTTTCCGGCATAGTGTCAGAGACTTCGCCAACAAGCCAGTTGATCCAGCGCTACTAAAGTCTGCCATTGAAACAAGCCTGAAAACACCCTCCGTTTGTAACCGGCAAGGGTGGTTTGTCCACTATTATGATAATAAGAGCAAAATAGCAGAGCTACTGTCATATCAGAATGGTAACGCAGGTTTTACTGACTGTATCGATAAGTTACTCATAGTTACCGGAAATCTGAAAGCATTCACTCGCTATGAACACAATCAGTTGTTTGTGGATGGTGGCCTCATATCGATGAATCTAATGTTGGCTATTCATTCGTCGGGTTTAGGTTCTTGTCCGTTGAACACATGCATGCCTTACTCTAAAGAAAAGAAACTCAAGACGGCAGCTGCTATATCCGATAATGAACGATTGATTATGATGATCGCCGTGGGCAGTCTAAAAGAAGAGTTTTCGGTGGCGCACTCAGAGAAATATCAATTAGATCGGGTTTTGGTAAGTCATTAGACTTGTAGAGCGCACGGGCAGTGCAAGCCTTGCCTGGCAAATGGGCATCGCCCCCCAGATCTCAAAGCTATAGACTTCAGGATTAAAGACCCATCTCAACCCGCTAATCGTTACAGTACATACGCAAAAGGGACATCCGGCGAAAAGGTCGTACCAACTAACCAGTTGTTCGGGGCAGACTGGGGCGCGGGCGCCTTCAAGTACAAAGCCTGTGACTTCTGTGACGACGTGTTTGCTGAAACAGCAGATGTGGTTCTGGGCGATGCCTGGCTACCTGAGTATGTCCAAGACAGCGACGGCACGAACGTAGTTGTAACTAGAAGTGACGACCTTCAGCGGCTGATTATAAATGCACGCAGTGAAGGGCGACTAAAGCTGGACGATCTAAGCGTGGAAAAGGCTGCGCAGTCGCAGGATGCAGGACTGCGACATAGGAAAGTAAGTATTTCCTATCGGTTATTCCTAGAGCGCAACAAAGGCGTCTGGGTGCCAGCTAAGCGAACCTCTCCTGAAAAAGCTCTGAAACCCCGCTATGAGCGAAAAAAACAACGACTTAGAGTCAAGCTTAGGGGTCTATCGCACACTGCTTTTATTGCTGCAACAGAAAAGAATAACCTCAATATATATTTGGGTACTATGCGCCCGCTTTACATAAAATATCAAAAGTCAAACAGTTCTTGGGTGAAAAGGATGCTGTCGTTTTGCAAACGCGCCGTGAAAAAGGTCTTACAAAGTTTACCAAGGTCTCATTATTGATGAGGGTGTCAATTTTAACCCAGCCTCTTGGGCACAACTACGGTGGTCTACTACAAGCCTACGCTTTGCAAGTATATTTAAAGCGCATTGGTTGTGATGTTGAAACATTAGATCGCCGGGCTCCAGTGGAACAAGCGACAGTTGCAAAAGGCTATATTGTTAATTTAGTCAGGTTCTTGCTTGGCCGAATAAAGTCTATTCCAACCAATCGTAAACAATCATTCGTTCTACAGAATTTGGCTGATTTTCGGGATAAGAATTTGGTCTTATCTAAGCGAATAACCAGCGAAATACAGCTGCGAGATTATTTTTTTCGGAATAAATTCGAAGCGGTTATCGTTGGTAGTGATCAGGTCTGGCGCCCTATGTATTCACCAAGTATTCTTAATTTCTATCTGGATTTTTTAAATGATATCGACAGTAAACCCATCCGCGTAGCCTATGCGGCCTCTTTCGGCGTCAGTGAATGGGAATACCCAGAGGATGTTACGGAAAAATGTAGGCCACTGATTAAAAAATTTGATGCGGTATCTGTGAGAGAGAAATCAGCCGTTGATCTTTGCAAATCAAAGTTGGGAATCACGTCCGATTGGGTAGTAGACCCAACGCTGTTGTTAGATCCACGTGATTACGAAGAGCTTATTGATCAAGAGGCTGAAAGTCCGCACAAATCGCTCGTCCTGTCATACATTCTCGACGCGAGCAAAGATAAGCAGCAGATTGCTACTGCGGTAGCGGGAATCCTTCAGACAGATTTTTTTTATATAAAGCCTGAAAAATCCATCTCTGAGGTGCGTTCAAACGACCTTGGCCAGTGCGTTTTTCCTAGGGTAGAAACCTGGCTTCGAAGTTTCAGAGAAGCAAGCTTTGTTGTCACTGATTCGTTTCACGGATCTGTTTTTGCGATTTTGTTTAACCGGCCGTTTGTAGCAGTGGGCAACTCGAAACGTGGTATGGCGAGGTTCGAGTCTCTTTTATCGATGTTTGAGCTGGAGCATAGGTTGGTAGAATCAGAGGAAGATATTACTCCAGATTTGATTAACAAGGCGATTGATTGGGATAAAGTGAATGGGCTTCGTGAGAGATTCGCTCGTAAAGGTAAGCTATTCCTGAAGAACCATCTATTCAGCGAGAAGGTTAATGGTTAACTCTCCAGACGTGTCGGTTATCGTACCTGTTTTCAATGGCGGGGATGGTCTTGAGTTTTCCTTACGTTCTCTGCTCAAGCAGACGCTTAAAAAACTGGAAATTATTGTTGTAAACGATGCTTCTACCGATAATTCTGAGGCGGTTATCAATCACCTCGCAAGTGAGAACGGCAATATCGTTGCAATACATCTTCCAGAAAACCAAGGTGTGCACGAAGCACGCTTGGCAGGTATTAAGAAAGCCGCGGCTCCTTGGATTGGTTTTCTTGACGCGGACGATTTTGCCCGCCCAAACATGTTTGAGGTAATGCTCGGGGCCGGCAAACAAGAGAATGTAGATATAGTGGTTTGCGGTTCGTACAGGGTGACGCCAGAGCGTAAACCTATTAAACCAAAGCTCCGTTTTAAGCGCAGTAAAAAAGTGGACTCGGACGTCTTTGAAAAGTTCTGCCGATTTGAGTTTGGCACGGGAATGCTTTGGAATAAGCTCTATCGCAGAGAGGTGCTCACTCCCTATGGAGATATGCATTTTCCTTGGCGTCAGAATATTAATGAAGATCTTCTACTTAATATAGGGTGTTTTTATAAAGCAGAGTCGGTTTTCGTGAGTGATGAAGTTCTGCACGAATATGTTCTCAACGAATCAAGCATTACGTCGACTATAAATAATGCCAAAGCCTATGTCGATACCTATAGAGCTTACGCGTTGGCTGTCAGCTTTTTTTCTGAACTTGGTAGCGATGTGATGAGAAATATAATTGAGATGTATCGTACTCAGCTTACATGGGGAGGCTATTTAGTTGATGATGTGACTAAGCTTATGGGTCACCAGAAGGATCTTAACGAAGCCGCTGATTTAATTTATCGTTCTTTCCCAGCTGCACTAGTTCTTATATCAGCTCGGCAGCGTCCGACACGAGTTGGAGCAAGACTAGCTATAAGTTCACTGATGAATCGATGTCTTACTTTGCATGGATTCTGAATTCAGATAATAACCGCAGCACTTTTTTGTAACCGGGTAGCGCAAGAAGAGCAGTTGTCCCTATTTGCTTTATTGACCAAGGTGAAGCTACGATGAGATCTCAGCAATTGACTCAGGTGAAACGATATCAAGTATGCGCCCTGTTTTTTCTAGCGCGGAGAAGCCAAAGTCAGATAGCCGACACTATACGCTGCATAGCGCAGGCGAGCTCAAAAAAGTGATGCCATATTTACTGCTTGAGCTCAGGTCTCAAGTCGCTGATCCAACGCAAGCGGGCGGCTTTGCCACCATGAAATCATTTTCGGTCAATGGATATGTGATAAAGACGCTGCAATCATTAACTATTAAGATAAAGAGAGTAGTATGGAAAAAGTTTTTCCAGCGGAATCTGCAATTGCATTGCTAGTTTTTCTTCAAATAGTACAATCTTCTATTATTTCAATAGTTGTTAGCACGTCCTTTTTTAATGGGATTTCGTTGGTTATTTGTTTTTGGCTGATATCATTAGGAGTCAAAGTTTATAACGATTTACTTTTTATAGTGTTATTGTCTGTTACGCTTATTTTTTCTATGCTGGTAAATGTGAGTAGTATAGAGCAGGGGGGGTACAATACATTCATATTATTTGTTTCATGTTTAGTTCTGCTCTCAACAAAAATAAATAAAATAAATATTGATGTTATAAAAAATAAAATAGCTTTAATAACAATTATTTTCTTAGGAGCTATTTATCTGTTTTTTATTCTTAAAATTCAACCTACACCAGGTTTGGCTGTCTTTATTCTGTCAGGGCCATATTTAAACCAGAATACAACGTCAATGATATGTTTGGCACTGTTGGTGTTATTAGGGTCGAGTAATTATCGGAAATCTAGGTTTATAGAAATATTGATGGTAGTTTTATTTTTTTCAATATTGTTAACTCAAGCACGCGCTGCTTTTTTATGCGCTTCCATTTACTTAGCATTTTATTTTGGCCGTCGAGCATTAATATCAGCGCCAATAATTTTATTAATTATTACTTTATATTTCTTAAATAACCCAGAAAGCTACAGTCGGGTAGTTATCAAGCTTTCTGATAGTGGTGGTTCCGGTCGTTTGGAATTCTGGATTAAGGCATTTTTGGATCTCACAGAAAGTGTTTTGCCTTTCATGTTCGGGGTTGGTATTAATCAGATGATGATTAATTTGGGTGACTCAACTCTTAGTGTTCATAATTCGTATATTAATTTTTTTGCTAGTTATGGAGTGGTCGCATTAATAGTTCTTCTGAGCTATTTATTTTATATAGTTAGCGTTTCGTTTCGGGCGTCAAAATTATTGTGTGCGTCATTGATAGTGTTTTTGTTATACGGTATGTTTGAGACAGTGTTGTTTGGTGGTTATGAGATTGTTTGGATTGTCTTCATTATTTTATATGTGTTAAGGGATGAAGTGAAGACTCCTATGAATGGAGTTTAAATTTAGTCTACGTGTAGTGTGCACCAAGTAGTTGTCGGTCGCTAAGGATTAGATCTTAGAAACGTATCTTGTGTTGTGAACTTGAATTTAGGCAGCAATCGCTACAGAAAAGACATGGAACACCGAACGCCGGTAGCAGTCTTCTGGAGAGAATGCTCAGGTACTCTCAAGATAAATGATGCTACACCTATCACTCGATCTCTGGCACTTAGTTATTGAACGCGCGCTGTTATCTCATAGGTTAAGCAGCCAAAGGGAGTAACAGTGAAAAGAGAATATTTACTCTTATGAAAACGCTATTTACCACGGATCGTCAAAATACAAGTGCTAAAAAACCTGAGATGTGGTGAAAATAAGCCTCAGATTGAGATTTGAAGCGGAATGTTAGTTCTATATAATCAAATTTTTTTGGAAATGACTAAATGAGTTCAATAAAGCATGGTTACGTATATACATTTTTTTCAAAGATCTATCATTTTATTAAAATAAATATTTGTTTGGCTAAGCTTAAGCGTAACCGGAGAAAAATATTTTTAGGAGATAAAGAGTCTAATCTTATTGTAAGTTTGACGTCCTATCCCGCTCGTATTGATCACGTATGGATTACGATCGAGTCATTATTCGCCCAAAGTTATCAGCCATGGAAGATTGTGTTGGTGTTGTCGAAAGCGGAGTTTCCGGATCAAAAACTGCCAAATTCTTTGGTTGATCAGATTGGCCGTGGCTTGGAAATTTTATGGACGGAATCAAATACAAGGAGTTATAAGAAATTATTACCCGTTCGTGAAAAATATCCAGATGCTCTTATACTTACTGTCGATGATGATATCGCGTATGATAGAAGTCGTGTTAGAACGATTATACGCGCCCATAAAGATAATCCAAATAGTGTTGTCGGCTGTCGTGGAAGAGAGATAAAATTCGACGGTCATTTATTTGGATCATACATGGAGTGGCCACTAGCTACATTAGAATCGCCTTCTTATCGTACAATGCTAACCGGTGTTGGTGGAATCTTATACCCTCCAGGCTTAATTGACGATAAGTTGCTTTTAGATATTGACGCTGCCCAAAGATTGGCACCTACCGCGGATGATATTTGGTTTTGGATGGCTACCGTGTGTTCAGGTGTTCCTGTTAAATGTCTTGGTATTAATAGAAGTCTATCAATTAAGTTTAGAGATAAAAGAAAATCCCTAACAACGATAAATTGTGGTGAAGGAAGAAATGATATACAAATGAATGCTGTAGACCGAGTGTACCAAGCGTCAAAGTTAATCGGTATGTAAATGCCTTTCTTTTCACGCTAAAACTGCAGCCAATAATATTTTTGCTGCTGTGTATGGTAGAATTTTTGACATCGTGCTTTGTGTGTGAAATTCTTTGCACTCTATGCCTTATGCCCTGCACTCCTGAATTCAAGTAATAAGTGCAGCACTGCTCGTTTTCAAAGCTCCTGAGTATTCGCCCCAGAAAACCTCTGCCGATGTGCAATAACCTAGCCGTTTTCTTGGCCGATTATTCAGTCGGTGATTTGCAACTCAGTTTGTCTACAGCGAGCGCGATGGCCTTTTTGGACACCTTGGCGAAGTCGGCAGGGAAAATGCATGAAAACCGAGCTGTGACGGGGTTTGTAGAGCATCACTGATTGAGATTATTATGGTCATCTAATGATTTTACTCATGGATGCTCCTATGTCAGCGCCGTCTCTTCTTCACTATTTGTCCATTATTCCCGACTTTCGCCAATCCTGGAAAGTGCAACATTAGCTGTCTGATATTCTATTTTTAGTGGTCTGTGCGGTGATTTGTGGTTCTGAAGGATGGGACGAGATCGAAGACTTTGGCCACTCAAAGTTGGATTTTCTGCGCCAGTACGGCAAGTTTGCCGATGGTATACCCAGTCACGATACGTTGGCCAGAGTGATGGCACTGATCAATAGGGACCAGCTTCAAATCGCGTTTGCTGAGTGGATGAAAGCGTGTCATGACGTTACTGAAGGAGCGGTTGTGGCTATCGATGGCAAGACGTTACGCGGCTCTTATTGCCGAGGAAAAGGCAAAGGTGCCATTCATAGGGTCAGCGCTTTTAGCGCCGCCAATGGCGTCGTGTTAGGTCAAGTGAAAACCGCAGAAAAGTCGAACGAAATAACGGCGATACCGAAACTACTCAAGCTTCTAAATTTGCAAGGCTGCCTGGTGACCATTGACGCCATGGGGTGTCAGAAAAAGATCGCGGCGAGTGTGCTTCACAAAGGCGCAGACTATCTGCTGTCAGTCAAAGATAATCAGCCAAAGCTTGTTAAGGCCTTCAAGCAAGCTTTCCCCGTGAGTGAGCTGGTTCATTTTGAGGGTGACACGTTCCGCCTACGTGACTGACGAAAAAAATCGCGGCCGCCAAGAAACGCGGTATCACATTGTAAAAGAGTTTACGGAAGAATTTCAGGAGCTTAGCTATGAGTGGCCTAGGTTAAAAACGGTCGGTGTGGTCATGTCATTTCGCAGCGAAGGCGATAAAGTACCTACAGAACCTATGATCCGTTACTACATTAGTTCAGCCAATTTGAGTGCAAAAAAGCTCGCGGAAGCGGCTCGTCAGCACGGGTATATCGAGAATAAATTACATTGGTCTTTGGACGCCGCACTGCGTGAAGACGCTTGTAAAATCCATCGTGGTTATGCCGCTGAGAACCTTGCGAGGGTGCGCTACCCCTGTGTGCCAACCTAAGCATGAACCAACTGATTTTGAGTTAACATAGAAATCAGGGTGCTTAAGGAGACCGTTATGCCAAAGCCGATGACACACATTCTACCCAACCCCAAGCTGGAAAAGCGGGGGCGTCGCTCATTCACTGTAGAGTATAAGCTATCCATCCTACAGCAAGCCGATGCCTGCCAGCATGGGGAGCTAGGCCCACTGTTAAGGCGTGAGAAGCTTTATTCAAACCAGCTAGCCCAGTGGCGTCGAGAGTTCGCTGAACAAGGCGTTGCCGGTTTGAACAAGTCTCAACCAGGACCTACGGCCTCCAAAACAGCTGAACAAAAGCGCATTGAACAGCTGGAAAAAGAACTGGGACGTTTGCGCCGTCAGCTTGAGGTTAAAGACAGCTGTATCTCGCTCCAAAAAAAAGCCTTGGCACTCATCGAAGCCTTCGATCAAGAGAACTCGTAGCCATGATGATGGCAGAGTCATTGCCCAACGGACTTACAGAGCGACTGGCCTGCAGGGTCTTGAACCTTTGTCGCAATACGGTGCGGTCAGCGCATCGGCGGTTGAGCTTCATTGGCCCCTAGGAGCTCCCTTCACGTCGCAGAAAAGACGCCAGACAGCCCAAGGCCCTGGATGCACACGAACAGCAGCAGGTACTGCAGGTGTTGAATGACGAAAGCTACTGCAATCAGCTACCGATGCAGGTCTATCACAACCTGCTTCAACAAGACCGATATCTGTGCTCGGTGAGCACCCTGCATCGCTTGCTACGCAAACAAAACCTGCAGGGCGAGCGACGCGCTCAGCGCGCACCACAGTCGAATCCGATGCCGCGTCTGTTGGCAACAGCGCCCAATCAGGTCTGGACGTCGGACATTGCCAAATTACCGACGCGCAAGCGCGGTGAGTACTTCTCTCTGTACGTGGTTATGGACTTGTTCAGTCGCTATATTGTTGCCTGGATGCTGTCCCGCAAGGAAAATAGCGCCCTGTCATCGCAACTGATTGACCCCTGTCATCACAACTGATTGACGAAGCCGCTCAGCGCTACGACATCGTGCCTGGCCATCTCACTCTGCACCAAGACCGCGGTGCGCCCATGACCGCTCACTGTTACCTGGACTTGCTCTCCGAACTGGCCATCACCGCCAGTCATAGCCGGCCTCGCGTGAGCAATGATAATCCAATGAGTGAAGCACAATTTAAAACACTCAAGTACCAGCCAGACTACCCAAGACGCTTCGATCATTATGATCACGCCATGCGCTGGTGCAACGATTACGTGGACTGGTACAACCACGTGCACCACCACAGCAGTCTTGAAGGATTTACGCCAGCACAGGTGTTTACAGGCCAATACGTAGACATTGCCCGAGTGCGTCAAGGGGGCTTTGAATGAAGCCTTTGCCGCGCATCCAGGGCGGTTCAGCCGAGGACGGCCACTCGTTAAATTGCCGCCACGAGAAGTGGCTATTAATCCAATACCGGACGATGCCGAACCCTCTGTTGCTGAGCAAGGAGTGAACTTCCCAACGTTGCCAAGAGCCATACTGAAAGCAATTTAATGAGCAAAGAGTTGGTTCAAATGAGGTTGACACGTTCCGCTACATCGCGTTGAATTATCTGAAAGGTGAAACGAATTTTAAAGGCGGCATCCGGCGTAAACAGAAAAAAGCGGCACTGGATGAAAGCTACCTTGCTGCGATTCTGGCGGTGTAAAATGTTTCATGCGTTTTCCCTGCCGCTTAAACGCGGTCATTTGGGCAGATGGTTTGAAAACCGCCAGGAGTATTAGAAGTAATTATTAATTAATGATGCAAAATGTATAAGTAGCAGATGTCTTTTATATCATTTTAACTTTAGTGTTAATCGGTAAATAAATGAAATTTAAATACAGCATTATAATTCCTCATTATAACTCTGAGGTTAGTCTAAATATATTATTATCATCAATTCCGAATGACGATTTATTGGAAGTATTGGTAATAGATGATAGAAGCTCTACTGCTGAATACAGGCAAGTGATAGAGAGTAGCTCTTTAGCTAATATTAAAGAGTTTTCCAATAAAGGAGTTAAGGGTGCGGGAAGTTGTAGAAATATTGGCGTAGAAAAGGCGACTGGTCAGTATCTTATTTTTGCTGACTCTGACGATTATTTTACCACTAATGCTTTTGAGAATATTAACGCAGCGGTTGATGAAATTGATGAGCAAATAGATATACTATTTTTCCAGGTAACATCTTCTGATTCACGTAACAAATTAGGCTTCAGGCATATCAAAAACTCAGTGCTTGTTACTAATTATATCAATAAAACAGGAAAGTATTACAAAGAGAAAATTCGATTAACGCATAATGTTCCTTGGGGGAAAGTTTTTAGAGCCGAATTTGTTAGAAATAACAATATTAAATTTGACGAGACTATTATCGCGAATGATGGGATGTTTTCACTAAAGGCCGGAAAGCTTTCTAAAGATATCGCATGCTCCAATAAAGAGATTTATTGTGTTACGCAGTCAGAAAATAGTTTAACAACAACTAAAAATGTAAATCACTATCGAGTAAGGCTCGAGGTTTACACTAGGTACTATAATTATTTATCTAGAAAAGAACGAAAACATATTGAGGCGTCACCTTTTCCTTTGTTATATTTGAGCTTTGATTATGGTGTCGTTGAGGTTGTTAGATCTATTATATATTTAAAGAAAAACAGGGTTTCTATTTTTAAAAATTTTAAGTTCTCTTTCGAGAGGCTTAAAAGATTCACTTCTCGTTTAAGTAAATAGAGTTATTATACATGTTTAATAACAAAGTTTGTGTCTTAGGCCTCGGCTACATCGGCCTCCCCACTTCAGCGCTCATCGCTGCCAACGACATTCCCGTTCACGGTGTGGATATTTCTCAGCACGTAGTAGATACTATTAATGCTGGTAAGATTCATATTGTCGAACCGGATTTAAATCAAGCTGTGGACAGTGCCGTGGCGTCAGGTAATCTTATAGCTGATACCAAACCCGTAGCGGCGGACACATACCTGATTGTTGTGCCCACACCGTTTAAAGGAGGCAGCCACGAGCCAGATATTTCTTATATTCAGTCCGCCACGGAAGGCATTTTGCCGCTGCTGAAAGAGGGTGATTTATATATTATTGAATCCACTTCTCCCGTAGGCACCACGGAGCGCATGCGTGATCTTATCTACAGTAGACGCCCAGACTTAAAAGGCAAATTTCACATCGCTTATTGCCCTGAGCGGGTTTTGCCTGGCAACGTAATGCACGAAATGGTGCACAACGATCGTGTGATTGGTGGGGTCGATGATGCTGCTACGGAAAAAGCCGTAGCGTTTTACCAGCAATTTGTGAAAGGCGAATTGCATAAAACTAACGCTCGCACTGCTGAAATGTGCAAACTCACAGAGAACTCTTCGCGGGATGTGCAGATTGCCTTTGCTAACGAGTTGTCTTTAATTTGCGATAAAGCGGGAATTGATGTGTGGGAACTTATTCGCCTGGCCAATAGGCATCCACGCGTAAATATCTTGCAGCCAGGCAGTGGGGTGGGTGGGCATTGCATTGCCGTGGATCCTTACTTTATTACTGCCGAGTTCCCCATGGAATCTCAGATTATTGGGAAGGCCCGCGAGATCAATAACTACAAATCGTTCTGGTGTGCGGAAAAAACCGGAAGCGCCATTCGGGATTTTGAACTCAAGCACGGACGTGTGCCTTCTGTTGCCATGATGGGGTTGGCGTTCAAACCAAATATTGATGATTTACGACAGTCTCCCGCTGTGTATATCGCGCAAAAAGTGCTACAAGAAGCCAGCGATGAGGCTTACTTTATTGTAGAGCCCAACATTGAAAGCCACCCCTACTATAAATTGACCCAGATGCTGGAAGCGGTCGAACAAGCTGACATTATCGTTTTTTTGGTGGCCCACAATGAGTTTAAGCAACTTAACATTCGCGAGGGCAAGGTGGTGCTTGATTTTTGCGGGGTGAGAAACTAATGAAAGTATTGTCTGTTTTTGGCACCCGTCCGGAAGCCATCAAAATGGCACCGTTGGTAAAGGCTTTAGAAGAGGATGCATTTTTTGCCTCAAAAGTTGCCGTTTCTGCTCAGCACCGTGAAATGCTTGATCAGGTGCTTGAGCTGTTCGACATCACGCCTGATTTTGACCTGAACCTAATGCAGCCAGGGCAGGATTTATACGACATCACCGCCAAGGTGTTATTAGGGTTGCGGGATGTGTTAAAAGAATTTCAGCCTGACTTAGTACTAGTACATGGCGATACCGCTACTACGTTTGCTGCTTCATTGGCGGCTTTTTATCAGCAAATACCTGTTGGTCATGTAGAGGCAGGTTTGCGTACTGGTGATTTATATTCCCCTTGGCCAGAAGAAGCCAATCGCTTGCTCACAAGCCGTTTAGCGCAATGGCATTTTGCGCCCACAGCGCGTAACGAAGCAGCGTTATTAGCGGAACAGATTTCTCCACAGAAAATAACGATGACCGGCAATACCGTGATTGATGCCCTGCAGTGGGTGGTGCGGAAAATAGCGGATACTCCTGCGCTTCAGGGTCAGATTGACACGGCATTACGTTCGGCGGGCCTGCATCTTGATGTTAATGAGCATCGCTACGTGCTTGTTACTGGTCACCGTCGAGAGAACTTTGGTAATGGTTTTGAGAACATTTGCCAAGCATTGAGAGTGCTGGCAGAAAACAATCCCGATACTCACTTTATTTATCCCGTTCATTTGAACCCTAACGTTTTGGGGCCTGTTCAGCGCCTTCTCGCTGGTCTGCGCAATGTACACCTGATCGAACCGTTGGGTTATGAGCCTTTCGTTTTTCTGATGCAGAACGCTTACATAATTCTGACTGATAGCGGTGGTGTACAGGAGGAGGCGCCGGGCCTAGGTAAGCCTGTCCTCGTGATGCGGGATACCACCGAACGACCAGAGGCCTTAGAGGCTGGCACTGTGCGTTTGGTGGGGACTGAAACCAGTGTTATTCAGGACGCCGTTCAGGAGCTTCTTGATGATGCGGGAGTGCACCGACGTATGTCCGAGGCAAATAACCCTTATGGGGATGGCATGGCGTGTAGCCGGATTGTTAAGTTTTTAAAGCAACAATGAAGCGTTGGAGTCTTCTTTTTCATACCATATGCTGATGCTAACCAAAGTTAAAGCTGTGCTCGCGTTGGGAATTACCAATATTCTCAGAGTGTTATGGTTTCGTTTCAGTGTGCGTTTTGGTCTCAATCCAGTGAGAGGCTTGCAGGCGGCTGTGCCTCAGGGCCCGTTCTTCAACTCGGAGGCATTTTCTGGCGAAGCCGTTTCAGGCTATAGGTATGTATCCACTGGCTTTGGTCATATTCCCTTTGGAGATGGCCTAAATCCGCCTGACTGGTATTTGAGTGTTTTGACTGGCCACCGTTGCCCAAATCCGGAGCGCCCCTGGTTCACCATCGCTGATTTCACAAGTGAACTGGGTGACATCAAAGGGGTATGGGAGCTATCCCGGTTTGATTGGGTGTTGGGTTTCGCCAGGGAATATTGCGAGGGAAATATTGCCTCGCTTGCCAAGCTGGAAACCTGGTTGGAAAACTGGGCAAGAGTAAACCCACCATACTGTGGCCCGAACTGGAAGTGTGGGCAGGAAGCCTCAATCCGTGTAATGCACCTGGCTATGGCCGCCATCATTCTTGAGCAGGTTGCTAGGCCTGAAAGGGCTCTGCTTCAATTGGTTGAAATTCATCTTCAGCGCATTGCTCCAACGATCCTTTATGCGATTGCACAGGATAATAATCACGGTACGTCAGAAGCAGCAGCTCTTTTTATTGGGGGAAGCTGGCTTGCAAAGCATGGATTTGCTGAAGGTGAAGGTTGGCAGCGGCAGGGAAGAAAATGGCTGGAAAACCGTGCCCGCCGTTTAATCGAAAAAGATGGCAGCTTTAGCCAATATTCGGTTAACTATCATAGAGTAGCGTTAGACACTTTCTCGATGGTGGAGGTGTGGCGAAAGAGCTTGGGCTTATCTGCGTTTTCTGGCCATTGGTATGCGAAGGCCGCGGCCGCTACCGAGTGGCTAGGGGCTATGTTGCAGCCCGATGGCGATGTCCCGAACCTCGGTGCTAACGATGGTGCCAGGCTGTTTCCGCTTGCTGCCACCGATTATCGCGATTTCCGGCCCTCGGCTCAGCTGGCAAGCGCTCTGTTTTGCCAGCGGAGAGCGATTCACGATTCCGGAGAGTGGGATGTTCCTCTTCAATTATTAGGTATTGAATTGCCTGAGGCTCAAGCGCGGGTTCCGGCCAGCGTGGAATTTGATGATGGCGGCTACGCAATTCTGCGAAATGAGCAATGCTTCGCACTGCTCAGGTACCCTCGCTTTCGCTTTCGCCCTGGACAAGCCGATGCGTTGCACCTGGATGTGTGGTTGGGTGCTAGAAATCTTTTGCGGGACGGTGGTTCTTACAGTTACAACACCGAAGAGCCATGGCAGTCCTATTTCCCAGGTGTTGAAAGCCACAATACAGTGCAGTTCGATAGCCGGGATCAGATGCCTAGGTTAAGTCGGTTTTTGTTTGGGGAGTGGTTGAAAACTTGCTGTTATGAGCCATTAGATGACACGCCTGAAGGCAAAATGGTGCTTGCGGGCTACCGTGATTACAAAGGCGCTTCACACACACGCAAGGTAGTTCTTGGTAAGAGGCAACTGCGCGTAGAAGATAAAATCGACGGGTTTAGTGATGCTGCAGTGCTGCGCTGGCGGTTGGAACCGGGTGAATGGCACTTGGATGGCCAAACGGTGGTACGTAACGGTGTATCTATTGCGGTTGTAGCTAGCGTGCCAGTTGTTCGCTGCGAGCTTGTGAATGGATGGGAATCCCGTTATTACGGCCGGAAGACGCAATTGCCCGTGCTTGAAATTGAGGTGGCTGAGCCTGGCCACTTGACCACTGAAATAACCTGGAATACGCCTTGAAAGTTCTCTATTTTCACCAGCATTTTGTGACCCCTAAGGGTGCCGGAGCGATTCGTTCTTATGCTTTGGCACGCAAGCTTGTTGAACGCGGCCATTCGGTAACGATGGTTTGCGGCAGTAATACAACTGGTACGACGGGTCTTGAGGGGCCGTTTACCAAGGGCAAGCGCAATGGTGAGGTTGATGGCATCGATGTGATTGAGCTGGACCTGGCCTATTCCAATAATGATGGGCTGCTCAAGCGAGCTTGGACATTTATCTCGTTTGCTCTGCGCAGTATCTGGATTGCGTTAACCGCAAAGTACGACTTGGTATTTGCAACTACAACACCTTTGACAGCGGGCATTCCGGGAATTTTTGCCCGCTGGTTAAGAGGCAAGCCCTTTGTGTTTGAGGTACGGGATTTGTGGCCAGAGTTGCCTAGGGAAATGGGAGTGATTACAAATCCTGTGGTGCTTTGGGCGATGGGCGTGTTGGAGTGGGTGAGTTACCGTTCCGCGCACCGCTTAGTGGGGTTGTCCCCTGGTATTGTGGAAGGCATCAAAAAACGTGGCGTGCCAGCGGAAAGAATCGCCATGGTACCCAACGGCTGTGACCTCGATATTTTTACCAACTTGGTAGAGCCCTGGCGCCCGGCTGAGGTCGCAGAAACAGATCTACTGGCAGTGTTCGCCGGTACTCACGGGATGGCTAACGGGCTTGACGCGGTTTTGAATGCGGCCGTAGAGCTAAAAAAACGGGGCCGTAAAGAGATTAAGTTCCTCCTGATTGGTAGCGGTAAATTGAAACCGGCACTGATGGCCCGCGCAGCGCGCGAATCACTGGATAACGTGGTATTTCACGATCCGGTCACAAAAAATAAATTGGCTGGTCTGATGCGGGCAACGGACATTGGCATGCAGATACTGGCTAATGTACCCGCCTTTTACTACGGCACGTCCCCCAACAAATTTTTTGATTACATTGCTGCGGGCGTGCCGGTGCTGAATAATTACCCCGGTTGGTTGGCGGACATGATTGAGCGTGAGCAGTGCGGCTATGCGGTGCCCCCCGCGGACCCAGTCGCTTTTGCTGACGCATTGGTTGACGCAGCTGATAAGCGCAGCGAATTGCCGGAAATGGGTAAGCGCGCTAAGGCGCTGGCGATGCGGGAATTTGATCGAGAGAAGATGGCAGGACAGTGGGTGGATTGGGTCATTCAATCATGAACCGGTTGTCCGACATACTTTGTACGTCAGCTTAAGGCTCTAAAGAACACCGGTTGATCAGTATTAATCGAACACCCAGCAGAACCTGAATATCGTCCTAATGAACGACCCGCCGCATTGGCCAGCACGAATTGGACGAGTGGATGAGTTCCGTTGCTCTTAAGTATCTTGGCAAACTCACTCATGTATGCTGTGTGAGATGGGATTTGTGTAATCTTTGGGTGTCGCTACTTTCGCGCGTGAGTGTTAATATTTATGTTAACAAGGTCTTCTGAGTGAATAATAGTTTCACGGATGAAATTGCAGGCAAGGCGTACAGGATTGTCCACTGCAAAGGAGCGAAGGAAGCTCTCGAAGAGGCATGGCGCAACAGGTTCAGCGTCTTGCAGATGGCCATCGTATGAGTAGTGAAAACTTTCCCCAAAGAAGGTGAGCTGCCTAAAAAGACGAACGGCGAAAGCGCCGGCCATTTTCACGCTTTCAAACGAATCCCTGTGCGCGGCTATTGCTGGCGTTCCAAAAGGCTTGAAAACACTTGGTTTATCAGCCATTACGTTTATAAGGATTACCAGAAGCTGAAAGTCAGAGACACTGAGCGACTTGGCAAAAACTGGACACGAATTGAGGTGAATGGAGATGAGCGCTAAAGACCTTTTTTACAGCGCCGGGCACGAATTCAGCCGGGCTGAAGCTCGGACTTATGCTAGGGAAGATCTGATTTATAACGTAACTGAGGATTTGCTGGTTCAGATGGAGCAGTTGTCTGTCACCAAGCTGGAGCTTGCCAGGCGCTTGGGGAAGTCTCGTTCCTATGTTACACAGATGCTCAGCGGCGCTCGCAATATGACGTTGGGTTCCTTATCTGACGTTTGTTTTGCTTTGGGTATTAAGCCCGATGTTCAGCTGCCCTCTCAGCACAGTGTTGAGGTTGAATTTGATGAAGGCGGTTCCACTACGCAAGTGTGGGAAAAGGCGGATAGTCTAATGGAGGGCTTGGTTGTTCAGGTGATTGGTGAAAACATAATCGATATGCGCGACCCCGGCCAGTGGGAGAAAGTGGCCTGATGCCTACGGATCTCGAAAAGGCGCTCTCTGCCCTCACTGTGCACGAAATTCGCTTACGACGTGCCAACATTCAGTTGGTTGATGAGCTAGAGCCTGTAGAGCTGAAAAACCAATCCATGGAAGTGCAAGGCTTGCGTAGGATAGGGAAAATCAAGGAAATTTCACTCAAGGAAGGAGAAGAAGATTGGTGGGAGTACAATTTTTTTTACACTGCTGGTGTTCGGTTAGTCGATAAAGAGAAGGCTGGTGAACCGGCCGTTGAAATTCAGGCAACGTTCAATGCCCTGTATCGTTCCCGTGAAAAACTTGAGAGTGGCCCTTTAAAAAGCTTTTCTGATGAGCACGTGGGATATCATGTTTGGCCTTATTGGCGTGAATATGTGCAGTCAACATGCATGAGAATGGGGGTTGCCCCGATTCGAATTCCCCTTTACCGGGTGAGCGGTAAGGGCGATTAATTTCCTTTGTTTGCCGAGCCCTCGCTTCCTCCCCTGACCGTTACCGATGTTGAAATCTGATGTTAAAAAGACTGTTTGATACTTTCGCTGCCGCTTTCGGCTTGGTAATCCTCGCCCCGGTCATCCTGATCGTAGCTTGGCAGGTAAAACGCAAGCTCGGTTCACCCCTATTCTTCTGCCAAACTCGCCCCGGTAAAGACGGGAAGCCCTTTCAGATGGTGAAATTTCGCACCATGCTGGATGCGGTGGATGCCCAGGGTAATTCACTGCCGGATTCAGAGAGGATGACAGAGTTTGGCCATCTCCTGCGTTCAACCAGCCTGGACGAGTTGCCTGGGCTTTGGAACGTGCTGAAAGGCGAGATGAGTTTGGTTGGTCCTCGCCCGCTGTTGATGGAATACCTACCGCTGTATTCGAAAGAACAGTATCGGCGTCATGATGTTCGTCCAGGGATAACTGGTTGGGCTCAGGTAAATGGGCGCAATGCGATTTCTTGGGAGAACAAGTTCGAGCTCGATGTATGGTATGTGGATAACCGTTCGCTATGGCTGGATGTGAAGATTCTGTTCCTGACAGTAAAAAAGGTGTTGATTCGGGATGGAATTAGTGGGGAAGGTGAGGCGACTATGTCGAAGTTTACTGGAAGTAAAGAACAATCAGGAGAATAATATGGCCAAGAAGTTAATTGGAATATACGGAGCTAGTGGGTTTGGTCGCGAGGTAATGCCCGTTGCTCGCGATAATTACGCTTCTGACGATTGCGAGTTGTTTTTTATCGACGATAATCCAAATCTTAAAGAGATTAACGGAATTAGGGTCCTGACTTACTCTGAGTTTCTTGAGCAGAAAGCAGAAGAAAAGAAAGTCGTCGTTGCTATTGCCGATGGCAATATTCGCCGTAAGATTGAGGAACGCTGTTATTCCGATGGTCTGAAGCCAGCGTCAGTGAATGCCCGGAATAATATGGTGCTTGACGAGGTCCAAATTGGCTCTGCCTGTATTCTTTGCCCATTTGTAACGCTGACTTCCAATGTGATAATTGGCCAATCATTCCATGCGAATATATACAGCTACGTGGCGCACGACTGCGTGATCGGAGACTATGTTACTTTTGCGCCTGCTGTGAAGTGCAATGGCAATGTGGTGATTGAAAATAACGCTTACATTGGCACCGGGGCAATCATTAAACAGGGACAACCAAACAAGCCAATTGTAATAGGTGAGGGCGCTATTGTCGGCATGGGCGCAGTTGTAACGAAAGACGTACCGGCAGGCGTCACAGTTATTGGCAACCCCGCTCGTCCTTTATCCCGTTAGCGTTCGACCAGTTTTTAGGTATCATTATCTTATCGTTAAGGCCGCAACTATGTTGAACACTCCTTTTTCGCCTTGGCCGTCCTTCACTCAGGAAGAGGCTGACGCGGTCTCTAGGGTTCTTTTATCAAACAAGGTGAACTACTGGACCGGCCAGGAATGCCGCGAGTTTGAGAAGGAATTTGCAGTCTTTTTTGATAGCGAGTACGCCATTGCACTTGCCAACGGTACGGTTGCTCTCGATCTGATTCTTCAGGGCTTGGGTGTCGGCGCGGGTGATGAAGTGGTGGTGACGTCGCGGACATTTTTGGCCTCGGTTTCGAGCATTGTGATGGCCGGTGCCACGCCGGTGTTTGCAGACGTAGATTTGGATTCTCAGAACGTGACGGCTGAAACAATTGCGGTTGTGATCACACCAAAAACCCGGGCGATTATTTGTGTTCACTTGGCAGGTTGGCCGTGTGACATGGACCCAATTATGGAACTGGCCAAGCGGCACGACCTTTTCGTTATCGAAGATTGCGCTCAGGCCCATGGTGCTCGATACAAAGGCCGCTCTGTTGGTTCAATTGGGCACGCAGGCGCATGGTCATTTTGTCAGGATAAGATTATGACGACTGGCGGTGAGGGCGGTGTTGTAACCTGTAACGACCGTGATTTGTGGTCGCGTATGTGGTCGTTCAAGGACCATGGAAAAAGTTGGAGTGCGATCTACGAGCGCGAGCATCCGCCGGGATTTCGGTGGTTGCACGAGAGTTTCGGCACCAACTGGCGTATGACAGAAATGCAGGGTGTACTTGGCCGCATTCAGCTGACCCGCATGGATGATTGGCGCAGTGCTCGACAAGCAAATGCTCAGGCCATTTGGGACACTGCGAGTAGCTTACGGGGTTTACGCGTACCGCAAGTTCCGGATGACTTGGAGCACGCCGCCTATAAGTGCTACGTGTTTGTGGAACCAGAGAAGTTAGCCGATGGCTGGAATCGCGATCGTATTTTGGGTGCTATTGTAGAAGCAGGTGTGCCGTGTTTTTCCGGTTCGTGCTCGGAGGTTTATCTTGAAAAGGCTTTTGATAACACCGGTTGGCGCCCAGACGTGCCTTTACCCGTTGCCCACGAGCTTGGTGAAACTAGCTTAATGGTTTTGGTGCATCCGACGCTGACCAAGGCAGAAATCGAGAAGACCTGCCGGGTATTAGCAGCAGTCATGGAGCAAGCTGTGAGTGAAAATGTTTAATTCGTTCCTGCAACTTTCTCGCTTTAAAAAGCGCGTAATCTCCCTGTTTGTGGATTTTGTCGCGCTTTCTTTTGCGCTCTGGGCGTCTTTTGCGTTGCGCCTGGACGTGGCCTTGTGGGAACCAAACAGAGCTCAGTTGCTGATTTCTCTGCTTACCGTGGTGTTTACGCTGGGTGTGTTCGTTCGGCTTGGTTTGTATCGTGCCGTTATTCGATACATGAGTGACCGGGCTTTCATAACCATCATCACCGGCGTTTCTGCCTCGACGTTGCTGTTAGTGTTACTGAGCTACGGCCTGAACGTATTTGTTCCCCGTTCTGTTCCGCTGATCTACGCTGCGCTGGCGTTTATTTTTGTGGGTGGGAGCCGTATGAGCATGCGTATGCTGGTGCAGTACTCTTCCGGGCGTGATAAAGAGCGGGTGGCCATTGTGGGTGCAGGTAAAACGGCTGTGCAGCTGGCTAAGGCGCTGCAGCAGGGGGAGGAATTTCACCCGGTATTGTTTATCAGCCTGTTACCAGCCAATCACAGAGCCCTGATTGTTGGTTTGCCGGTGGTTGCGTTGAGTCACCTGGAAGAGGCGGTGCGTAGCCATAGGGTTAAACGCATATTGTTGGCGGTTGACGCGGGTATGGATGTAAATCGTCGTGAGTTGCTGACGCAACTGGAAAAATTGAATTTGCCGGTACAAACCGTTCCGTCGTTCAGCGAAGTAATCGCCGGCCAGGCGCGCATTAACGACATTCGGGATCTGGAAATTGAAGACTTGCTGGGACGCGATCCGGTGCGACCAGTCAACGCCCAGGTGGCCTCGTCGCTGTTCGATCGTTCGGTGATGGTGACCGGCGCCGGTGGCTCGATTGGTTCGGAATTGTGCCGGCAGATTATTCGCCACCAGCCGAAATGCCTGGTGCTGTTCGAACAGTCAGAATTTGCTTTGTACGCCATTGAGCGCGAGCTTCAGCAGATCAACGCTGCGGAAGGTTTGAGTGTGTGTGTTCATCCGCTGTTGGGCAGTGTGGTGCATCGCCG
Organism: Marinobacter sp. LV10R510-11A; assembly: GCF_900215155.1. Taxonomy (NCBI): domain Bacteria; kingdom Pseudomonadati; phylum Pseudomonadota; class Gammaproteobacteria; order Pseudomonadales; family Marinobacteraceae; genus Marinobacter; species Marinobacter sp. LV10R510-11A. The sequence goes on from NZ_LT907980.1 coordinate 36,622, forward strand.
GCGCTGTGAATCGGTAATGCGCTCATTTGGGGTGCAAACGGTGTACCACGCTGCGGCGTATAAGCATGTGCCGTTGGTTGAGCACAATGTGATTGAGGGCGTGCAGAACAATGTGTTTGGCACATTGCACGCGGCCGAGGCAGCGGTTGCAGCGGGCGTTGAGTTGTTTGTGCTGATTTCTACCGATAAAGCGGTAAGGCCCACCAATGTGATGGGCGCCAGTAAGCGTATGGCGGAGCTGGTGCTGCAGGGGCTGGCCCAGCGCCAGAGCGACACGGTTTTCTCTATGGTGCGTTTTGGTAATGTGCTGGGCTCATCGGGGTCTGTGGTGCCTTTGTTCCGGGATCAGATCAGCAGCGGTGGCCCGGTGACGGTCACCCATCCGGACATTATTCGCTATTTCATGACCATTCCCGAAGCCGGGCAACTGGTACTTCAGGCCGGTAGTATGGGGCAGGGTGGCGAGGTGTTTGTGCTGGATATGGGCGAGCCGGTGAAAATTGCCGATTTGGCTCGCAAGATGATGCACTTGATGGGCCGCCGAGAACGAACCGCCGAGCAGCCAGATGGCGAGATTGAACTGGTGTTCAGTGGTTTGCGTCCTGGTGAGAAACTATTCGAAGAACTGTTGATTGGTGATGATCCGCAAGGCACGGCACACCCGCGCATTATGATGGCCCGCGAAGTGTGTATGACCTGGCCGGAGGTGGCGGATACGGTGAAACAGCTGCAATACGCCAGCCAGGCGTTTGATTGTGAGAGCGCGCTGTCTATTCTTAAAGCGGCACCGACGGGTTTTGCGCCCAATGGGGGTGTTGGGGATTTGGTGTGGAATTTGAACCCGCGGCCGTTGGTGGCCGGGACCGGGACAGCCGGTAAAGCCGGGACAGATTTGAAATCTGTCCCGAGGGCGGGAAAGGAGAAACTTGGACAGCTGATAAAGCCGGGACAGATTTGAAATCTGTCCCGAAGGTGGGAAAGGAGAAACTGGGACAGATTTGAAATCTGCCCCGGAGACAAAGGCTATAACATGCTACTCTGTTCAAATAATGAACAGCCGGAGGCTGCACTATGTACGCTATAGAATTTGAAGCTGATATTCGAAACGGCACAGTAAAGCTACCGGAGAAGTATCGCCTGTTGGACAGCGCTCACGTCAGAGTGGTACTCACGGTAAACGATGAACGCCTTATGGGTGAGCCCGAGGTAGAGCTGGATTTCAGTAACACAGAGATTAAAGCCTTCTCGGGAAGAGATGCGCTAGAACTTCAAAGGACAATGAGAGATAAGTGGTAAGTACCTGCTAGACACCAACGCACTCATTTATCCCATTGACCGCAAACTCAAGTTGCCCAAAGGGCAATATGTACTGTTAACGGACGATGAAAAGCTCCGAAATCGTCATTTTAGCGAGGCGATCGGGTTACATGCGTTGACTGAAATGCGGACAGATTTATAAATCTGCTCCTGTCTTTTGAGCAACAAGGAGGTTGTTATGATCAATATTTCCCCCTTGATCATATTCGGTCGCCAACGTTGATGGTAGCTGCTAGTATCTGCTTTATATTCGTTTTTCGGCCATATTGGCGAAAATCTCTTTTTAGGATGGCTGGCAATGCTGGTTGACTTTACTGTTAAAAACTTTCGATCAATTCGCGACGAGCAAACGTTAAGTTTTTTTGCGCAAAAGCAGACAGATCACTTTGCTTCGTCTATTCACTACCCAAGTTCCAAAAAAGTGGGAATTCTTGCTTCAGCCGGAATTTACGGAGCAAACGCTTCAGGCAAGACCACTGTGTTAATGGCTCTTAAAGTGTTTCTGGAATTTCTGAGTCAAAGCCACACGCTTTCCGAGGGCGATGCGATCGAGGCCTACCAGCCGTTTCGACTCTCGACTCTCCGCAAAGCTCAACCCAGTTTATTTGCTGTGGAATTTGTGGTTGAAAAAGTGCGCTACGTTTACGAGATTGAACTTGATGCGCTGCGCGTTGTTTCTGAACGGCTGGATTTTTACTCCCAAGGCACCACTCGCGAGGTGCGATCTAAGCTTTTTGAACGCACAAAAGGCTCAACGTGGGAAGAGATCACTTTCGGCACCTATTTTAAAGGCGGTGCTCGAAAAATTCCGGTTTTTGACAACCAGGCCTATCTCTCTAAAGCAGGCAATAGTCCCGACGCCCCGGAACTGATCCGTAAGGTTTATCAGTTTTTCAAGCGCTCTGTGTTTTTTGTAATTCCGGGGTCAGATAGTCGGCCCATCAAACCCATCCGACCCACATGGCGTAAAAACGAGCAGATTGTTAAGCAAGTTGCAGATTTTTTGTCTGCTGTAGATACCGGCATAAGCCGGGTTCTAATTAAAAAGCAATCGAGAGATGATTTGCTAGAGCGTTTTCCAAAAAATCTACCAGAAGCAATTAAGAACAGGATTCTAGAAGATTTCTCACTGGAGCCTTATTTTGAGCATCAGACTGAAGACGGCGGTCAGGAGTTGTTTTCAGAATCTGATGAGTCTCATGGAACGCGAGCGCTTTTCAACGTTTTGCCCCTGTTGCTACAAGTGTTTAAGAACGGAAGTGTATTGGTTTGGGATGAACTTGAAGCAAGTTTACACCCTCATGTTTCGGAGTTGGTGGTTAGTTTGTTTAATAACCCAAAGGTAAACCGTCAGCATGCTCAGCTGTTATTTACAACGCATAATCTGGACTTAATGGACTCCTCAAAAATGCGGAAAGACCAGTTGTGGTTAGCCGATAAGAAAGACGGCGCGACCGAGTTGGTTTCTCTGGACGAGTTCGACTCTGGTTTGAAATCAACCAGCCCCTTTGCAAAATGGTACGACGAAGGCCGGCTTGGTGGGTTGCCCGCGATAGATGCCACTAAGGTGATCGAGTTATTTGAGTCTGTTGGGAATACGGAGTAAGGGATGCCTAGACAACGCGGGAGATCTGTCAGGCAGGTCAAGTCGAGGGTGTATATTTTTTGCGAAGGGAAAAAAACAGAGCCTAACTATATTCGGGCGTACATAAAAATGTTTTATCCGGCCTGCGCACGGTTGAAAGATGCAGAAAAGCCAGTAACCCTTCAGGATACCGTTAAGAATACGCCAAAACAGTTGGTAAATGAGGCTGTTACGTTTTCGAAGTCACTGGATTTCAAGAAAGATCAGGTGTGGGTAATGTACGACCGTGAGTCACCGGCCAAATACACCGATGATAATCACGGGCAAGCCTGGTTGAATGCCAAAAGAAATGGCGTACATGTAGCACTTTCTAATGTTTGTTTCGAGTATTGGCTACTGCTTCATCTTACAGAAACCAGCCAACCAGCAAATAGTTTTGATGATTTGATCGGCACGGTGGCATTCAAATCTGCTTTTCGAGAAATCGGGTTTAGTAACTACCAAAAGGGCGAAGCCCGAGTGGCTGAAGAGTTGATAACTAAGGACCGGGTTGAAAATGCGAAGAGCCGAGCTCGACGTATCAATAAACAAGCGCAGGCAGGTTGTCCTGCACCTGACATTGAGCTGCCTTACCGGTTGAACCCGTATACAAATGTTTACGAGGTTTTGGATGCAATTGATAAAGTGGCGGGCTAACCAAGTGTATGAACCCGGGACAGATTTATAAATTTGCTCCTGTCTTTTGAGCAACAAGGACGTTGTTATGATCAACATCTCTCACCACGGCGCCGTTTCTGGCGTTACCGGCTCCTGCCACGAGCTAAGCATTATTCTCCCTGACCGATCGCATCCTTCCGCCGGTATTCTGATTGATTGTGGCCTGTTTCAGGGCGCAGACGCCGCTGGGAAATCGTCGGTTGCAGACCTTTCTATTGATTTTCCCATTGATCACATCCACGCGCTGGTGGTTACCCATGTGCACATTGATCACGTTGGCCGCATACCTTATTTGCTGGCGGCAGGGTTTGACGGGCCGATTATTTGCACTGAGCCTTCCGCCATTATGCTGCCTGAGATTCTGGAAGACGCTCTGAAAATTGGTTTCACGCGAGATAGGGCGCTGATTGAGAGGGTGCTGGGATTAATTCGCGAGCGGTTGGTGCCGGTGCCTTATGGGCAGTGGCATTCGGTGTTTTCGGCAGACAGTGAAACCGATGGTTCACTGGACATTCGTTTTCAGCCGGCAGGGCACATTCTGGGTTCGGCTTATGTAGAGTGTGACGTTACTGCGGCGGGGCAAGCGGGCGAACGCATCGTGTTCAGTGGTGATTTAGGAGCTGCCCACGCGCCGTTGCTGACGGCACCGGTGTCACCAGAACGTGCTGATCGGCTGGTGATCGAAAGCACTTATGGCGATAAGGATCACGAAGACCGCACTACACGACGCTTGCGGTTAAAGCAGGTGTTGCAAAGCGCCCTGGCTGACGGTGGTACCGTGATTGTGCCGGCGTTCAGTATTGGCCGAACTCAGGATTTACTGTACGAAATTGAAAGTCTGATTCATGAGTTTAGCGCTGAGCCGGTGGCGCCGGGTGTGGAGTGGCAGAATCTGGAGATTGTGGTGGATTCGCCCTTGGCGGCAGAGTTCACCCGTATTTATCGCCAGTTAAAACCCATGTGGGACGCGGAAGCCCAGGACGTGCTGAGCCAGGGGCGACACCCGTTGGGTTTTGAACAGCTTACGCTGATTAACAGTCATGCGAGTCATCTTGAGGCGGTGGAGTACCTGGCCAGTTTCAAGCGCCCGGCGGTGGTGTTGGCGGGTTCTGGCATGTGCGCGGGTGGCCGGGTGGTGAACTACTTGAAAGCGATGCTGGGCGACGCCCGTAATGATGTGTTGTTTGTGGGCTATCAGGCCGCAGGTACACCAGGGCGGGATATTCTGAATTACGGCAGTAACGCGGGTGTGCGAACTCCGGATCAGGCTGGTTGGGTGGAGCTTGATGATAAACGTTACCCCATTTGCGCACGTATTCATCAGGTAGGCGGTTATTCTGCCCACGCGGGGCAAAGTGACTTGTTGAATTTTGTGTTGGGTATTCCCGATGCGCCCCGGGAAATTCGGCTGGTGCACGGTGATGAGGGTGCTAAGGCGGCGTTGAAAGTTGTGTTTGAGCAAGCGCTGAAGGCGAAGCCGGAATCGAGAGTGGTGATTGCTGAGTAATACATTACTTGCCCGCAGGTACAAAATATTGTACTTTTAGATTGTGGTATTAAAAAAAACAGGAAGTCTATGCTCAAGGATGTTGCATGGGTCGGGTGTGAGCCAGAGCGACAAGGATTTGATTGTTGCACGTTACCGCGAAGCTAAAGAGGGGTTGTCATGACAATTGAAATCACAAAAGGCTCAGTGTTTGATGCCATTGAAGAAGACGCGGCTGCAGCGGAAGTGCTGAAGGTTAAGGCGGCGCTAATGGACTGCATTCGTAATTACATTGCCTCGAATGGTTTAACGCAGCGGCAAGCAGCAGATTTGATGGGAGTGCAGCGTTCAAGAATCGGTGATGTCGCGCGCGGACATGTCAGCGTGTTTTCAATTGATGCCTTGGTTTCCATGGCTGCACGGGTAAATCTGCATCCAGTGAAAATCGCTGCTTAAGGCCTTGGAGCACCGAAGCCTTCTGCATGCACCGAAATGGATGATCAGATGATTGCAGAGATTGCTGGTTTGACGGTTGATGAAGTTAGTCGGTTAAGGTCAGAGGTCAAGCACTGACCGAAATTCAGTGTGAATTACAAACATGACAAGGGCAGCCTATTGGCTGCCCTTGCTGTATCTATGTAGAGGTAACCACGACGCATCAACGTATCATGACGCATGCTCGTTCTTTCTGATTTTTGATTTTCATGGACAGGCACTCCCCCTTTCCGTTCAGCGAAGTGATTGCCGGCCAGGCGCGCATTAATGACATTCGCGATCTGGAGACACCATCAAGCAACTGCGATACGCCAGCCAGACCTTTGATTGCGAGAGCGCGCTGTCTATTCTTAAAGCGGCACCGACGGGTTTTGCGCCTAATGGGGGACATGGGGGATTTGGTGTGGAATTTGAATCCGCGGCCGTTGGCTGCCGATAAAGCCGGTAAAGCCGGTAAAGCCGGGACAGATTTCAAATCTGTCCCGAAGGCGGGAAAGGAGAAACTGGGACAGATTTCAAATCTGTCCCGAGGGCGGAAACTGAAGTAAAGCGGGGACAGACTTTAAGTCTGTCCCCAGGGAATAAGGTCCTGAACGGCTAGTCGTCCAGTTCAAACTGCAAAGCAACCTCGAAGTCTTGTCCGCCGTAAAAAAATGCTCAAGATGGAAATATGCTCGGCAGTAACCGTTCATTCCAAGACGTCCTGCCACCCCGGTGAATTTCTTTCTACAGTAACCTTACATTTCCCAGCACGAGGTTATCCCCATGAGAAAATACCGTCCCCAGGAGCAATGGCAGGCCTTAGTTGATCAACAACGTGACAGCGGTTTGTCGGCCACGCAATTTTGCAAGCAGGAGGACATCGGCTATGCACCGAGCCCACCGACATGCGCAAATCGTTCCGGGGTCTAAGCACGCTGGAGCCAGACCCCGAGAAGCAATTGAAGTATATTGACTTCATCGACATCTACTCAGCCTTGGATGATAATGAAATGGAACAATATAAAGCGCAATACCCGCAGGAGAGCAACACCATGGCCACCTTGAGTGAGCGGTTACGAGCGGAAGGCATGCAAAAGGGCATGCAACAAGGTATGCAACAAGGTATGCAACAAGGCGTTGAACAGGGCATGCAGCAAGGCGTGCAGCAAGGCATGGAACAGGGCATGCAGCAAGGCGAAGCCGCCGCTTTGAAAAAGTTAATCAGCCTGAAATTCGGTGAACTTCCCCACTGGGCCGAAGAGCAAATTCAATCTGCTGGGCTTCCAGAGCTTGAGGTCTGGCTGGAAGCTATATTGACCTCGGATACGTTGGATTCATTACTGAATCGGCATTAATCCACGGAAGGAGAAGGCTTGTATGTATTCAGAGCGCTTTGGGCGGGACGTTAAAATTACTCGCCACGCGATGCAGAGAATGCGCACTCGATGTATAACGGATCTTGAGCTGGCGGTATTGGTTGAGGAAGGGCAAACTCGTTACAAGGATGAGCATAGATTATGGGTTGCCCATGGTTTCGAGGAGCGGCTTGATAATATGTTGTGCGCGCCAGTAGTTCTTGAAGAAAAATTGTTGGTAGTTAAAACAGTAATGCACCATTTTTCATGGGAGGGCTGAGAACAATGCGCACCATCTATGATGAAGCCGATGATATCCTCACAATCCATCTAAGCAACAAGCAGATTGAGAAAGAGATTTCACAGGATTGGTACACCCACGTAAGTTATGCAGCCGATGGTTCCATCGTTGAGGTTGTAGTGCTTGACGCACAGAAAAATGGTGCGTGGCCTTTGGTAAAAACTCATGCTGCCTGAAAATATTGTCTGGCATCACCAAAAAGTGACACGGGCGGACCGGGCCTTACCCAAAATCAAAGTCCTTGCCTTTTGTGGTTCACGGGCCTGAGTGGCTTATGACAGTCTTTGGTAAAGGTACTGGCGATAGAGTGCCCGGGAAAGAATAGCCGTTAGGATTTCGTTCTCACCATGTACATTATTTCCAAGTTTGCCATAGCTTTAATGTCCCCTCTGGGTTCGGCGGGCTGTTGGCGTTGGCTCTGGGTTTGGCTGGAAGGCACCGTTTGGCTATGTTGTTGGGTGTATTGTCCCTTGCCTGGCTATGGGCATGGGCTTTCGATTTCACGGCAGACATTCTGGCGCGGCGCGGCATTAACCGCATTCTGCTGGTTACCTCTGCCTTGCATATGCCCCGCTCACTGGCGCTATTTGAAGCGCAGGGGCTGGAAGTGATTCCGGCCGCCACCGATCACGAAGTAACGCCGCTGCCTGGCTGGCGCAAGTGGCTGCCAGATACAGGGGCGCTGGATGGGAGTAGGCGGGCAATCAAGGAGATTGTGGGGCGTTTGGTTGGGCGGTAGGGATCGATGAAAGCGGGAATGACAAGATTCGCTGGTTGTCGGTGTAGTTGTAGGTCGGATTAGCCGCAGGCGTAATCCGACACCCCGCCCCCGGTCCGTTCGGACTTTTGAAAGCCCCTTACCTCAATTTCCTCGCCTGTTCGCAGAACCCGTCAAGAATGGGCTGACTGATTTGACTTCATCGACATCTACTCAGCCCTGGATGATAATGAAATGGAACAATATAAAGCGCAATACCCGCAGGAGAGCAACACCATGGCCACGTTAAGTGAGCGGTTACGAGCGGAAGGCATGCAAAAGGGCATGCAACAAGGTATGCAACAAGGCATGCAACAAGGCATGCAGCAAGGCGTGCAGCAAGGCATGGAACAAGGCATGCAGCAAGGTGAAGCCGCCGCTTTGAAAAAGCTGATCAATCTAAAATTTGGTGAGCTTCCCCACTGGGCCGAAGAGCAAATTCAATTTGCCGGCGTTCCAGAGCTTGAGGCTTGGCTGGAAGCTATATTGACCTCTGATACCTTGGAGTCATTACTAAATAGGCATTAACGAAGGGGCTTAGCCCCTCTTGTTTGCTGAAATTCCAGCCACTGGCGACGGAATGAAACGGTCAAAGCGTGGTTCGCAGTGTAAATTCCTGAACACATAATCGACAAAAAGCCGATTATGTGTGTAAAATCTACAAATGAATCTGATCAAACGCCTTTCGAAGTTCGGTAATGTTCCGTTTAGCCGGGGGGCAATGCTGTCCATACTGGGGGAGTACCGTCGCCCCAATGACAAAATCGCCCAGCTGATGGATCAGGGCGTTTTGCTGCCGCTGAAAAAAGGGCTGTATGTCTTGGGTGAGGATTACCGCCCCGGTTCCGTGAGTTTGCCGTTAATGGCCAATCTTCTGTATGGCCCTTCCTATGTATCTGCTGATTCTGCTTTGGCCTGGCATGGTCTGATTCCGGAGGGCGTCTTCGGAGTCACTTCGATTACATCACGGCGTTCGAAAAATTACGATACACCCTTTGGTCGCTTTGCGTACCTGCACGTGCCGCAGGAGGTCTTTCGTATTGGCATACAAATGGAGGCCGCTGACGATGGCACAGCATTCCTTATGGCCGGGCCAGAGAAAGCCCTGTGCGATAAAATACTGGTGACTCGCAACCTGCGGTTAGGCTCTCTTCAGGCTTTGGCCAGCTTTCTGGAAGAGGATCTACGGGTGGATATCGATATGCTGCTGGGCTGGAACCTGGCAATCGTCGATCAATACAAGTCTTGCGGTCATAAAGTAGCGATCCTGACCCTCCTGCGGAAATTTCTGGAAGATATAAATGTCGGTCGTTGAACAGATGCTTGCTCGCTATCCCGGCCGGGATGATCACTCCCAAAGCCTTGCTCTGCGGGAAATTATGCAGGAGCTGGCTCTGGCGGGATTAAACCGGGGAGGGTTCTTTGAAAAAGCTGCTTTTTACGGTGGCACCTGCCTGCGAATATTTTACGGGTTGCCCCGGTTTTCCGAAGACCTGGACTTTTCTTTATTGCACTCTGCCCCGGAATTTTCTCTGGAACCTTATTTTGAAGCCATTCGCGCGGAATTCGCAGCCTTTGGTTTTGATGTCGATATTACGGCGAAGAAGAAGCGCCGACCCTCAGATATCGAGTCAGCGTTTCTGAAAAAAACGTCCAGCCTTTACGACTTGAAAATTTCAGGCAACAAAACCGTCAAAATCAAGTTTGAGGTGGATACCGACCCGCCGTTGCGCTTCGGTACCGAAGAGCGCCTTTTGCTGCAGCCCTATTCTTTCTATGTGAAATGTTTTGCGTTACCCGATTTGTTCGCAGGCAAGGTACACGCATTACTATTCCGCCGGTGGCAAAATCGCGTTAAAGGGAGGGATTGGTTTGATTTTGAATGGTATATCCGGCAAGGCTATCCGCTGAACCTTACCCACTTTCTCGAACGAGCCAGGCAAAGTGGCGATCTGAGCGTCGAAGATATCGCGCCAGCCGATTTTCTGGAGTTACTGCGAGTAAAAATTGAGAATCTGGATGTTAAATCTGCCAAATCAGATGTTATCCGTTTTGTCCCGGACCCATCGGTTCTGGATATATGGTCCGTTGATTACTTTCGACAACTGAGCGAGCACATTCGTTTTACCTGAGGGATCTGGCGAGAGCTTTGTAGATGAAGAGCACCTTGCGCGAGTGTCAGAGTAGGCCCGGGGCCTACTCCAAATCTGAAAATCTTCATTTTTAAATTGTGAACTGATATGAATGTGTATGATGTGTTTAACGGCGATGCCGATGGTATCTGCGCCCTGATTCAGCTGCGCTTGGCGGAGCCCGCCGAGGCCACGCTGATTACCGGGGTTAAGCGTGATATTGCCCTTGCCCGTCAGCTTCCAACCACAGAGCCGGTGAATGCGACTATTCTGGATATCAGCCTGGATAAGAACCGAGAGGCTGTCGATGCGCTGTTGGCGGCTGGCAGCACCATATTCTATGTGGATCATCATTTCCCCGGCGAGGCAGGGTTGTCTGCAGAGCAGACGGAATCCCTTAAAATGCTTGGTGTGTGCATCAACTACAACGGTTACGGTGACACAGTTGAAGATCTGCACTTCCACCCGGCAGATCTTTACCGTGAGTTTGTAAAATTTGCGGATCCGCTGGAACTGATTGCCTCCCAGCCGCCGGCCTGGCAGAAACTGCGAAGCGGCTATGAAGCCGATATGGCCAGTGGCCTGGCTGCGCCGGTGCTCGCTGAGAATGATAGTTCTTTGGTGGTAAAACTCCCGTACGAACCCTGGGCCCGCCGCGTTAGCGGCGTGCTGGGCAACGAGCTGGCCAATCGTAACCCGGATAAGGCCTGTGGCATTGTGACGGAGACGGCCGATGGCAGCTATCTGGTTAGTATTCGTGCCCCGCTGAATAACCGCACCGGTGCCGATGAGGTAGCTCGTGAGTTTCCCACGGGGGGCGGGCGAAAGGCTGCGGCCGGGATCAATGAATTGCCAGCGAATCAGCTGGAAGCATTTTTAGGCGCAATGGCGCGTTTTTGGAATTAGCCCCTCCCCCCCTCTCCCTAGCCCTCTCCCGCAAGGGGAGAGGGGATAGAGACTCTCTTACTTTGGGGGGGAGAGGGGATGTATATTTTAAATGTTGTTTTATGGGCAAATATTATGGCGTTAACACCCCCCAAGAAAACCCACCTCAAACAGCTTGAGGCGGAGTCTATCCACATCATTCGCGAAGTGGCGGCCGAGTTTGATAACCCGGTAATGCTGTATTCGGTTGGCAAAGATTCAGCCGTCATGCTGCACCTGGCCATGAAGGCCTTTGCGCCGGGCAAGCCTCCGTTCCCGCTGATGCATGTGGATACCACCTGGAAGTTCCGGGAGATGATTACCTTTCGGGACAAGATGGCGAAAAAGGTGGGCATGAAGCTGATTGTGCACACCAACCAGGAAGGCGTAGCGCAGGGTGTCGGGCCGTTTACCCATGGCAGCGCTAAGCACACGGATGTAATGAAAACTCAGGGGCTCAAGCAGGCGTTGGAGAAGTACGGCTTTGATGCCGCTTTCGGCGGTGCTCGCCGTGATGAAGAAAAGTCCCGTGCCAAGGAACGCGTCTACTCGTTCCGGGACAAGTTTCATCGGTGGGACCCGAAAAGCCAGCGCCCCGAACTTTGGAACTTGTATAACGGCAAGGTCAACAAAGGCGAGAGCATTCGGGTATTCCCCTTGTCTAACTGGACTGAGCTGGATATCTGGCAATACATCTACCTCGAAAATATCGATATCGTGCCTCTATATTTGGCCGCTGAACGCCCGGTGGTAGAACGGGATGGCACGTTGATTATGGTAGACGATGAAAGGATGCCTCTGGAGCCTGGTGAAACCCCAGAGATGAAGATGGTCCGGTTCCGTACGCTGGGCTGCTACCCACTGACCGGCGCTGTAGAATCTGATGCGACCACCCTGCCGGAGATTATTCAGGAAATGCTTCTGACCAAAACATCGGAACGCCAGGGTCGCGTCATTGACCACGACTCTGCCGCCTCCATGGAGCAGAAAAAACGCGAAGGGTACTTCTGAGGAATTGTTATGTCACACGCATCCGAATTGATTGAATCCGATATCCTCGCGTACCTGGATCAACACGAAAACAAAGACCTGCTGCGCTTTTTAACCTGCGGCAGTGTGGATGATGGCAAGTCGACGTTGATTGGTCGCCTGTTGTTCGATTCCAAGCTGATTTTTGAAGATCACCTTGCGTCACTTCATAAAGACAATGAACGCCAGGGCAATGCCGGTGAGGCACTGGATCTGGCGTTGCTGGTGGATGGTCTTGCGTCAGAGCGCGAGCAAGGCATTACCATCGATGTGGCTTATCGCTACTTTTCCACTGACAAGCGCAAGTTCATCATTGCCGACTGCCCGGGCCACGAGCAGTACACCCGTAACATGGCGACCGGCGCTTCCACGTGTGATCTCGCCATCGTTATGATTGATGCCCGCAAGGGAGTACTTACCCAATCCCGCCGGCACAGCTTTATTGTCAGCTTGCTGGGCCTGAAACACATCGTTGTCGCCATCAACAAGATGGATCTGGTGGATTACTCCGAGGACGTGTTCCATAAAATCCGCGCCGAGTACGAGAAACTCGCGGCACAGCTGGGCCTGAAGGATGTGTATTACGTGCCCATCTCTGCCCTGAACGGAGATAACGTGGTTAACCGGAGCGAAAGCATGCCCTGGTACCACGGCGAGACGCTGATGAACATTCTGGAGCAGGTAGAACTGCGGGAAGACCAGAACGTCACGGACTTCCGCTTCCCCGTGCAGTATGTGAATCGCCCTAACCTCGATTTCCGTGGCTACTGCGGCACCGTGGCCAGTGGTGTGGTGCATAAAGGTGACACATTAGCCGTATTGCCCTCGGGCATGAGTTCCCGGGTAAAGGGGATTCATACCTATGAAGGCGAGATTGAGCTTGCCTGGCCGGGCGATGCGGTAACCATCACCCTGGAAGATGAAGTCGATATTTCCCGGGGTGATTTGCTAGTGCATGCCGGTCAGGAACCTACCATGGGCGAGCGCTTCGCCGCCCACTTGGTATGGATGAATGAGAAACCGCTGGTGCCCGGTCGCGAATACGGCATTAAAATGGGCACCAAAGTGACCAGCTGCTTTGTGAATGAGGTGCTGGAAGAAGTCGACGTAAACACGCTTGAGCGCCATAAGCACATTGCCGGCGGGCTGGAGCTGAACGCGATCGGCTTGTGTGACCTGCAGTTGACTGAGCCGGTGGTGATGGAGAACTACCAGAGCCATCCTGGTACCGGCGCTTTCATCCTGATTGACCGGCTTACCAATGTAACCGTGGCAGCCGGTATGGTGGAGCGTGCGTTGGATGGCTCGGGTGATTTGCCAACGCGGGAGTACACTGAGGCAGAGCGCAACCTCAACCGGTTTATCCGCGAAAACTACCCCGAGTGGGCCTGTAAATCTGTTTAGTTCCTGAATCCAGGTTCCAAAGGAGTTCTGTTTTGGCAGACGATATTGTTTGGCACGATCACAAAGTTGTCCGTTCTCAGCGCGCTGAGAACAAGAACCAGAAGCCTTGCCTGCTCTGGTTTACGGGGCTGAGCGGCTCCGGCAAGTCAACCGTTGCCAATGCGCTGGACGTGGCATTGCATAACCGTGGCTATCACACGTTTCTGCTGGATGGTGACAACGTTCGCCACGGTTTGTGCAAAGATTTGGCCTTTTCAGACCACGACCGGGAAGAAAACATTCGCCGGGTGGGTGAGGTGTGTAAACTGTTTGCAGATGCTGGCCTGATTGTCATGAGTGCGTTTATCTCGCCCTTCACCAGTGACCGTCGCCTGGTTCGAAAGTTGTTTCCTGCAGGTGAGTTTATTGAGGTGTTTATGAATACACCTATCGAGACCTGCGAATCCCGTGATCCAAAGGGGCTGTATCAAAAAGCACGTTCTGGTCAAATTAAAGACTTTACCGGTATCGATTCCCCCTACGAACTCCCTCCCCATCCGGAGCTGTGCCTGGACACATCCCGCATGTCAGTCATTGATTGCGTGGAAGGTCTTATCGCCTACCTGCTTGAGCGGGAAATGATAGCCCGCAAGGATTAACTCCATGGAGTGGCAAGGCATCGTTACCCTGATAACACTGTTTTCGGTGTTGTCGGCGCTCTCGCTTACTCGTGTTTCCGCCGATCTGGTTCTGATGGCGGCTTTGGCATTTCTGTTGATTACAGGAATTCTGGGGCCGGCTGAGGCGCTGGCAGGCTTCGGAAATCCCGGAGTGATTACGATTGCCACTTTGTATGTGGTGGCCGCCGGGCTTAAAGAAACGGGCGCTGTGCAGTGGATTGCGCGCTTGTTGCTGGGCCACCCCAAAACGGAAAAAGGGGCACAGCTGCGGATGATCGTGCCCACGGGTATTCTCAGTGGTTTTATGAATAACACCGCAGTGGTGGCAATGTTCATTCCCGCAATTCAGGCTTGGGCGCAGCGCTTAGGTATCCCCGCTTCCAAGCTACTGCTACCTCTGAGCTATGCGGCCATTCTTGGTGGTACCTGCACATTGATTGGTACAAGTACCAACCTGGTAGTCGATGGCATGTTGCAGAGCAGCCTTGGTATTCATCTGGGGTTGTTTGAGTTGGCCTGGGTTGGGGTTCCACTGCTTCTTGTGGGGGGCACGTTTTTAGTTCTGTTTGCTTCCCGGATTCTTCCGGACCGGGGTGGTGTCACGGAAGAGCTTGATCTTGTGCGGGAGTACGGCGTTGAGGTTGAAGTGGTAGGTCCCGGGCCACTGGTCGGCAAGACCATCTCAGAAGCCGGTTTGCGCGCTCTTAGCTACGGCTATCTTACTGAAATTGATCGTGGTGGGCGTCTTATAACCGCTGTAGAGCCAGATCGGGTGCTGCAGTCGGGAGATCGCCTTTATTTTGTGGGCGCTCCGGAATGCGCCAGTGAGTTGCGTCGGATTCAAGGCCTGAAACCGGCCAATGGCGATGTCCACAAGCTGGATGTGGCTAATCATCAGCGGTGCCTCGTAGAAGTTGTGTTAGGGCCTGAGTTCCCGGGTTTGAGCAAAACCATTCGCGACAGTCAGTTTCGTACCCGTTTCAGTGCTGTGATTCTGTCCCTGTCCCGTGACGGTAAGCGGGTACCGGGCAAACTGGGCGATATCACCTTTCGAATGGGCGATACGCTTTTGCTTGAGGCGAGTCATCAGTTTGTGGAGCATTACCGGTTCCGTAGGGATTTCTTGCTGGTTAGTGCGCTCAACGACTCAACGCCGCCGGATTTTCGTAAAGCACCCAGAGCGCTGGGAATACTCGCATTGATGGTGTTGGTCAGTGCATCTGGTTTATTACAGATTATGGAGGCTGCATTTTTGGCCGCTGGTGCGATGATTTTTTCAGGTTGCATCACCGCCAGCCGTGCTCGACGCAGTGTGGATCTGCCAGTGCTAGTGGTTATTGCGGCGTCGTTTGCGCTGGGCAATGCAATGACAGTCACCGGGGCTGCCGCATGGGTTGCGGGTGGTCTTCTCGGATTCGGTGGGTTAACTCCCTGGGTTGCTCTGGTGCTGATTTATGTTCTGACAGCCGTTTTTACCGAGATGATCACCAACAACGCTGCAGCAGTCTTGATGTTCCCCATAGCTTTGGCAGTTTCACAGCAACTTGGTGTTAACTTTCTACCTTACGCTGTGGCAGTAATGTTTGCGGCTTCCGCCTCTTTTATTACGCCACTCGGTTATCAAACCAATCTTATGGTGTACGGCCCGGGAAGGTATCGTTTTGGGGACTATGTTCGGATTGGCCTTCCGCTTAGCCTGTTGGCTGGAACTGTGGTTCTGTGCCTGGTGCCGTTAGTCTGGAAGTTTTAATAGCCATCGGTACATTGCGTCAAAAAACACGATAATCTAATACTACTTTTTAATTCAACAGGGATGCCGAGTAACTAATGCTAAATACTCCCTTTTCTTCATGGCCTTCTTATACGGAAGAAGAGGCTAGCGCCGTGACGGATGTTTTGTTATCTAACAAGGTGAACTACTGGACTGGTCAGGAGTGCCGGGAGTTTGAAAAGGAATTTGCTGCCTTTTCTGATAGCGAGTACGCCATTGCGCTTGCCAACGGTACGGTTGCTCTAGATCTGATTCTTCAGGGCTTGGGCGTCGGCGCGGGTGATGAAGTAGTGGTGACGTCGCGGACATTTTTGGCGTCGGTTTCGAGCATTGTGATGGCCGGCGCCACGCCGGTGTTTGCGGACGTAGATTCGGATTCTCAGAACGTGAAGGCTGAAACAATCGCCGCTGTGATCACACTAAAAACTCGGGCGATTATTTGTGTTCACTTGGCAGGTTGGCCCTGCGATATGGATCCGATTATGGATCTGGCCGGGAAGCACGATCTGCTTGTGATTGAAGATTGCGCCCAGGCCCATGGTGCTCGATATAAGGGCCACTCTGTAGGTTCTATCGGCCACGCTGGTGCCTGGTCGTTCTGCCAGGACAAGATCATGACTACCGGTGGCGAAAAAGCTAAATATATTTCCGGTGCAGAGCGCGTTCGTACCGGGAATGGTGCAAGACCCTAGTGCTTTCTCGCATCGGACTCAGCTCAGTAAAGGATTATATGGACGCAGATAACCCAGCTGACACTTGCAAGGCTTACCATAATGGTAAATAATCGGGTGAACGTAACTGCCTATGAGGTTAAACCGCCAGGGGAGGGAGAGCCCCGGAAAATTCCAGGTGGGCCTTTGTATGAGCATCACAGGGTTTTGGAGATTCTGCGCAAAGGCGAGGAATCTACGCGGGCATGGACGCGTAAGTGCAAAAGTGATCTTCAGAAATACGCTCTGGACGGAGATGATGCGGTAGTACTTTTAATTGAGGCGCTTCAGCATGGTCGTTATCAGAGTTCGGAATGGTGTGAACAGCGCTCTAAAGGGCCTTGGGCGGCTTGTGATTCCTACACACTAACTAAAAAGGAATGGATCCGTTATGCACACAAAGAACTTCAAATCGAGTACTACATTAAATTTGCGATCGCTAAAACCGGCACTGTAATACTGTTAGTCTCTTGCCACTTGTCGGAAGATCGAGGTTAATCATGAGTAAATCAGATGTTTGCCCCGTTTGCGGAGAGGGTTCACTGACTCCGCAAGTTGAGATGATTGCTGCGGAACATCGCGAGGTCTCTAGAGAAATCGAAAGTCATTACTCTGTGTGTGATGGCTGCGGCTCTGAGCAAGCCGGACCTTTAGAGCTCCGTGCCAACAAGCGCACGATGGTAGCGTTTAAGAAGCAGGTTGATGGCTTGCTGACAGGAGCTCAAGTCCGGGCCCTGCGCGAGCGCTTGGGTGTCAACCAGAGTGAGGCGGCTAAAATTTTTGGTGGTGGACCGGTCGCTTTTTCTAAGTATGAGAGTGACGACGTCAGTCAATCTGAGGCAATGGACAAGTTACTTCGTCTTGCGGATGAATTGCCTGAGGCGTTTGCCGTTTTGGCTTTCAAGGCCGACGTATCATCAGTTAAACCGGATGGGTTGTGGGTGACGGTAGACTCTGCGGCCAACTTGGGCCGTGTAATTACTCGAAAAAAAAGATCAAAACTGCATGTTGTTTCGTCCTCTGTCCATGAAGAGCCGAGGAAATATGCATGACAATTTCCGCTACGCTCCAAGACGCAATCGACAACCTTAAGCTCCAGGATGTCTATCTTCGGGACACCTTTTCTCGCTGCCACGATGATTTCGATCCCAAATACCCCGGAGATCTGGAAACGCTGAAAATTCAGCAAATGCACGCAATCCGCCAAACAACGATTGCTGACGTCGAGAACAATGGGAAGCTGGTGCGCGTTTTCGTACGTCTTGGTGTGCGCTGGGCCACTCCAGGTGATGCCCAAGAAGAACCGGAGGTTTTTGCGAATATCGAAGCGGAGTTCATCGCGGAATACGCCCTCGATAAAGAAATCGAGCAAACGTGCATTGATGAGTTTGCCGTTCAGAACGCAAGCCTTCACGTATGGCCTTATTGGCGAGAGTTTCTGGCATCCCAATGTGAGCGCCTGCGCTTGCCACGCATTGTTCTTCCTACTTGGCAGCTACCTCACCACCGTCGGGAAGAAAGTCCTGGGCACTAAATTCTCATCCTTTTATTGAGTTATTATGCTAAACAAATCCTTTTCTCCCTGGCCTTCTTTCACTGAAGAAGAGGCCGATGCAGTACGTGATGTACTTCTCTCCAATAAAGTCAATTACTGGACCGGCCAGGAATGTCGCGAGTTTGAGAAGGAATTTGCTACCTTTTCTGACAGCGAGTTCGCCATCGCGCTTGCCAACGGCACGGTTGCTCTCGATTTGATTCTTCAGGGCTTGGGCGTCGGCGGGGTGATGAAGTAGTGGTGACGTCGCGGACATTTTTGGCGTCGGTTTCGAGTATTGTGATGGCCGGTGCCACGCCGGTGTTTGCGGATGTAGATTTAGATTCTCAGAACGTGACGGCTGAAACCATTGCCGCTGTGGTTACGCCCAAAACCCGGGCGATTATTTGTGTTCACTTGGCCGGTTGGCCCTGTGACATGGATCCGATTATGGAATTGGCCAAGCAGCACGATCTTTTTGTGATAGAAGATTGCGCTCAGGCCCATGGTGCTATGTATAAGGGCCGCTCTGTTGGTTCAATTGGGCACGCCGGCGCATGGTCATTTTGTCAGGATAAGATTATGACGACTGGCGGTGAGGGCGGTGTTGTCACCTGTAACGACCGTGATTTGTGGTCGCGTATGTGGTCGTTTAAGGACCATGGAAAAAGTTGGAGTGCGATCTACGAGCGCGAGCATCCGCCGGGATTTCGTTGGTTGCACGAGAGTTTCGGCACCAACTGGCGTATGACAGAAATGCAGGGTGTACTTGGCCGAATTCAGCTGACCCGCATGGCTGACTGGCGCAGTGCTCGGCAGGCAAATGCTCAGGCCATCTGGGACACCGCGAGCAGCTTACCGGGTTTACGCGTACCGCAAGTTCCGGACGAGTTGGAGCACGCCGCCTATAAGTGCTACGTGTTCGTGGAGCCAGAGACGTTAGCCGATGGCTGGAATCGCGATCGTATTTTGGGTGCTATTGTAGAAGCAGGTGTGCCGTGTTTCTCCGGTTCATGCTCGGAGGTTTATCTGGAGAAGGCTTTTGATAACACAGGTTGGCGCCCGGAACTGCCTTTACCGGTTGCTCACGAGATTGGTGAGACCAGCTTGATGTTTTTGGTGCATCCAACGCTGACGAAGGCGGAAATTGAGAAGACTTGCCGGGTATTAGCGGCCGTCATGGAGCAAGCCGTGAGTGACCATGTTTAATTCGTTTCTGCGACTTTCTCGCTTCAAAAAGCGCGTAATCTCTCTGTTTGTGGATTTTTTCGCCCTTTCTTTTGCGCTCTGGGCCTCTTTTGCGTTGCGCCTCGACGTGGCCTTGTGGGAACCAAACAGAGCTCAGTTGCTGATATCACTGCTTACCGTGGTGTTTACGCTGGGTGTGTTCGTTCGGCTTGGTTTGTATCGTGCTGTTATTCGATACATGAGTGACCGGGCTTTCATAACCATCATCACCGGCGTTGCGGCCTCGACGTTGTTGCTGGTGTTACTTAGCTATGGTTTGAACGTGTTTGTTCCCCGTTCTGTTCCGGTGATCTACGCCGCGCTGGCGTTAATTTTTGTGGGTGGGAGCCGTATGAGTATGCGCATGTTGGTGCAGTACTCTTCCGGGCGTGATAAAGAGCGCGTGGCGATTATAGGTGCCGGTAAAACCGGTGTTCAGTTGGCCAAAGCGTTACAGCAGGGTGACGAATACCACCCTGTCATGTTTATCAGTCTGATACCTGCCAACCACAAAACCTTGATTGTGGGCTTGCCGGCGTTTGCGTTGAGCCATTTGGAAGAGGCGGTGCACAGCCATCGTGTCGAACGCTTGCTGCTGGCGGTGGATGCGGACATGGACGTCAATCGTCGCGAGTTGCTGACGCAGTTGGAAAAGCTGGAGTTGCCGGTACAAACCGTGCCGTCGTTTAGCGAAGTGATTGCCGGCCAGGCGCGCATTAATGACATTCGTGATCTGGAAATTGAAGACCTGCTGGGGCGCGACCCGGTGCGGCCAGACAACGCCCAGGTGGCTTCGTCGCTGTTTGATCGTTCGGTGATGGTAACCGGCGCCGGTGGCTCGATTGGTTCTGAGTTGTGCCGGCAGATTATTCGCCACCAGCCCAAGTGCCTGGTGCTGTTTGAGCAGTCTGAGTTTGCGTTGTACGCCATTGAGCGCGAGCTTCAGCAGATCAATCTCGTGGAAGGTCTGAACGTGTGTGTTCACCCATTGTTGGGCAGTGTGGTGCACCGCCGCCGTTGTGAAGCGGTAATGCGTTCGTTTGGGGTGCAAACGGTGTATCACGCGGCGGCTTACAAGCACGTGCCGCTGGTAGAGCACAATGTGATTGAAGGTGTGCAGAACAATGTGTTTGGCACATTGCACGCGGCCGAGGCGGCGGTTGCAGCGGGCGTTGAGTTGTTTGTGTTGATTTCTACCGATAAAGCGGTACGTTCCACCAACGTGATGGGCGCCAGTAAGCGTATGGCGGAGTTGGTGTTGCAGGGGCTGGCGCAGCGCCAGAGTGCGACGGCTTTCTCGATGGTGCGTTTTGGCAATGTGCTGGGCTCATCCGGTTCGGTGGTGCCCTTGTTCCGGGATCAGATTAGTAGCGGTGGCCCGGTGACGGTCACCCATCCGGACATTATTCGCTATTTCATGACCATTCCCGAAGCCAGCCAGCTGGTGCTGCAGGCCGGCAGTATGGGGCAGGGTGGCGAGGTGTTTGTGCTGGACATGGGCGAGCCGGTAAAAATTGCCGATTTGGCTCGCAAGATGATGCATTTGATGGGCCGCCGCGAAAGAACCGCCGAGCAGCCAGATGGCGAGATAGAGTTGGTGTTCAGTGGCCTGCGACCTGGTGAGAAATTATTTGAAGAGCTTTTGATTGGTGACGATCCACAAGGCACGGCACACCCGCGCATTATGATGGCCCGTGAAGTGTGTATGACCTGGCCTGAGGTGGCGGATACCATCAGGCAACTGCAATACGCCAGCCACGCCTTTGATTGTGAGGGTGTGGTTTCTATCCTGAAAACCGCTCCTACGGGTTTTGCGCCTAATGGCGGTGTTGAAGACCTGGTGTGGAATTTGAATCCGCGGCCGTTGGTGGCCGATAAAGCCGGTAAAGCCGGGACAGTCGATAAAGCCGGGACAGATTTGAAATCTGTCCCGAGGGCGGGAAAAGAGAAGCTGGGACAGATTTGAAATCTGTCCCGAGGAGGAAACTGAAGTAAAGCGGGGACAGATTTATAAATCTGTCCCCAGGGAGTAAAGCCAGCACCAAAGTGGGGACAGACTTTAAGTCTGTCCCCAGCCGGCTCTTGAAACCGGCAACAAGGAATTGTTCAGCCACCCGGAGTTTGTTCAGCAGTTGACGAAGGGTTTGCCCCGTTCGATGCGCTTGACACCGTTGAGTGGGGTCTTTGGCGTCGAGAATGCGGGCCACAGCTGGGAGGCTTTGCAGCAGGCAGTGGATCGGGTTGTGGCGATCATACAGTCGGACCCAAATAAGGATCGTGCCGACAGAATCATTACCCGCTGGCTCAAGCGCCATTTGCAGCGACTCGGGGCTGAAGTACACCTAGATCAGCTCAACAGTTTGGTGGAGGACAGAGATATGTTGGCAGAGAATCTGGAGAACTTGGTTAAGAAAGAACGGCTTGAAGGCATGCTGGCAGGGCGTCAAGAAGGTCGTCAAGAAGGTCGCCAAGAAGGTGAGCACATGAAGGCTGAACAAATCGCCCATAACCTGATCAACCGCACCGAAATGGATGATCAGATGATTGCAGAGATTGCTGGTTTGACGGTTGATGAAGTTAGTCGGTTAAGGTCAGAGGTCAAGCACTGACCGAAATTCAATGTGAATTACAAACATGACAAGGGCAGCCTATTGGCTGCCCTTGTTGTATCTATATGAATGGAACGGCTCTCAGGCTGCCACAAGGGGCGTTCCAGGATCCAGTGTGACACTTAGCTGGTAGTATTTATCAAGCGAGCCAGCGGCACGACGTAAGAATACATGGACAGGCACTCACTCCGTTTGTTGCCTTATAAAGCCCGATGACATTCTGGAAGCCCGGCGCACCGAGGACGCCGGCAGCACCCTGTGGCAGGTGTTTGGCCGCACCCAGGAAAACCTGTTCAAAGGCGGCTTACGCGGGCGCTCCACCAGCGGACGCGCCACCCGTACCCGCGCCATCAACAGCGTGACCGAAGATGTGCGCCTGAACCGTGCGCTGTGGAAGCTCACGGAACGCTTTGCCGAGTTAAAAGGCGCGGACCTGGTGACGTAACGCCAGGCTTGTTCACCGACGGACACCACCACTTTATTTGGAGACACACCATGAATGCACTGTTGAAGCCGCCTATTGCCGAACAAAATCACCCCGCTCAGCTTCATCCCAAACTCATCGCCGGGGAAACCTCCGGCACCTATCGTGTTGAAGGTGATGTCACCGATGCCCAACTGTTACACCTGGCCAAATTACTGGCCCGCCGCAAACGATCTGAGGAAAAATCTGACTGTGTGGATATTCGGCAAATAGCAGCGCTTTTAGACCGGTGTTTACAGCTGTAAGCTCACCTAAACATTCAGTCCACCTCACGCTCGCTTTCAGGGCGGCGTGGGGCAGGAGTGCGAAGGGACTCTTTTTTGCTTTTCTGGTTACAGGCTGACGGTCTGGCTCAGACGGCTCTCTAGCAGATCGACCGTGTGGTAAACTCAACAAAATGTCTGAAGAGAGTGGTTTATGCTGCTAGAACCGAGAGGTTACCCCGTGATTGAGCCTGGAACGGCGCTTGGCAAAGCTCTTGTAGAATTCTTTAGTGTACTGGAGCCCGTTTATGCAGATGGGACGATGGGAGTTTTTCAGGTGATCGTTTTCGGGGGCTGTGCGGTGCATATTCATACTCAGTCCAGAGGGAGTGCTGACGTGGATGCAGAGGTTGCTTCTCACGGCCGTGCTGACCGATCTGAGATTATTGGACTATTAGGCGACGATGCATACGTTTTTTTTGATGAGGAAGGTGTGTCCCAAATGTTGGAGCTGGACCTCAGCTTTAATACGACACTAGGCCCGCTGCATGAAGACTATGAAGATCGTGTGATTCGTTTAACGACGCAAAGTGATATTCCGAATGTCGAGGTTTACGTAGCCAGTCCAGTTGATGTGGCCATATCCAAACTAGGTCGCTTCGGAGACCGGGATCAGAAAGATATACAGTCCTTACTCAGGTTGCCGTTCGTGAATGTTAATGAATTCGAGCGACTGGCTCGTGAGGCCATTGGTTATTATGTCGGCAATAAAATGCCAGTATTGGGTAACTTGGAATCATCGCTGAAAGATTATCAGTGAGCAATTGGGGGGATGGCCATGTTGAATACACGAGAACTGCTCCGTCAAGTGGGTTCGCTTCCGCTGGACGCCAGGCTGGAGGACATCAAAGAACTGGCTGACGTAGTTTGGTATCAAGGCTATTTCCCCACCAAAACAGACTTGGAACTGCTGCGTCCCCGTCTCTCCCGAGAGGGATTCCAGCGGCTACTCTGTGTTTTGGAGTTACTGAGCCAGTATCCAGTCTGTCCGCGTGAGGGTGCACGGCATTTGCAGGAATTGACGCTGTATTTTCACCGATTGTTACTGGGTGGCGGTGGTCCCCTAGGGCAAGGGCGTTATTCGCCCAGTAAACGGTGGCAGATTAACGACCAAACCAGTGCTCTTAGAAAAGCCCTTCTGCCCATTCAAACAAGGACGTATGCGGATTCGACCGGGAAGAGGCATGGGCTCAGCGCTTAATGCGCTGGCGAAGAGTTCAACAGTAGCCCCCTTGAGCGGCGTGTTTGGTATTTGAGAGCGCCGGCCATAGCTGGGATAAAACGTCGCTGACAGGCACTCGTATTGGTCAGAAACCCGCATTTTTCCTTGGATTGAGCCTTTGTAATCTAAGAACTACACTGTGCTTACGCTCGATATTAAACAGACTGATACCTACCGAAAATTGGAGCGTAAAATCCGTGAATCGCGTGCCAAGGCACTGATTTCTTACCGCATCTTTCGGCTCGCCAATAACCTTGCAGGGGATGTAAAGTCGGTGGGGCAGGGCGTCAGCGAACTGCGCATCCACCATGGCCCTGGGTATCGTGTTTACTTCAAGCAGCGCGGTAATGAGGTGGTTATTTTGCTTTGTGGCGGGGATAAAAGCACCCAGCAAAGTGATATCGACACGGCGCAACGCTTAGCAGTTGAATGGGAGGGGTTATGAGCGACAATATTTATGACTACGATCCGGCGGCGGCGCTAGACAGCAAGGATGCCATTGCGATATTTCTTGCTGATGCACTGGAAACCGGTGATTCTGGCTACATCGCTAAGGCGATGGGGGTAGTGGCACGCGCCAAGGGTATGGCAGAGCTGGCACGTGAAACCGGCCTTTCCCGTGAACAGCTATACCGCTCATTCAGTGGGCAGGGCAACCCTACGCTGAAAACCATGCTTGCGGTAACGCGGGCGTTGGGCGTGGACTTGACGACTCGCCCACACCAAGAACCTGTAGTGGTGCAAAATTCCCAGGCGTGAGACCGGTTCAGCAAAAAAGGGTCGTCCGGGTACGCCGCTAGGCCACTCTTCGGCGTTCTTTGCGATAGTCGCCTCAAAAGCCGTGGCCCGCTCGCACAAACGTAACAAACGTATGGCGTCTAATCACGGTTGAAAAAGCGGGGACAGATTTGAAATCTGTCCCCGAGAACATCCAGTCCTACCTGCTGAAAATCCTGAGCGTGGTACAATAAAGCTTGCTGAGTCAGGAGGACGCATGGCAACGAATCACCACGACACCGGTTACAAGGAATTGTTCAGCCACCCGGAATTTGTACAACAGTTAGTTGAGGGGTTTGCTCCCTCTGAAATTGCCGGCCTAATGGATTTCAATACGCTCAAGAACCATAGTGGTAATTATATTACGCCGCTGTTCGAGGAGAAGTTCGAAGACGTCGTGTGGTCTGTTGAGATCACTTGGGAAGGCGTGCCTCAGCAGGTGTATTTGTATATTCTGCTGGAGTTTCAATCCCGGGTTGATCGCACTATGCCAATCCGGTTGATGCACTATGTGGCCTGTTTTTACGACCACCTGCTGAAGAACAAGGTGACAACACCAAAAGGTGGGTTGCCGCCAGTATTCCCTATCGTGCTTTACAATGGTTCGCAGCGCTGGACCGCAGAGCAGGATGTTTACGAGATGGTGCAGCCGGAACCTCCTGCTTTCTTGCGTGTCTATCAACCACACTTGCGGTATTACCTGGTGGATGAAGGACGTTATACTGATGAAGAGTTGGGCTTGCGCCAGACACCGTTGAGTGGGGTCTTTGGCGTCGAGAATGCCGGCCACAGCTGGGAGGCTTTGCAGCAGGCGGTGGATCGGGTTGTGGCGATCATACAGTCGGACCCAAATAAGGATCGTACCGACAGAATCATTACCCGCTGGCTCAAGCGCCATTTGCAGCGACTCGGGGCTGAAGTACACCTGGATCAGCTCAACAGTTTGGTGGAGGACAGAGATATGTTGGCAGAGAATTTGGAGAACTTGGTTAAGAAAGAACGGCTTGAAGGCATGCTGGCAGGGCGTCAAGAAGGTCGTCAAGAAGGTCGTCAAGAAGGGCGTCAAGAAGGTGAGCACATGAAGGCTGAGCAAATTGCCCGTAACCTGATTGCGATGGGTCTGCTGACCGATGCTCAAATTGCGACAGCTTCTGGCTTGTCCGATGATGAGGTCAAGGTACTTCGTAAAGAGCAGAAACACTGATAACTCTGCCATAGTCAGACGACGCGCGCATCGCGCCGCGCATGGACAGGCATCCCCTCCTTTCTCGGCGTTCTTTACGTCAAACGCATGGCGGACAGGCACTCATATTGGTCAGAAACCCGTATTTATTTTTGCATCGTGCCCTTGTAGTCGAAGAACTACACTGTGTTTATCCGCACATTCTACGGGGCCATCAGCCTCTACGTGCTATCATATTTTTTTGTTGCTCATGGCAAGAAGAGGTTTGTATGTACGCAATCGAGTTTGAAGCTGACATTCAGAATGGCGTCGTTAAAATTCCCCCGGAGTACGCTCGTCTCAGAAATATCCATGCCCGAGTGGTTGTGATGGTCGGGGAGTCAAAGGCGAATGCCGAGGTAATGGCGTTTTCCCGGCATTCAGCGAACGCTATCGAGGAATGGCAAGACGAGGCCGAGGACGATGTATGGACCTGACCCCAGGGGAGGTGTTGCTGTGTGAGTTCTATTTTTCGGACTTCCAGACTAGCAAACGTCGGCCAGTGATTGTGTTTAAAGATAACCTGCCGTTTGATGACTTTGTTGGCATACCGGTTAGCAGTCAGACTTTGCGGCTGCATGATGATGAATTTATTCTGGAGCCATCCGATATGGCGCTGGGAGCTTTGCCAAAGCGTTCGAAGATCATGGTTCGTAAAACGTTTGTTATTTCGCGGCAGGTCATTGTAAAAAAGTATGGTCAGTTGTCGGATGCGCGGTTTCAGCGGCTGCACGAAGATTTTTGCCATTTTTTCGGGTGCTGCTCATAAACAGGCAGCCCATGACCAATCTCATCTACCAGTGCCCTCCACAGCAACCCGCAAAGCCCTCCTGTGCAATATTCATCATTAGTCGTGGAAATATTGTCGTAAATATTGTCGTGGACAGGCACTTACTCTCCGCCGGTCAGCCCACCAGGACATTTACGAGATGGTGCAAAGTAGGGGACGGATTTGAAATCCGTCCCCAGTTTAGATCTGCAGCAGCCAACCACACCTTCGCTATTACCTGATTGACGAGGGGCGTTATACTGATGAGGAATTAGGCTTGCGCCAGACACCGTTGAGTGGCGTGTTCAGTGTCGAGAATGCGGGCCACAGCTGGAAGGCTTTGCAGCAGGCGGTGGATCGGGTTGTGGCGATCGTACAGTCGGACCCAAATAAGGATCGTACCGACAGAATCATTACCCGCTGGCTCAAGCGCCATTTGCAGCGACTTGGAGCTGAAGTACACCTGGATCAGCTCAACAGTTTGGTGGAGGACAGAGATATGTTGGCAGAGAACTTAGAGAATTTATTTAAGAAAGAACGGCTTGAAGGCATGTTGGCAGGGCGTCAAGAAGGTCGTCAAGAAGGTGAGCACATGAAGGCTGAACAAATCGCCCATAACCTGATCCACCGCACCGAAATGGATGATCAGATGATTGCAGAGATTGCTGGTTTGACGGTTGATGAAGTTAGTCGGTTAAGGTCAGAGGTCAAGCACTGACCGAAATTCAGTGTGAATTACAAACATGACAAGGGCAGCCTATTGGCTGCCCTTGCTGTATCTATGTAGAGGTAACCACGACGCATCAACGTATCCTGACGCATGCTCGTTTTTTCTGATTTTCATGGTAAGCAATGGGATGGACTCCTCCTCACTCACCATTTTGGCACACAGATGCCGGTTAGGTGAGGAGGAGTCCATCCCATTGCTTACGATGAACCGCTGTTGGATATATTGATTGAAATGGGGACAGATTTAAAATCTGTCCCCATCTTTTTGAGCAACAGGGGCGTTGCAATTACCTTACAGAGCAGTTCAAGCTTGTTTGTTCTCTTCGTAAACATCGATGCTCGCCCCTGACCAGGCACTGAGGTACCGCAGCGTGGTGCTTTTGGTACTCCAGCCACCGCGGAGCATGATTTTTTCCAACGGCACGCCTTTGTCCAACAAATCCAGGGCGGCTCCAACCCGAAGTGAGTGGCCGCTGAATCGTGGTAGGGCGCGTAGCCTGGCGCGATGCTGCAGGTCGACCAAAATCGGAATGATGGAGCCGGGCGTGAGGTGCTCTCCCACCGTGCCATCCTTTCCGACAGAGCGCAGAATATAGCCTTCTTCTTCACCGATGCGTTTTTTCCAGCGTTCGATCAGCTGATACAGCGTTTCGGAAATCGGGATCCAGGTGCCTTCGCCGTACTGATCGGTTTTGGAAAATCTTAACATCAGGGCATACTTACCTTTCGGCATCTTACGGACGTCTTCCAGCCGGAGCCGGCAGAGTTCTGCGCGCCGGCGCATGGTTTCGTAGCCCAGTTGTAGAATCAATTTGTCTCGAAGGCCTCTGGCAGAGCTGTTGCAGCGAGTTTTCATTTTGTCCATGTGCTCCCTGGTGAGTGGTTCAGCTTGTTTCTGGGCGCGACCGATCTGCCGGTGCATGCGCCTAAGGGCCAGCAGAACCTCCGGCTCATGGGTGGGATTGGGGTTTTTGGATAATGAGAAAATGCTCGAAAGCGAGTCTATTCGGCGTCGGATGGTTGAGCTTTTGAGCGTGGTTGCCATATCCTTGATGTAAGTGGCGAGATTCTCGGCGGTGGCAGGCATAATCTGCATGCCGTTGGCATTGCACCAGGATTCGTAATGCATCCAGTCGGATCGGTAGGCTCTGACTGTATTGTCTGAGAAGGCGCCATCGAATGAGGCGAGAAGTTCGTCGATCATGGTATTCTCTGCTCCTTTAACTAACCGGAATGATATAAATAATATCATAATTGTACACAATGATATCATCTTGTCAAATGCGAGCAGGGCGTGCGTTGCTTGGTTGGAATGCAATTGAGCTTGCTAAACACAGTGGCGTTGGAGTGGCGACAGTTCGGAGATATGAGCTTCAGAAAGGCATTCCTTCGGGTAATTCTCAAACGATGCATTCACTGCAACGAGCGATGGAGTCAGCCGGTATAGAATTCACTGGCGACCCCCTCGTAACCCCGGGCGTCACACTCCACCTGAACCATCCGCCCCACCAAACCGACGATTAGTCCTGTCCCTACATTTTGCTCATCAAAAACTGATGAATGACGCCGAATCCGTGCATGTAGTTCTGCAGCAAAACGCTGATATGGCTGTGGTTTGGCTGTAACGTAAAGGGACAAATTTGAAATCTGTCCCTAAGGTTGGGGTGATGCGGGTTGGCTGTTTTAGTTTTACAGTTGTCGACAGGCAATCAGTGCATACGCCACGGTTTGTCAGTGTTCCGCAACTCGCCTGAAGTAAGGCACATAACAACGCTTTTTCCAAAACTGGGCAAACTGGTTTTTTGTGGAGAGCTGAACGCGGATCACGGTAAGATCAAAGCTACACCAACCAAAACGCGGCCATCGCACTTAACTTGGTAGCCATTCGAAGGTGTAGAGCGCGCCGCTACCTTCACGTTAAGCAGTGAGTGTTAACAATGGACTGGAACATAAAAGGTCTGGCCTGCAGCTCCAGCGATTTTGACGGGTTTGAGATTCAAAGTATTTTGATTGATGTTGACGGGCCTCGTCTATTCTCAGCTCAAACGCGAGTGTGCACCGCGCTTTTCATGTTGGTGGACGAAAATGAAAGCAGCATGCGCTTTGTTGTTGTGCCGACAGACGATCGTATGCTGGCTAAGCTTGAAAGCGGTTCGCTTACCGTTAGGGCCGCACTCGATCAGCCGCTTTTATGGGTACTTGAAACTAGCCATTCTTTTTGTCCAAAAAATGCTTGGCGAACGACACTTGCGGAATTACCAGAGTCTATACTGCCACAGAAGGGGCGAATGCTTCGGGCCCATCTTCAACCTGCTTTTCGTTTGCGGGCTATTGGTGAGGGTTTGTCAGCTGGAACCGTACCTGCCAGCGTGATCAGGCAGGTGGTTGAGGGTGCCAGCACCGCTTTAAGGAAAACGGCCGCCCATGTATTTAAAGAACCTAGCAAGCAAGGCCGTGCTAGTAACTCCAGGAGGCGGCTGTATGACTTGCCTGTGCAGCATTTTGCCTACAACAGTTTTGAAGTGGCGTTCAGCTTGCCCAATACGCAGCAGGAAAGACTGCTTCAAGATGAAGACGATGCCGAAATGTTTCTAATTGGCAATACGTTGGCCGATGCAATTATCAGGTCTACTGGAATAAAGGACGGTGACAGCACACTTGAAACACTCGATATCGAGCTGCTGGAAGCTTTGGAAAAACTGGTGCCTCCGCTTTCCGGCACGGTGACAGAGTTCGAGGTAGGTGGAACCATACTGGGCCAAGCCGATAAAAGTTTCCGACTCGATCGTGATACATCGAAACACGTTAAAAGAGCGCTTCAGTCGGTGAGAAACAAGGAAGAAAAAACAACGACCCCTGAGGGCCTTGTGTCTCAGATGGATCGAGATAATTTGTCGTTCACGCTTCGGCAAACATCGGATAATAGGGATCATGTTTGTGCTTTTTCTTCAGAAATTTTTGACGAAGTAATGGATGCTTTTGTGCATGAAAATCGTGTGGCGATAAGTGGGCGGGAAACACTGAAAAACGGCAATATTGATGTGTCTATTCTCAACAAAGTAAATGCTGACTAATTTTCTAGACGCAACCTTTTCACTAAACGCCTCAGAGCAGGCAGAAGAATACCGCGGCGAGTGTGCTTCTTAGCGCTGGACTTAACGCCGCTGATCAAAGCCAGTGAAACCGTGGGCTAGGTGTTAAACGCCGGCGACATCAAGATAGGGGACGGATTTGAAATCTGTCCCCGGTTTGGCGCTAATGTAGGGGGCCAGATTTGAAATCTGTCCCTGGTTTCATAAGCAATCGACAGGACTTTCAGAAGCCGACTACTGAGCGCCACCGCAGCCGGGTGGAGTTGTGCAAAAGCGCGTACCCCTTTTTTCACGGAAGATTAATCAACAGCTTGTTGAATGAGGTTCACTTAAAAGTTAACATGCCACTACCACTGAAGCGGATTACATTCAAATCCATTGGTTATCAAGCACAGCCAGAACCTAAGCAGCTTAAGGGAAGTTGGCAGGTGTTCGCGCCGTGCGAGCATGCCGATTACAGTGGCTGCGTATTGTTCTCGAAAATTGCCGGGTTATCGAGTATCGAAGATAAAAAGGCAGCAATTCTTGCCTTGAAAAAGCTAATTCAGATCGCGGCCATGGGCCAACCTATTACGGCTCATTACGACAAAAAACAATGCCACGAACTGCACAAGTTCAAATACCAAGGAAAGGATAGAGTGATCTGGCGAATACGCCACGGAGACATACGATTACCGTTTTATTATGGCCAAGGAAAACTGATTTTTCTGGCAAGTGTGTTGGCAAAACGCAAAGATAAACTCTCGCAGGCTGAAGAATTAGCGCTTGAGAAGGAAGTAAAACGGTATATAAGTGCTGAAAACGAGGGGCAGCTTCAACTCGAAGCATTAAGCCCTGGCTCTTCAGCAGCACCACGGAGGTGATCTGAACGTGAGTACCATCGATAAAGAGTTTGCGGATCTGTGCAATTCGATTTGGGAAGATGAAAACGTTATTTTTGAAGCCAAAGCTCAGGATGTTGCCATCGTATTGGCCTCAGCCGTCCAAGAGGCAGGGTTGTCCAGTGCAGCCCTGGCCGAACAGCTCAACTGGAAAAGAAGTCGTGTATCCAAAGTGCTCACCGGTAGCTCAAATCTTACGTTGAAAACCATTTTCCAGGTTTGCCGAGCTATAGGGCTAGAATTTGACGTAATACTTAGAAAGGCTCATCAGCAGTCTGAAGTTGTAGATCCTGAGAAGCACCAGGCGATGCAGCAGGAGGCTGTGAATAATTTGTACAAATCCCGGCAGCTGTTGCATGCGTCCACCGAGCTACATCGCAAAGTATCCCAAAGTGCGCTTGCAACTCGTAATTACACTCGCGAAGAAGCCCGAATGAAGCTGGTGGCTTAGGAGCATTGATGAACCGTTCGCCACTTCAATTGCAGCACTATCATTTTGTGACTCTGGCCCTTCACGCCAGAGAAGGTTTGAATCCCGCCAATTTGGCTAAAAACGAAAGCCCTTATCCAGATTTTGAGGGTGTTCACCTAGAGCCGGAAGTAAGCCTGTTCAGTGACGATGATGCCGGAGATTGCGGGCCATATCTGTTGCGGCTGGAGATGGCTTATAAGCCGGAAGATGACCATTTTCCGTACAGCTTTGAGGTGATTATTGAAGGTGTGTTTGGTCTTAAAG
Organism: Marinobacter sp. LV10R510-11A; assembly: GCF_900215155.1. Classification (NCBI taxonomy): domain Bacteria; kingdom Pseudomonadati; phylum Pseudomonadota; class Gammaproteobacteria; order Pseudomonadales; family Marinobacteraceae; genus Marinobacter; species Marinobacter sp. LV10R510-11A. Next base: position 68,791 of record NZ_LT907980.1, read on the forward strand.
ACAGTGGCAGCGTCGAAGATTGCAAAAAAACTGTCGTAATCAATGGCGCTTCAGTACTGTATTCCGCCGCCAGAGAGCAACTGATGACACTGAGCGGGCGTCACATGTACGGACCAATGCTATTGCCCGCGCTGAACTTTCAGCACCTCGATTTATGATATAAGTTTGCTACTACCGTTAAATGTATTGATTGAAATGGGGACAGATTTAAAATCTGTCCCCATCTTTTTGAGCAACAGGGGCGTTGCAATTACCTTACAGAACAGTTCAAGCTTGTTTGTTCTCTTCGTAAACATCGATGCTCGCCCCTGACCAGGCACTGAGGTACCGCAGCGTGGTGCTTTTGGTACTCCAGCCACCGCGGAGCATGATTTTTTCCAGCGGCACACCTTTGTCCAACAAATCCAGGGCGGCTCCAACCCGAAGTGAGTGGCCGCTGAATCGTGGTAGGGCGCGTAGCCTGGCGCGATGCTGCAGGTCGACCAAAATCGGAATGATGGAGCCGGGAGTGAGGTGCTCTCCCACCGTGCCATCCTTTCCGACAGAGCGCAGAATATAGCCTTCTTCTTCACCGATGCGTTTTTTCCAGCGTTCGATCAGCTGATACAGCGTTTCGGAAATCGGGATCCAGGTGCCTTCGCCGTACTGATCGGTTTTGGAAAATCTTAACATCAGGGCATACTTACCTTTCGGCATCTTACGGACGTCTTCCAGCCTGAGCCGGCAGAGTTCTGCGCGCCGGCGCATGGTTTCGTAGCCCAGTTGTAGAATCAACTTGTCTCGAAGGCCTCTGGCAGAGCTGTTGCAGCGAGTTTTCATTTTGTCCATGTAATCCCTGGTGAGTGGTTCAGCTTGTTTCTGGGCGCGACCGATCTGCCGATGCATGCGTTTAAGAGCCAACAAGACTTCCGGCTCATGGGTGGGATTGTGGTTTTTGGATAATGAGAAAATGCTTGAAAGCGAGTCTATTCGGCGCCGGATGGTTGAGCTTTTGAGCGTGGTTGCCATATCCTTGATGTAGGTGGCGAGATTCTCGGCGGTGGCAGGCATAATCTGCATGCTGTTGGCATTGCACCAGGATTCGTAATGCATCCAGTCGGACCGATAAGCTCTGACTGTATTGTCTGAGAAGGCGCCATCGAATGAGGCGAGAAGTTCGTCGATCATGGTATTCTCTGCTCCTTTAACTAACCGGAATGATATAAATAATATCATAATTATACACAATGATATCATCTTGTCAAATGCGAGCAGGGCGTGCGTTGCTTGGTTGGAATGCGATTGAGCTTGCTAAACACAGTGGCGTTGGAGTGGCGACAGTTCGGAGATATGAACTTCAGAAAGGCATTCCTTCGGGTAATTCTCAAACGATGCATTCACTGCAACGAGCGATGGAGTCAGCCGGCATAGAATTCATCGGCGACCCCCTGGTAAGCCCTGGCGTCATACTCCACCTGAACCATCCGGCCCACCAAACCGACGATTAGGCCTGTCTCTACATTTTGCTCATCAAAAACTGATGAATGACGCCGAATCCGTGCATGTAGTTCTGCAGTAAAACGCTGATTTGGCATGTGTTGGTGGCGACTCGGCGGCATGCCAGGCGGTAAGCTGAAGTTTGTCAGTGATCGAAAAAAATTTCTCCAGTTTTCAAAAAGTAAGTACCTTCGCTACCGGACTAACTGGGGTGGCTTCACGAGGAGTAAGAAATGTACAAAGGATTTAGGCTGACATCAGGCTTTAAACTCGACGCCCAGAATCGACCAGCCAAGGAACGACGAAACCAAGTGGATCTCCAGTCTGTCAAGGAGATGATAGTGTCCGGCGAGCCAATTGATGCAAAGAAAGTTGCCGATAAGCTTTTTCCGATCGGAACTCCAGATGTGTTCCTTTCACACTCGTTTGACGATAGGGATGACGCCTTACGATTGGCTGCTGCAATGCAGGAGTTGGGGTTAAGTGTTTTCATCGATTCAGAAGTTTGGGCGTCGGTGTACGATTTTCTGCGTGAGGTTGATGATCAATACTGCTGGCAATCTATGACGAACACTTACCATTATGAAAAGCGCAACCAATCAACAGCGCATGTGTATATGGTTTTGAACACGGCGCTTCATAATATGATCGACCGGGCTGAAGCCTTTCTGTTCATAGATTCTGAGAATTCATTGGTTGCCAGTGCCAGCGAAATGACGGAGTTGGTTGACAAGCAAAAAACTTTTTCCCCATGGGTACACTCGGAGCTAATGATCAGTTCTATGATCAGAAGAACCCCGCCACCTCGTTATTCGGATAGACGGGGCGTTGTGAAGTCAGAAGCTTCAACTGAGGTTTTTGACGAGGCTATGAATCTTGAAGTATACCATCCTGCACCGGTCAGACATTTAAAGCTTCTCAGGTCAGATATACTGAATAAATGGCTTTCAGGCGGTAAACCAATAAACAAACACTCATTAGATGAGCTTTACAGCTTGATTGGTTGAAGGTGGTGGCTATGCTTGATCCCGAACGATATAATTTGAACAGCACTGCCGTACAAGTTCATTTACAGATATATCAATCCATCATCGCCCGAATGGCCAACAATAGCAGCGCGGTGAAAACATGGTGTGTAACCGTCGTATCCGCTATGTTGGTTCTGCTTCTGGAAAGAGGGAAGCAAGATACGTTACTTGCTTCGACGGTACCTGTTATTCTTTTTTTTGTGCTCGACGTGTATTATTTGAGTCTGGAGAAGGGTTTTCGGAGTTCGTATAACGAGTTCGTGCAAGCACTCCATTGTGGAAATACTTGCCCGAGTGTCAATATTTTTGAGGTTAAAATGAGCTCTCGGAGATTTAGTTGCATTTTTAAAACAGCTACCTCGTTTTCTGTTTGGCCATTTTATATTTTGATATTGGTTATTGTCTATTTTTTGGAGTTTTCAGACTTGTTGTAAAGCTATTTTTTGAAAATTTTTAAAAATGGTTCACCAATGCCCCATAACTACTTGTTCCTCTCACCCTCAGGCTTCGAAACCCTCGCAGCTGACATACTCTCGGCGGTGCATTCGGTTGACTTCGAGCGTTACGGTGAAGGGCCAGATGGCGGTATTGATTGTAAGCACGTAACCGCAGAAGGGGATGTTTGGGTAGGCCAGGCAAAACGCTACAAGAACGTAGCCGCTCTGCTGCGCGCACTGCCAAAAGAGCGGCAGAAAATGTGGGTGTTGAAGGTGCCTCCCAAGCGGTACTTTCTGGTGACCGCTTGTTCACTCACACCCGGCAACAAAGACACCATTTTGCAAACCATGCAGCCATTTATTCGTGCCACCGCCGATATTTACGGCGCGGATGAGCTAGACGCTTTACTCGCCCAGCACCCGGCGATTTACCGCAAAAATTACAGCTTATGGCTGCATAACATTGAGCAGCTGACTCACTACCTGAACCCGGCCCATTACGTCCGTTACGACATGGTGCACGAGCGGTTGCTAGCCGACGCAAAAATCTACGTAGCGCCCAAGGCGCAGCCAACCATCATTGAGCAACTGGCCATTCACCACTGCTGCCTGATTGTGGGCAACCCAGGCATGGGCAAAAGCACCACCGCGGGGCAAATTGCCCTTCAGCTGCAGATTCAAACACCCAGCGCCGAACTTATTTGGATAAATGACCGTAATTTTGACCAGGCACTGCAACTGATCCGCCCGCAGGCCAGCCAAATTCTGGTGTTGGATGACTTTTTAGGCGCCACCTTCCTTCACAATGACGGTATTCTGGCGTTCGAGCGTGATTGGCAAGCACTGTTGTTTAGAGCCAAACAGGCAAACGGCCAATTAAAGTGTCTGTTCACCACACGCAATTACATATTAGAGCAGGCGCTCACCCAGCTTGGAGGCGGTAATTCCGCCATCGCCCAGCTGTGCGGGCAGGCTGTTCAGCTGGAACACACCAGTGCAAAATTGCGCGCAGAGCTGGTGTACCGCCTGGTTGATGCGGCGGGCTTTACAGAGGCGCAAATAACAACGCTGGTTAAAGAAGAACTCTATTGGCCACTGATCAAGGCAACCGACTTCTCGCCGCGGCTTATTGAGATGTTTTGTGAAAAACTGACCTCAGTGCCAGCAGCACAGTTAAAATTCACAATAGATCAGGGCATTGAAGGCCAAACACAACTCTGGCAACAGGTCTTCAACCGCCAAAGCCCGGAGGCGCAAACGCTCCTGTACCTTTGCGCCCTTGCCTGCAATTACGCCAACGGCACCGAGTTAAAACGGGCATTCAACACCCTATACCCGCAAATACAAGGGCGAATGGCACCTCTTAATGGGTTTGATCAAGCGCTGATAGAACTCGAACCTGCATTTATAACCACGGCTCAGTACCTGAACGACATTTGGGTAAGCCCGGCCAACCCAAGCCTTGTGGATTTTCTACAGGGCGGTATTAACAACAATAACCCGCTAATAGACGCGTTAATTCACAGCCTGGAGCACTTTGATTGGGGCCTGAAGAATTTCAAAATAGCAGAAGGCTCCAGCAGCCCCGTTGCGCTCAAGCCAAAACAACGGGATGCATTGGTCGACAAATTACTCGAATTGCTGACGGAACCTGGCAGCCATCTACTGCAAACCCGGCAGGGCGATTCTTTAGAGTGGTACAACCATCCGGACACCTTCGGTGGCAAGCTGACGGAACTGTGGCGGTTAGTGGTGGACGACACCCAGCAGGCACGCGTACTGGTGGAAAAGCTCAAGGGTCAGTTACCAGCCACACAGGATTGGCCTGAGCTTTACAAGCAAGGCGGCATGGCCGAGCTATTGGATATAACGCGCTACCTGGCCCGCGACCAGCAACCAACGCTTTGGCAACTGGCCATGCACAACCTGAACAACAGCGAAGACGCCGCCGCGCTTGCCAAATTTTACCAGTTGAACAGCGACGCCGGGAAAGCGCTGAAACCGCAATGGGCCTTGCTAGAAGATAACATTCTGGATGCTTGTGAAAGTGAAATAGACAGAACAGAGGACCCCGATCATCTGGAAGGCATATTAGGCGACCTTTACCGCATAGAAGATGCTTTGGAGTTGGATGTAAAGCCTTGTATCCACGATATTTACGGTAAAGTCTTTGAAGATGACTGTGGCGACGAGGCATTCGACGAACCGCCTGCAAGCTACTATCACTACCCGGAAACGCCCGATGAACAAGGAGATCTTGAAAGGCGGCTTTTGAGGGTGAGGGCAGAAGTGGATGAGATGTTCTTGGGGGCTGTTAAAGATTCCAGGAGACAGATTTAAAATTTGCCCCCTCTCGGCTTTGCTCTTGCACAAGTTACGCCGTAGAAATTTCCTCGCATGATTGAAGCCTTCGAAGCCAGCAACGCCGTCGATTATTTGGTGACGCACCCCAAAGAAGCGGAGAAAATGAATCGTAACGGCCAGAATGTCGTTCAAGAGAAGTACAACTGGCGTATTGAAGAACAGAAGCTGTTAGCCTTCTATAGGGGGCCGATCGTATAATTAAGAATGATTCTGGAATGGGATATGGATGACTACGCACACGCCGGGAAACGATTACATAGAGACGCTGATTACCTGTATGACCAACAGCGTTACGCAACCGCGAGCCATCTTTATGGGTTGTCGGCTGAGTGCTCCATCAAAGCATTCATCACCCAGCAGCCCGGCCAGCAAAAAGTGCCATACAAGCATATACCTGAGCTGGTTGACGATGCCAAACGGTTGGTCAATGGACGCCGGGGATCTCATTTGCTGAATGTTATCTCGTCACCCGATTTCATGTCAGGCTGGCAAATTGGCAATCGCTACTGGGATAATCGATATTTCAGTCAGCAGCAATGTAAAGAATTTAAGCATTCAGCGAATAGAGCGCTCCGTTGCTTGGGCGTTGTGTGAACAGTGCCAGTGGGCGGAAGGGGGAGTTTGGTATGGTTACTTTTGATCAAAGCCTGAGTATTGCTGTTCGCTGTGTACGTGCAATGTTCCATGAGATTGCGCCGGATACTCTACGCTTTATTCGCGATATGCAGGGTCGGCTTTTTGTTGTTATGCCAGATGCTGCGAATGTTGACGAGATTGAAGCGTTAAGCCAGAACCTGAGTGATGATCTGGGTCACTATGCGGGCTCGGGTTCTCCAGCAATCCGGATATCCGACACGCTGACCGGCGACGCCCTGCTTATTGAATCTTTTGTCATTCAATTCGTTGATGATTTCCCGGTTTACCTGATTGAGCGCCGCGCCATGGGAGAAGACTGGGTTCTCCAGCCGGAGCATGAGGTGCCTGCCCATCCACCGCGCTTTGTGTTTTTTAGTTTGAAAGGCGGCGTAGGTCGGAGCACTGCGCTGGCGCTTTGGGCACAGCATCTTTGTCAGCAAGGCAAATCGTTGCTGGTTATTGATATGGATCTTGAAGCCCCTGGCCTAGGTGCTCAATTGCTGGAACGTACCGGCAAGCCTCGATATGGCGTGGCTGACTGGTTGGTAGAAGATATGGTCGGCAACCAAGTGGCGGCTCTGGTCCCTGATATGGCGAAGCAAAGTCCGATTGTGCCGGCAGGGCTTTGGGTCGTTCCGGCTTTTGGTTCGGTCACTGATCAGGCACCCCAGAATGTAATTGCCAAACTGGCGCGTGCGTACCTGGACAAGCAGGGCGAACACGGCCAGCAGCATTTTGCCCAGCGTTTGAGACAAATGGTGACGGCTCTGGAGCAAATGTACGAACCGGATGTTGTGCTAATCGACAGTCGGGCAGGGTTGCATGAAACCGTTGCCGCCAGCCTCTTACATCTTGATGCCGAGGTATTGTGTTTCGCGACGGATTTGGAAGTAACCTGGCAGGGCTATCGGTACCTTTTCAGTCATTTGTCACAGCTTGCCCAAAGCGACATTATGTATACAGATTGGCGGGAGCGGTTAAAAATGGTTAGCGCTCGTTCAAGTTCCCGCGCCCTTGCTTCTTTTGTTGGGAATGCTTATGCACTTTGGTCTGACACCTTATACGAAGAGAGCGATGACACGTTGGGAGAAGGTTTTGGGTTTGACGAGCAAGACAATTCAGCGCCGCATTTCCCATTCATTATTCCCCGTTCGGATACCTTTGAAGCCTTTGATCCCTGCCGGGATTTAAGCAAGGTAGAAAACACGCAAATTCAACAGGTTTTTGGTGCCTTTTTCCAGGGTTTGGATGAGCGATTGGAGATGGTCAAAAATGAACAGTGAAGCATTCTTTGCCGCTGTTAAAGACGGTATAACCGCGATTCCCGAAATAGCCGCCCAACAAGTTTCTGATCCGCCTCAGTTGAGTGATATTTATGTAGTGACCGGCCATGAAAAAGCTCTCAACCCTGATGCACTATTAGTTGTGGGGGATCGCGGTAGCGGCAAGAGCTTTTGGTCTGCGGCATTAAGTCATCCAGAAACGTGCGCATTAATCAGCAAACAATTGCCTCGACTTCGCCTGGACAATTACCGGGTGTCTATAGGGTTTGCAGGCTTGCGGGGCGATCTTCGTTATCCGTCCCGGCAAATACTTGAAAAATTGCTAGATGAAGGACGTCCGGCTGAGAGCATCTGGCGCGCGGTTGTCTTGCACCAAGTGTTGCCTGTAATTAATCAAAGCCTGCCAGCGGATAACTGGAAAGAGCGGGTCGAATTTGTAGAAAATAATCCGAACCAAGAAGAAGAATGGCTGTTCTCTATTAATTCAACATTACAAGAGAATCGTCAAGGTTTTTTGATTGTTTTTGATGCGCTTGACCGCTTGGGCAACAGTTGGTCGAACATTCGCGAACTCACTCAAGGGTTGCTTCGTGTGTGTTTGGATATGCAAGGTTTTTCAGCATTACATCTTAAACTGTTTATGCGTCCGGACATGTGGGAAGACAAGAGCTTGTGGGCTTTTCCGGACGCCTCCAAGCTGCAGCACAATCAGGTGATGCTGGCGTGGCGTAAAGTCGATCTTTACGGACTGCTTTGGCACTGGCTGGTTAATCGCCCCGGCGAATCTGGGGTTGTCATTCGCGCCACAATCGAAGACACCCTGGGCTGCGCGTTTGATGCTGTTGAGACGGAAGGCGCAGTTGACGTTTATTCACTGCCGCCGTCGCTCAAAACCAGTGAAACAGAGCAGGAAGTACTTTTAAACCTGTTGTCCAGCCCGTACATGGGAGCCAACAGGCGGCGTGGTAAAACCTATTCTTGGCTACCCAACCACCTTTCGGATGCAAAGGGGCAAGTTAGTCCCCGTAGTTTTTTGTTAGCTGTAAAGCGTGCACTACAGGTGTCTGAAGATAAGGCTAGTGAGCGAGTGTTGCATTATGATGGCATTAAAGCTGGGGTGATTAAGGCGTCTGAAATACGCTTGCAAGAATTAAAGGAAGATTACCCTTGGATTTCTGACGCATTAAACCCACTGCACGGCCTGACGGTACCGGCTGGGCCGGCAGAATTGATTAAGTTATGGAAAGCGCAGGATGTGATGGCGCAACTGGACTCACCCTCTACCGATGCAACCGACGAACGCCCTTACTTGCCCCCCTACGCCCTGGAAGGTGCTCAAACGCCAAAGCAAAAATACCAGGGCTTGTTGCACACCTTGGAAGAAATCGGTGTTTTGCGTTACTTGCCGGATGGCCGAGTAAATATTCCAGATCTTTACCGAGTAGCGGCAGGCATTAAACGGCGCGGTGGCGTAAAAGCGACGCGTTAAGCCCAGTTCTAACAGGGCTGTTTACTGGCTGAGGAATCAAAGCTTGCTGCAGTACCGGTTACTACACAGAGCCCTCAACGCCCAGCATCAAACTATTGCCAAATTGCTCAGAAGCGCTTTGAGCGTGTATCCCGTTTGGTCGAAGGATTTGAGTCTGCGTATGGGCTTGAGTTATTGGCAACCGTGTACTGGGTGATCAGTCGCGAAAGTGCTTCCACGACTGAGCAAGTCCTGGCAAAAGTCTACGCCTGGAACCAGCGTAAACGGCAATTTACTTCAAAGCAGGTTGAGATTGCTCATCAAGTGTTGGTAGGGCAGGGGCGGGTTTCAAAATAGGGGACAGATTTGAAATCTGTCGCCGTCGTTCATAGCCACGGGTAGAGCTTAAGACCCGATGCTCTTTTAATTTTTTTCGATCAATCATGCTCGCCTACAGCGAATAGGAAATAGAAGGAATGCAGTTCATTACCGGCGGTCCCGACATTCCCGATGTGCTTTTGCAGGCTCACGAAGAGAGCCGCGTGGTGTTTTTCTGCGGTTCGGGTATTTCATATCCCGCCGGCCTGCCGGATTTCAAGGGGTTGGTAGACGATATCTATCGGCGGACTGGCGCTGTGCTTTTGGATGCAGAGTGTGAGAGTTTTGAGCGAGGACAGTTTGACGCCACGCTAGATCTGTTAGAGCGCCGCCTGCCTGGTCAGCGGCTGCCCGTCCGCCGGGCGTTGGCTGAGGCTCTCAAACCCAAATTGCGCCGCAAGGGCGCTACCGATACGCAGGCGGCACTGCTGAGTCTGGCGCGCAGCCGAGAAGGCGCGCTGCGGTTGGTCACAACGAACTTCGACCGTGTATTTCATACGGCGGCCAAGCGTACAGGCCAATCTTTCCAGACTTACGCCGCGCCTATGTTGCCGATACCAAAAAATAGCCGCTGGGACGGGTTGGTTTACCTGCACGGTCTGCTGCCTGAAAAGGCAGATGACACGGATCTAAACCGTCTGGTACTCACAAGTGGCGATTTTGGCTTGGCCTACCTCACTGAACGCTGGGCAGCCCGCTTCGTAAGTGAGTTGTTCCGCAACTATATGGTTTGTTTTGTTGGCTACAGCATTAATGACCCGGTGCTGCGCTATATGATGGATGCGTTGGCGGCTGACCGGATGCAGGGGGAAGTTACGCCGCAGGCTTGGGCATTGGGAGATTGCGCACCTGGGCAAGAGCATTACAAAACAATCGAGTGGGAAGCCAAGGGAGTTAAGCCTATCCTTTACCAGGTGCCTGTTGGCAGTGTTGGCCATTCGGCATTGCATCAAACCTTGCAAGTTTGGGCGAACACCTACCGGGATGGCACATTGGGTAAAGAGCGAATCGTTGTTACTCACGCTTTGGCAGAGCCTTCGGCAAGCACACACCAAGACGATTTCGTCGGCCGGATGTTGTGGGCCTTGTCAGACAAGTCGGGATTACCAGCAAAACGCTTCGCCGACTTTAACCCCGCTCCATCGTTGAACTGGTTGCTAGCGGCTTTTTCAGAGGAGCGTTTTCAGCACAGCGATTTGGCTCGGTTTGACGTTCCTCCACGTGAGGGGTTAGACGCCAAATTACGCTTCAGTCTGATTCGCAGACCAGCGCCTTATGATCGAGCACCATCGATGCTGCTGGCCTTTGGTGGCACCACTGTTAGTCAGTGGGATGATGTGATGACGCAACTGGCTCGCTGGCTAGTGCGCCACTTGGATGATGTGAGGCTGGTTCTCTGGATCGCGCAACGTGGCGGTCAGTTACATGATCGCTTGCAATGGTTGATCGAGCAGGAGCTGGACCGTTTTGCGTCACTGGAGCATGACGGCAAAACTACCGAGTTAAATGAAATTCGCGTACAAGCGCCAAGAGCCATTCCTGGCCAGTTAATGCGCACGCTGTGGCGCCTCCTGCTTAGCGATCGGATAAAGACACCGCGGCATAACTCTAGTCTCTATCGCTGGAAAAGCCGGTTGAAGCGGGAGGGTCTTAGCACTACGCTGCGCTTGGAGTTACGCGAGTTGCTTGCGCCCAAGATAGCTTTGAGAAAGTCGTTTCGTTGGAATGATGAGGACGACTGTGCAGGTGAGCCCACGCGATTGCGGCAATTAGTGGATTGGGAGCTGACACTGGCCGCTGACCATGTGCGTCCGGCGTTACGCGATCTGGCCGGCGAGCATTGGACGCCTGCTTTGCCGCAGTTGCTGGAGGATCTTCAGCAGCTGCTACGTGATGCGCTGGATTTGATGCGAGAGTTGGGCGAGGCGGATGACCGCAGCGACCGGTCACAATGGGATCTATCGTCCATTACCCCGCATTGGCAGAACCGGGGGTTCCGCGATTGGGTAATCTTGATTGAATTGCTGCGTGATGCATGGCTAGCAATTCTTGGCACTGACAGTATTCGGGCGATGCAAATTGCCCAAGCCTGGTTTGAAGTGCCGTATCCCACCTTTAAACGTCTCGCTCTATTTGCTGCCAGTCGCACAGCCAGCATCGCGCCCGAGCGTTGGGTGGAGTGGTTGTTGGCCGATGGCGCCTGGTGGTTGTGGTCCACTGATACCAAGCGAGAGGTATTAAGATTGTTGGTTCTTCAGGGTGGTCAATTACTAGGCGCCACTCAGGACAGTCTGGAAGCCGTCATTCTTGCAGGCCCGCCGCGCGCAATGTACCGCGACGACTTAGGCCCAAATCGTTGGCCTGACCTGGTGGCTCGTTCAGTCTGGCTACGTTTGGCCAAATTGAACGCCTCTGGCCTCGCACTGAGCGTGACTGCTCAGGCACGGTTAGCGGAGCTATGCCACGCATACCCGAAATGGCAGTTGGCGATCAACGAAAGTGACGAGTTTTCTCACTGGATGAGTGGCACCGGCGACCCAGACTTTGAGGACAGTTTAGAGGTCGATGATGCACCTCGAAAACGCCATGACCTCGTTCAGTGGCTGATGAAGCCAGCGCCAAAGCGCCGACACTTCTTCGAAGACACGTGGCGCGACGTTTGCCGCGCCCGCTTCTTTCACAGCCTGTATGCGCTATGCGATCTTGCGCGGGATGGCACATGGCCAGCCAACCGATGGCGAGAAGCACTTCAAGTCTGGAGTGAAGATGGCATGGTGTTACGGTCTTGGCGGTACGCTGCACCTTTAATACAGGCTATGCCGGATACCACTATCCAGGAAATTGCCCATGGTGTGACCTGGTGGCTCGACGCTGCTTCGAAATCAATCAATCAGCACGAGGATATTCTGCTGAATCTGTGCCACCGCATTCTGGCTCTGCCGCTTGAAGTAGACACCGGAATGACCCGCAATGGCGAGCCGATTGAGCAACCCGTTACAGAGGCTATTAACCATCCGGTTGGGCATGTTACGCAGGCATTGATTAACCTTTGGTTCAAACGCGGTCCGAGCGACAACGATCTGCTTCCAGCGGACATCGAGCCTTTTTTCACGAAAATCTGCGATGTGCAGTTTAATCAATTTCGTCACGGCCGCGTGCTGCTAGGCTCGCAATTGGTCGCGCTCTTCCGTGTAGATCGACCGTGGACTGAAAAGCACCTTTTGCCCTTATTCAGTTGGGACAATCCGGGCGAAGCGAAAGCTCTGTGGGAAGGTTTCTTATGGTCACCACGTTTGTATCAGCCCTTGTTGATTGCAATAAAGTCGCAATTCTTGGAAAGTGCAAATCACTACGCTGACTTAGGCGAACACGGCCAGCAATACGCAGCGTTCCTGACTTATGCGGCGTTAGGGCCAATCGAGGGCTACACCCTGGAGGAGTTTCGAACGGCGTTTGCAGCTTTGCCTCAAGATGGGTTGGAGGAATCCGCGCGGGCCTTGTCTCAGTCTCTTGAAGGGGCAGCCGACCAGTGCGAGGAGTACTGGGAAAATCGTGTTCAGCCGTTTTGGCATCATATTTGGCCAAAGTCTCGCGATCTTGTCACTCCGCTAATCGCTGAATTATTGGCTCGTTTGAGTATTGCTGCCCGGGCTGAATTTCCAGCTGCGTTAGCTGCAGTACGACATTGGTTACAACCTATTGAGTACCCTGATTACCTTATAAGTTTGCTGCAAGAATCAGGGTTGTGCACGCGATTTCCGGACGATTCTCTGATTTTATTAAGCACTGTCATTGCCGACCAACAGTGGCTGTCCCGGGAGTTGGGCCAATGCCTGGAAGAGCTTGTGAAAGCTGCGCCACAGCTTGTATACAATGCCCAGTATCAGCGACTCCACGAGCATTTTGAGAGGCACGGATTGTGATTGCGGTGAGCAACGTCTTGCAGTAAGAGTTCTTTGCGAGAGCAACCTCAACCTCTGACGAAGCGGTTAATCAATGACAATCCTGAATGAGATTTAAAGTTGTCGATACATAAGCTGGAAGTTGGCAGAAGTCATGAAGAGTCTACGTTAGAGATTGCCGAGATCGTTAACCAGTTATTCGCCGGTGAGAGAGAGGGGACAGATTTGAAATCTGTCCCCTTCTTTTTCGAGCAACAGGGGCGCTGAAGCGACTGGACAGTGCAGTTCAATTCTGTCTGTTATCCTCGTAAACATCGATGCTCATCCCGGACCAGGCACTGAGGTACCGGAGCGTGGTGCTTTTGGTGCTCCAGCCACCGCGGAGCATAATTTTTTCCAGCGGTACGCCTTTGTCCAACAGATCCAGAGCGGCTCCCACTCGGAGTGAGTGACCACTGAATCTAGGTAGGGCGCGTAGCTTGGCGCGATGCTGTAGGTCGACCAAAATCGGAATGATGGAGCCGGGAGTGAGGCGCTCTCCCACCGTGCCATCCTTTCCAACAGAGCGCAGAATACAGCCTTCTTCTTGACCGATGCGTTTTTTCCAGCGTTCGATCAGTTGATACAGCGTTTCGGAAATGGGAATCCAGGTGCCTTCGCCGTACTGATCGGTTTTGGAAAATCTTAACATCAGGGCATACTTACCTTTCGGCATCTTACGGACGTCTTCCAGCCGGAGCCGGCAGAGTTCTGCGCGCCGGCGCATGGTTTCGTAGCCCAGTTGTAGAATCAATTTGTCTCGAAGGCCTCTGGCAGAGCTGTTGCAGTGAGTTTTCATTTTGTCCATGTAATCCCTGGTGAGTGGTTCAGCTTGTTTCTGGGCGCGACCGATCTGCCGATGCATGCGTTTAAGAGCCAACAAGACTTCCGGCTCATGGGTGGGATTGGGATTTTTGGAGAGTGAGAAAATGCTCGAAAGTGAATCGATTCGGCGACGGATGGTTGAGCTTTTAAGCGTGGTTGCCATATCCTTGATGTAGGTGGCTAGATTCTCGGCGGTGGCAGGCATAGTCTGCATGCCGTTGGCATTGCACCAGGACTCGTAATGCATCCAGTCGGACCGATAAGCTCTGACTGTATTGTCTGAGAAGGCGCCGTCAAAAGACGCGAAAATTTGATCAATCATGGTAGTCTCCCAAAATGAAAAGCCCAATATGATACTAAAAGTATCTATAGAGATACTATAATGATATCCGTGGATCAAATCAAGGCTGCGAGAACCATGCTTGGATGGAGTGCTGTGGAGCTCGCCAAGCGTAGTGGCGTGGGTGCTGCAACAGTTAAGCGGTATGAACTCCAGTCCGGTATTCCAGCCGCAACCACCAAAGTTTTGTTTTCGATTAAAGTTACAATGGAAAGTGAAGGCATAGAATTCACCGGCGACCCCCTGGTAAATCCTGGTGTCACACTCCACCTGAACCATCCGGCCCGCCAAACCGACGATTAGGCCTGTCCCTACATTTTGCTCATCAAAAACTGATGAATGACGCCGAATCCGTGCATGTAGTTCTGCAGTAAAACGCTGATATGGCTGTGCCCCATCAATTTTCGGGTGTGGATGAACAGATCGATCCGGTCTTGCCTCAGCGGTTGATCCTCACTCCACTGAAATAACTGGGTGAACCGTTTTTCTCCCTCGTCGCTAAATGCCGCATGCTGTTGCTCTAATAATTGATGTTTGAACTCCGGGTATTTAAGCGCGTAGGCTCGCAACATCAGCCAGGTCCCGAAACCATGCCGTAGGGTGTGCATGTCGTATTCCGGCCCCGCGTAGTACCGCAGCAGCCCAATCACCGCCGGAATAATCTCCTCACGCTTGAATCCCTCCACGTGGCCGTTGGGCCCGATAAAGGCCACCTTTTTCGGGTTTGACTTGTGTTTTCGGGCTGCGGCCAGGCGGGTGTCGAGGTACGCCAAAAACTGCTCGCATACCCTTGGCGGTGCGAGCAGGTGCAGTGGAATTTTGCGCCGCGCGGCCGGTGTTTTGCCCCGCCGGATCCACACGTAGATCTCCGGGCCACAGATTTCGATGTCATCCAGCGCCAGCGCGAGCATTTCCCCAGAGCGTAGCCCGCCGTAGAAGCCCAGCGTGAGCAGGGTGGTCACCAATGGGGCCTCTGGTTCCGCGCTGTGGGTGAGGGTGTATTGCAGTTGATCGAACTGAGCCAGTCCCAAGACACGGTTACGTCTTTTGGTCAGTGCGTAGTTCAGTTTCTCTTTTTCCAGAGTAGCTTCTTCCATCAGGCCATGGGCCTGACAGAATGACAAAAACTGGCCCAGTCGGTCTTGCCGATTCTGGCGGGTTGAGTCAGAGAGTTTGCGCCGGTTCATCACCCGTAACCGGACGCTTTCCACGTCCTCATCGTCCCAGTCTGAAAAATCAAAAGCGTATTCGTACTCTAGTACGCCGTTGATGATGATCTGGCTGAGATAGTCCTTGGCGGTGCTCACCGCAATTTCTCGGTGATGAAGTTTTGTGCCAATCCACAGTAGCGCCATATAGGCAGCGCCGGTGCGGGGCGCTATTTGTTCTGCCTGGCTCAGATACCGGGGGAGCATGGCTGCCAACGGTTTCAATTGACCCGGTGTCAACCGTTCCGGCCCGAACTGGTTGGTCAACGCCGTGGTGAACGCGCACAATAAAAATTTGGCGTCCTGTGCCCAGCTTGCACTGACGGTGTCGCAGATATCCTGTTCGGCCAGCGGAGTGCCGGTCAAGTTGGTCAGCGCTTCCCAGGGCGCACGTGAGTGATTGGGTGTAATGACTGCTGAGCGGGTAGCCGGCCAGTATCCAATGGCCAGGGAGGGCACCAAAAAATCGGCGAGGCCCGCTGGGGTATCGGCCGGCAGCGGCAGGTTCTCCAGCTGCCGGTAAAACACCGGCTCCATCCCCAGGGTCAGTGCTCTCAGCCGCAGGGCCCGGCTGAAATACGGCAATCGACGCATGAGCGTGTTCACGGGGCGTTGCTGGTTAGTCGCCCAAGCTGAGAAGCGCTCCGTGTGATGCTCAGTGAGTACCTTTTTGAGTTGATTAAATCGCCATTCATAGCGTTTCTGATCCGTTACCGTAGTGGGCTCAGGCCCGAGGCCGTGTATTGCCCATTGTTGATTGGGGCGGCGGCCGGCAACAAGTTTGTATTTGAGGTTGAATTTGGCCACGTGCTTGATCCGTTTACGCAGCCATGAGGGTAGTACGGTTTCATGCACGTAGTTGCCGGTCTCCAGATAATGCACCGGCGTGCGCAGTATTCGGTTCTGGTTGGGAGCTAGATCGCCCTGGCGCAGCCGGCTGACAATGCTGATGGCCGGCTCTAGGCCATAGCCGACCTCGACCAGGCCGTAAACCAGCGATAGCGCCGCGGTCTCGGCGGTTTTGGGTTTGACCAGGGCGGGGTGGGTGTCCTGCAGGTAGGCTCGTGCAATACCTTGAGCTTCCCATTGCCGCTCGTTGTCAGGCAGTACGCTGGGGCGCGTGGCTTTTACCGGCGCGGGTGGCATGGCGCAGCGGATCAGACCGGTTTGGTTGATTTTCTCCAGTGCCCGGCAGACCACACTGTGCTGGGAATCGGTGAGCCCGCCGGGGCGGTTACCGTTAATTTGCGCATGAATCTGTCTCAGGCATTTTTTGCACTGGCCAGGGGTGATCGCATCGGTGTCACCGGCCTCGTTGATCACCGCCTCCAGGGTTGCCCGTTTGAGGTCGACGTGGGTGCGCTCCCAGAATGCCGGGGCTACGCCGATAACGCTCTCAGGATAAATCATAAAACCCTCCGAAAACCCGCTCATCCAATGTGACTACTCGCAGACCCATCCGCTGGGCCCAGTCCTCGATAATTGGTGTCATAACGGTCAGCTGCGTGAAGCTGCCGGCGCTCTCCGACCCCCACCAGTCCCGTCCGGGATGTTTGTGCCCTAAAACTTCATCGACCACCGCATCGCTCAGCGAGGCTGAGAGCTCGGTGGAGGCCAGATGCCGAAACACGTTGCCTGCCATGGTCCAGACCTCGCCCAGTCCAAGCTCATCGATGGCCCGCTGCCACCGGCCCGGTGTCAGGCGGACGATCTTGACGACCTTTTTGGAGCGGGAAAGCTCGACGAAACAGGGCAGATCCGCGACGGCCGGCTCGGCGAGCTGGACGTCCAGGCCCAGTGTGCGAGCCAGCTCGGTCAGTTGGTCCAGAGCGTCGCGGCACTGCTCGCGCTGAGTCAGTAACAACCCACGTTGTTTCTTCATATCCTCTGGCGAGATCGCGCAAATCAGTTTGCGCTCGCGATAGCGGTGAGACGCTTTATCGGACACCCAGAGGCCCTCTGGGCTGAAGCCAATCGTGGTTTTATTGTTGAGCGCCCGACCGAGCGTGTGCAGCTGCAGAGCTAGAAAGTAATTGAGTTGCTGCAGGTTGATGAGCGCCAGCAGATCGCGGACTGGTTTGGTCTTGTAGGGGGTGTTCAACCGTTGGTGGGTCTGTTTGATCGCGTTGCGGATGGCGTAGACCACCGGTGCCAGTGCCTCGGGTGAGGCGTAGCGAATAGAGCCGAGAGTGCCCTCGGGACATACACCGATGACGGCGAGGTCGGCGAACGCCTCCGTCCCCGGGCCGGTCATCAGGCCCTCGGCGTCCCAATAGTCGCGCAGAGCAACCAAACACTCGGCAAATTTTGCATTCAGAACGGCAAGTTCGTGGGTGCGGTACGCGCTTGAGGCAATCTCGTTGAACCCCGTGGAGCCGCGCAGGGTAGCCGCCTCCAGAGTATTCAGACGCTCGGCCTGGAACGACACCGCGCTGGCTGCCCATTGTTTGAGCGTGCAGGGGTTGGCACCAAAGCGTTTTTTGATGTTTTTTCGCAGTTCCCGGTAACGTTTTTCCTGCGCCTGGAATGGTTTCTCGTTGCCAGAGGAGGCAATCAGCTCAACCAGGCCGGCAGGCAGAACCAGCTGCATGAGGTGGTTAGCCGGCAGCTCGGTACTGCCCACCGTATTCTGTAGGTCAGGTGTGGCGCCCAGATTCAGAACTCGATAGGTTAGCCGGTGGGTGATGGGATTGAGCACGATGTCCTCATTTTCGATCGGTGCGCCGGTGCCCACACGCAATACCGCGAGCCGTTCTGGCGCCATGCCCAGGCTCCAGGTCAGGAGCAAAAAACACGCTGTTAATGGCTCTTCCTCGACAAATTGTTCCAACCAGGTGGAGAGCTGCCGGCGAGAAAACCGCTGCATGTCACTGCGGCTGAGTGCGTTCTGGCCCGCCTGAACGTTGAGCAAGTTCCCATAACGTTTGCGGCGCTCGGAGGGCGAAAACTCCGGCGGTGCGTCGATTCTGACTGTCTCAATCTCCTCGCTGTCCACGCGCGCCTCCGGCTCTGCCGAGGCGGAACGTTGCGCCGGTTGTGTGGGTAGCTGGGGTGGGTCGTCGTTTGCCTCACCCAGCGCGTAGGCCAGTGACTGGCGCCGAGGAATTTTCTCCCGTGGCGGGGACGCTTTTAGGTCGGTGATTTCTTTGGGCAGCGGGTTGGCCGGGGTTGATTTGCGCTTGGAGGGCCGGACCTTGTCACTGGATTCGTCGGTCGTCTCCTGCTGGTTGCGCTTCACAGACGGCACGCCAAACGTCAACGTCTCATCGAGCAGGCGGTTGAGGACGCTCACCTTTTCATCGAGGTTGTTGACGCTGGCAATCGGGATCGGTAACGGCTCGTTGGTTTGCTCAGCGTGTTCGAACCAGGTTTGCAGCTTCGAGCATGCCTCGGCCACGGAATAATCGGCTAAGACCGTCTGAGAGCGCAGCACAAAAATCGTGACGTCCCGCGCATAATAGGTGTGCTGATAATACACCCCAGGACTCAGACGCTCGGGGTGATATCGTGCCCGCTGGCATAGGCCGAGGAAAAAACTCAGCCAGCGATCCGGTTCAACCTGAAGTCTAGACGCTGCGTCGGTCATTTTTTTGATGGCTGCGGCCACCGGATGTGACTGAACATAGCGGTTTGATGTCTCCAGCTGACCGGCCCGTTTGAGTTGCGCCAGAATCGAGGAAATTACGGCTTTACTGGGGCTAACTGCGGGTTTGTTTTTGCACAATGCCGTATACGCAGTTGCACACAGCGCAATACTCGTGCCGCTGGGGTGGGGGAGTGTATGTTCGATGAGAGCTTTCAGCTCGGACCGGTGTTGCTCGCTGCACCCCGCGGCCTGTAGACGCCGGTTCCAATCCTCAATGACCTCAGCCGGCAGAAGCGTCGCGGGCGTATCCTGTTTCTGATCCTTTTCCATATTTTTTCCTTTAATTCGCATGGCTATCGTTGCTGAGTTCTTTGAACTTCTTGGCCTTGCAGCCCCGAGCGGGGTTTGTATAGCCCAGAATCTTTTTGCGGTTATTGATGGTGGATTTTTCAACCCGCCTCCCGCACAGCTCCACCAGTTGTTTGGTGGTTATGGGCTGGTTGGGGCGCACCCTCAAAACGTGGTCTCTCAGCAACGCAGTGTCGTGGGTCTCTGCGAACGCGGCGTGAATGAGCGGGTCGATCTCACCGAAAAGTCGGGCGGGTTCCAGGATCTGGTAATACAACCTGGCCATCGGGAGAGCCGCTGGCTCTATGAGTCGGCAGACCAATACCCGGCTCTGCGGGTGCAGTCGGCTGAGGTTGTTGCTCATAGACACCTGCGGGGCGTTGAGCACCTCATGCTGCCTGTCGTCCGTTCGGTAGATGACCGGCAGGGTGAGGAGGCGTACCGGTGTGTCGAGCTGTTGGATGGTCCCCGTTGGACCCATCAGTTGGCTCAACTGAAGTAGTCGTTTGAGCAGGGTCGGCTCGATGCTGACCGCGGCCCAGTAATACTGGGCCAATTGCAGTTGGTGTTTTCGCATGACCTGAATCTCTTTTAATGCCGTTGCCACAGCAAATGGGATAAGCCCGGCCAAGCCGGAGCAAACCTCCACGTGGTGGCAACAAACACGAGAGGCTCAATGCAATTTGGATAACATTTTTGGATGCCCTTATTCAGGCGATTCGGGACAGGCGGAGACACACCGAAAAACGGTGATGTCTGGCCTTGGGCGTGGCGATTTGCCGACGCCTCGATTCGTATGGGTTGGGAAACGCACACACACGGGGAGACCCATCAAAAAATATGGGGCCCGGGCGGGGTATCACTTGAATTCACACTCTGACGGGGAGAGGCATTTGCCTGGTCAGAGCGGGTTAGCGGGGTTGGTAACGCCGCTTTTCTGAACTGTTGGATCCGAACCCTGAGGGTGGACCTCATACTATATTGCTGCTCCTGAGAAACGCCTAATGACGCTCATTGATCACGCAGTTGCCAGCTCCACTGCGTGGTAGTCGAATATTAAAACCGACTTCAATTACTATATATGGAAATAATGCGGCATTGCAACCCTTTGTTTTGGATGATGTTGTTGATGTAGTGTGTCGTCGTTACGTCTACTCCTTCTAGGAAAACCTGGATTGTCTGCGGGGCAGGGATTATAGCGTTTCCCGGAACCCGGACGGTTTCTACAATAAAGTGGATTAACATATTTTGGTTTGGTGATCGTCATTTTTATCAACGACATTTCGGCAGTTGGCAAAGACAAAAGGCGCGGCTTTGGCTTGTACAGGCCGCGGGAGTATAAAAGTTTGCCATGCTCGGTGAGGTAGGAGTGATCTGGAGGCGAGGCCTCGATTTTTACAGAAATTTCTAATGTTGTTTTTTCTTGTGGGGTGGAACTGGAGGCGTTGGTAAATCTGGGCGCCGGGATAAATTACATAACCGCTCCAACGATGGATTGTTGAGATCTAGCCTATATATAGCGTTAACAAGCCCTCGAAGGCCTATCGATTTAAGCTGTTTTTGAGTGGGGAGGAATCCCTCTGTCTGTTGTGAAACTCGCAGAACCTCTTCCCTGATTTTTGTGATATTCCATTGCGGTCGAGAAAGACATCGAATATTTTTATTAAATTCTGCGACGGCTGCATCAATGTTATTTGTTTTGTTCGTTATACCGCTGATTTTTGAAATCAGGATGGTTGTTTCAGATCAGTATGGCGCATCGGATGCAGATCTGAAATCAATGGCAGTAGCGGATGGATTGGATGCTTTTCTTAGGAAGATGTCCGCCTCAAACCTGAGTGGTCGTCAGTCCGTGCAGACTGGTTTCGAGGAAAATGCGGATGTGGTTGGCCCCAGTTTCAATTGAGCCGTTAGCGGTGGTGTCAACAAGCCTCGGTCGCGAAGCGAAGTTGGATCTTCTGGTCAGCGCTGCGATTGAAACCAGTGTGATTGAGGGGGAGGTGCTGAATCGCGAGGATGTACGCAGGTTATGCTAGGTTAAAAGAATGTTCTGGAGGAATACATGAGCTTTAAGCGCATCACCGAAGAGGAGTTGCTCAAAGGCCTCGACGCACATACAGCTCACGCTGATGAGTTGGCCAATCCCTTGGCTAATGAAATGACACCTCCTGAACACCTCGAAATACAGCTTACGAATCAGCATGGCGTTGTGGCTTTGCGCTGGATTATCGAAAATCAGCAACAGTTTGGTTTGAGCATTCAGGACGTTCAAAAGCTGACAGGGGCAAAATCGGTACAAAACATTCATGCATGGCTCTCTGAAATAGAGCTCGTACCTGAAGGGTCTATAAGACGACTAGGTCTATTGCTTGGAATCTATAGAGGCTTGGTGGAAGCCACACCTTCAGGGCAAGAAAAGCTCGCTTTCGATTGGTTTCAGCGCAAGTCACATCTGTTTGCGGAGTTTCCGGGGCAATCTATCCGCGACTATGTGTTGGACAACCCGACCGAAAAGGTGCTCAAGACCGTCTGTTCTAGAATTCGGAGTTTATCCAGATAGCGCTCCGACAGCGACGTCCATTAATAGCGCTGAACGATAGTTTGCACATCGAGATTGCTCAGAGTTTTCTATATCAGGCTCTTTAAAGAGGTCGTTTGAGCAAAGTGAGCCGCGCATCCTACGTTTGAACGCGCAGCGTCATGCGCTAGTTAAGCGGCTGGCCCAGCTGGCCGGGTTTATCCTGGTTCTGAATATAACGGAGAAGTGTTTGGATGTTTGCTCGGCCGCCAACGCTAATAAGGGCGTAGGCGGGGCTCCAAAAGTAAGGCTTCCAGTAATAAGGCGCCAATGCCTGGGAATATTCTTTTCGCATTCTCCTGGCGGATACGGATTTCACGTTTTTCACCAGATCCGATGGTTTAATTGTGGGGTGGACCTCAATCAGCAAATGGACGTGATCCGCCTCCCCGCCAAACTCTATGCACTGGCATCCCCATTTTGCGAGGGTGTCGGTCATGATTTCTTCGAGTCGGTCCAGCATCCCGGAAGACAGGCATTTATGCCGATACTTCATTGAAAGTACCAAATGAAAATAAATCCTGTAAGCGCTGTGGTTCGTCGTTTTCAGGGTTGCATCTTCCAAAAGATCACCTATTATATAATTTATGAGAAACGTGATTATACGCACCGATAAATGGCCCTTGCAAACCACTCAGCAGCAGCTGGACTACGTCCGACTGACGCAGGTGGCATATCGGTCTTATTGTCGTGCGTTATCGATCGTGGTGCTCAACAACTGGCCCGCACTGTGCCAGGCGCAGAGCTTTTCGGCAGCGGTCGAGCGGTTGATTCATCCAACTGCAAAGAATCCTTCCCCGCGGCACACCTACTTCTCAAAACGGTTCTATAAATTCCCAAGCTACCTGCGCCGGGCGGCCATCGAGTTCGTCAAAGGTCAGGTGTCCAGCTATTTGACCCGCTACGGCCAGTGGCTCGACGGCGATCGCCGGCGGGCCGACGCCAGGCCACCCATGTTCACCCCAGACTCTGGATGCTATCCAAGCCTGTATCGCGGTCAGATGGTCAGGTTTGATGAGGACTGCAAGTCCGTTGACATCAAGCTATGGGATGGCCGTGAGTGGCTTTGGCATAAAATGTCGGTCAAATCTGTCCGCCAGCGGCATTTGCAGGGTAAAACCAAATCACCGGCGCTGATTCTCGCCAGAGGTCATTGCCACCTATCGGTGCCCGTCGAGATTCGACGAGTACGATTGCCCGATGAGAAACGAGTTTGCTCGGTGGACGTCGGAATCAATACGTTAGCCACCGCCAGCATTATCACCTCCAACGGCACTGTCGTGGCGCGCAGATTTCTGCACCCCGCCGCGGACATAGACCGTCGTGATAAGCGCAGCCGGCTGATCAGCAAGAAGGCCCGTAAAACCGGAAACCTGTCAAAAGGGTTCTGCAAAGGGGTTTACCGGAAAATCGGGAACATCAATAAACAGATCGCACAGATTACCTCGAAAGAGCTGGTGACATTTGCGCTGGCCCACGGGGCCGACGTCATTGTGTTCGAAGATCTGAAGGGCTGGCGACCCAAGGCCGGAAGGAAACGCTCCCCGTTACGACAACGCTTCCACGGCTGGCTGCATCGCAGCCTGGCAACACTGACCGAGGAGAAGTTTGTCGAGGCTGGAGGTCGAGTGGCTCACGTCTACGCCCGCGGAACATCGTCCTGGGCTTTTGATGGTAGCGGTAAACTCCGCCGCGACAAAAGCAATGCGACCCAGGCTACCTTTTCCACTGGCAAACGATACAACGCTGACCTGAACGCCAGCTACAACATTGGGGCCCGATACTGGGCCTGGAAGCATACACTGACCCGCTGCAAAGACGGGCAGTTACTGGGAGACAGAAGCTCCTCCGGTAAACCGAGAATGCCGGTCACACTCTCAACGCTTTGGCCACGAGAGTCTGAAGCCCCTTATCAATGCCCAGCATGATGAGGGGGAGTATTCACAGGCCGTCGACGTTTGTGAGGTTTTGTTTGTTAAATGCGGAGATGAGCTGGGAAAAATGCTTTGGAAATCTATCCATTAGGAGGTTGTTGGGATTCGTTTTGCCCGCCCTGACTTTCTCTGATCGATTTTCCTCATAACAGTGAGGGCAGCCATATCGGCTTCTGTTATTGGCGGTTGTAGGCCAGAAATGGTCAGGATTTGTTTCGCAGATCCACTCAAAATACAGCTTTGAACCTGGCAGGATGTCGTTCAGTTGCAGCGTCTTGGCACCAGGATGAAGACATCGAGTGGCACGTTTGGTTGGGTATTTTTCAGCAAACGTTTTTTTCCCGCGAGCGGTCGCCTTTCTCCGGTGAACCGACGCGGCGGTAATCAATTCGTAAGACATAGACTCCTTTTTTGCAAAGGTAAGCCAGCTGGGTGGAAGTACCCGAGCAATGAAGGAGCTGGTTGAGCGTTTTGTCGGGCGGTAGCTTTTGGATCGCAAGTGACTTTGATTCGAGCATAGTCTATATTTTAGGTTCTTGGAGAACCTCGGAGAATTAATATGAGCTTAAAAGCGACATCCGTACGACTTGATGACAAAACGTTAGCGAGAGTGGGTCAAATGGCTGAAGCAATGGATAGGCCGCGCGCGTGGTTGATGGCGGAAGCCATCAAGCAATATGTTGCACGAGAAGAATGGTTTATTCGTGAAGTGGAGCAAGGCGTGAAGTCGGCCGATGAAGGGCGACTGGTCAGCCATAGCGATATCAAGGCCAAATGGGAGGCCAGACGTGCGGCTCAAATGGACTGATCTTGCCGACATCGATTTGGAAAAGATTGAAGCGTATATTGCCAATGAAAACAGCTCCCTGGTTGCTATCGATGTGGTGATGGACATCATCGATAGCGTTTATCTGATCTTGCCCGATCATCCCGGCGCCGGACGTCAGGGAAGGTTAAAGAGTACGCGAGAGCTGGTTATTGATGGTTTGCCATTTATCGTGATCTACCGGGAAGATACGCGCGCGAATTGCATTCAAATCCTGCGCGTTCTTCACATGACTTCCAGCAGTGGCCGTCAGTCTGAATAATGTGTTCCAGACAGGGTCTGACGGGTTGGTTCGGGCGGTGTGGTTGTTGTTTGTGGGTCATGCTTTTGTTGGGTTGCGCTGCCGCCTGGTTGGCAACCCAACCCAAGTAGTTCATGATGCGGTACTGCTCACACAACACAGAATGCTATGAAACTCAAATACTTCACCCTCGAAAATTTCCGCGCCTGCGAACGACTGGACGTTCAGTTTGGCAGCCGCCTCACAGTTCTTCTGGGCAACAACGGAAGCGGTAAAACCTCTGTGCTGGATGGTATTGCTATTGGTTTGGGGGCGGCACTCACCCACTTGCCTGCGGTGGCGGGGATAACGTTCAAAGAAAATGGCGATATTCGTCAAGTCGATAATGTTGCAGCGCCTTATGCTCGGATAGCGCTCACAACGGAAGATGGCCTGAAATGGGACAGAATAAAGCGTCGAGACAGGAGCAAAGCCACAGCGAAAGCCACATCAGCATCGATTGGTTTAAAGGCCTTGGAAGCCTATCTGGACCATAACGTTATAGATAGACTCAATGCGGGCGAAGAATACGAGTTGCCTATGATGGCTTATTACGGTGTTAGCCGGGCGGTATTGCAGGTACCGCTGCGCCGCAAAGGCTTTCCGAAATCCCATACGCGAATGGAAGCTCTAAAGCAGGCACTTGAGGCGCAAAGCAGCTTCAAATCTGCCTTCATTTGGTTTTATAACAAGGAAAACGAAGAACACCGCCTACAAAAAGAAAAGCGTAGCTTTGATGTCACGCTGAAAGAGCTGGATGCCGTTCGTACCGCAATCCATTCGATATTTCCGGACATTAGCAATCCCCATATCGAAGTGAACCCGTTACGGTTTGCGGTAACCATTAGCGGCGAAACGCTGGACCTAATGCAGTTGAGTGACGGCTACAAAACTTTGCTGGGCCTGGTGATTGATCTAAGCATAAGAATGGGCCTGGCCAACCCGCACCTGGATGACCCCCTTACGGCGGAAGCGATAGTGATGATTGATGAGGTGGACCTGCACCTTCACCCATCCTGGCAGCGGCGAGTGTTGGGAGATTTATTGCGCACATTCTCTAACACGCAGTTTATATTGACGACCCACAGTCCTTTTGTTGTTGAAACGCTGAATAACCACTTGAAACGCCAACAGCTTGGCCTTGCTTTAACCGGTGACGATGAGATAGACCGCGTACTTCCTCTGGCAGCGAGCGATGTGCGGGCATACCGGATGCAAAGCAGTAACAGCCAATCACTTATTGATGCGGAGACTGGTTTAATAGATAACACGCTGCTGCAGTACTTTAACGAAATTAATATGCTTTACGACAAAATGCGTGATATTGAGTGGGATCAAAAGGATGATTGATGTTAGTCCGTACCAGCGCTGCGAATGCTTGCGTATGGATAACCACTACCCAGTTTGCCAGTCGGAACTTAGCCTTGAAGAGAAAGGCAAGAAAGTGACGCTGAGCCTCAGGCGCGGCGAGGAAGCCAAGGCGATGGTAATGGATGGCTGTGTATTGACGGACAATCATACGAAGTGCGACGCACTGTATCTGTTCAAAGGTCACGGTAAGAAAGTAGCGGCGTTGGTAGAACTCAAGGGCGCCGGCGACATCGTTCATGCCTTTGAACAATTGGCCTACACAAGAAAGAATCGGGTGGAATACCAGCATTTTAAGCAGAACCTGGAGCAGTCTGGCCCAGGGCAGCTGAAAGAAATGGCGTTTATTGTAACCAATGGAATGTTGTCAAAACCCGCGAGAGAAAAGCTGGAAAACCAGCATGGTATTCGTGTGAATGAAGTATTAGAGTCTGAAGCTACCCGCAAGGTTCCGGATTTGCGGGAGTATTTCTGAACTTTCTTCTAGGCTGACCTCCAGTCTCGGATACGTCGTTGCACTTGAACCATCATCAGTGCCAACCAAAGCATGAACCAACTGATTTTGAGTTAACACAGAAGTCAGGATGCTTTAGAAGACCACTACAGATGTGGAACTTCGTGGGCATCGGAAATCTTTGCCCAGTGGGTGATTCTTCGTTTGTTCCCATCCCAAAAGTATCTCAGGTTCTCGCTTTGCACGGGAGCACATAGAGCAATAGGCCTGAATGCGGCAAGGCACTCGTAACCCGGGCGGCGAAATGAGTTGTAGAGTAGTCCGTCAGATTCGTTAGCACGACACGAAGCGGCAAAAGCTTGGCCGGCGGAGTAGTCATCACCGGGCTTGAGCCCGGACCCACTAAACGGTCTTCCGGGGCGACAAACTGCAAATCCCCAGCTTCATCGAGCAGGTGGTCATTGGTCATGGCCTTGATCTCAAAAGCGATGGCCAGCTCTTCGGGGGTATCGTAGACACGTTCGAAGAGGTCGATCGGAGGGTAGTGGCTGGGAATGATGCGCTCCAGCGTGTCACGAGAGAGCTTGGTGTAGGGCAGCTTTTGATACTTGGCAAGGGTGCTTCTGGAGATGCCGCCAAGAATCTCGTTAGCATAAAAACACAAATCGAGTATGGCTATATGCCCATACTATCGTTATAATTTCCTTATGGCCAAATCAAACTTTGAGTGGGAAGAACCTCGAAAATCAAGAAAAGCACGGCGTATCGTTTTACGATGCTCAGCATGCATTCAAGGATGAGCGACGTGTTATCGCCGAAGATGCTGTGCATAGCCAAGATGAAAAACGTTATTTTTGTTTTGGTTTAAATCAAGAAAATTCAGGTATTTTAACTGTTCGTTTTACTTATTGAAATAAGCAGATCAGAATTATTGGTGCTGGTTACTGGAGAAAAGGGAGAAAATTATATGAACAAGCAAATTCAATACACTGATGAGCCAATTGGTGAATTAAGACTTGTTGCTGACTTCTTGTCTTCACCTGAAGAGCTGAAATTAAAAAGTGAAAATACTAAAGTAACTATTTCATTAAGTTCCGAGAGTGTTGCATATTTTAAGCATGCCGCCAAAACTAATCACATGCAGTATCAAAAAATGATTCGTGAGTTACTGGATGAGTATGTAGCACATCAAAAAAATGCTAACAAGTAACACCAACGGACTCCTTGACATCCTCACCGTCCCTTCAGGGCGGTGAGGATAGAAGAAGCGCTTTATCATAACTGAATGAGAGGCCCGGGCGGTGTTCAACGTTGCAGGCAACAAGTACCGCGTCGTGGCGGCCATTGATTATGAGAAACAGATAGCCTGAATAAGGTTCGTCGGTACGCACCCCCAGTACGATCAAATAGATGCGGAGACCGTGTGATGGATATTAAACTTATTCGTGACGAAGACGGCCTTCAAAGGGCTTTTGCGCGGATGGAAGAGCTGTGGGGAGCCAGGACAGAAACGGATGCAGGCGATGAGCTGGAACTTTTAAGTATGGTGATAGAGAAGTACGAAGATCAGCATTATGAGATGCCGGCGTCAGATCCGATCGAGGCTATCCGCTTCCGCATGGACCAGGACGGCCTCACCCAGCGTGATCTGGAGGTTTATATTGGCCCTAGCGGCCGTGTTTCAGAGGTTCTGAACAAGAAGCGCCCCCTTACCATGGGCATGGTCAAGCGCCTCCACAATGGCTTGAATATTCCTTATGAGAGCCTTTTGGCTGACTGACGGCTCACCAGTAACCAAAGGGGCCTGGCCTTCAAAGAAAACTGCCCAGACCTGCGCAACACCAAAGTAGTGGGCTTGATCAAAGAGCTGGGTGAATTCGGCTGCTAGGTAGACGCCACCGACAGCTGGGCCAACAACGAGGATAGGGGACAGATTTCAAATCTGTCTCTGGTTTGCCAGCTCCATTCGCGTGGCCGAAGCGGCCAAGGTGATTGAAAACACCCAGCGGGATTTGAACATTGCGCTGATGAACGAGCTGTCGATGATTTTTGGACGGCTGGGTATCGACACCCACGAAGTGCTGGCCGCAGCCGGCACCAAGTGGAACTTTATGCCGTTTAAGCCGGGCCTGGTGGGCGGGCATTGCATTGGGGTAGACCCGTACTATTTGACGCACAAGGCGCAAGCCATTGGCTACCACCCGAAAATCATCCTGGCCGGTCGCCGGGTGAACGATGGCATGGGGCCGCACGTTGCCGCCGAGCTGGTTAAAAAGATGATCAAAGCGGGCCACACCGTCGCCCACGCCCGGGTGTTGGGTTTCACCTTCAAGGAGAACTGCCCGGATTTGCGCAATACTCGGGTGATTGACGTGGTGCGGGAGCTGAAAGAGTTTGGCTGCTCGGTGGATGTGTCAGACCCTTGGGTAAACAGTGAAGAAACCGAGCGCGAGTACGGTATTTCGCTGACCGAGGCTGCGAGCAATGGGGACTACGATGCGCTGATACTGGCGGTGCCCCACAACGAGTATTTGGGTATGACGGCCGGCGATTTCCGCGCTTACCTCAAAGATGAAGGCGTTCTGTTTGACCTTAAGGGAGTCTTGCCATTGGGTGCGGCGGATTTGAGGTTGTAGGGAGTGCTAGACCGGGGACAGATTTGAAATCTGTCCCCAATGCTGGGATGAAGGGGACGGATTTCAAATCCGTCCCCTTTCCCATCCATTTCCCGCATTCGCCCTACGCCTTGGTCGGTGTGGGTACCCTGCGAGAAAAGGGTGAAGTTTTGGGATTGGCAAGCCCATATTTGCGGCGCTTTTTTCTTCAATAATGGTCTATTTAGTGTTTTTAAACATATACTTACGAAAAAATATATATTTATTAGTGTCGTATTCTTTTGACAGCCTCACTATTATTGATTATAAATAAGTAAAGTCATGAACCGCTTGGGGCGTCACGATGATACGTACACCTACTCTTGAATTCAGAATTCGCGAGAAAATTCGGAAAAGTCGGCGAATCGTGTTCCTAAGGTCCGATTTTAAAGCTTTAGGCGACTACGATCAGATTGGCCGCGCTTTGAGGGGGCTCGAAGCACGAGGGCGACTCGCTCGAATTGGCCAGGGTCTCTACGCAAAGGCGCGCCCTAACCGGATTACGGGCAAAACAATGCTGGCGGCTCCCGGCGGATTCGATCAGGTTTCTAAAGAGGCTTTAAGCCGTTTGGGCGTTCGCTGGGAGCCGACCGGGGCCGAGCGGGACTACCAATCTGGGTCTACCCAGATTCCGGCGCGGGTAACTGTTCGCGTTTACGGCGACTTCAGTCGCAGCATTTTTTACGGAAATTACCGCCTAATGGTTGAGGCGGTCGCTGCATGAGTTTAGATACCTCGCTGTTGGCGGATGTTGCAGACGCGCTTGGTATTGAGCGGCCTGCAATTGTTGAGAAAGACTATTACGCGGTTCAATTGCTGAAGCTCTTGGCAACGATAAAACCGATAGAGTTTGACCTAGTCTTCGCTGGCGGAACCAGTTTGGCAAAAGCCCACCAGAACACTTATCGGATGTCGGAAGATATCGACATTAAGTTGGTGCCGAAGGCATCGGAAACAGGCGGGATGTCTCGTGGCGCGCTGAGGGTCGCTAGTAAAGCGACTCTTAAAATGATTGAGGAAAAGCTCGAAGCATCGGAACAATTTGTCATCGAATCTGGAGGTATCAAGAAGCGGAATGAATATCGGTATGCAGAGTTCCTGATTGCCTACCCCCAGACACAGGTTACGATTCCTGCCCTGAGGCCGCACCTTAAACTCGATGTGACTCAGTCATCTTTGATGCAACCTCCGATAAACACTGCGCTCCGGTCTCTGTACGCTGAAGCGTTGAATCAATCCGCAGAAGTATCTGATTTTCCATCGGTTGATATCCAGTCTACCGCCAGTGAAAAACTCGTCGCTTTGCTCCGTCGAACGGCTTATGCGGATCGCGACTCATCCCGTAAAGATGACAAAACGCTGATTCGGCATGTCTACGACCTTCACTTAATCTTTAAGTCTGGCTGTGACCTGAAACCCATTGAGTCGTTGATTCAAATAGTGATGAAAACAGACGCTGAGCATTTCGGGCGTCAGCATGTGGAATTTCTGACTGACCCTAGGGCTGAGATGCTGCATGGGCTGGCGTGCTTACAGAGAGAGCCCATCCACAAAGAACGATACGAAGCGTTCATTGGGCCTCTGGTTTATCACGAGTCGCCCGTGCAGTGGGACGAAGCGTTGCAGACGTTGACGGACCTGACCCATCAAGTGTTGTGGGTAGAAGCCTAAACCGGGGACGGATTTCAAATCCGTCCCCAAGTTACCCCGGTGCCACCGAAGAGGTGTGTGTGCCTGTGCTGGAGCGGGTGTCTGGCCTGCGCTTTAACCAGGACTTTTATGCGGGCTACAGCCCGGAGCGGATTAATCCGGGTGATAAGGAGCACCGGATAACCACCATTATGAAGGTAACCTCCGGCTCTACTCCGGCGGTGGCCGATGAGGTGGACGCCCTGTACGCCGACGTGATCCAAGTTAGGGGAAGGATTTGAAATCCGTCCCCGGTTTGCCAGCTCCGTTTGCGTGGCCGAAGCGGCCAAGGTGACTGAAAACACCCAGCGAGATTTGAACATTGCGCTAATGAACGAGCTGTCGATGATTTTTGGCCGATTGGGCATCGACACCCACGAAGTACTGGCCGCAGCCGGCACCAAGTGGAACTTTATGCCGTTCAAACCTGGCCTGGTGGGCGGGCATTGCATTGGGGTAGACCCGTACTATTTGACGCACAAGGCGCAAGCCATTGGCTACCACCCGGAAATCATCCTGGCCGGTCGCCGGGTGAACGATGGCATGGGGCAGCACGTCGCCGCCGAGCTGGTTAAAAAGATGATCAAAGCGGGCCACACCGTCGCCCACGCCCGGGTGTTGGTGTTGGGTTTCACCTTCAAGGAGAACTGCCCGGATTTACGCAACACCCGGGTGATTGACGTGGTGCGGGAGCTGAAAGAGTTTGGCTGTTCGGTGGATGTGTCAGACCCTTGGGTAAGCAGTGAAGACGCCGAGCGCGAGTACGGTATTTCGCTGACCGAGGCTGCGAGCAATAAGGACTACGATGCGCTGATACTGGCGGTGCCTCACAATGAGTACTTGGGTATGACGGCAGGCGATTTCCGCGCTTACCTCAAAGATGAAGGCGTTCTGTTTGACCTTAAGGGCGTGTTGCCATTGGGCGCGGCTGATTTGAGGTTGTAAGGGGAGTAGTGGGGAAGGGGACGGATTTCAAATCCGTCCCCGGTTTAGCCATGATGAACAGGGACAGATTTGAAATCTGTCCCTGTTCTAGCCATCCCTGGTTTGCCCCACAACACCCAAGCCATCGCCCTTTCCTATGCATGATTTGTACGTAGTACAGTAAATTCTTGCTTGATAGGGAGATCACAGTGCATGGCCATGAATCATCACGACACCGGTTACAAAGAACTGTTCAGCTATCCGGAATTCGTCCAGCAGCTGGTTGAAGGCTTTGCGCCGACTGAGATTGCGCAGCTGATGGACTTTAGTACGCTCAAGAACCGCGTATTCGGTGTTGAAAACGCCGGCCACAGCTGGGAAGCCCTGCAGCAGGCGGTGGATCGGGTTGTTAAGATTATTGAAGCCGACCCGAACAAAGAGCGGGTGGATAAAATCATCACCCGCTGGATCAAGCGCCATTTGAGCCGTTTGGGCGCAGAAGTAGGGTTAGAGCGGCTGAACAGTCTGGTGGAGGACAGAGATATGTTGGCAGAGAACTTGGAAAATCTGGTTAAGAAAGAGCGATTAGAGGGCGCTAAAGCAGCCCAACAGGAAGTAGCTCGTAACTTGATTGCACGAACAGAAATGAATGACCAAATGATCGCAGAGGTTGCCGGTCTTGAGGTGGCTGAAGTGAGCGATATGCGCTCGCAAGTTAAGCACTGATTCAGGGTGATGGATCGCTAGATACGAAAAAGGCAGCCTGCGGGCTGCCTTTTGTGTCTTGACGCGGAGGTAGACGCTTAAACCGGGGACGGATTTGAAATCTTTCCCCAGACTGGGACTGAGGGGACTAAAATCCATTGCGCACATCCGTGCCTTGGTGCTGACGCGTGATTTGTGCTGTTACTGACCAGGTTTTGGCTACCACTGTATCTTTTATGTTATAATTTATTGGTTAATAGATATAGGTGTGTCCAATGTTAAGCCTGTTGTCGGGAAGAGATGTCCAGGAGGCTCTGGCGGGTTACGTGCAACAGCGCCGAAAGGCGTTGAAATGGTCTCGGGCGGCGTTGGCTGAGCGCAGTACGGTGCCGGCTTCGACGATCAAGAAATTTGAAACCACCGGGCAGATTTCATTGCGCCAGTTTTTGTTGCTGTGGCAATCCGTTGATGAGCTTCAACGGATTCAAGGTCTGACGCTTGACGCGGAACAAAAACCGGCCCCGCGGACGCTCGATGAGGTGCTCTCCCAGTGAGTGTTTCGTCGGTTCGTCAGTTAACCGTGTGGCGCACATTCGCCAATGGCCAGCAGGTACGGGTTGGTGGGTTGGCTCAGAACCGCGAAGGGGTTTTTTTTCAGTACGCCCCGGACTACCTCGTTGAACACTGCTCGCTTTCGCCGTTCGCGCTCAAGTGGGATTCGAGCGTGCAGCGAGCACCGCGAGCCCCCCATGGCGGATTGCACGGAGTGTTTGCCGATGCCTTGCCCGATGGCTGGGGGCTGTTGTTGATGGATCGGGTGTTTCGACAACAGGGTGTGTTGCCGGCGCAGGTGACACCGATGGATCGGCTGGCATTTGTGGGAGCCACCGGCAGTGGGGCACTGAGTTATACGCCGGTTGCGGACTTTGTGCCTGAGGCCGATGACAAACCGATTGATACGGCGCAGCTTGGGCTTCATGCTCAGGCGCTGTTTGATGGGCAAACGAGCGAAGTTCTGGCAGAGCTGGTGGCAGCGGGCAGCTCGGCTGGTGCACGGCCAAAGGCGCAGCTTTATTTTGCGCCCGGGGACTACAAGGCTTGTCGCACCCGGGCAAAGGGAGGCGATGAAGCCTGGCTGGTAAAATTCACCTCGGCCAACTTATCGTTAGGGCACGAAGAAGGATTGTGTGAGGCGGCTTATCTGTCGCTGGCAGAAGGCGCAGGCTTGAAGCCTCCCAGTTGGCAGTTGCTGCCGGCTCCGGAAAAATCGGGCGCCAAGGCGTGGTTAGCCGTTGAACGTTTTGACCGGGTCTGGCGCACAGACGATGTGCCCGGTTGCGTGCACTTACACAGCGCCTGTGGATTGCTGGATGCGGATTTTCGCGCACCAAGTCTGGATTATGAGGATTTGATCAAGGCCAGCGGCCAATTATGCCGTGGCGCTCAGGCCGCGAAGCTACAGTTCAGGCGTGCGGTGTTCAATTTGCTTGCTGTGAATCAGGATGATCACAGCAAAAACTGGGCTTTTCTGCAAAGCGATGACGGCGAATGGCTGCCAGCACCGTTTTATGATGTCACCTTCAGCCCTGGCCGTTTTGGGGAGCATGCGACAGGCTACGCTGGGTTTGGCAAACAACCGCCATTGAAGGTGCTGAAGCGGCTTGCTGCGGGGGCTGGGTATGCCTCTTGGCCGCAAGCACGCCAGGACGTTCAGCGCGTGGCGGATACTCTGGTCGAATTTTCCGCGGTCGCAAAGAAACTTGGCGTGAGTTCAGAGACGATTCGTTTAATCCAACAGCAGCTGGATCAAACGTACCATCAGAACCGAGACCTGCTGGTTGGGTGAGTCGTTTGCAAGAGAAGAATACTGGGGGCGATTCAAACAGCAGGAAATTAGAAAGTTACGCGGCAAGATCAAGTGGGAAGGCGACCTAAGTGAAATGAGCGGTGCCGAATGATTCTGGTGGATACCAGCATCTGGACAGACTACTTCAATGGAGTCGAAAACCCACAAGCTGATCTGCTGGACGCCTCGAAAAGCCAAGGAATCTGATATATTAGAGAGAAGGCTTTTTCAGCGAGGGGGTTCCATGAAAAAGAAACGACCAACAGAACGGGAGCTACTCGAAAACCTGGATGCCTACGGAGCCCACGCGGACGAATTGGCCGCGCCGCTCTCTCACGAGTGTGAGCCCTTGGAAAAACTAAAAGGTTCAGTCAAGAAATTCGAGCGACCCACGGATCCCGCCACTGCCCCAGAAGACTGGGATGCTTGGTTCGACGGAGAGGGCGCTTCAGAGGATTTCATCATTTTGCGCGGGATACCCCGTCCCTTTAGGGCGGGGTGATTGACGAAAGACCGTAAAGAGAAGCGGTGAGTGGCTAGGTGATTGGAGGCAGGTCAGGGTGACCGGATTCGTTCAACGCATTGATTGAAGGCCTCCGGTTAGCAGAAGTCTAGCGGTAGTACTCTCAGGGTCAATCCAGTCCACTTTTGACACAGGAGTGTTAAGGATTTTTTCGATGTGGCGAATAAGTCCTGGTATTGGAATGGCTACTCCTCCGTCGACCAGTATCTTGTTTTCCTTCGCAGTGAGTGGCCCTTTATCGAAAATCTGAGATTCATCACGCGCAGATTTCTCTTCTTCATTCATGAGTTTCTTCATAGCGCTCTCCCGCAAAATCACACCCTAAATACTAACAAAATTATGCGCCTAAAATTGGCGTTGGTTCAATTCGGCTACAGCTGAGAGAGTGAGATACAGACTCCTCGGTAAGCGTCCGGTAATCCCATATTGAGCCCGCCGCCGCAGCCGTCAAGATAGTGTCCACTTATTCTTGGCTCCGGCACGGCTAGAGCCCTGGATTACAGTTTTAAACGCTGGAAAGCGCTGACGCGCTATCTGGACGATGGCGCGGTGCCCATCGATAACAACTGGGTGAAAAACCAGATCCGGCCCTGGGCACTGGGCCGGTCCAATTGGCTATTTGCAGGATCGTTGCGCAGCGGTCAACGTGCTGCTGCCGTCATGACCCTGATCCAGTCAGCGAAGCTGAATGGGCATGATCCTTATGCTTATCTGAAGGATGTGCTGACCCGGCTGCCAACACAGAAGAACAACGCCATCGCCGAGCTATTGCCCCACAACTGGATGCAGGCTATTAATAGCAAAGTGTGAACGCTCTACGGTTACCAAATATTGCAATGGAAGCGAGCAATCAAGGTGAAATGAGGTGGGTAGAGCTTCCAAGGTTTACAGCCGGTACAGAAAAGAAATCCGAGAAATTACCAGTCGTTACCCCGTAACAAATATTCGGGTGTTTGGCTCGGTTTCTCGTGGAGATGACGGCGATACCAGTGATCTAGATCTATTGGTGGACCCACTACCCGATGCCACATTGTTCGATTTGGGTGGCCTTCAGGATGAGCTTCAGTCATTGCTAAAAGTAAAGATTGATCTGGTCACGCCAAGCGATTTGCCGATCAGAGTCAGGGCGACTGTAATAAGCGAAGCAAGACCCGTGTGAAAGATCTATAAGCCAAAATGCATCTCGATCACATCAGATAATACTGAAGTTTGTAAGGTGTGCTGTCCGGGCGCTTACGATAATCGGCCATGGAAAACTGCACTCGACTGGATAGAAAAGAGGAAGCTGCGTTGAAAACGATAATAGAGAAGGACGGCAAAGACCTGGCAGTCACTCTCCCGCAGGAGGTTCTGGATGCTGCTGGGATAAAAATCGGTGACGAAATCGATGTCAGCGTAAAAGACGGCAGGATCGTAATTATCCGGAAAGAACCCCCGGTCCACCCGGCGGTTTAGAGCCGCGCGGCGGCAGCAAATTGGTCGCTGCGCAGCCGAATGTTAGCTCGGTGGTTGAGATCTCTATCAGAAAGCGGACAGCGCGGTATGATTGACGCATGCTGCGTTGTTGACGCCTGCCCCATTTTTTGTGGCGACGATGATACTGGCCACATTTGTAGCCGTTTTCAGCATGCTGCTGGCATTATTCCTGCCACAGCTACTGCTTGGTCATGGTTTTGTTCGAGTCTCAAGTTTGACTGACTCTGACAATGTGTAATGGCCGGACGGTTACTGCGGTGGAGCCGGTGGCGCATGTAAGCGTGAAGCGGCGGTGGGAGGATGAGAGGGGGTTAAGTACCCTAGCCCGGCGTTGCGGGGGTTGTTGGAGAGGGTTGGTGGCTGGGACGGAATACAAGTGATTGGTTAGCGACGGAATTTACATGGTTTTGATGCGCGTACGATTTGGGTATTGTTAAAGGTAACGGAACAGCACCGTGAAATTTTGAACACAGACGTGAAGCGTTCGCCGTTTCTATGCCGGACATTTACCCGGACAAATTGCCGGACATCAAATTGCTTTCGCTCGCCAATGAGCTATTATTTAGTATCCATGCATTTTCTTTTTTGCTTCTATTTTTAGGGGGTTGCAGTGCTTAAAGGTGTATTGGGCTCTAAAAATTGCAAGCGAAGATGCCCAGACAGTTACCCAGACAAGGTGCCGGACAATCGTCTCGACTGAAACACACAGAAGGTCGCCAATGAGTTCCTGGATGAGCGCCGCGCCCTTTGCGCCGAACGACAAATCTTGCACTGATGCGGGTCTATTGGATCTGGCCAGTCGCCTTAATCGACAGGCAGCCCAGGTCACCGGCAAGCTTGCGCCGGAAACCGCTGATACGTTGCGCCGGCACATGGCCGTCATTAATTCTTATTACAGCAACCTGATTGAGGGCAACCGGACACTTCCGCACCAGATACGCGAAGCCCAACGTGGCAACTTCGAGGCAGACCCCGTTGCTCGGGACAAGCAGATCGAATCTCTGGCTCACATCGCGGTACAGGACTGGGTTGCCTCGGAAAAGCGGACTCTGGATGAGGTCATGTCCGTTGGTTTCATCAAGGAGCTCCACCATCGATTCTACAAAGACCTCCCGGAGGATCTCAGGAAGGTTCACCTGGCAGAGACTGGTGAGGTTGCATGGGTAGAGGGCGGTCAGTTCAGGACTCGCGGTGTGAAGGAAGGGCGGCATCTCCCACCTGAAGCCGACAACCTCGAAAATCTGATGAACCAATTCTGCAGTGAGTATAAGAGTCCCAGACACCAAGGCGATAAGCGTCTGATTGCGATAGCCGCTGCGCACCACCGGTTTCTGTGGGTTCATCCCTTCCTGGACGGAAATGGTCGGATTGTCCGGCTCTGGACCGACGCGGCCTTCCAGGCAGCAGGACTGGAAAGTGTGGGTGTCTGGTGTTTGAGCCGTGGGCTGGCTATCTACTCTGACAAGTATAAAAGTAATCTCGCTCAGGCCGATGCAGTTCAGCAGGGACAGACCGATGGCCGCGGCCCACTCAGTGAGCTGGGATTAACTCGTTTCTGTCGCTTTGTGCTCGATACTGCAGTTGACCAGGTGGAATACATCTCCGGCTTGTTGGATTTGCAATCGATGAAGCACAGGATTGAGGGCTACGTGGTGTCTCGAAACGATCTCAAGCCTGCGGCGAAATGGGTTCTGTATCAGGGCTACATTCAAGGCTCTCTCTCCCGAGCGGATGCTCTGGCACTGACTGGAGAGAAAGAGGAGCGTACCGCCCGGCGTCTTCTTAAAAAGTTGCGGGAAGACGGTTTGCTGGTGGCTGTTGATCCAAAAGATAGCCGTTCTCCGCTGCGGTGGGCAGTACCGGAACACGCTGAACCAATGTATTTCCCGAAGCTTTCACCCCAGTAGGCAAAGCATTCCAAGGTGAATGTGGTGGGGCATTACGACGGTTGTGTTTCTTATTAATTTCTTCTGTCTTTAAAGTCACGCGCCAGCTTCCTGTGTTTCAGTGCAGCAGCACGGAGCTCCGGGTTAATCGGCTCTGGATTGTCTAGAAGTGCCAGCCGGGCGTAGGGTATTGAGGCTAACGTGATCATCGCCAATCGCCGGAGCGAGAACCTGGCGGATGTGGAAGGTAAAGTGTATACCCGCGACCTGTTCAACAGTGATTGAGGGTGAGGGGCTGGTAAAAGCCATTTGGACAACCGGGTTGAAAGTCGCCGAACCCTCCAAGACGATAAAAGGTCATTATGTTTAAGGAATTTCTTCGATTATCCCGCTTCAAAAAACGGCTGATATCGCTATCCGCCGATTTCATCGCCCTGTCCTTTGCGCTTTGGGCCTCTTTTGCGTTACGCCTGGACGTGGCCTTGTGGGAACCAAACAGAGCTCAGTTGCTGATTTCATTACTTACTGTTGTATTTACGCTGGGTGTGTTCGTTCGGCTTGGTTTGTATCGTGCTGTTATTCGCTACATGAGTGACCGGGCTTTCATAACCATCATTACCGGCGTTGCGGCCTCGACGTTGCTGTTAGTGTTACTGAGCTACGGCCTGAACGTATTTGTTCCCCGTTCTGTTCCGGTGATCTACGCCGCGTTGGCGTTAATTTTTGTGGGTGGTAGCCGCATGAGTATGCGCATGCTGGTGCAATACTCTTCCGGGCGTGATAAAGAGCGCGTGGCGATTATAGGCGTCGGTAAAACCGGTGTTCAGTTGGCCAAAGCGTTACAGCAGGGTGACGAATACCACCCTGTCATGTTTATCAGTCTGATACCTGCCAACCACAAAACCTTGGTGGTGGGTTTGCCGGCGTTTGCGTTGAGTCATTTAAAAGACGCGGTGCGCAGTCTGCGTGTTGAGCGCTTGCTGCTGGCGGTGGATGCGGATTTGGACGTGAACCGTCGCGAGTTTCTGACTCAGTTGGAAAAGCTGAATCTTCCGGTGCAAACGGTGCCGTCGTTTAGCGAAGTGATTGCCGGTCAGGCGCGCATTAATGACATTCGCGATCTTGAGATTGAGGATCTGCTGGGCCGTGATCCGGTGCGATCAGACAGCGCCCAGGTGGCGTCGTCGCTGTTTGGCCGTGCGGTGATGGTGACCGGCGCCGGTGGTTCGATTGGCTCCGAGTTGTGCCGGCAGATTATCCGCCACCAGCCCAAATGCCTGGTGTTGTTTGAGCAGTCTGAATTTGCCTTGTACGCCATTGAGCGCGAGCTTCAGCAGATCAATCTCGCGGAAGGTCTGAACGTATGTGTTCACCCACTGTTGGGCAGTGTGGTGCACCGCCGCCGTTGTGAAGCGGTAATGCTTTCGTTTGGCGTGCAAACGGTGTACCACGCTGCGGCGTACAAGCATGTGCCGCTGGTAGAGCACAATGTGATTGAAGGTGTGCAGAACAATGTGTTCGGCACATTGCACGCGGCCGAGGCAGCGGTTGCGGCGGGCGTTGAGTTGTTTGTGCTGATTTCGACCGATAAAGCGGTACGGCCCACCAATGTGATGGGCGCCAGTAAGCGTATGGCAGAGTTGGTGCTGCAGGGGTTGGCCCAGCGCCAGAGCGGTACGGTGTTCTCGATGGTGCGTTTTGGCAATGTGCTGGGCTCGTCGGGTTCTGTGGTGCCTTTGTTCCGCGACCAGATAAGCAGTGGTGGGCCGGTTACGGTGACTCATCCGGACATTATTCGCTATTTCATGACCATTCCCGAAGCCAGCCAATTGGTGCTGCAAGCCGGTAGCATGGGTGAGGGCGGTGAGGTGTTTGTGCTGGATATGGGTGAGCCGGTGAAAATTGCGGATTTGGCCCGCAAGATGATGCACTTAATGGGTCGCCGTGAAAGAACCGCCGAGCAGCCAGATGGCGAGATTGAACTGGTGTTCAGTGGTTTACGTCCTGGTGAAAAACTGTTTGAAGAACTGTTGATTGGTGATGATCCCCAAGGCACGGCACACCCGCGCATTATGATGGCCCGTGAGGTGTGTATGACCTGGCCGGAGGTTGCGGACACCATCAAGCAACTGCAATACGCCAGCCAGGCGTTTGATTGTGAGAGCGCGCTGTCTATTCTTAAAGCGGCACCGACGGGTTTTGCGCCTAATGGGGGTGTTGGGGATTTGGTGTGGAATTTGAATCCGCGGCCGTTGGTGGCCGATAAAGCCGGGGCAGTCGGGACAGATTTGAAATCTGTCCCGATGGCGGGGAACGGAAGACTGGGACAGATTTGAAATCTGTCCCAAGGAGGAAACTGAAGTAAAGCGGGGACAGATTTATAAATCTGTCCCCAGGGAGTAAAGCCAGCACCAAAGTGGGGACAGACTTTAAGTCTGTCCCCGGCCGGCTCTTGAAACCGGCAACAAGGAATTGTTCAGCCACCCGGAGTTTGTTCAGCAGTTGATCGAAGGGTTTGCCCCGTTCGATGCGCCAGACACCGTTGAGTGGGGTCTTTGGCGTCGAGAATGCCGGCCACAGCTGGGAGGGTTTGCAGCAAGCAGTAGATCGTGCGGTGGGGATCATACAGTCGGACCCAAACAAGGATCGTACCGACAGAATCATTACCCGCTGGCTAAAACGCCATTTGCAGCGACTCGGGGCTGAAGTACACCTGGATCAGCTCAACAGTTTGGTGGAGGACAGAGATATGTTGGCAGAGAACTTGGAAAACCTGGTTAAGAAAGAACGGCTTGAGGGGCGTCAGGAGAGCGATTGGCGCGCATTAGAAGAAAAGCGTAAAACCGTTCGTCATCTTCTTTCATTTGGCGTGCTCAGTAACGATCAGATTGCAGTAGCGACGGGGTTATCGGTTGACGAGATCGTCAAGCTGCGAATTGAAGACAAGCATTAATAGAAGAAAAGCAGGGGCAGATTTAAAATCTGTCCCTGGGAGTAAAGCGGACAGCCGGGACAGATTTGAAATCTGTCCCGAAAGCACCAAAGCGGGGACAGACTTTGAGTCTGTCCCTGGCCGGCTTCTGAAACCGGCAACAAGGAGGTTGTTATGATTAATATTTCCCACCACGGCGCCGTTTCTGGCTCCTGCCACGAGTTGAGCATTATCCCTTCTAACCGATATCGTATCCCTCCTCCGGTATTCTGACTGACTGCGGCTTGTTTCAGGGCGCAGACCCACTAACCACAAAACCTTGATTGGGGGGTTGTCGGCGTTTGCTTTGTGCCATTTGGAAGAGGCGGTGCGTAGCCATGGGGTTAGACGCTTGCCGTTAGTGGTGGATGCGGATACGGACGTGAACCGCCGCCGGTGGTTCAATTGGTTCTGAGCTGTGCCGGCAGATTATTCGCCATCAGCCCAAATGCCTGGTGTTGTTTGAGCAGTCCGAGTTTGCTTTGTACGCCATTGAGCGCGAGCTTCAGCAGATTAATCTGGTGGAAGGCTTGAATGTGTGCGTTCACCCATTGTTGGGCAGTGTGGTGCACCGCCGCCGCTGTGAAGCGGTAATGCTGCGTAATTCGGCGTTATGTCACCGCCTAGCCAACACGCCAATGCCGAGCTTTCATCTGGTTTGTCGTGGCCCAAAAGCGCTTGAAAGGCGGTGATGTGGTAAACTGGTGTTGTACAGAGGAGTACACACGAACGATAGAGACGCTGCGCGGTCAGCAGACCACGACAGTCCGTGGAAGATGGCGCTGGAGGGGTACTTTCAAGAGTTTCTGGATTTATTGTTTCCGGCGATTCATGAACACGTAGATTGGTCGAAGGGTTACAGCTTTCTTGACAAAGAGCTGCAGCAGATCACGGCAGATGCCAGCAGCGGTCGGCGTTACGCCGACAAGTTGGTTAAGGTTTACGCCCGTGACGGCAGTGAAACATGGGTGCTGATTCACGTTGAAGTGCAGGGTGAACCAGAAGAAGCCTTCGCCGAGCGCATGTACATCTATCAGTACCGACTACGGGATCGTTACGGTATCGATGTCGTGAGCTTGGCAGTGTTGGCCGACACACGTAAGGGCTTCCGGCCTACCACTTTTCACTATGAACGTTGGGGCTGTGAGCTGACGTTTACCTTCCCCACGACTAAACTGATGGACTGGGAAGCGTGCTGGGCGGAACTGGAGGCCAGCGACAACGTGTTTGCATTGGTGGTCATGGCCCAGATCCAGGCCAAACGGGTGAAGAACGACGCCACGCGCAAAGACACCAAGGTGGCCCTGATACGACTGCTGTATGAACGGGGCTATAGTCGAGAACAGATTTTACGACTGTTTAACATTATTGATTGGATGATCCAGTTACCAAAAAATCTGGACCCCGAATTTGCACAGGCGGTTTACGCCATACAGGAGGAAAAACACATGCCTTATGTCAACACGATTGAGCGTTTGGGTATTGAACAGCGTTAGCGCTGCATTCCCTTTCCATACGAAGTTTGGTGAGGGTTAAGCGCCTTTTTGGTTTTCGATGTATTGCTTTATAATCGAAAGCGGTGCGCCACCGCAGGTGATTACGCAGTAGCTTTTCGACCAGAAAAATGGTTTCCAGTAATAGCTATTAACGTGGTCGGCAAACTCTTTCCTGATTCTTCGAGAGGTTCCCGTTTTCAGGGCGTTCACAAAATCAGCTACGGCGTATTTGGGGGGTAGTTCCATCAAAATATGGATGTGGTCAGGCTCGCCGTTTACCTCAAAAAGCTCCCCCTCCCAAGCGCTCACACGCTCAGAAATCAGTTCAGACAGGCGAGCTAATATGCCCTCGTTAATGACCGGGTTTCGATACTTTGTCACAAGAACCAAGTGATACTTTGTGTTGTATACGCAATGGTGCTGAGCTTTCAGGGTTGTTTTAGACATAGGAACCAATTATATTAGGATTCATGGATAAGCGCAAAACCAATTACAAGCTCTACCCCAGCCAATCGCAATCTGAGCGGTTGCTTGAGAGCTTGCGCTTACACCAACAACTTTATAATGCCGCACTACAAGAGCGTATCGACTGTTACCGAAAAACCGGAAAGTCGATCTCCTATAACGACCAACAAGCCAGTTTGACTCAGATCCGCGCCGACCATCCCGAATACAAAGCCATTCCGGTTTACATTACCCGAATGACGCTTCGCCGCCTGGACAAAGCGTTCAAAGCATTTTTTGAGCGCGTAAAGAAAGGCCAGGCTCCGGGGTTCCCCCGCTTTCGCTCACTCAGCCGGTTTTCCAGTTTTGAGATGTGCGGTGGCAGCGGCTGGGCGTTTATTCCCGAGGCGAACGGTAAGCACGGCAGGCTTTCGATCAACGGCATTGGCCGCATCAAGGCTCGGGGGAAGGCTCGAACTCTGGGAAAGGTCAAAACTAGCCAGGTTATCCATAAGCACGGGCAGTGGTTCTTATCAGTCACCGTCGAATGTGAGCCTGTGCGGGCCTGCAAAGGCCAGAAAGCTTGCGGGTTTGATTGGGGCGTGGAGTATTTAGGCACGGTTACGTACGAAAACGGCGAGCATTACGCGATCGAGAACCCACGT
Source organism: Marinobacter sp. LV10R510-11A (assembly GCF_900215155.1). Classification (NCBI taxonomy): domain Bacteria; kingdom Pseudomonadati; phylum Pseudomonadota; class Gammaproteobacteria; order Pseudomonadales; family Marinobacteraceae; genus Marinobacter; species Marinobacter sp. LV10R510-11A. The sequence goes on from NZ_LT907980.1 coordinate 112,828, forward strand.
TACTACCGGGACTCCAAAGAGAGCTTGCTGCCGATGCAGCAGGCTGTATCACGCAAAAAGCGAGGTTCCAACCGGTGGAAGCGGGCCTGTAAAGTTCTGACTCAAGCCAGAGCTAAGGTTGCCCGGCAGCGCCACCACGATCACCATCAACTGAGCCACGATCTAGCGAAGGAATACACGCTCTTTGCCACGGAAAAACTGACCATTCGGAACATGACCCGAACGGCAAAAGGCACACTCGAAAAGCCAGGGAAAATGGTCAAGCAGAAGTCCGGGTTAAACCGGGAGATACTAGACACCGCGCCGGCAAAGTTGCTGGCCATGATTCACTACAAAGTCGAAGAAACTGGTGGTGAGTTTGTCGAAATACCCACTCGAAAAGCAAAGCCGAGTCAGCGTTGCCCTGCCTGCTGGGAGGTCGTAAAAAAGACGCTCAGCGAACGAACGCATCAGTGCGATTGCGGCTGTACCATGCCGCGTGACGCGGCGAGCGGCCTTGTGGCTATCAAGTGGGCTTTAGGTTTGGGCGGAAACTCGCCCAATGCAGGTCACTCTGCAAAACCGCTTCTAAGTGTGGCTTAGTGGCGGTAGTTTATGACCTGATCCAAGAGCTGGAAGAAGACGAAGGCCTGACATTTGCAGACCTTCCAAGCTTGCTTGGAAACGCTGAAAGAGAAGATACGGTTACCGTGGCTCTGCTTGCTCAGTATATGAAAGTTAATTTGGATTACTTATCGCTGAGAGAGGGAAGTGAGGATTTAGGGCCAGTTTTGGAGTGAGCTTAATTATTGCTCTCACATTGTTGGCTTGGACACCATCGATGCCATAGCGTGTCAGAAAAAGATCGCGGCGATAATGGCGCGGGTTATCGCCTTTCAGTCAAAACAATCAGCTAAGAAGCGCCGGACTTAACGCCGCTGATCAAAGCCAGTGAAACCGTGGGCCAGGTATTGAAAGTTGGTGACATCTTGATTTACGAATCCACGGTTTACCCCGGTGCCACAGAAGAAGTGTGTGTGCCGGTTTCAGAGCGGGTCTCGGGTTTGGTGTTCAACCAAGACTTCTTTGCCGGTTACAGCCCGGAGCGCATCAACCCGGGTGACAAAGAACACCGGGTCACCCCCATCCAGAAAGTGACCGCAGGTTCTACGCCCGAGATTGCTGACATCGTAGACCAGCTGTACGCCGATGTGATCACCGCTGATACTTTCAAAGCCAGCTCCATTCGCGTGGCGGAAGCCGCCAAGGTGATAGAGAACACCCAGCGGGATGTGAGCATCGCGCTGACGAACGAACTGGCGATGATCTTCCGTCGCATGATCATCGGCACCCCCGAATTACTGGCCGCCGTCGGCACCAAGTGGAACTTCCTGCCGTTCAAACCCGGCCTGGTGGGTGGGCACTGTATTGGGATCGATCCCTGCTACCTGACCCGCAAAGTCTAAAATAGGGGACGGATTGGCTATTTTAGATTTACGGTGAGAGCAGAGGTGGATGAGATTTTGTTGGGGGGCTTGAGGGGCCCTGTGTGCCAACCTAAGCACGAACCAATTGATTTTTAGTTAACATAGAAATCAGGGTGCTTGTAGGAGAGCGTTATGCCAAGGTCAACAACCCACGTTTTGCCCAATGCCAAGCTTGAAAAACGGAGCGTCGCTCTGAAATTCCGCGCAGTTCGTTAAAATATTTTCTCCTTGCATACGAACCCGCTTACCCTCAAGTTAAGACCTATTAAAAGGTCTTAGGGAAGGGTCATGACTAGTGTCCCGACTGGTTAATTAGCTATCCTAACCCTGCTATAATTTCGCGATACTCACGAATTATGGGGATGTTATTGTGGCGCGGCAACCTGCACCTTTTAATCTTACAGTCAACGATCAACGATCAACGATCAACGATCAACGATCAACGATCAACGATCAACTGGAACTGGAGAGCTGGTTGCGAATGGGTACCATGAGCCAGAATCTGGTGCAACGAGCGCGAATTTTGTTGTCATTGAACGCTGGGCAGTCCCCGAAGGAGGTCACAGAATCGCTCGGTGTCAGTAGCCCCACGGTGTTCAAGTGGCGTAATCGCTATTCCAGGCAAGGGTTAACAGGGTTGAACGATGCCCCAAGGCCAAGACAGCCCCGGAAGCTTGATCAAAAAAAAGTCAAAGCCATTCTGAATGACACTGTCCATAAGGTTCCGCGCGGGCTCACCCATTGGAGCCTTCGATTGATGGCAGAACATGCCGGCGTCACCCGCTGGCAAGTACAGCAGATTTGGCGGGCTGCGAAGCTGAAGCCTCACCGTCTGAAAACCTTCAAAATCAGCAACGATCCAGACTTTGCGAGAAGGTTTTTGATGTGGTTGGTCTGTATCTGAACCCGCCCGATAACGCCTTGGTTCTGTCGGTTGACAAGAAAACGCAGATCCAGGCTCTGGATCGTACTCAGCCAAAATTACAACTGAGGCCAGGACAGATTGAGCGCCACAATCACGATTACAAACGGCACGGCACCACCAGTTTGTATGCGGCCTTTAACATCCTGAACGGCGAGGTGATCGGACGGCTCACCCAACGTCATCGAGCCAGGGAGTTTCTCGACTTTCTACGGCAAATCGACATGTTTCAAAACTCGTCAAAGGATATGGTGAGCAATTACAAGGCCTAAACGGCATTACGCTTTTGGGGTATGGTCTTATCGATGGCAATGGACGAATGCTTCCGGGCAAGTGGGTAGCGCGAGTATTTTTTGCCGAAGAGCCGAGGTTAGTTTTCCCGATCACAAAGTTGTGCGTGGGAGCGCGTGACCTCGTTGAGTCGAATGAAAGAACATTTTCGCCGTTGAATATCGCAGAGTTTTTAGATGATCCCAAAAAGTTCTTGCGGTTGGAGGCTTAGAGCAACAAAGCAAATACGGTAAACGCCAAGCAGCTCACATGCTAGGCCAACTGGTGGCGAGTGGCTTGGTAAGGAAATGAAGCGCCGTGTAATCGGTTTTGATATCAACACCACCCGCGTACGACAGCTGCGCGACGGTGTGGATGTGACCCAGGAAGTCTCCAGCGAAGAGCTGGCGGAGGTGTCGCAGTTATCCTTCACCACGGAATTGGAAGACTTTCGTGGGCACGGTGTTCATCATCACCGTGCCCACGCCCATCGACCAGTTCAACTTTCAAGGCCAGCTCTATTCGCGTGGCCGAAGCCGCCAAGGTGATTGAAAATGCCCAGCGGGATGTGAACATCGCGCTGATGAACGAACTGGCAATGATTTTCAGGCGCATGAACATCGACACCCACGAAGTACTGGCCGCAGCCGGCACCAAGTGGAACTTTATGCCGTTCAAACCGGGCCTGGTGGGCGGGCATTGCATTGGGGTAGACCCGTACTATTTGACGCACAAAGCGCAAGCCATTGGCTATCACCCGGAAATCATCCTGGCCGGTCGCCGGGTGAACGATGGCATGGGGCCGTACGTCGCCGCCGAGCTGGTTAAAAAGATGATCAAAGCGGGCCACACCGTTGCCCACGCCCGGGTGTTGGTGTCGGGCCTTACCTTCAAGGAGAACTGCCCGGACTTGCGCAACACCCGCGTTATTGACGTTGTGCGGGAGCTGAAAGAGTTTGGCTGTTCGGTGGATGTGTCAGACCCTTGGGCGAGCAGTGAAGAGGCCGAACGCGAGTACGGTATTGCGCTGACCGAGACCGCGAACAGCGGGCACTACGATGCGCTGATACTGGCGGTGCCTCATCACGAGTATATGGGTAGGACGGCCGGCGATTTCCGCGCTTATTTGAAACAGGGCGGCGTTTTGTTTGACCTTAAAGGCGTGTTGCCGTTGGGCGCGGCGGATTTGAGGTTGTAAGGGGAGTAGTGGGGAAGGGGACGGATTTTAAATCCGTCCCCGGTTTAGCCATGATGAACAGGGACAGATTTGAAATCTGTCCCTGTTCTAGCTATCCCTAGTTTGCCCCACAACACCCAAGCCATCGCCCTTTCCTATGGTGACCTTACGGCAGCATAGCGCAACTTCGCGCTATGCTTGTGCTAGACCTGTCTGGATGGCGCGCTCAGGCGGCTTTGATGTCTTGACTGCTATGGCTTTGATAGGTCCACGGCAACCAGCTCTGCGGGCTTTGCCTGGCTTCGCTGGCATGGCGCTGGACGCTCCGCAGGTAAATCAGCGGATTGATTCCGGCAAAGGCGCAGGTCGCAATCACTGAGGTGATCACATCGGCGATGGCCGCACCGGCGGCGCTCTTGAAGAACATGGCGTTCTTGCGATTACGGATCGGCAGCTTGAGACCACGCTCCATGCGATTATTGTCGAGCGGTGCCCCCTCATGGCGGCAGAATGCGCTGAGTCCGTCGAAGTGCTTGTTGAAGTAGTTGACCGCCTGGCCAAAGCTGCTGTTCCACATTTGTATCAACGGCAACCCTCAGCGTATGACGCTTTCTAGGGATTGTTCATCGCACACATGGTCATTAACGGGGATGCCTTTGAGCAGGCCTTTGGCGGCTCCTTTGTGCATTCGGACTATCGAAATGACACCCTTCCGACTGACGAAGCTCTCGTATTCGTCGCCAGGTTGAATACCTGCGATTGAGCATTGCTCAACCGGAAGCGTGACTTGTCTTTTTTGGCTGACAACGGGCATATGGCTCCCCCTTACGAATGACTACGAGGCAAAATTCAGAATTTAGGGCTGGGAGGGACAGCGCATCGTGCGTTAGCACGACTCGTTTTTCCTGTCTCCCTCCTTTCGTTGGTTGGGTTGGATGTGATAACCGTAGCCATCCGCTCGCTGAAATAACTGGGGTTGTCTTGAATTGTCGCGAGAACCTTGGCTGCAAGGCCTGTGGGATTACGGCGTTTGGTTTTCCAGCTTTTTATGGTAACGACACTGGTTCCCATGGCCTTTGCAAATTCGGCCTGTGAAACATGCAATGCAGCTCGTATCGCTTTCACATCGGCCACTTCGTGGCGAGTTGTTCGGGAGGCCTGAGCTTTGCCGTGCTTAATACTGATGGCTTCTTCCAGGGATGTCTGGAGTTCGTTAAAAATGCTCATTTGGAAAACTCCCCTTTTAATTGATGAGTCAGCGCTTTCAATGTGATTTTCTCGGCCGGCGTCAAGCTGTCTTTAGTGCTTTTAGGATACGCTAGTATTAGATAAATGATCTCCGCGGAGGCCAGGAAATAAATGACCCTAGGGGAAAATTTTGTTACCAATTTTATCCGATGTCTTGTCTGTTCGAACTTTTCCACACAAGGCTCACTTTTTTTACAGAATCGGAGGGATGTCGAGCTTTTTCTACACCGTTGGGGCAGAGGTGGTCAGACTCAAGCCAATATAAAATAGAAGTGAAAGTTTTGTTTCAACTAGTGGCATTATACCCAGTATTCTGAAAAATTCCTTTCATTGTATGGATTTTTCCATTGTTTTATACTATTTGTGAAACGTTTCTTACAAAATTAAGATGAATTGAGTATTTTCTGAAAAATATTTTTCAGTTGGAGCAGCTATGGATCCTTACGCGCTATCAGACGATGCCTGGTGTAAAGAAATAGGAAGCCGGCTCGATCTGCTCCGCCAGTCACGGGGGATGAGTCGTGAGGACCTCGGCTCGGAGACGGGCGTCAGCCAACCCACCTTGCGCAAGCTTCTTGACGAAGGCGCCGGCAAGCTCCCTTATCTGGTCGCGGCTCTTCGTGCCATGGAGGCGATGGATACGCTGGAACTCTTTATTGCTCCGGAGCCGATAAACCCGGCGGTTTTATTGCGCGGAATCCGCAAAGGTCTCAGTGTTTCCGCAAGAGGTCATTCGCCGTCAGTTTATGCAAAGCAGCGGAGATTCGAGGAAGAAGAATCCTCTGAACCGACAAAACCCCCAAAAGATGGCAGTAAGGACAAGCTCGAATGGTAGTGCGTAAGCGTCACCGCTCAGGCCTTGACCCAGAAGACATCGCAGAGGTCATGCTCTGGGGGAAGGCTGTTGGTGCACTCATGTACGACCGCCAACAAGGCGTTTATCGCTTTGGTTACGATCCTGACTGGCACAGCCATGGCTTGGACATTGCGCCTCTTACAATGCCTCTTCATGGCCTTCGTAGCGTCTTCGAATTCACCTCCCTGAACCCGGAGACTTACAAAGGGCTGCCCGGCTGCTTTGCCGATACCCTGCCTGACGATTTCGGCAACGCCGTCATTAACGCCTGGATCGCTCGCCAGGGTCGTGATCCTAAGAACTTCTCAGCCGTTGAGCGGCTTTTGTACACTGGCACCCGGGGCATGGGAGCGCTGGAGTTCCTGCCTGCCATGTTCGGTGCCAATACCGGCTCAAGCGAGTCTCTTGAGATTGATGCCTTAGTCAGAACGGCTCAAACGGTTCTTGATGAACGAGCTCGGGCCGGCGGCGAAATCGCTCCGGAAAACAACAGCGGGATTGATTCCATCTTTCAGGTAGGCTCCTCCGCCGGGGGCGCCCGCCCCAAGGCCGTCGTTGCTCTCAATAAAAACCGAACCGATATCCGTTCAGGCCAGATGGATGCCCCCGCGGGCTATGAACACTACCTTCTTAAATTTGATGGAGTGACCGAACACCGCTCAGGCAGTGAGATCTTTGGCGATCCCATGGGCTTCGGCCTCATGGAGTACACCTACTACCAGATGGCGACCTTGGCCGGCATCCGCATGGAGCCTTCTGAGATTCTCCTGGACGGGCCCCGAGCGCACTTTTTGACCCGCCGATTTGACCGCAAGGGCAATAACAAGATCCACATGCAAACGCTCTGTGCTATGGCTCATGCGGACTACAAGAAGCCTGGTCAGTTCAGTTACGAGGAGTTGTTTCAGGTGGCTCGCCGCTTGCGGCTCTCTCGGGTCGAGGCGTTAGAGCTGTATCGCCGGATGGTGTTCAACGTTGTTGCCCGTAACCAGGACGACCACACCAAGAACTTCTCGTTCCTCATGAGCGAAGAGGGAGACTGGTCTTTGGCACCGGCTTATGACATCGCTTACAGCTATCGACCGGGGTCTTTCTGGGTCGAACAGCACAACATCTCTCTCAACGGCCGGCGTTCGGAGTTTACACAGGCGGACTTGCTGGCGGTGGCTTCTCAGATTGGCAACTTCCCCGAGAGCGATGCACTGGAGATTATCCGAGAATGCATCCATGCCGTTTCTCAATGGCGCCCCTTGGCCTCCAAGAACAACGTTCCCAAGTCACTGATCGATGAGATTGAGGGAAATCTTCGACTCGATCTTTGAAGGCTTTGCGCCGACTGAGATTGCGCAGCTGCTGAATTTTAGTACCCTCAAGAACCACAGTGGCAACGACATTACGCCGTTATTTGAGGAAAAATTCGAAGATATTGTCTGGTCGGTGGAGGTGACTTGGGAAGGCGTTACCCCGCCAAGGCCTGCCATCGGTTTTTCCGATGGTTTTATACAACGGTTCCCAACGCTGGTCCGCTCGTCAGGACATTTACGACATGGTGCAAAGTAGGGGACGGATTTGAAATCCGTCCCCGGTTTAGATCTGCAGCAGCCAGCCGCATCTTCGCTATTATCTGATTGACGAAGGGCGCTGTACTGATGAAGAATTGATCAACAAGAAAACACTGCTGAGTGGCGTATTTGGTGTTGAAAACGCCGGCCACAGCTGGGAAGCCCTGCAGCAGGCGGTGGATCGGGTTGTTAAGATTATCGAAGCCGACCCGAACAAAGAGCGAGTGGATAAAATCATCACCCGCTGGATCAAGCGCCACTTGAGCCGCTTGGGCGCAGAAGTGGGGTTAGAGCGGCTGAACAGTTTGGTGGAGGACAGAGATATGTTGGCAGAGAACTTGGAGAATCTTGTTAATAAAGAATGGTTAGAGGGGATGCCGTTGGGATATCAGAAAGGGTATCAGAAAGGCTTTCAGGAGGGCGTCCAAGCAGTCAAGCAGGAAGTGGCTCATAAGTTGATTGTCCGGACAGAAATGAATGATCAATTGATCGCAGAGATTGTCGGTCTTGCAGTGGATGAAGTGAGTGATATGCGCTCGCAGGTTAAGCACTGATTCAGGGTGATGGATCGCTAGATACGAAAAAGGCAGCCTGCGGGCTGCCTTTTGTGTTTTGAAGCCACTCCCAGGCTTGATGACTATTGAGTACAAAGCGCACACGTTGTGCTACGATTTGAGCGATGAAGCCAATAACATGGAATTTAGAGAAGAACAGGCTCCTCCAAGCTGAGAGAAATGTCGCTTTCGAGGACGTCGTTTACCACATCATGGCCGGGGGTATTCTGGATACGTTCGAGCATCCGAATCAGGAGCGTTATCCAGGCCAGCAAATTCATGTTGTTGAGATTGAGGGGTATGCCTACCTCGTCCCCTTCCTGGAGTCAGAAGATGAAGTTTTTTTGAAAACCGTTATTCCGAGCAGAAAAGCGACCAAAACTTACTTGGGAGGTCCGAAATGAGTAGGCTAGATCAGGAAGAGCGTGAACTGCTAGAAGCGTTTGAAACCGGAGAGCTCAAGCGAGCTCCGCATGCTGAAAATATACAGCAGCGGCATCAAAAATACGCTGAGGCGATGTTCAAAAAAGATGCGCGAATTAATATACGGCTTTCTTCTAAAGACCTGCGTGGTCTTCAGAAAAAGGCGTTAGCAGAAGGTATCCCCTACCAGACACTGGTTACCAGCATCCTCCATAAGTATGTCGAGGGTCGGCTGCACGAAGAAAGATAGCCGAGTTTTCAATATCCGCCTTTGCCCTGCTAGCGCCGACAAAGCTTCTTCCGCAACGGCCAAACCATCGCTTTGCGCGGGAGCACATAAAGCAATAGGCCTGAACGCGGCAAGGCACTCGTAACCAGGACGGCGAACTGAGTTGTAGAGTAGTCTGTTAGATTCGTTAGCAGCCTTCATTCCCCGCTCCTTATAGTAAATGGTCTCAGCAATCGCCGTTTCCAACGAATCAGCCGCGTAATAGACTCCAAAATCACCGTTGGTGAATCGGCTTCTGAAACCCCGGTGCGTGAATGCCGCCATCACCGGGCTGGAGCCGGGGCCCACTAGGCGGTCCCCCGAGGCGACAAGCTGCAAATCCCCAGCCTCATCGAGCAGGCGGTCATTGGTCATGGCTTCTATCTCAAAAGCGATGGCCAGCTCTTCGGGGGTTTCGTAGACACGTTCGAAGAGGTCGATCGGAGGGTAGTGGCTGGGTATGATGCGATGTGCCTTCCAGTCTGGAAGAACCAGAACGGGGGGTGGGCCTCACGCCCAGCCCCGTTTTGCATCGAAATAGCGCCGGGCTTGCATCAGATGCTTCATGGAGCCTCGTGCCATAAATTCTAGTGCGGATGTCCCTGAAAAAGGCAGTTCACTCATAGTCAGTCGAACCCGGCGATTGGCGCGTTCAGCGGACGGGTTAGCGAGTGGCATTAAAATCGTCATTTCGCTGAAATCTGATTAGATCAGTGGGTTAGAACGTTTCTGCGCCCGAATGCTCATTTTTATGTTATTAATCAGTTAGTTGTATTATTTTTTTCTTGATTTTCGGCGAATTTCGAGTATCGTCTTCTAAGGAAGCGCTGATTCATTCGGCTTTAGCATCCCTTCCGAAACATTAAACAGGTCTTTATGTTACGACGAGGTCCGCACTGAAAAGCGATTCAGCGGAGAATTGGGTGTTAATCAGACCATCCTAAAAGCTTCCTTTGGGTAATTGCTATGCGCCTAACCCGAGCAGAGGAAAATGAGTTCAATGGCCGGTTGAGCTTAGCACTAGCCGAATATGCCGAAATGGTCAGCCGGTGGGAAAAACCGAGCGCAGATCACTTGATCGTCAAGCATGACCTGCGTAAGTCCAAAAAATTGATCACATCAAAACGTTTTCAAAACATTGTTTACAAGACGCCAAGCTTACGTTCCTACTTTTCTTTGATCAAAGAGCGGAATCGTGCGATTGAACGGGACCTAGCCAAAGGGGCCGACATCTCTTCAATTCTCAAAAACTATTCGATTTCTGAGTACCAGCTTAAAAGCCTCATCCGAAATTCCGCGCACTCTCCGTTGGATGAGTCATCCAAAAAGCACACGGACGACGTTTGCCGAATGTATAACGGCCAGATAAGTGTGAAATTGATCTCGGAAACGCTCAACATTTGTACGCACACGGTAAGCAAGATTCTCAAGATCAACAGCATTGATCGCAGAAGCCAATTACAGACGTCGGTCCGCTACTCGGGTATGAATGCAGATTACTTCCGTAAGATCGACTGCCCGGAGAAGGCTTGGGTGCTTGGTTTTATCTTTGCCGATGGGTCGATCAATCAGTTGCGAGATGTCCAGATATCACAAAGCATTGAGCACAGCCATGTATTACAGATCATTGCGGATCAATTGAATTACCCGGGCGCCTTCACGCTTGCATCCAAGTCGCACACACCCAAAAAGCAGGCGATTCTCTGTCTGAGTCGGAGGAAAATGGCTGAAGACTTATTGAAACTTGGGATGACTGAGCAAAAGGACGCCGATCTGCGATTTCCGTTTTCGAAAATGAGTCCGGATCTTTACTGGTCGTTTCTTTCAGGTTTTTATAATGGGGATGGTGGTCTAACGCTTGGTGTGAAGAGAAACTCGTTGGTGCAAAACGGATCACCAGGATGGAATGTGACGCTAGGTTGGCAAATAACGTCAACAATGAAAATGTGTGAGGATATAGCCGCTTTTTTGCGCAGTGAAATAAAAGGCATTGTGCACGATATTCGAAAGGAGGGTTCTAAGAATGCTTGGCGAGTCAGCATAACGAGTAGCAGGAGGCATATCCTTGAGGTTGTCCAAAAGCTAGATAGCCATGGTTTCGGAATCCAGATATCTGACAAACATGATAAAGCCGTTTTTTTTCAGCGAAGAAAAAGGCGGAACGAAGCCTTCAGAGCGGTCTTATACCACCCAGAGGCAAACTTATTTAAGGGCCATCTCTCAGGTCGTGTTGAAGCTCTAAGGGCCGAGGGTAAAAAGCTTGTGGAGATCGCAAGTTCACTCTCCACCGACCGATCCTACCTAAGAAACCTATATAATGGGGAAAGATTTCCGCGCACCCAAAAGGTGATCGACCGTTTCACTCAAGCGCTCTCTATCTCAGAGCATGATTTTGTCGATTGGAGTTTGCTCTCGGCTTTACGGGTGGTCGATGCGCCGTGGAAGCTGAAGGATGAATCATACACATACCATGGTAGGGCGGTAGGCTGTTTTGGCGAGGTCTTGGAGTTTTTCGAGACTAAACAATAGCGCAGAGACGATTTTGATGCTGGTGATTTGTGAAGGTCCTCGAAAGTGAGAGTACAAAAAACGAGGCGGCCCCGGCACGGCAGCCGGTTACCGGCGGGATAATCAACGTCCGAGGGTTCAACTGCTGCTGAAGGCCACCCATCAGCCAGATGAGCCGATATTCCGACAGGTAGGCGGTCTTGTTCGAGTCGTTCGTTACCTCGGCGCAAACCGTCTGTGTACGTCGCTGCCTGCGGTGGGTTCCGATGAACATGGGCGTCGCGCAATGGAAAGCGGCCAGTGTTTGTGAGGCAGGGGCAGCTACTTTGACAGACGCCGGTCGACCGCCGTTATACGATAAAGCGCTCTTAGAGCATTTGGCCGGCATCTTTGATTGCTGGCGTTGAGGGTGTCTCAAGTGACAATGCCGTGCTCCAGTCGACCAATCAAAGTCCTGACCTGCTCTATACCGGTTTCACTGGACAGCATATCATTTGGGGTTTGATACCCCAGCCCCCTGACGGGCGTTGACAGCCAGCGCTCGGCGGCTTCCACGTCCCCTTCAAAAAACTCGACGGATTCTGCGAGGGCTTTGTGACGTAAGCTGCGCAGGTAGGCAGCGTTTCTATCCATGTTCGTCATGTTTGATCCTTCATTGCGAGAAGAAAGTGACCAGAACGTGCAGTTAATCATTGGTAGTATTGCACACGGTTAGAGCGATGCCGAATCCCTGATATGGACCGTTCGATTAAGCTGAAGATTCTGGTGATTGCGTACGCATCTTTTAGCGCCTGGCTATTCCACTGGGCCGCAGAAAATCCACAACAGATCAGGTCAATCCGGAAGTGGGAACGGACTCAATGATTCAAAACGCGATCCGCGCCAGCGAGATCGAAGGCGAGTTTCTGAATGTGGGCTCTGTGCGGTCTTCAATGGCTCGCCTGGTTTCTCAATATCCTGGAAGAAGCCCTGCAGCAGGCACTTGCCCTGGTAGATCGGGTGCTACACCCGCTGACCGGCGGAAATCAATGAGGTTTGGACCTAAGACCTTTGTATACCTTTGTATAAGTGTCGTTAAAGTTCGTCAAAAGAATCACATTTTTAAGCCCAGTGGAGTAAGATTGCCCCCGCGCTAGACACACGATGTCCCGTCAACGAAGCCCAAATCCAGCTCCACAATGAGTGATTATGGAAACCGCAAGTTTTACCGGTCTGATTGCCATAATTTTTGCTTTTGCTGCGCTGGTCGTTTTGCGACCAATCGCCCGCAGATTCCGTTTGGTCGACCTGCCTGATTACTGAAAAGTCCACAGCGGGGCTGTCCCGCTCATCGGAGGCTTAAGTGCTTTTTCTGGCCTTTTGGCCGCGTGGCTGATCTCCATGCCGCTGGTTGAAGGCTTCGGGATTTATCTGTTTTGCGCTTTGATGCTGGTTATTCTTGGCGCTATTGATGACGCCAGAGACATACCGGCAAAGTTCCGTCTGTGGGCCCAGGTTGCACTCGGTGCTTTGCTGTCTTACGGCTCTGGTATCTATCTGACGACGTTTGGAAATTTATTGGGTTTCGGCGTTATCGAGCTTGGGTGGCTTGGCGCCTCGGTAACCATTGCTGCGGTTATCGGTGCAACGAATGCCTATAACATGATGGATGGTATTGACGGCCTGGCAGGAACCATGAGCCTGGTTACGTTGACTGCGCTGGCAATACTGTTTGCTGTCGCACCCGGATTCAATCTGGAGCTGGTTCTGGCCGTCACCATTGCTATGGCGCTGTTGCCATTCATGGCGGCTAATCTTCAGTTGGGTCCCTTCCGAAAAAAGATCTTTTTGGGCGATGCAGGCTCCATGTTTATTGGTTTCTCTGTTGTGTGGTTGCTGGTAAATGGCGCCCAGACAGAGAGTGGGGCTTTTCGCCCTGTAGCCGCGCTTTGGGTCTGTGCGGTGCCGTTAATGGACATGGTTGCGATCATGATTCGGCGCGCCCGCAAAGGTGAATCCGTGATGAAACCGGACCGGGATCATTTGCATCATATATTTCTTCGAGCTGGCTTCTCGGACCGGCAGGCACTGACGGTCATTACACTGTTGGCCGTTATTTGCGCGGTGATTGGAATCGGTGGTGAAATGCTGCTGATACCCGAGTGGTTTATGTTTGGACTGTTTATGGCGGTATTCCTTGCCTATAACTGGGCTATCAGCCACGTGTGGCGGTTGGTGGTGTTCTTCCGAAAAAACCCTGAGATTGTGGATCAAAACTAGTGCATAGCTAACTCACTGGCTCCAAGGATAGGGTGTCTGTTTTGAGTCAAATTTTTGTCTGACGCGATCAGGTGTAGGTCGGATTAGCCGCAGGCGTAATCCGACACCCTCTAGCCTGCCGGTTGTGAGGCTCGCCCACGGGTAGGGTACCTTTTCTTTGGAAAAAGAACCCGCTTCGCTCAGACACCTTTTCTGGCAGAAAAGGTACCCCCACCCCCTGTCCGTTCGGACTTTTGAGAGCCCCTTACCTCAACTTCCTCGCTTGTTCGCTGAATCCCTCAAGAATGGGCTGACTGATTTGAAGCGCTATTGTTTGTGCTTAAGGAGGAAATCGACCCCGACCGCTTTTCGATACACCGCCTGGCCCATTATTGCCTGGATTTGTCGGAACTCTGTGAGACCAGTCGGGTGGTGCCAGTGGTGACTGCCATGAGTACCTGAGATTCCACTACATTCGCTGTGCCTTGCAGGAATTGAATGCCGAGGACTACTGGGAAAGCAGCAATTTGATCGCCCGGCTGTGTCTGAACCTGATGAAATGGAAAGTAAAACGGGGACGGATTTATAAATCTGTCCCCACGGAATAAGGTCCTGAACGGCTAATCGCCCAGCTCAAACTGCAAAGCAACCTCGAAGTCTTGTCCGCCGTAAAAAACGCCCAAGATGGAAACATGCTTGTCATCCACAGCAAATGCAATTACGGCCCGCTTGCGGTAGTTTGTGATTCGCAGTCCGGGTCGTATGTCGTCACGTTGGTTTCCTCGATGTGGAAACGTCTGTAGCTCTTCACAGTGGGTCACGATGGCGTCTGTGTAGCGTTTAGCAATTTCCGGTGAAGCCTTCGTGGCAATATAGCGATAGAGCACCGCCAGCTGTTCCATCGCTTCCGGTGTAAACTCAATGGTGTACGCCATTACGCTTGTGAAGTGTAGTTCTGGTGTTCTGCTGATAACCGGGCGCGCACCTGGTCGACATTGAGCGCGCGCTTTGGGTCAGTCTTCAATGCATCGTAAGCAGGGGCTACCTGACCGACGAGCCAGTTCTCCAAGGCACGGTCACGGGCCAGTAGCGCCCGCAAGCCATCGCGAATCACTTCGCTTTCAGTGGCGTATTCGCCAGCGGCAACCTTGGCTTTTACTACGTCGGCCATTTGGTTGGGTAGAGTAATGCTGAATTGTTGAGTGCTACGCATGACGGGCCTCCCGCATAAGATAGGATTTAATCCTACTCCATCCTGCGGAGATAATCACGGTTGCAAAAGCAGGGACAGACTTTAAGTCTGTCCCTTGCCTCCGCCAATTGGCAACAAGGACGTTGTTATGATCAATATTTCCCACCACGGCGCCGTTTCTGGCTCCTGCCACGAGCTGAGCATTATCCCTTCTAACCGATCGTATCCCTCCTCCGGTATTCTAATTGACTGCGGCTTGTTTCAGGGCGCAGACCCACTAACCACAAAACCTTGATTGTGGGCTTGCCGGCGTTTGCCTTGAGCCACTTGGAAGAGGCGGTGCGTAGCCATAGGGTCAAACGCTTATTGTTGGCGGTTGATGCGGATATGGATGTCAATCGTCGCGAGTTGCTGACACAGCTTGAAAAGCTGAATCTTCCGGTGCAAACGGTGCCGTCGTTCAGCGAAGTGATTGCCGGCCAGGCTCGCATTAATGACATTCGCGATCTTGAGATTGAGGATCTGCTGGGCCGCGATCCGGTGCGGCCAGACAACGCCCAGGTGGCGTCGTCGCTGTTTGGCCGTGCGGTGATGGTGACCGGCGCCGGTGGTTCGATTGGTTCGGAATTGTGCCGGCAGATTATTCGCCACCAGCCCAAGTGCCTGGTGTTGTTTGAGCAGTCTGAGTTTGCCTTGTACGCGATTGAGCGCGAGCTTCAGCAGATTAATCTGGTGGAAGGCTTGAATGTGTGCGTTCACCCATTGTTGGGCAGTGTGGTGCACCGCCGCCGCTGTGAAGCGGTAAGGCCCACCAATGTGATGGGCGCCAGTAAACGTATGGCGGAGTTGGTGTTCAGTGGCCTGCGCCCTGGTGAGAAACTGTTTGAGGAGTTGTTGATTGGTGATGATCCACAAGGCACTGCGCACCCGCGCATTATGATGGCGCAGGAAGTATCTATGGCTTGGGAGGATTTGGAAGCAGTATTGAGTAAGCTTACCCGGGCTAGCCAGGAATTTGATTGTAGCCAGATTGTTGAAACGCTTAAAAGTGCGCCGACGGGGTTTACGCCGAATAGTAATGTGGCTGATTTGGTTTGGTGCAATGGGGGTAGTGATTTGACGGTTGCGAATGAGGGGGCGGGGAAGGTGCATCGGTTGCCTGTTTGATTGAAGTTCGGAGGTGCTTGCCCAACCCCCTCTCCCCCGGCCCCTCTCCCGCGAGGGGCGAGGGGAGCTACACACCCGAGGCCTGAGAGTGCTTTAGCTGGTCTCGCCATCGCAGTAAAAGCCCCTCACCCCTTGCGGGAGAGGGGTTGGGGCGGTCCGACGCTTCGGGAGGGGGGTATTAGAATCTACAACAAGGATGTTTGAATATGATCTCTATCTCCCACCACGGCGCCACCACCGGCGCCACTGGCTCCTGCCACGAATTGAGTATTACCTCGCTTGGCCGGTTGCACCCTTCCGCTGGCATTCTGATTGACTGTGGCCTGTTTCAGGGCGCAGACGCCGCTAGCAGGCTCGCACGGGGACAGATTTCTAAATCTGTCCCCGAGAACATCCAGTCCCACCTACTGAAAATCCTGAGCGTGGTATGGTAAAGTTTGCTGAGTCAGGAGGACGCATGGCAACGAATCACCACGACACCGGTTACAAGGAATTGTTCAGCCACCCGGAATTTGTACAACAGTTAGTTGAGGGGTTTGCTCCCTCTGAAATTGCCGGCCTAATGGATTTCAATACGCTCAAGAACCATAGTGGTAATTATATTACGCCGCTGTTCGAGGAGAAGTTCGAAGACGTCGTGTGGTCAGTGGAAGTGAACTGGGAAGGCATCACCCAACGGGTGTTCTTATACATCCTGCTGGAGTTTCAGTCCAAAGTAGACAGCACCATGCCACTGCGGCTGATGCACTACGTGGCCTGCTTTTACGATCACTTACTGAAAACCCGTGAAACAACGGCGCGACAGGGTTTGCCGCCTATCTTTCCAATGGTTCTGTACAACGGCTCAAAACGTTGGTCAGCCCGTCAGGACATTTACGAGATGGTACAGCCGGAGCCACCGGAGTTTTTGCGAGCGTACCAGCCACACCTTCGTTATTACCTGATTGACGAAGGGCGCTATACTGATGAAGAATTAATCAGCAAGCAAACGCCGTTAAGCGGCGTATTCGGAGTTGAGAACGCTGGTCATAGCTGGGAAGCCTTGCAGCAGGCGGTGGATCGAGTCGTTAAGATCATCGAAGCCGATCCAAGCAAGGAGCGAGTGGACAAAATCATTACCCGCTGGATTAAACGCCACTTGAGTCGTCTAGGCGCGGAAGTGGGCTTGGAGCGATTGAATAGTTTGGTGGAGGACAGAGATATGTTGGCCGAGAATTTAGAGAATCTGGTGAAGAAGGAGCGGCTGGAAGGTCGTCAGGAAGGACGTCAGGAAGGACGTCAGGAAACCGCACGTAACCTGATCAACCGTACTGAAATGAATGACCAGATGATCGCAGAGATTGCTGGTTTGACGATTGATGAGGTCAGCCAGTTGCGCTCAGCGATCAAGCACTGACCGAAACTCAATGTGAGTTACGAACATGACAAGGGCAGCTAACGGGTTGCCCTTGCTGTATCTATAATCCAATTGCACGACAGAGCTTGCTTAAGTCATGGACAGGAACTCGTTCTGTGAAACTACCGGAGAAGTATCGCCTGTTGGACAGCACTCACGTCAGAGTGGTGCTTACGGTAAACGACGAACGCCTTATGGGTGAGCCCGAGGTAAAGCTGGATTTCAGCAACACAGAGATTAAAGCCTTCTCGGGAAGAGATGCGCTAGAACTTCAAAGGATAATGAGAGATGAGTGGTAAGTACCTGCTAGACACCAACGCCCTCATCTAAGCAAACTCAAGTTACCCAAAGGGCATTACGCGGTATCAGCCATCAAAATCCGCAGAGCAACCTCATTAAAACTCCCGGACAGCATTATCTCCGCAACAGCCATGGTTGGGGGATACGTATTGGTGACGAATGACGAAAAGCTCCACTGATTGACTGTGGCTTGTTTCAGGGGGCAGACCCACTAATCACAACACCTTGATTGGTGATGACCCTCAGGGCACCTCGCACCCGCGCATTATGATGGCGCGGGAGGTGTATCGGTTGCCTATTTGATGAAAGTTCGGAGGTGCTTGCCCAACCCCCTCTCCCCCGGCCCCTCTCCCGCGAGGGGCGAGGGGAGCTACACACCCGAGGCCTGAGAGTGCTTTAGCTGGTCTCGCCATCGCAGTAAAAGCCCCTCACCCCTTGCGGGAGAGGGGTTGGGGCGGTCCGACGCTTCGGGAGGGGGTGGTATTAAAATCTACAACAAGGACTGTTGTTCATGATAAACATAACCCACCACGGCGCCACCACCGGCGTTACTGGCTCCTGCCACGAATTGAGTATTACCTCGCCTGGCCGGTTGCACCCTTCCGCTGGTATTCTGATTGACTGTGGCCTGTTTCAGGGCGCAGACGCCGCTAGCAGGCTCGCACGGGGACAGATTTCTAAATCTGTCCCCGAGAACATCCCGTTCCACCTACTGAAAATCCTGAGCGTGGTATGGTAAAGTTTGCTGAGTCAGGAGGACGCATGGCAACGAATCACCACGACACCGGTTACAAGGAATTGTTTAGCCACCCGGAGTTTGTTCAGCAGTTGATCGAAGGGTTTGCCCCGTTCGAGATTGCGGATCTGATGGACTTCAGTACACTCAAGAATCACAGCGGCAATTACATCACGCCGCTGTTCGAGGAAAAGTTCGAAGACGTCGTGTGGTCTGTTGAGATCACTTGGGAAGGCGTGCCTCAGCAGGTGTATTTGTATATTCTGCTGGAGTTTCAATCCCGGGTTGATCGCACTATGCCAATCCGGTTGATGCACTATGTGGCCTGTTTTTACGACCACCTGCTGAAGAACAGGGTGACAACACCAAAAGGTGGGTTGCCGCCAGTATTCCCTATCGTGCTTTACAATGGTTCGCAGCGCTGGACCGCAGAGCAGGATGTTTACGAGATGGTGCAGCCGGAACCTCCTGCTTTCTTGCGTGTCTATCAACCACACTTGCGGTATTACCTGGTAGACGAGGGGCGTTATACTGATGAGGAATTAGGCTTACGCCAAACACCGTTGAGTGGGGTCTTTGGTGTCGAGAACGCTGGCCACAGCTGGGAAGCTTTGCAGCAGGCTGTGGATCGGGTTGTGGCGATCATACAGTCGGATCGGAACAAAGATCGTACCGACAGAATCATTACTCGTTGGCTCAAACGCCATTTGCAGCGACTTGGTGCTGAAGTACACCTGGATCAGCTCAACAGTTTGGTGGAGGACAGAGATATGTTGGCAGAAAATTTGGAGAACTTGGTTAAGAAAGAACGGCTTGAGGGGCGTCAGGAGGGGCGTCAGGAGGGCCGTCAGGAGAGCGATTGGCGCGCATTAGAAGAAAAGCGTAAAACCGTTCGTCATCTTCTTTCATTTGGCGTGCTCAGTAACGATCAGATTGCAGTAGCGACGGGGTTATCGGTTGACGAGATCGTCAAGCTGCGAATTGAAGACAAGCATTAATAGAAGAAAAGCAGGGACAGATTTGAAATCTGTCCCAAGGAGGAAACTAAAGTAAAGCGGGGACAGATTTATAAATCTGTCCCCAGGGAGTAAAGCCAGCACCAAAGTGGGGACAGACTTTAAGTCTGTCCCCGGCCGGCTCTTGAAACCGGCAACAAGGAATTGTTCAGCCACCCGGAGTTTGTTCAGCAGTTGATCGAAGGGTTTGCCCCGTTCGATGCGCCAGACACCGTTGAGTGGGGTCTTTGGCGTCGAGAATGCCGGCCACAGCTGGGAAGCTTTGCAGCAGGCTGTGGATCGGGTTGTGGCGATCATACAGTCGGACCCGAACAACGATCGTACCGACAGAATCATTACTCGCTGGCTCAAACGCCATTTGCAGCGACTTGGGGCTGAAGTACACCTGGATCAGCTCAACAGTTTGGTGGAGGACAGAGATATGTTGGCAGAGAACTTAGAGAATTTGGTTAAGAAAGAGCGATTTGAAGGTATGCTGGCAGGCCGTCAAGAAGGTGAACACATGAAGGCTGAACAAATCGCCCGTAACCTGATTGCGATGGGTCTGCTGACCGATGCCCAAATTGCGACAGCTTCTGGCTTGTCCGATAATGAGGTCAAGGTACTTCGTGAAGAGCAGAAACACTGATAACTCTGCCTGAAATTGATTATTCATGGACTTATGGACTTATGGACTTATTCATAGACAGGCACTCGTTCTTGCTCGTTCTTGTTCCGCAATTTGGGGCAGAGACGAGCCCCGATCATTGTCGCCGGTAACGAGGAATGGGTCGTCAGGGTAGGGTGCTAAGCCGCTCGTCGGCGTTCTTTGCGGTAGTCGCCCGAATAGGGTTAAGGTCTACGTAGGCCATGCACGTCAGTACGGCCTCTTCGGTGTCTAGCGGGTAGGATTTGAATCGGCTTTCCCAGAAGTGACCCGTGCACTGACCTTCTCGGTTGGCCTGGCGCGCGATGGGTTCGTTCAGGCATTTCATAAACCAGCTTAAATCCCCAAGCCTAGCCCTGTAGGTTTCAGCATAACGCGCCACCACTCGCAACTCGGCATCGCACAGGTCTTGCCCATCCATATACTACTGTTAGTTCATGGACAGGCACTCCTCCTTTCCGTTTCCACTCTTTTCCCTTCCCCCCGACTGCGCATAATTCGGCGTTATGGCAAAGCGGGTCTGATGACAACCATATTCCAGGTCTGCAAGGTCTGTAGTGGTGCATCAGGGGAGGGGTGTTGGGTTCCTGTGGTAAACTTCAGGCATCGAGATAGGAGGACGCATGGCAACGAATCACCACGACACCGGTTACAAGGAATTGTTCAGCCACCCGGAGTTTGTTCAGCAGTTGATCGAAGGATTCGCCCCGTTCGAGATCGCGGATCTGATGGACTTCAGTACACTCAAGAATCACAGCGGCAATTACATTACGCCGCTGTTTGAGGAAAAGTTCGAAGACGTGGTGTGGTCTGTTGAGATCACTTGGGAAGGCGTGCCTCAGCAGGTGTATTTGTATATTCTGCTGGAGTTCCAGTCCCGTGTAGATCGAACCATGCCGATCAGAATGATGCACTACGTGGCTTGTTTTTATGACCACTTACTGAAAACCAGAGTAACAACACCCGGTGGTGGGTTGCCTCCCGTATTCCCCATCGTGCTGTACAATGGATCGCAACGCTGGAGTGCTGAACAGGATGTGTATGAGATGGTGCAGCCGGAACCTCCTGGCTTCCTGCGAGTCTATCAACCACATCTGCGATATTACTTAGTGGATGAAGGGCGTTATACTGACGAAGAGCTGGGCTTGCGCCAAACACCGTTGAGCGGCGTGTTCGGTGTCGAGAATGCGGGCCACAGTTGGGAAGCTTTGCAGCAAGCAGTCGATCGTGTGGTGGCGATCATACAGTCGGACCCGAACAAGGATCGTACCGACAGAATCATTACCCGCTGGCTCAAACGCCATTTGCAGCGACTTGGGGCTGAAGTACACCTGGATCAGCTCAACAGTTTGGTGGAGGACAGAGATATGTTGGCAGAGAACTTAGAGAATCTGGTTAAAAAAGAACGGCTTGAGGGCATGCTGGCAGGGCGCCAGGAAGGCCGTCTAGAAGGCCGTCAAGAAGGCCGTCAAGAAGGGCGCCAAGAAGGTGAACACGTGAAGGCTGAACAAATCGCCCGTAACCTGATTGCGATGGGTCTGCTGACCGATGCCCAAATTGCGACAGCTTCTGGCTTGTCCGATAATGAGGTCAAGGTACTTCGTGAAGAGCAGAAACACTGATAACTCTGCCTGAAATTGATTATTCATGGACTTATGGACTTATTCATTATTGATATAGCTATGGACAGGCACTCTCTTAGGCACTCTCTTTGGCTTCGAGCCCCTGACCCAGACTGATCTGGATCGCCTTCAGGCGTTGTCCGCAGACTCTGGGCGACACTCCGGACGCCATCGCGCTGCTTCCGCAGGCACTCCTTCCTCATGCATTCCTGTTCCCTCTAAAGAAAAACCTTAGCGTGGTATAATGGAATTTGTTGAATCAGGAGGATGCATGGCAACGAACCACCACGATACCGGTTACAAGGAATTGTTCAGTCACCCGGAATTCGTTCAGCAGCTGGTGGAAGGCTTCGCGCCAAACGAGATTGCGAGCCTGATGGATTTCAGCACGTTGAAGAACCATAGCGGCAATTACATCACACCGTTGTTTGAGGAAAAGTTCGAAGACGTGGTGTGGTCAGTGGAAGTGAACTGGGAAGGCATCACCCAACGGGTGTTCTTATACATCCTGCTGGAGTTTCAGTCCAAAGTAGACAGCACCATGCCACTGCGGCTGATGCACTACGTGGCCTGCTTTTACGATCACTTACTGAAAACCCGTGAAACAACGGCGCGACAGGGTTTGCCGCCTATCTTTCCAATGGTTCTGTACAACGGCTCAAAACGCTGGTCATAGCTGGGAAGCCTTGCAGCAGGCGGTGGATCGAGTCGTTAAGATCATCGAAGCCGATCCAAGCAAGGAGCGAGTGGACAAAATCATTACCCGCTGGATTAAACGCCACTTGAGTCGTCTAGGCGCGGAAGTGGGCTTGGAGCGGTTGAATAGTTTGGTGGAGGACAGAGATATGTTGGCCGAGAATTTAGAGAATCTGGTGAAGAAGGAGCGGCTGGAAGGACGTCAGGAAGGACGTCAGGAAACCGCACGTAACCTGATCAACCGTACTGAAATGAATGACCAGATGATCGCAGAGATTGCTGGTTTGACGATTGATGAGGTCAGCCAGTTGCGCTCAGCGATCAAGCACTGACCGAAACTCAATGTGAGTTACGAACATGACAAGGGCAGCTAACGGGTTGCCCTTGCTGTATCTATAATCCAATTGCACGACAGAGCTTGCTTAAGTCATGGGGTAAGTCATGGACAGGCACTCCTTCTTTTTTACGCCGCTGTTCGAGGAGAAGTTCGAAGACGTCGTGTGGTCTGTTTCTACGACCACCTGCTGAAGAACAAGGTGACAACACCAAAAGGTGGGTTGCCGCCAGTATTCCCTATCGTGCTTTACAATGGTTCGCAGCGCTGGACCGCAGAGCAGGCTGTGGATCGGGTTGTGGCGATCATACAGTCGGACCCGAACAAAGATCGTACCGACAGAATCATTACTCGTTGGCTCAAACGCCATTTGCAGCGACTCGGGGCTGAAGTACACCTGGATCAGCTCAACAGTTTGGTGGAGGACAGAGATATGTTGGCAGAAAATTTGGAGAACTTGGTTAAGAAAGAACGGCTTGAGGGGCGTCAGGAGGGGCGTCAGGAGGGCCGTCAGGAGAGCGATTGGCGCGCATTAGAAGAAAAGCGTAAAACCGTTCGTCATCTTCTTTCATTTGGCGTGCTCAGTAACGATCAGATTGCAGTAGCGACGGGGTTATCGGTTGACGAGATCGTCAAGCTGCGAATTGAAGACAAGCATTAATAGAAGAAAAGCAGGGACAGATTTGAAATCTGTCCCAAGGAGGAAACTAAAGTAAAGCGGGGACAGATTTATAAATCTGTCCCCAGGGAGTAAAGCCAGCACCAAAGTGGGGACAGACTTTAAGTCTGTCCCCGGCCGGCTCTTGAAACCGGCAACAAGGAATTGTTCAGCCACCCGGAGTTTGTTCAGCAGTTGATCGAAGGGTTTGCCCCGTTCGATGCGCCAGACACCGTTGAGTGGGGTCTTTGGCGTCGAGAATGCCGGCCACAGCTGGGAGGCTTTGCAGCAGGCGGTGGATCAGCTCAACAGTTTGGTGGAGGACAGAGATATGTTGGCAGAGAACTTAGAGAATCTGGTTAAAAAAGAACGGCTTGAGGGCATGCTGGCAGGGCGCCAGGAAGGCCGTCTAGAAGGCCGTAAAGAAGGTCGCCAAGAAGGTGAGCACATGAAGGCTGAACAAATCGCCCGTAACCTGATCAGCCGTACCGAGATGAACGACCAAGTGATTGCAGAGATTGCTGGTTTGACGGTTGATGAAGTCAGTCGGTTAAGGCCAGAGATCAAGCACTGACCGAAATTCAATGTGAATTACAAACATGACAAGGGCAGCCCATTGGCTGCCTTTGCTGTATCTATGTAGAGGTAACCACGACGCATCAACGCATCATGACGCATGCTCGTTCTTTCTGATTTTCATGGACAGGCACTCCTTCCTGCGGAGGCGCTAGACAGTCAGGATGCCATTGCGATATTTCTTGCTGATGCACTGGAAACCGGTGATTCTGGCTATATAGCTAAGGCGATGGGGGTAGTGGCTCGCGCCAAGGGTATGGCAGAACTGGCACGTGAAACCGGTCTTTCCCGTGAACAGCTTTACCGCTCATTCAGTGGGCAGGGCAACCCTACGCTGAAAACCATGCTTGCGGTAACGCGAGCGTTGGGCGTGGACTTGACGACTCGCCCACACCAAGAACCTGTAGTGGTGCAAAATCCCCAGGCGTGAGACCGGTTCAGCAAAAAAGGGTCGTCCGGGTACGCCGCTAGGCCACTCTTCGGCGTTCTTTGCGATAGTCGCCTCAAAAGCCGTGGCCCGCTCGCACAAACGTAACAAACGTATGGCGTCTAATCACGGTTGCAAAAGCCGGGACAGACTTTAAGTCTGTCCCTGGCTGGCCGGCTTCTGGAGTCGGCAACAAGGACGTTGTTATGATCAACATTTCCCACCACGGCGCTGTTTCGGGCGTCACTGGCTCCTGCCACGAATTGCTGGTTGGCCAGTCCGACAAGCAAGCTGTATCCAGTCTGTTGTCTTGCCATGGAAAAATTAATCACAGATCTGTGCGAGTACGTCTCTGAGGTAGCCGGTCTCTCCATATTGGTGTCGGGGCCTTTGAGCGTTTCATTGCCCAACTACCTGGCCGGCAGTTACGACCTGTATGAGATTTCCATGGGTAAAGAGAGATTTCTGGGAGTGGCACTCAAATCTCCGGAAAGTTTTAAGCCGGTAGCGTTTGAAAAACATATGAGTAAGCTGATGGACGCTGTCGATGTAGCGGAATTCTGGCTCCTCATCGCCGCTGATCTTCCCAGTTACACCCGTCGACGTCTTGTAGCGCGCCAATCTGCTTTCGTGTTGCCATGGCGGCAGTTGCATTGGCCAGAGCTGGGCATGGCTGTTCAGGCCAGGAAGAAGCGGGAGCCGGGAGAGATATCTGATCGCTTCAAGCCAGCCACTCAGGCCGTTGTTCTTCATGGTTTAATTGAATCTGATGACGAGCCAGCAAGTGTTCAGGCACTGTCCAAGCGCTTGGGATACACCCCGATGACAATCTCCAGGGCTTTCGATGAATTGGAATCTGCAGGGCTCGGTTGCATTATCACGCGAGGTCGCGAGAGGTTGCTGAGCTTTCCCGAGGGCTCGGAGGCACTTTGGGAGCGAGCCCGCAAATATCTGCGAACCCCTGTAAGACAGGTTCGTAGGGTTCGTTTGGCCGAGATTAACGCTAGCAACCTCCCGCTGGCCGGCGAATCTGCATTGTCTCGAAGAACCATGTTGACGGCCCCCTAAGTTTCGAGAGCACTTCGCAAATTACCAGGACCAATACCTGCTTATAGGCGGTGCTGCGGCATGGCTATTACTGGATGAGGCCGGGCTGGATGCGCGAGCCACCAAAGATCTGGATATCGTTCTGGCGATTGAAGTGCTTGATCCCCGTTTCGCAGCCGCCTTTTGGGATTTCGTTGTGGCTGGTGATTACGAAATCTGCCAGAAAGGTAATGGTGAGCGAACATTCCCGCTGGGCCGAAGCGCAAATTCAATCTGCCGGTGTTCCAGAACTGGAGGTCTGGCTGGAAGCTATATTGACCTCGGATACGTTGGAGTCATTACTGAATCGGCATTAACGAAAGAGCTTAGCCCCTCTTTTGCGTTGCGCCTGGACGTGGCTTTGTGGGAGCCAAACAAGGGTCAGCTGCTGATCTACGCTGCGCTGGCGTTTATTTTTGTTGGTGGCAGCCGTATGAGCATGCGCATGCTGGTGCAGTACTCTTCCGGGCGTGATAAAGAGCGTGTGGGGATTTGGTGTGGAATTTGAAATCTGTCCCAGAGACACACGGCTATAACGTGTTGCGCTGTTCAAATAATGAACAGCCGGAGGCTGCACGGTAAACGACGAACGCTTTACGGGGGCGCCCGAGGTAGAGCTGGATTTCAGCAACACAGAGATTAAAGCCTTCTCAGGAAGAGATGCGCTTGAACTTCAAAGAACAATGAGAGATGAGTGGTAGTTACCCAAAGGGCGTTACAGGCCCGACAGCGATGTTAATTTGGCAGTTTTGTTCCGTGGTGAGCCTGAAGATTTTCTCGAACTAGAATTGTACGCCCATAAGGCGTACAATTTACCATGTATTTTGAAATCTAAAAGGAGTATCGCATGCTGGCTTCAACGACTTCAAAAGACAGCCCAGAGGCTGGGAAGCGTAACACCGCTCGCTTTAACTTTCGTACAACTGAACATATCAAAAAAATGGTTGAACGTGCAGCAGCGATGACAGGTCAGGATGTGTCGGCGTTCGCAATCGATGCCGTTTATCAGCGTGCCATTGCCACGATACAGGCCCATGAGGTGACACATCTAAAACCCGAGGATCATCATGCCTTTTTTGATGCCTTGAAGAGCCCTCCCACCCCAACGGAAAAACTGCGTGCCGCCTTTATTCAACATGATCAGAGGGTGGTTGAGCGCTGATGCGGAGTGGAATAGTTATTGAGCCGCTCGACGTGAATAAACACGATCGAGCGGCTTTTGGGTCTGGCGTTGAACAAGTTGATAACTTCCTGAAGAAAACAGCAGGGAAGCTTATGAAAGGAGGAACGGCGAGGATATTTGTAGCCACAAGTCCCAATGATAATCCCGAAGAAATTCTCGGCTTCTATTCGATCAACGCACATAGCGTGGATTATGGTGACCTTCATAATCGCTACCGGCGATATGCGTTGCCCGACGGGAAAGTACCCGCCGCGTTCATAGGCATGATGGGGGTTACGTCTTCCGCTCAAAGCCAGGGATTAGGCGGCTTGCTCCTTGCCGACGCGCTCAAAGGCGCTTACATCGCTTCATATAGGGTAGGAACGGCGATGGTTCTACTTGATGTTCTCGATTGTGGAAACTCGGCTGATGTAGCTCGAAGACAAACGCTGTATAACAGTTTTGGGTTTCAATGCTTGCCATCGCATCCGCTAAGAATGTTCCTGCCAGTAGCAACGATAGCCCAAATGTACAAAGAGCCCTAAGTGGAGTTCCAGGCCAAAGTAGGGACAGATTTCAAGTCTGTCCCTGGCTGGCCGGCTTCTGGAGTCGGCAACAAGGAGGTTGTTATGATCAATATTTCCCACCACGGCGCCGTCTCTGGCGTTACTGGCTCCTGCCACGAATTGAGTATTACTCCCCCTTGATCACATTCGTGCGCTGGTGGTTACCCACGTGCACATTGACCACGTTGGCCGCATACCGTATTTGCTGGCGGCGGGGTTTAACGGGCCGATTATATGCTCTGAGCCTTCAGCCATTATGTTGCCGGAAATTCTGGAAGACGCGCTGGATATTCGTTTTCAACCGGCAGGGCACATTCTGGGTTCGGCTTATGTAGAGTGTGATGTTACTGCGGCGGGGCAAGCGGGCGAACGCATTGTGTTTAGTGGCGATTTAGGAGCTGCCCACGCGCCGTTGCTGACGGCACCGGTGTCGCCAGAGCGTGCTGATCGGCTGGTGATTGAACAGCATTAGCGCTGCATTCCCTTTCCATACGAAGTTTGGTGAGGGTTAAGCGCCTTTTTGGTTTTCGATGTATTGCTTTATAGTCGAAAGCGGTGCGCCACCGCAGGTGATTACGCAGTAGCTTTTCGACCAGAAAACTGGTTTCCAGTAATAGCTATTAACGTGGTCGGCAAACTCTTTCCTGATTCTTCGAGAGGTTCCCGTTTTCAGGGCGTTCACAAAATCAGCTACGGCGTATTTGGGGGGTAGTTCCATCAAAATATGGATGTGGTCAGGCTCGCCGTTTACCTCAAAAAGCTCCCCCTCCCAAGCGCTCACACGCTCAGAAATCAGTTCAGACAGGCGAGCTAATATGCCCTCGTTAATGACCGGGTTTCGATACTTTGTCACAAGAACCAAGTGATACTTTGTGTTGTATACGCAATGGTGCTGAGCTTTCAGGGTTGTTTTAGACATAGGAACCAATTATATTAGGATTCATGGATAAGCGCAAAATCAATTACAAGCTCTACCCCAGCCAATCGCAATCTGAGCGGTTGCTTGAGAGCTTGCGCTTACACCAACAACTTTATAATGCCGCACTACAAGAGCGTATCGACTGTTACCGAAAAACCGGAAAGTCGATATCCTATAACGACCAACAAGCCAGTTTGACTCAGATCCGCGCCGACCATCCCGAATACAAAGCCATTCCGGTTTACATTACCCGAATGACGCTTCGCCGCCTGGACAAAGCGTTCAAAGCATTTTTTGAGCGCGTAAAGAAAGGCCAGGCTCCGGGGTTCCCCCGCTTTCGCTCACTCAGCCGGTTTTCCAGTTTTGAGATGTGCGGTGGCAGCGGCTGGGCGTTTATTCCCGAGGCGAACGGTAAGCACGGCAGGCTTTCGATCAACGGCATTGGCCGCATCAAGGCTCGGGGGAAGGCTCGAACTCTGGGAAAGGTCAAAACTAGCCAGGTTATCCATAAGCACGGGCAGTGGTTCTTATCAGTTACCGTCGAATGTGAGCCTGTGCGGGCCTGCAAAGGCCAGAAAGCTTGCGGGTTCGATTGGGGCGTGGAGTATTTAGGCACGGTTACGCACGAAAACGGCGAGCATTACGCGATCGAGAACCCACGTTACTACCGGGACTCCAAAGAGAGCTTGCTGCCGATGCAGCAGGCTGTATCACGCAAAAAGCGAGGTTCCAACCGGTGGAAGCGGGCCTGTAAAGTTCTGACTCAAGCCAGAGCTAAGGTTGCCCGGCAGCGCCACCACGATCACCATCAACTGAGTCACGATCTCGCGAAGGAGTACACGCTCTTTGCCACGGAAAAACTGACCATTCGGAACATGACCCGAACGGCAAAAGGCACACTCGACAAGCCAGGGAAAATGGTCAAGCAGAAGTCCGGGTTAAACCGGGAGATACTAGACACCGCGCCGGCAAAGTTGCTGGCCATGATTCACTACAAAGTCGAAGAAACTGGTGGTGAGTTTGTCGAAATACCCACTCGAAAAGCAAAGCCGAGTCAGCGTTGCCCTGCCTGCTGGGAGGTCGTAAAAAAGACGCTCAGCGAACGAACGCATCAGTGCGATTGCGGCTGTACCATGCCGCGTGACGCGGCGAGCGGCCTTGTGGCTATCAAGTGGGCTTTAGGTTTGGGCGGAAACTCGCCCAATGCAGGTCACTCTGCAAAACCGCTTCTAAGTGTGGCTTAGTGGCGGTAGTTTATATTACAAAAGGCTCAGTATTCGATGCCATTGAAGAGGATGTGGCTGCGGCGGAAGTGCTGAAGGTTAAGGCGGCTTTAATGGATTGCATTCGTAATTACATTGCCTCGAATGGTTTAACTCAGCGGCAAGCAGCGGATTTGATGGGAGTGCAGCGTTCAAGAATCGGTGATGTCGCGCGCGGCCATGTCAGCGTGTTCTCAATCGACGCCTTGGTTTCTATGGCTGCACGAGTAAACCTGCATCCAGTGAAAATCGCTGCTTAAGGCCTTGGAGCACCGAAGCCTTTTGCATGCGGCTGGTCTTTCAGCTTAAGCAGTTCCAGCGCTTCTGGAGTAAACTCGACTGTGTACACCATTAAGTTTATGAAGTGGAATTCTGGTGTTTTGCTGACAATCGGGCACGCACTTGGTCAGCGCTGAGCGCTCGCAAGCCATCGCGAATTACTTCGCTTTCAGTGGCGTATTCGCCAGCGGCAACCTTGGCTTTTACTACGTCGGCCATCTGGTTGGGTAGAGTAATGCTGAATTGTTGAGTAGTACGCATGACGGGCCTCCCGCAAAAGATAGGATTTAATCCTACTCCATCCTGCGTAGATAATCACGGTTGTAAAAGCAGGAACGGATTTGTGAAAAATTATGGAAAAATTCATGGACAGGCGCGCGCGCTCTAGTCTTTTTATTCCCTCCTACTGCGCATAATTCGGCGTTATGGCACGGCTGATCCAATGACAACCATATTCCAGGTCTGCAAGGTCTGTAGTGGTGCATCAGGGGAGGGGTGTTGGGTTCCTGTGGTAAACTTCAGGCATCGAGATAGGAGGACGCATGGCAACGAATCACCACGACACCGGTTACAAGGAATTGTTTAGCCACCCGGAGTTTGTTCAGCAGTTGATCGAAGGGTTTGCCCCGTTCGAGATCGCGGATCTGATGGACTTCAGTACACTCAAGAATCACAGCGGCAATTACATTACGCCGCTGTTCGAGGAGAAGTTCGAAGACGTCGTGTGGTCTGTTTCTACGACCACCTGCTGAAGAACAAGGTGACAACACCAAAAGGTGGGTTGCCGCCAGTATTCCCTATCGTGCTTTACAATGGTTCGCAGCGCTGGACCGCAGAGCAGGCTGTGGATCGGGTTGTGGCGATCATACAGTCGGATCGGAACAAAGATCGTACCGACAGAATCATTACTCGTTGGCTCAAACGCCATTTGCAGCGACTTGGAGCTGAAGTACACTTGGATCAGCTCAACAGTTTGGTGGAGGACAGAGATATGTTGGCAGAGAATTTGGAGAACCTGGTTAAGAAAGAACGGCTTGAGGGGCGTCAGGAGGGCCGTCAGGAGAGCGATTGGCGCGCATTAGAAGAAAAGCGTAAAACCGTTCGTCATCTTCTTTCATTTGGCGTGCTCAGTAACGATCAGATTGCAGTAGCGACGGGGTTATCGGTTGACGAGATCGTCAAGCTGCGAATTGAAGACAAGCATTAATAGAAGAAAAGCAGGGACAGATTTGAAATCTGTCCCGAAGGCCCCAGAGCAGGGACAGACTCAAAGTCTGGCCCTGGCCGGCTTCTGAAACCGGCAACAAGGAGGTTGTTATGATCAATATTTCCCACCACGGCGCCGTTTCTGGCTCCTGCCACGAGTTGAGCATTATCCCTTCTAACCGATCGTATCCCTCCTCCGGTATTCTGACTGACTGCGGCTTGTTTCAGGGCGCAGACCCACTAACCACAAAACCTTGATTGTGGGCTTGCCGGCGTTTGCCTTGAGCCACTTGGAAGAGGCGGTGCGTAGCCATAGGGTCAAACGCTTGCTGTTAGTGGTGGATGCGGATACGGACGTGAACCGCCGCGGGTGGCTCGATTGGTTCTGAGCTGTGCCGGCAGATTATTCGCCACCAGCCCAAGTGCCTGGTGTTGTTTGAGCAGTCTGAGTTTGCCTTGTACGCGATTGAGCGCGAGCTTCAGCAGATCAATCTGGTGGAACCTGAACGTGTGCGTTCACCCATTGTTGGGCAGTGTGGTGCACCGCCGCCGCTGTGAAGCGGTAAGGCCCACCAATGTGATGGGCGCCAGTAAACGTATGGCGGAGTTGGTGTTCAGTGGCCTGCGCCCTGGTGAGAAACTGTTCGAGGAGTTGTTGATTGGTGATGACCCTCAGGGTACCTCGCACCCGCGCATTATGATGGCGCGAGAAGTATCTATGGCTTGGGAGGATTTGGAAGCTGTGTTAAGTAAGCTTTCGCGGGCTAGCCAGGAATTTGATTGCAAGCAGGTTGTAGAAACGCTTAAAAGTGCGCCGACGGGGTTTACGCCGAATAGTAATGTGGCTGATTTGGTTTGGTGCAATGGCGGCAGTGATTTGGCGGTTGATCATGAGAGCACAGGAAAGGTACACCGGCTTCCTGTTTGATTAAAGTTCGGAGGTGCTTGCCCCCCCCCTCTCCCCCAGCCCCTCTCCCGCAAGGGGTGAGGGGAGCTACACACTCGAAGCCTGAGGGTGCTGTAGCTGGTCTCGCCATCGCAGTAAAAGCCCCTCACCCCTTGCGGGAGAGGGGTTGGGGAGAGGGGGGGTGGTATTAAAATGTACAACAAGGACTGTTGAAGATGATAAACATAACCCATCACGGCGCCACCACCGGCGTCACTGGCTCCTGCCACGAACTGACCCTCCGTTCTGAACAAAACGCTCCCGCCGGCATTCTAATTGACTGCGGCCTGCTTCCAATCTCTCCGTTGATTTCCCTCTTGAGCATATTCGTGCCCTGGTGGTTACTCCGCCCATGCTGGGCAATCGGATTTAATCCGTTTTATTGAGGGTATTGCGACGAAGCCCGCGGAGATTCGTATTGTGCACGGGGATGAGTCGGCAAAGCGGGCGTTTAAACAGTGCCTTGTTGAATTGAATTATCCGAGTGTGTTGATACCCGATCAATAAATGTTTAAACGGGTATGTTGCTTTGTTAAAGACGGGTAAATGAATAGTCTTTGCCATATATAATTCGATGACTTATTATTGCCGTGGATTTCAGTAAGCCCTTGAGTCGTTTTACACGGTTTGAGTTTTAGAAGCCTCATGTTGAATGTAGAAAAAATAAGGTTTTAATTCCATGGCAAAGATTAACGATTACTACCAGAAGAAGCAGCTTATGGAAAAGCTTACAGCCGAGATTAATCAGCTGGAGCAGGATCAGTCACTGAAGCACGAGCTGGCATTTGAGAACAGCATTCGTGAGTTGATGGCAGAGTATGATAAGTCTCCGAAGCATGTGCTTCAGATTCTGGCAGCGATTGATCCTTCCATTGTCGGCGCTAAGGCAGAAGGCAGCACCGGCACCCGCGCCAAGCGCCCCATGAAAACCTATAAGAACCCGCACACAGGCGAAGAAGTTCAAACCCGTGGCGGTAATCACAAGGTTTTGAATGAGTGGCGTCAAAAGCACGGCAAAGAAGCGGTGCAGAGCTGGCAGCAAGACTGATCAGTCGAATATAAAAGTTGTAAAAAAAGCAGTAAAAAAGAGGGGCCAGGTGAATAATCATCTGGCCCCTCTTTTTGTTCCAATCAATGCTATTCAAAAACAACCACGCAATTTCTTCCGTTTTTCTTTGCGGCATACAAGGCTTCGTCTGCTTGCTGCATCCACTTCATATGGTTTTTCGGCCTGTCGGTTAATTGCGCTATGCCCACGCTCACCGTATAACGAACGGGTGCAACAGAGGTTTGAACCACGCTTTTTTCTATGGCGTCTCGTATTCGCTCACATATTATGCGAGCGCCTTCGGCATCGGTTTCTGGTAATACAACGCCAAACTCTTCACCGCCATAACGGCCAATACTGTCAGATTGTCGCAAATTGCTTCTGGCGGTTTCAGCGGTGTGTTTGATCACTTCATCGCCAGCCAAGTGGCCGTGGGTGTCGTTCACTTTTTTGAAGAAGTCGATATCAAACATCACAAGGCTGGTTGCTTGGCCGTAGCGGCGAAACCGTTCGAACTCCGCATCCACCAGGTTCTCCCAGGTGCCGCGGTTTAGCAGGCCGGTTAACAGGTCGGTCATGCTGAGTTTCGCGAGTTGCTCATTAGCCCGCTCTAGTGCGCGCTTGCCAGTGGCGATATCGGTTACGTCGTACACCATTAGGCATATCTTCTCCACCTGCCCGGTACTGCCTGACAACGGGCTGATAGTGAGGTTCTGGAACATATGGTCTTCCGTTCCGGTAATGGGGCGCGTATTGCGGAACCGGAACAGGTAGGGGCGTTGCTCCCAGGATGTAAACGCCCGGGTGTTCAGCAGTGCCACGGAATCCACTTTGCGGGTTAGCCAGGCTTTTGGGATGTCGGGGAATAGTTCGAACAGTACCTGGTTGCGGATTTTGCTGGCGGTGATGCCGCTGTGGTTTTCCATAAAGCCATTCCAGGCCTGCACCCGAAATTCCAGGTCCAGCACTACCAGGCCAACCTCAACGGATTCCAGCATGTCCACCAGCCAGTGGAAGGATTGAGCTTCAAGTTCGTTTATGGGCATGGTTCATTCCACCAGATATTGGAGACGTTGTTCAAGGAAGGGCACAGAATCTTCCGTGAGCAGCACCAACATGTCGCACTGTATATTCCGTTCTTCAAGTGTGTAGCTTATTTCAATGCACAGGAGTTGTTCGTCTCTGGAGTTTTGATGTTCGAGCAGTTCTGTGACCTGTCGGTGCTGGCCTAATACGCTGGGATGGCCCAGGCCGAGTTTAAGATCCAGCTGGTCGCCAATGCCTTTAAGGAAGGCGCCAAACAGGATGCTGGACATATCCATCAACACTTCTACGTTTACGGATTCGCCTTCGAGGGTGTCGTAGTGGAGCAGTTCGGCCATTTCCCGGAAGCTGGCGTCTGCAAACAGTAACAGCGCCTCGCCGGCAATACCTGCGCCGGTGAAACCCTGGCACACGGCAGAGTAGGTATCACTGTCGCCGGCGGCAGAAATGGCCATGTGGAGTTCGGAGTTGGCAATAAAGGCGACTTTCGGGATGGGCTGTTTCACGAATACCCGCAACAGCCGGGCAAGTAGGTCTGAGGAGCGCCCCATGGCGACGTTGGAGATTTCCTGC
This sequence comes from Marinobacter sp. LV10R510-11A, assembly GCF_900215155.1. Lineage (NCBI taxonomy): Bacteria > Pseudomonadati > Pseudomonadota > Gammaproteobacteria > Pseudomonadales > Marinobacteraceae > Marinobacter > Marinobacter sp. LV10R510-11A. Next base: position 147,177 of record NZ_LT907980.1, read on the forward strand.
AGGTAGTCGTTCAATGAAACGGAGATTTCTTGTGCCTGGGATTCGTTGCTTGGGTTGAGTTGCCCATCGCTCAGCGCCGCACTTTCTAGATCGCCAGGGCGATAAAAGCCATAATCCGCAAGCAGGCTAAGGACAAGGCCCATGTCTGTGGGCTTTTTTATGAAATCGATGGCGCCGAGCTTACGCACCCGTTCCCGGGCTTCTGGCTGTATGTCGCCAGAAACTACGATGGTCATTATCGGCAAGTCTTCGGCCTGCACGTGTTCCAGAACCTCGTAGCCGTCCATTTGTGGCATGTTGAGGTCGAGAAACATCAAATCGGCCTGCCGCGCGCGTAGCATTTCAAGGGCTTCCACGCCGTTAGTGGCAAACAGAATCTTATCGGCCAACCCAGTGGGTAGGGCCCGGGCCATCTGTTTTCTGGCAAGTGCGGAGTCGTCGCAGATGAGTATGCGGGTGGTCATGATTGCGGCCAGCGGGGGATGATTAACGATGCCCCAATTATAACAGCACGCTTAACTATGTACACGTAAACGACACCTTTTGGGCGGCTTCAAAACGGCTGCAGTGTAACGGTTTGTTATCCGCGTTTGTGACTAAGCTCACTCTATAGCGCGAGCTGTCTCCGCTATAGTGTACGTGTTAAAAACAAAAAGTAAGTGAGTATTGCAAGCACAAGCCGCTTGCGTGATGCAGTACACTTAAACTGGCCCTTCAACCCTTAATCCGAGACATTGCTATGAGACATCACGCGTATGGATACGCTGCCCTCATCACGTTCTGCCTAGGTATGGTGCCTGTTGCCCAAGCTGAACTGGAGCCCATATCTGAATCGGCGATGGGTGATGTGACGGGTCAGGCGTTTATGCAGATTGAGAATATTTCCGGAGTGGCTCACGAATACACGCGCATGACATTGGGTATGGATGTTGATACGCGGGTAAATATTGATGACATTCAGGTTGGCCAGATTGATGGTGGTGCAGATTTTTCCGCCCAGCATTTAGCCTTGGGCCATATTGCCCGTGATGATGGCGAGCAGTTTAACGGCGTTACTTATAATGCGGGTGATATCATTCCCTTCGAAGCACGGAAGCCATATATCGAACTGGCTGAAGACAGCGCTGGGCTGGCCGGTTTTCGCATGGGCTTTGAGCAGGCTCGGGGGTCGGTTTCTTCTTCTACCGCGAGTTTCAGTGGCAATATCGGTATGAAGATCGAATCTTCCGGCCAGGTCTACGACGCTATGTTGTTTGACGGTGTAGATGGGGCTGCGACGAACAAACGCGCCACTCACATCGGCCTTGCGCCTAATAGCCCCGGCCAAGCGGCAGGTTGCAACATTAGTGCTGATTTAGCCAACTGTGCTCCGTTAACCAATCTTAGATCTGTGACCGTTGGCGAAGATACAGGCGCGGGCGATGGCACGATTGGTTTTACCGATGGCTTTTTCATTGGCTTTCAGCGCGACGATAATATGGAATGGCAAACCCTCGATGGTGCGAACGTTATTGATGTTGGCCAAGGCGTGTTCATCAACCTGCCAACCAATATGACGGTTGATTTGACCAACCTCACCGGTGCGGGCATCGACCGCCTGCGTACTCATCAGGTGGATATGGGTACTAACCTGTTTTGATTTTGCTAAACTCCTGAACCTAATGATTCATAAGTCGGGAGTCTTCTTTTGATCCGCTCTTTTTATTGGCATGATTACGAAACCTTTGGTGTCGACCCGGTTCACGACCGCCCCTCGCAGTTTGCCGGCGTGCGAACCGATGCGGATCTGAATATTATTGAAGATCCGTTGGTTATCTACTGCAAACCCACCGACGACTACCTACCATCACCGGAAGCCTGCCTGATTACCGGCATCACCCCGCAGAAAGCCATGCAAGAAGGCTACCCAGAAACCGAGTTCATCGCCCAGATAAACGAAGCGTTCAGCCAACCGGGTACCTGCGTGGTGGGCTACAACAGCCTGCGTTTTGACGACGAGGTAACCCGCCACACGCTTTACCGCAACCTGCAAGACCCTTATGCCCGGGAGTGGCAGAATGGCAATTCTCGCTGGGACATTATCGACATGGTGCGGCTGACCTACGCCTTGCGGCCAGAAGGCATAAACTGGCCGCGCAAGGACGATGGTAGCCCCAGCTTCAAGCTGGAAGCGCTGACCACTGCCAACGGCATTGCCCACGAAGCCGCACACGATGCCATGTCGGACGTGGAAGCCACCCTGGCCGTTGCCCGGCTGATCCGGGAAAAGCAGCCAAAGCTGTTTGATTTTGTGTTGAACAACAAAGACAAACATTCTGCCCGGGCCATGCTGGATACTGTGGCGATGAAGCCCGTATTCCACATCTCCGCTAAATACCCAGCCACCCGCGGCTGTTGCGCCATGGTTGCGCCGCTTGTTGATCACCCCACGAATAAAAACCTGGTGATTGTTTACGACCTGCGGGAAGACCCAAGTGAACTGATCAACGCCACACCTGAGCAGATCCGCGAACGGGTATTCACGTCCCAGGCGCAGCTAGGTGATACGCGCCGGTTTGCGTTAAAAAGCGTGCAACTGAACAAGTGCCCGGTGCTAGCCCCCGCTAAGATGCTGTCTACGTTATCTGCCGAACGGCTGAAAGATCTGGATCTGGATGGCGATACACTTCGTGCCAATCGCGCACTGCTTAAAAAAGCTGAGGGTTTACCCCAAAGAATAGCCGAGGCCTTCGATCAGCCCTATGAAGGCGACCTGACAGACCCAGACGAACAGCTCTACGCCGGCGGCTTTATCTCACCTGCAGATCGCAGTGAACTGAACCGAGTGCTGAAAACCCCACCGGAATCACTGGTGGAAGAGCCCTTCAATTTTAAAGATGAGCGTTTGCAGGAGCTACTATTCCGCTATCGCGCCCGCAACTATCCGGATTCGCTATCGGGTGAGGAGATGGAGCGCTGGGAAGAGTTTCGGACTCAGCGGTTGATGGCGCCGAAGAAGGGTTGGTTGTCGCTTGAGGCTTTTGGGCTTGAGTTGCAGAGGCTTGCTAGTGATCCCGAACTGACGCCGCAGGCGCGGCAGGTTTTGGAGGATTTGCATTTGTATGGGGAGTCTTTGGTTCCTTATATCTGAAAAGGATGTTGGGCCTGCGGGCCCGCCACATTGCGCCCCCTCTCCCCAACCCCTCTCCCTCAAGGGGCGAGGGGCTTTTACTGCAACTCCCTCAGGCTCTAGGTGTTTAGCTCCCCTCACCCCTTGCGGGAGAGGGGTTGGGGGAGAGGGGGTGGTGCTGCTCCGCAGCACCACCACACAGCAATCACCAAACTCAGCCACGGATGGCCGTATGAACCAAGCCCTGTTTGCCAAACACCTCCGCCAAAACATGACCGACGCGGAAAAACGACTCTGGTTCCACCTGCGAGCCTACCGCCTGAACGGCAAGCGCTTCCGCCGCCAGCAACCCCTTGGGCCTTACATTGTCGATTTCGTGCATTTCGGCTCAAGGGTGATCGTTGAAGCCGATGGCGGTCAGCATAATGACTCATTAAGTGATGAGAAAAGGGACGCCTGGCTCAACTCGCAGGGGTTTCAGGTGCTGAGGTTTTGGAATCACGAGATTTTGAAGCAGGTTGATGTTGTGCTTTCGGTGGTTTATGAGGTGCTGGAGAGGCGGGGGGAGGTTGTGGGGAAGGGAGTAGTGGGTGTTGGGAGTTGATACGAACCCCCTCTCCCCAACCCCTCTCCCGCAAGGGGTGAGGGGCTTTAACTGCACCGCTTGCGGGCTCGCGAGGACTTATTGAGCTGCTCTCGGGCCTTGGATGTGTAGCTCCCCCGCCACCAAAATCACCGCCGCCGTTGAAAATACACACTCAAATTCTGCCCAACCACACTCTGCACCTCGCTCCCCAGTGCCTCTGCCTGAATCTGCGTTTGCACGGGCCGCGTGGCTAAGCTGTGGCCGTCTTCATCACGGGCCTTTACCAGCTTCCATTCCACCTCGTTACTCACCATCGCCATCAAGTCTTTCAGCTGCGCTTCATCTTGTGGCCGAAACCAGCGGTCGCGGCAGCCGCCTAGGCTATAGAAGTCGTCTTCATGGGCAAGTTCTTGCCACGTAGCATCTTTTCGGTTGGTTAGTACCATTTTGCGAAGTTGGCGCAGTGTAGAGCGGGTTGCGTGAAGGCCATGTTCTTTAATCAGCTTCCGCATTTGCTGGTCGCCGGTTGTTTGTTCGGCAATGGCGGTATGCAAATGTACGATGGCGCCGGAGCCGGATGCGCTGTTTACCAATGCAGCCAAGGAGAGTTCGGTCATGGCCGGGGAGGGTAGGCGGCCGACTTCAACCCAGTGTACTTGGTGGCCATCTGCCACAAACTGCTGGGCGATAGACCAGGGCCAGAACACGATGTTGTTGATTTCGGATTCCGCCGCCATGCGTGTGGCTTTGGCGGTGTTGGCCAGGGACTCATCTACGGCGATGACTTCTACGTCTGCCAAGTAGCGCGCAAGTTCCATGGCTCGCTGGCCAGATTGAGCGCCACAGACCATAACCCGCAAGGTGTCTGGCAGTTTGTCTGTGGTCAATCCCAATTCTATGGCCATCACGGACTTCAGGCTGCTCTCCGCGCGGTAAGCCAGTTTCGACCAAGTGGGCCAAGCTTGTGGAACGTCGGTTTTATCCAGGCACAGTTCTTCTGCTTTTTCATCAAAGTGTTGTTTAATGCCTTCTTCTTCGGCGCGGTGATAGTAGCTGGCGGCGAGAACCGGCTGAAGTGCCAACGGCCAGTCCACTAAATTCCACTGCCCAAGCTGTACCGCAAAATCCTGATGAAACAATGCGCCGTACATGGCGCTGATCATCAATGAACCAGTCAAGGCTTCTTGGGCTTCGCCCATCACAAGCTGTGCTTTTAGGCTGTCGTTCACGGCTGCTACGAGCCGCTCTTCGTCATCTTCTGCTGTCAGCGCATAGCCGGTGCGGTCTGCATACTGGGCTATGGCGAGGGTGAGTTGTTGTAGCTCGTCGCGAAGCTCAACGGTTTGGGCGACTTCCGCCAAAATGGCGCGGCGTAGCATGACTACAAGCTCTTCCACGGCTGGGTCTGGCATCAGTGTGTTTTGCAGCGCCAGAATCAGCAGTTCATCTGCACAGGCGGCATCCAGAAATATCTCTGCCTGAGGATTATCCAAGTCATATTGCTGGCGGATAATGGCACCCACAAAACGCCCGATTTCTTGATGGGGTAGGCCTTCGTGGCTTAGCAGGGCAATGGCATCCAGAGCCAAGCGGCTATCCGCTTTGTTTACGCTGAGGTGTTGGGCGCAGGTGAGCATGCCGCTATATACGGAATCCCATTCAGCGCCGGTTTCTAGCAGTTTGCGGTAATGCAGGTACGCCACATCAAACTGCCCCTGCAACCGTTTGGCATGGGCCACACCGCAAAAAGCGGCTGCGGATTGCCGGTCGCAATCCAAGGCTTGCAGAAAGTGCTGCTCCGCCAGAGCCGGGCGCTCAGTTTTTAATGCCCAGTAGCCTAGGTTGGCGTGTTGCTGCGCTTGGCCAGGTTGAACTTGCAGGCTAGCGTTGAAGAGGTCGTGGGCGTTTTCAAGTTGCCCGTCGTCCATCTCAACACGCCCCAGTAAACCCAAAGCGACGGCACTGTTTGGTTCAAGCGCAATCACCTCTTCCAGGTACACGCGGCATTCCTGCCGGGCCTGCAAGCGCTGGATATGGCTAAGCCCGCTGCTGTTAGACTCGCCGTAAGCAAGGTTGGCCTGCAGAAGCAGGCGAGCAGCCTGTGCCTGTTGGGCGCGGGATTCCTGGATGTGATGTTTGGCTTGCATGGGATACCTCATTTACCTGCCGCTATTGCGAAATGTGCGGCAAAGGCCTGCAGTTTTTTGATGGTTTGTGCTGCTTTTTATTAGATAAAGCGAAAGGCGTGCCAGATTAGAGGTGCTCACCAAAATCCATAGATTTGTGCAGTATGCGGAGGATTAGGATTTTTGTTGTCTGATTTTTGCGAGATCTACATCGTCCATAGTGGGAGAATAAAATTCCGTCATTTCCCTGTGAGTTCAGAAGCCCTGCTGGAGAGGTAGTCTGTGATCTCGTCACCAACACCGATGCTGACCGTGCGGCCTTCTTCGACATCCTGTAGGCCCTCAGCCACTGCTTCTCTTAAAGCTATGAGCTTCTGCTGATGCTGTAACTCTTTCTCTTCAACCAAGCGAAGTCCTTCACGAAGAACCTCGCTGGCATTCTGATAGCGGCCGACTTTAACAAGCGTGCCTACTAGATGTTCCTGGTGATCCGTTAAAACAATATTTCTCGTTGCCATGTTGAGACCTCCGGTTCAGTGATTGGCATATAATGCCATTCGTTAAGATGTGTGCCAAGTTTCTTCTGGCCCGAGCTAATTAGAAGTTCGTTAACTCTCATGCAGTACATGGAAGCCCTAGGCCGCCAAACGAGCTCGCGGAGCGTTGGGCCTCTCGGCGTTGCAAAATCTTATTTGCAACTAGATAATAGTTGCAAGCGTTGATCAGGCTGCACAGACTACATCCGGAGAAAGTATGTGGCCCGTTAATGGTTAAGGATGTAGTGCGTGTATTAAAAGCATGGGGTCTGTTATGAACAGCAACGTTATGAAACACAAAGGGCAGATAGGCTCTATTGAGCATGATTTAGAGCAAGGTGTGCTTTACGGAAAGCTTCTTTTTATAAACGATCTCGTAACGTATGAAGCTGAAAGCCTAAGGGGCTTAGAGTCGGAGTTCAGAATCTCAGTGGATGAGTACCTGGCTGATTGTGAGGGTCTGGGGCTTTCGCCCAACAAGCCGTTCAAAGGGTCGTTCAATATTCGGATTGGAAGGGATTTGCATCAGAAACTAGCGATAAAAGCAGCGGATGAGGGGCTTGGGTTGAATGAGGCGGTTCAGCGGGCCGTTGAGAAATTTGTAGTCGCGCAATAGTCGGGGAATTCAAGAGAAGTCCGAGTTCTGGGTACTCCAATTTCCATTGCCAATCGCTTGAGCTAGACTCAGGATCACTATGGTACACAGAGCGAAAACAACATGCCTAATCTGGACATGCTTCAGTTGCTACGTAATAAGCACGATGAAATTCGCCAGCTTTGTGAAAAGCACAAAGTGACTCAGTTGGCTGTGTTTGGTTCGGTAGTTACAGGAAAATTCAACGCATCCAGCGATTTGGATTTTCTCGTGGATTTTGAAGAAACGCTTTCAGCGAGAGACATAGCCGCTGCTTTTTTTGGGCTTAAAGAAGAGCTGGAGGTCATGTTCTCACGATCGGTAGATTTGGTTACCGCGTCCTCTCTGACCAATCCGTATTTTCGCAGCTCTGTGATGGAAGAAAGGCAGCCACTGTATGCAGCGTGAGGTTTTGATTCACGGCTATGCGACTATTGAACCACTGATCGTTTGGGGTGTAATCGAGAGTAACCTTGAATACTTGGTTGAACAGGTCACCGCTATTCTTGAGGGAGCTTGAAACATTATTAAGACACGCTTTTGTGAAGAAGGATCAGAAAATTCCGAAAAAAGAGTTGAAGTTAGCACTGGATGGATTGCGGGAGGTTAAACAATCATGAGTTTGGAAGCACTAAAACAGAAAGCGCTGCAGAACGAGATGGTTCGCACTGAATATGAAAAGCTGGCGGGTGAGTTTGACCTTATGAACCAAGCTAGTCTGGAGTGGGCTGCAGTGCGCGAATCGGCGGTTGAACGTGTAGTTTAGCTTGGGCAAGGTCATAATTTACCTGCATGGCAAGCCAAGCGCGGGCAGTGCTTACGCCAGCCATTTCCAAGCGCAAAGCCAGGTCAGGGCTAATTGCGGCGCGGCCATTCAATACGCGAGACAGGGCAACGCGAGACATGCCCAGCCGGGCGGCGGTTTCGGTGACTGACAAGCCAAGTTCCGCGACCACGTCCTCTCGCAGTAGTTCGCCAGGGTGCGGAGGGTTCATCATCATGGTGCGATCTCCTTTAGTGATAATCAACATAATTGACCAGTTCGACATCAACGCCAATAAAACGGAAGGTCACTTGCCAGTTGCCATTTACCGAAAGTGACCAATACCCCTTTAAATCACCTTTCAACTGATGCAGCTTGGATACCCCGGGTTGTTACTGTTTTATAAAAGGCCTCGAGCCCCTTGTGTCGGAATCCTGTGATCATTACAAGAGTGTATCTTGTAGCGTTACGGGATGCAATTTGCGCTGGATTGGGTGGGCATTGACAACGATGACATGGCCCAGATCCTCCATTTAAAACTGCGGAGACTTCATGACGAAAAGAAGCAACAACCTATACCAAATCAAAGTATCACTCATCGGAGCGAAACCACCCATCTGGCGGCGATTACTGATTGAGCCGGACACAACCTTTCAGGATCTTCACCGGATTATTCAGGTGGCGATGAGCTGGCAGGCTTCGCACCTGCATTTGTTCCAGGCTGAGGACGGCAGACTGGTGGGCGACTTGGCCGAAGATTTTGACGGCATGATGAATTTTGTGGATGAATCCACGGTGCCGGTCTCCAGCTTGCTGGCCAGGGAAGGGCAGGCGTTGAAGTATGAATACGATTTTGGCGATTCCTGGGAGCATGAGGTCGAGCTTGAAAAGATTCTGCCGGGCAATTCCACCGAACCAGTGCCCCAGTGCATAAAGGCCGTGCGGCAGTGCCCGCCGGACGATGTCGGGGGCTTGCCGGGGTTCTATGATTTTTTAGAAATCATGGAGGATATGGCGCACCCAGACCATGTTGCGGTAAGGGAATGGCTGGGCGGTGAGTGGTTTGATCCGGAGTTTGTGGATCTTGGCCAGATCAATGAAGACCTTCTCGAACGCCATGCCCTGTTTGCTGAAAGCGCTTACGACGCACCGCCACCAGCCAGCGACTTCTGTGGTCTGAACCCGAACCAGGTTCATGAGTTATTGCAGAACCCTCTGAACTGCCCCTCAGTCTTCAAACCTCTTTTCAATGCAGAAGCCGTGAACCAGGCACTCGATACCGCGCCGGTTATCCGCATGGCCAAGGTGTTGATCGACGCCATGGGAGATAAAGGCATTCGCCTGACCGGCAAGGGCAATCTTCCGTTGCGGCAGGTTCAAGCCATGATTCAGGCGGGCGGGGAAGAGATTGTTTTTCCCATGGCCAGATTTGGCAAAGTGCGTTCAGAGGAAAACGTTCTGGCCGTCCACCTCACCCGTGTGTTGCTGGACATTGCCGGGTTTACCAAAAAGCAAAAAGGCTACCTACTGCTGAAAAAGACTGCCGCAACCCGCCTGGCAAAAAAAGGTTGGCTTACGGTTTACAGAGACATTTTTGCCGCGGCGCTGTCACAGTTCAACTGGGCCTGGATGGATTACAGCGAGGGCCTGGAAGATGTGCAATACATAGGCCCATTCTGCTTCTGGCTGCTGTCAGAAAAGGGTGGCCAATGGCTGCCGGTTCAGGAATACCTGGCCGATATGCTCAAAGCCTTTCCACAGTTGCCTCTTGCTGCCTATCCCATGCCCTATGCGAGCGAGGAAGACCAAGTGAGGTGGGTGTTGAGTTCCAGAATGCTGATCCTTTACCGGATACTTGGGCTGATAGAGTTGAATCCGGAACAGACCCTGTTTCGCGAGGAAGATAAGCAGATGATGCGGCGGACGGCGTTGTTTGAGGGGATGTTTGTGAGGGTGTGATGTCTTTGGGGAAGCCCTATGAATTCGGTGTGGTTAAACAAAACAACCGAGCGCTTGGCCCGGTTGTTTGTGGTTCCGTGCTTCTTTTAACCCTGCAGTAACTGCAGAACCTGCTGTGGCCGGGCATTAGCCTGAGCCAGTACAGAAAGGCCAGCCTGCTGAAGCACCTGGGTGCGCGCCAGTTCGGCGGATTCCGCCGCAAAGTCCGCATCGCGGATTCGGCTGTTGGCGGCTGAGAGGTTTTCTGAGGTTGTTGCCAGGTTTGCGATGGTGGACTCGAAGCGATTCTGGACTGCACCGAGTTCGGCGCGGAAGCCGTTGATGGTATCGATGGCGAGATCAACTGCGATCATGGCAATATCGGCGCCCTTCGAAGTTGAAATGTCGATATCGTTCATCGATTTCGTGTCATTTTCGACCGATGCAACCATAGACTGAACGGTCTCTGTTGCAGGGTCAAACGTCCCATTTCCATCAAAGTCCGTTTGAATATTGACGGTAAACGGTTCGCCAAATTGCGTTGAAAATATAATCTCATCGTTGTTAGCGTTGAGATTGGCATTAATGCCTGTTTCGTTTGATTTGGAATTAATCTGGCTAACGATGTCGTTAAGAGATGTCATTTTTTCAAAGGAATAGAGCTCTCCGTTGATATCGACATTAACGTCGTAAGCTTTGCCATCAGTGAATTGGTCAGCCAGTGTTATATCGGGTGCGGCGGTCAGGGTATCCGGGGTATTGCCTGAGACGAGCTTTCCTAGATCCTCATTCCCAACAAATTGAATATCGCCCAATGTGATCGCATCTCCGGCGGCAGCCGCTGCGACCTGCACAGCACCACCACTTTCACTAAACGTAAGTCCGCCAGGATTGTTGCCAGCCCCAGAGAGAGAGCTGTTAATAGCCGCGAACTGAGCGGCAGCATTGTCGCCCTCTGCGATGTCCACCGTGACCGCTTGATCTACAACAGTGCCATCCGCAAGAGTTCCACCGACTGTAAACGTGAGAGTTCCCCCGCCCGTAGCACCTTCAATAGCTGTTGCATTCCCTACGGTGTAAGCGGGTTTAACTGCGTTATCAATTGCAGTCACACTTGCAATCGTTGGTTGAGTAATGCCATCCGCTAGCAGATTAAAATCCGCATCGATCGTTTCGTTATTGGCATTACTGAACGTCAACTCCCCGGTAGCATTATCGCCAGTGACTTTAATGCCCTCCAGTTTTGCAGCGGCATCGTCTACGTCGGCCAGAGCAGCCGCATCAATTTTATCTTGGATGGCGGTACCCAATGCTTGGGCACCGCCAGGGCCGGTGGCGGCAATAGTTAGGCTGACGCCATTCAGTTCGATGGTACCTCCAATATCTTCAGCGCCATCAAAAGCAAAGCTGGACACATCAAACCGTGTTGAGGATGCCTCGCCAGGGCCAACTACAAAACCACCAAGGCTGCTGGTTTCTTTCAGCACAGACCCGATCTGACTTCCACGAGAGTCAAGGCCACTTAGAGCGATGGTCTCTCCGGTGTTTGCTCCAACCTGAAAGGTTTGAGTTGCAAACGTGCCATCCAATACCTTGAGTCCGTTAAACGAGGTTTGGCTGGCAATCCGATTGATCTCTTCAATCCGCTGCTGTACCTCTTGGTTCAGCGCTTGCCTGTCAGAAATGCTGTTCGTAGCGTTGGCAGACTGCACCGCCAATTCACGAATGCGCTGCAGGTTGTTGGTGATCTCATTCATGGCCCCTTCAGCCGTTTGCGCCAAGGAAATGCCATCGTTTGCATTCCGCTGAGCCTGGTTAAGGCCGGAGATCTGGGATTGGAACCGTTCAGAAATCGCGAGGCCGGCGGCATCGTCTTTGGCGGAGTTGATGCGCAAGCCAGAAGACAAACGCTCCAGAGCCGTATTCGCCTGAGTCTGTGAAGCGTTCAAGTTACGCTGTGCGTTCAGTGAGGCAATGTTGGTGTTAATGACCTGAGGCATATCTAATCTCCCTACTCAGAGGTGCCGGGCCACGCTGCTCGTATAGATTTTGGCAGCATACCGGCAAAGAATCGTTAAATGACCGTTTGAGGGAGAGTAAAGCGAAGTGTGTGCCAGCTTTCCAAAAAATCCTATAAGTGTTTGTTTCTATGCAACTATGTTGAATGGGGAAAAGAGTATTGGAAAGCAGGTGCCAGTTTTTAGTCGCGTCAAACAGGAAATGGATTGCCGCTTTCTGTTATTTTTCGCTGACAAATAAATGCAAGTTGAAGTGTACGCCAGTTATCGTACAATGGAGGTATGATTTGGGTTTCAAGGATGTTAAAGCCAGTGTATTGGCGTGTTTGGATAGGGGAGCGGTCTTGCACGCTGAGAGAGCGAATATCGATATTAAAAACCTGCTTGCAACGGGTGAAGTTACGCTTGACGAAGTTGCAGCTGTGATCGGCAGGGCTCGCGGTACAGATTATCGTTGCAGCCCGCACCATACAGTCGCCAGCGTAGATGTTCATGTGATTAGAACTAGGTCGTACGGCGCGGATTGGTATATCAAGTGGTATTTTTTGGAACCTGACAGTGTCTTCATCAGCGTGCATCACTAAGGTGGCATTATGAAAATTTTCAAAGTTGGCGATTCAAAACAGGCCATCTGTGAGCATTGCGGCTCAATCCAGAATGCAACTTTCAGGTTGCGGGATGTGCCTTTAAGTGACGGCAGCGGAGTTGTAAAAAAGGCGCTAGTGGGTGTTTGCGATCAGTGCGACCAGGTGTGCCTGCTACCACATCAATCCACCCCAGCGATTAAGGCGCAGTTAGATGCTCAACGAAAAGCTGTAGAAAGCAGATTGCCGGCCCACATGCTGGACATCCTCAGTCTTGCAGCTTTTGAATTGGGCGGTACGTCGGATTTTGTACCGAGTTTGATGAAGTACTATATCCACAAGCTTGCCTATGATCCAAAAAAAGCCAGCAAGCTTCCGGCTCTTCTGAAAAGTGAGCTTGCACAGGGCAAGGCTGAAAAGCGGCTTTCCCTGAAAGGCCGGAAAATTACAGAAGACATTAACAAGCTCAAAACGACCGCGCATATCGAAAACACTACAGATTTGATAAAGAGCGTGATTCTGTTGATCAACGAAGAGGTGTTAATGGAGAGGCAGCCTGCCTCTATCCAGGAACTCAAAGGGATTTTTGCAGCGGTTGCGTAGCGTTGAACCACTACAATTCAGGAACGAAGCATGGTGTGAGGTTTCGGAGGAGGGGATTACCGCGGCGAGTGACTGGCGCTTACATTCCTTTACAAAAGCCTGATATTTTTTTCTAAAGGATCCGCAGGGGGCGCCGTTAAGAGAAATAACAGGGCGGCGCTCCAAACCAAAAAGAGAACGCCAGACCTCTTCCATGAAATAACGACTTACAGTCGAAGGAGAATCACCATGGCTCTCGGAATCAACACCAACGTAGCCTCACTAATGGCCCAAAACCAGCTGACCAAGTCTCAGGGCATGAACGATCAGGCGCTGGAGCGTTTGTCTTCTGGTCTGCGAATTAACTCGGCCAAAGACGATGCGGCTGGTCTGGCGATCTCTACTCGTTTTCAGTCACAGATTTCCGGTTTGAACGTTGCAACTCGTAACTCGAACGACGGCATTTCTCTGGCGCAAACCGCTGAGGGTGCACTCGACGAGATCACCAACAACCTGCAGCGTATACGGGAACTGTCGGTTCAGTCTGCTAACGCAACCAACAGTGATTCAGACCGCGACGCTCTGAACAACGAAGTGGATCAGCGTATTCAGGAAGTTAACCGCATTGCCAGCCAAACGTCCTTTAACGGGCTGAAAGTCCTTGATGGTACCTTTGGCACTCAAGCTTTTCAGGTGGGTGCTAACGCCGGTGAAACCATTTCAGTTGATGGCCTGAATTCCAAAGGCAGCGAGCTGGGAGCCACTATTTCCCAGACCAGCGGGCTGTCTACAGACGTGCTAGGTGCCGGTGATGCGGGCGAGACGCTTCTGGATATTTCATCCCTGGATTTGACGGATACGGTCACTGTTGCAGGCACGGTGGGAGCTGGAGCAACGGATCTCAGTGGCGTGACTAGCGACTATTCAGCAGGTACCCCAAGCCCTGCAGCCGCTTTGGCTGATGCCCTCCAAGTTGAGATCCGAAAAGAAACTGGTCTCGATCAGGCAACCGTCACTGCTTCAGATGATGGGAACTCGCTGACTATCAGCAATCCGACAACCACAGCCGTGGATTTAAGTGGTTTTTCGATCACGGATGCGTCAGGTGATCAAATCACTGAAACTGGCAGCATCTCTACGCTGGCACAAACCACACCTGCAAGCGTTGGTGTCGATCTTTCGAACCTGGCAAAAAAAGATGATGGCGTTACAGGCAGCTTCGACATCATCGGGAGTGGTGGTGCAACGGAAACTATAAGCTTCTCGTTATCCGCTGGAACAAATGATCCGGCTGCCATTGTCGCGGAGATCAATAGCCAACTCGGGAGTGCGGCTGAGGGAGCTATAGGTTCCGACTTGACGGTTCAGGAAGACACCAACGACATTCAGTTCACAAATGCCAATGCCGGCGGTACTACGTACGATATTACAAACTTCACAATCAGCGATGGCGGAACCCCAGATAAATCTGTTGGAAGTAGCTTGAGCTCTTTGAAAGCGGCTGAGGACGTAACTATTGCCACAAAGTTTGAGGCAGGTGATACCGTTTCTTTTAGCCTGAATGTGGGGGGCACAGCTTTTGACGTCGATGACGCAAGTAGCCTTCGGGACGTCGTAGCGCAGGTTAATGCTGAAACGAAGAATACCGGTGTTTCAGGATTCCTGAGTGCTGAGGGTGACGAGATTGTGTTTGCGTCAGCCAAGGGCGAGAGCTTTACAGCTTCGATCACTACCGATATTGACGACAACGCGGCGACTGTTGAGGTCAACCAGAACGTTACCACGGATGCGAGCTCAGATATATCGCTCAACAGTCTGGATATCAGCACCCGTGGTGGTTCTGATGAGGCGCTGGTGGCGATTGATTTTGCGATCAACCAGGTGAACGAGTTCCGCTCTGAGCTCGGTGCGGTCCAGAACCGCTTCGAATCTACCATCGCGAACCTGAGTACCTCAGTAGAGAACCTCAGCGCCGCCAATAGCCGCATCTTGGACGCCGACTTCGCTTCAGAAACTGCGGCGCTGGCTAAGTCCCAGGTACTGCAACAAGCCGGTATTTCGGTTCTGGCACAGGCCAACGCTCGTCCTCAGCAGGTTCTGTCGCTGCTTCAGTAAGAGGTTAGCGGATAACAGTCGAAGCCTTCGGGCTTCGGCTTTACGCCGTTTCAGTACAGTGAGGTAAGCTATGAATGACGTTACCCTGAACAGTACGGATCTGAAACTGGCTCGCTCCGGCGAGGCGGTTCCGGCTCGGGCACTGTCGTCATCTCAGGCCGAAGGCAGGAATGCCTCCGAGCTTGCGTCTTTATCAGCTGGGCGTGTAGTGCCGAATCAGACGGCTTCCCAAGCTCAAGACGTTTCTAAAGCTGAACAGCTGCAGAAGCGGAATGAGGCGAAGCGGGAGGAGCTGGATGAGGCGGTTTCTCAGCTGAATGATTATGTTCAGAACGTTCAGAGAGATCTGCAGTTTGAAATGGATAACGATTTGGGGCAGACCATCGTAAGGGTGGTGGATCAGCAAACCCAGGAAGTTATTCGGCAAATTCCTGATGAACTGGCGCTAAGGTTGGCAGAGAAATTGCAGCAGGACGAACCGCTGACGTTGTTTAACATCAAGGTATAAAAAGTGTAAAGAGTTGCCGCTTTTGATTTGATGTTGGCAATGGTTGTTCAGCACCGCCGCACCCGTGAGGGGCCGGCGGTGTTCTGGTTTTTACGGAGGGTTGGCCCTACCCCCTCTCCCCCGGCCCCTCTCCCGCAGGGGGAGAGGGGAGCACATCGGTGCAGTTAAAGCCCCTCGCCCCTTGCGGGGGAGGGGTTGGGGAGTGGGGGCTCGTTAGCAGTGTTACGCGGTGTTACAAATTGGCGATGGGAAAGAGGCAAAGTTTTGCCGCTTGCGGCCGTTAAATAGACGATAGAGTGATTGGCCCCTTCAAGGAGGCATTGGTATGGCAGGTATTTCATCACTGGGAATCGGCTCTGGCGTGTTGACGTCCGATTTGGTGGATCAGATGGTTGCAGCAGAGCGCAGGCCAACTGATAATCGGTTGGCCCAAAAGACCCAGCAGTCAGAGGCGATGTTGTCTGCTTATGGCAAGCTGCGTAGCGCTATTACCGAACTGCGCCTGCCCATGCGCCAGTTAAGTGCTGCTGACAATCTGAAGGCGTTTTCCGCCAGCTCATCCAATGAAGACATTGGTGTTTCGGTAGACAGCACCAAAGCCAACCGCGGCAGCTATAGCCTGGATGTAACCAGCTTGGCCTCCGCTCAGGCTCTGGCGTCGCTGGAGGTGTTTGCCGATCGCGACACCACGCCAGTGGGTGAAGGCAAGCTGTCTATCGCCGTGGGCGACAAAACGGCCGAGATCACCATCGATAGTAGTAATAACTCTTTGCAAGGCTTGGCCAACGCCATTAACGATGCCGGCGTGGGTGTGTCTGCGGGCGTTATTGATACGGGCAACGGCTTTCAGCTGGTGCTGTCGGCGGATGACACTGGCAAGGCCAATGCGGCGAGCATCACAGCCACCGACAGTGACGGCAACGCCATCACCGACGGTTCGGGACTGTCACGTTTTGCCTATACCGCCGGGGACGCGGGGGGGCTCAGCGAAACGATTGAAGCCACCGATGCGAAGATGGATATCAACGGTATCACCGTCACCCGCTCCAGCAACAGTTTTGAAAATGTGATTGACGGCCTGTCTTTTGATATCAAGGATATTGGCACATCCACCGTCAAAGTCAGCCAAGACGTGGGCGCGGTAACGGATCGTGTTCAGGGCTTTGTCGACAAGTTCAACGCACTGCAGGGCACCATCGAAGGCTTGGCAGGTTTTAACTCCGAAGCGGGCGTAGGCAGTTTGTTGACCGGCGACAGTACCGTGCGTGCATTGCAGAGGGAGCTGCGCCAGGTGCTGACCGGCGTAGTTCCTGGGCTGGAAAATGCTAACGTGCGCAGCCTGGCCGACGTTGGCATTTCCACCGACCCCAGCACCGGCGCCTTAGAATTCGATCGCGAAGAATTCGAAGCCCAGCTGAAGAATAATCCGGATGACGTAACCGCGCTGTTCGCCGAGCAGGGCAGAACCACCGATGGCCAGGTGGAGTTTGTGCGCAGTGGTCTGAACACTCAGCCGGGCCGGTACGATATCAACGTCACTCAGGCTGCTACCCAAGGCCAGCTGGTTGCCGGTTCTGCGCTGGCGTCATCGGTTGACGTGACTGCTGATAATGATGAGCTCGCTCTGAAGGTAAATGGCGAAACCACGGTAAATCTGAAGCTTACTCAAGGCACCGATGTTTCCGCTCAGGCATTGGTAGAGGACATTCAGGCCCAGTTAAACAGCAACGCAGCCTTGAAAGCCTCTGGCGAGTCGGTGCAAGTGTCTATGGGCAGCGACAACAAACTTGTATTTACGTCGGGTAAATACGGCTCGGAATCCAATGTCAGCGTTGATTCTGTTGAAAGCCCCGGCGCGTTTGGCTTGTCAATCGCCACTGGCAGCGGGGGTAAAGACATAGCTGGCACCATCGGCGGTAAGGCTGCCCAAGGCGATGGTCAGGTTCTGTTTCTGAGCAGCGACGATGGCCCGGCATCCGGTTTGCAGGTGCGCATTTTAGGCGACCAGATTGGTTCCCGCGGCTCTATCAATTTTGTGCAGGGTTTGGGTAAAAACACCGTCGACCTGGTTAATAGCTTTGTGGGTGCAGAGGGTAGATTGGAATCCCGCGCCAGCAACCTGAACCGCGAGTTGGAACAAATTAAAGAAAACCAGGTGCAGCTGGATGGGCGCATCGAATCCTACCGCGAGCGCCTGGTGAAGCAGTTCAGCGCCGCCGATGCGCTGATCTCCCAGCTCAACAGCACCCGAGATTACGTGACCCAGCAGCTTGACGCGCTGGCACCACAGAATTTCAACAAGTAGTAATTCCGGCTAACGCTTTGATAAGTCCGGCGTAGCCGGCGAGAAACGAGGTTATCAATGAAAGGTTTAAGAGCATACCAACAGGTAAATACCCAAACCAGCATCACCGATGCCGACCCGCACCGATTGATTCAGCTGTTGTATAACGGCGCGCTGGAGCGGATTAATATGGCCAAGGCTCGCATGCAGGCGAAGGACTATGCTGGCAAGGGCCAGCTGATTGGGAAGGCGATTGAAATTATCGGCGGCCTCAAGGGCTTTCTGGATTTCGAGAATGGTGGTGATCTGGCTGGGCGTCTTGAAGCTTTGTACGACTATATGGAGCGAACGCTTCTTGAGGCGAGTGCCAAAAACGACTTGGCTAAGCTAGATGAGGTGGCGGATTTGCTTCGCTCTATTAAAGGCGGCTGGGATGGCATTCGTGAAGAGGCTGTGGCGCAGTCGGCTTAGGGTTGTTGATTTTTACTGCCTACAGAACCCCCTCTCCCCAACCCCTCTCCCGCAAGGGGTGAGGGGCTAAAGACTCCCAGCTTGAAGGTTGGGTGTTTGGCTCCCCTCACCCCTTGCGGGAGAGGGGCCGGGGGAGAGGGGTTGCTTAGTTCCCCACAACCGCTGCCCTTCCACTCCCAATAGCCAACTCCCCCGCACTCCCGTACAATCGCCCCTTGTTTTCAATACATCCATTCTGTTCAGTCTGGAGCACAGGCATGTCTGATATTAAAAAGGTGGTTCTGGCCTATTCTGGTGGCTTGGACACTTCCGTTATTGTTCGGTGGTTGCAGGATACCTATAACTGTGAGGTGGTCACGTTTACCGCTGATATAGGCCAAGGCGAAGAAGTTGAGCCGGCGCGGGCGAAGGCTGAGGCGTTGGGCGTTAAGGAAATTTACGTCGAGGATTTGCGCGAAGAGTTTGTGCGCGATTATGTATTCCCGATGTTCCGTGCGAACACCGTTTATGAAGGTGAGTACCTGCTGGGTACGTCTATCGCTCGCCCGTTGATTGCTAGGCGCTTGATCGATATTGCCAACCAAACCGGCGCAGACGCTATTTCCCATGGCGCGACTGGCAAGGGTAACGATCAGGTTCGTTTTGAGCTGGGTGCTTATGCGCTTAAGCCGGGTGTGAAGGTTATTGCGCCTTGGCGTGAGTGGGATCTGAATTCCCGTGAAAAGCTGCTCCAGTACTGCGAAGAGCGCGACATTCCGGTGGAGATGAAGAAGGGCAAGTCGCCTTACTCCATGGATGCCAACTTGCTGCACATTTCTTACGAAGGCATGAATCTGGAAGATCCTTGGGCGGAAGCCGAGGAAGAGATGTGGCGCTGGAGTGTGTCTCCGGAAGCTGCGCCAGAAAAGCCGACGTACATTGAGCTTGAGTACCGTAGGGGCGACATTGTTGCCGTTGACGGCGTTGAAATGAAGGCACACGAAGTGCTGGAGCACCTGAACAAGGTTGGCGGCGCCAATGGTGTTGGTCGCTTGGATATTGTTGAGAACCGTTATGTAGGCATGAAATCCCGTGGTTGTTACGAAACACCGGGTGGCACCATTATGCTGCGTGGGCACCGTGCCATCGAGTCCATCACTCTGGATCGCGAAGTAGCTCACTTGAAAGACAGCCTGATGCCGCGCTATGCCGAGGTTATTTATAACGGCTACTGGTGGTCGCCGGAGCGTGAAGCTCTACAGGCGCTGATTGATCAGACTCAGGCCTACGTGAACGGTACGGTTCGTTTGAAACTTTATAAGGGCAACGTGGATGTGGTTGGTCGTAAGTCAGACGATTCACTGTTCGATGAGAAGATTGCGACGTTCGAGGAAGATCATGGTGCCTATGATCAGAAGGACGCGGAAGGCTTTATCAAGCTGAACGCTCTGCGCCTGCGCATTGCCGCTGGCAAGGGTCGTAAGCTTTAAGGTCAGGCCCAAGCTATAAAATTATGCAGAGTACGCCCGGAACTCTCCGGGCGTTTTTCCTTCCACAGCTTTGAATTTACGGTGGAACGAGGTGGTTTCGCTGTAGCCCAGCCTTAGTGCAATATCCGGAATGGTCAGGTCGCTGTTCAGTAGATAATCTTCTGCCATTTTCTGTCTTACTTCATCCAGCAGTTTCTGATACGAAACCCCTTCTTGGCTGAGTTTTCGCTGTAGGGTTCGGCTGGTTATTCCTAAATCTTCTGCCACCATGTCTTGCCGGGTTATGCCGTGCAGCAATTGTTGCTGAATGCTGTGCTTTACCCGTGAGGTGAGGTCGGTGTCTGTATCCAGTGAGGCCAGTTGGGTGAGGGCGTGGGCTTCCAGCGTTTTGCGTAGCATGGGGTCTGGCTGGCGCAAGCGTGTGTTCATCAACTCTTGTTTCAGGGTAATAGAGTCTTCATCTGCACCAAACTGCACCGGGCAGTTCCAGCGCTGGCGGTAGGCCTGTTCCAGTTCGGCGCCGGGTGATTGTCGCTTCAGGCGCACGCGGGTGGGGGAGGCGGCCGTGTCGTCTGCTAGCCAGCGGGCGTAGGTTACCCAGGAGGCGAATACGTTATCGACCACTTGTGGCCGTACTATGGGGTCGTCGTAGTTGCAGTGCCAGGTGAGTTTGATTGAGCCTTGGGCCATGGCGAGCCCGGTTGTTCCCATGTCGCCAACCAGTTTTTCAAATGGGGCAATTCGCGCAACGGCTTCCCCCAGGGTGGCGCAACTCATGGTGATGTAACCCAGTACGCTGTAGGAGCCTGGCTGCACGAAGTCGCCGGTTTCTAGCCCAAGAATCGGGTTGTTGGTGAGTTCGCACAGTAGGAGGATGAAACTCTGAAACTGCTCGCCGTTAATCCGATCCTCGTTGGAATCCAGAATGGCAGGATCCAGGCCGGCTTTTGTAAAAAGAGCGGAGGTGTCGGCACCTGCGGATTCGGCGGCGCGAACGTATTGGCGAAGCGCGGCTATAGATGCGGTTCCAAGATTCTTCATGATTACAGCGCAGTTTTTTGGAAGTTATGGCCGCAGTATAACGGAAGTTGTGCCGAAGGACTTTAAGCGAAGAATGTGTATGGCGCAGAAAATAAAAAAGCCAGCTAATTAGCTGGCCTAAAAAGAGAACAACGAAAGTGCCTGAGAAATTCGTTAATTCGATGGATTTCCCATTTGGCGGCGGAGGTACAACTCGGCTCCTCCGCCATGGGGGATACTGCTTAAATCCACAATTTCAGAATAGGGTTTTCGCTTTACTGTGTCTGTGTGTGATGTGTGTCGCACTGTTACGAATTGTTTTCCGGGTCAGGCGTTTGTGCCCATCTCTGGTGCGGTTTCGGTAAACCGGCGTGTTTCGTAAGCGTCCATCAGGCCGTGAACAGAAGCCCGCTCCATATCCTGAATGGAGGGTGTGCCGTTCTGGGCATCGGCTTTGCAAAGCGCCATGCCCGCTTCTACGGAAATATACCCTGCGGTGGTTTTCAGGGCTTTGTGGTTAATGCCATCGAACACCCGTCGAAAGGCGGTTGTTGTGCAGTTGTCGCTGTTCGGGAAATAGGCAATGAGTGCGAACTGGTTGTCACCCACGCGGCACAGAACATCGATGGGGCGAACCAGAGTGCTCAGCCTGCGAGCAATGCCAACGGCCAACTCGGTCATTACCGAGGGCGGGTGCTTGCCTTTTAACTCTTGCCAGTTACGAATGCCGCACAGCACATAGGCGGATGCGCCACCCCGGGATTCTGCGTGTCGCAACATTTTGGTGAGGCGGTCGCGGCCATAGCGGTTGTTGCAAAGCCCGGTTTCCAGGTCGATGATGTTGCTGGATTCTAAGTCCCGGTTGTTTTCGATGAGCAGGGCATTGGCGCGCAGCAGGGTGTTTTGGCGATCTGCCATGCGATCCGCGGCATAAATTCTGGGGATCAGCTGCTTGGTCATGTCGGACTTGTAGATGAAGTCGTCTACGCCCCGATCGAATGCTTCTGCCAGGGCGGCTACACTTTCCCTAGCCGTTAGGAGGATCACATAGGTGTAGTGGTTGTTTTGTTCATCTTGTTGGCGCACTTGATCGGTTAGCTGCAAGCCGTCCATTTCAGGCATCAGCCAGTCTGCTATCAGCACGCTCACTGGGCGTTGTTCTATCAGCTTAAGCGCCGCCGGCGCGTCGTTGACGATACGTACGTCGCGATATCCGGCATTTCGCAGGGTGCGGCCAACCACCATACTGCTGAATTTCGCGTCGTCTACTACAAGGATAGGGAGATCTAGGTTTGGCATTGTTATCTACTTTTACCAGTCCATTGTCGGATGCGGGGAGTTCCGGGGCTTGGTATGCTTGGCCCTTATTTTGAAGCACCGAGTATACTCGCTACAGCTCCCGGAGAATAACGATCATGCCTTCTTTTGACATTGTTTCTGAAATCGACATGCACGAAGTCACCAATGCGGTGGATCAAACCAAGCGGGATCTTGGCAACCGCTGGGATTTTAAAAACGTAGACGCAGATGTTGAGCTGGATGAAAAGGGCATTACGATCAGTGCACCTCAGGAATTCCAGCTTGAGCAGCTTATGGATATGCTGCGGATGGCGTTTGCCAAGCGCAACATCGATAGCCGTGCCCTGGAAGAAGACGGCGACAGCAAAGCCGGCAAACTCGTAAAGCAACATTTGAAACTGAGGCAGGGCATTGAAACGGACATGGCCAAAAAGGTTGTGAAGATGATCAAGGATGCCAAGCTGAAGGTGCAGACCAGTATTCAGGGCGACAAGGTTCGGGTTAACGGTAAGAAGCGGGACGACCTGCAAACCGCCATTGCCTTGCTACGTGAAACCGAACTGGAAATACCTCTACAGTTCAATAATTTTCGTGACTGATTCGGAGGCTCCCCCATTTCAACCGGCACCCGCCTGGATCTGATCCGGGATACCCTGCACACCTACACTCGTTGGCAGGTGATTGCGTTGCTGTTCCTCGGTTTTTCTGCCGGGCTGCCATTCTTGCTGGTTTTTTCTACGCTGAACGCGCGCTTGGCGGATGTGGGCGTGGAGACGGCGACCATCGGGTTTTTCAGCTGGCTGGGGATTACCTACTCTATCAAGGTGTTCTGGGCGCCGGTGGTGGATCGGCTGAAGCTGCCGGTGTTGGACAAGCTGTTGGGCAAGCGCAGAAGCTGGATATTGCTGGCGCAGGTGGGTATTGCCACCGGTTTGTACCTGATGGCTCATGTAGATGCCATCGCGGTACCCGAAACCATGGCGTTATGCGGGTTGCTGGTGGCGTTTTCCTCTGCAACTCAGGATGTGGCCATTGATGCCTACCGTATCGAGGTCGCCGAAGAGCGGCTTCAGGCGGCTTTGGCGGCAACGTATATTTTTGGCTATCGGCTGGCGCTGCTGGTTGCCGGTGCGGGCGCTCTGTATTTGGCGGAGTTCTGGTCTTGGCAGGTGTCTTACGAGGTGATGGCCGCGTTGGTTGGCGTTGGCGCGTTAACCGTGCTGATTGTGCGCGAGCCGGAGGTGAATCATTTTGCGGCCGCCAAGGACATTGCACACAAAATCGAGCAGGAAACCGCGAAGCGCACTCATCTCGGCCCCCGGGTAGCCCGCTTTGCAGGCTGGTTTTATGCCGCCATTGCCGGGCCTTTTCTGGATTTTTTCCAGCGCTACAAAGAGCTTTCCATTGCGATTTTGCTGATGGTGGCGGTGTACCGCATTTCTGATATTGCCATGGGCGTGATGGCCAACCCGTTCTATCTGGATTTTATGGGCTTCAGTAAAACCCAGGTTGCGGATGTTACCAAGATTTTCGGGTTTTTCATGACCATTGTAGGCTCCTTGGCAGGGGGTGTTCTGGTGGTGCGCTACGGCACAAGGAAGGTCTTGCTAGCGGGTGCCATTATGACTGCGGCTACGAATTTGCTGTTTGTGTTTCTGGCTCAGTACCCGCCGAACCTCGCCACTCTGGCAGCGGTGGTAAGTGCCGATAACCTCAGCGGCGGCATTGCTAATGTGGCATTGATTGCCTGGCTTTCCAGCATGACCAGTGCCTCTTTTACCGCCACACAGTATGCGCTGTTCAGCTCTTTGATGACGTTGCCGGGAAAGTTTTTGGGCGGTTTTTCGGGCATGATTGTTGCCGGTTTTGGTTATGCGGAGTTCTTCCTCGTGGCTGGTCTGATGGGGATTCCCGCCATTCTTCTGGCCTGGTTCCTGATTCGCCAGGGCGAGAGGCTGGATGCGCTGGCACCTGATCACACGGGTGGTGGTAGCGCAGACGTTACACAGACAGCAGGCGGGTAGACGCTATGGGGCAGCCAGCGGAACCGGGGAAAGATCAAAAGATCTGGCAGGTCGTGATCGCGATCCCTGCGGGCAAGGTCGCAAGCTACGGCCAGGTAGCCGAAATGGCCGGCCTCGGGCGCCAGGCCCGCTACATAGGCCGCGCCCTAGGCAAGCTTCCCCAAGGCCATTCTGTTCCTTGGTACCGGGTTATCCGCAGCAACGGCCAGATAGCCTTTGCGGAAGGCTCTGAGATTTACAACGAGCAGGTTGGCTTGCTAGAAGCTGAAGGCGTGGAAGTGGTAAATGGCCGGGTGGTTATGCGGCTGTTTCGTTGGCAATAAGCGTTTGTAGCTGTTTAAGCACCATTAACTGCTCATTGTTGAGGGGCTGAGCCAGCCGGGTTTCGATGTAAGTCGATAGCTTATCAAGTGCTTGTAGGCACTCGTTGTACAGCTCTCCGGCTCTGGATGCTGTTAGTTCGCAGGCTTGCATACCGAAGCGCTCCAGTGCATTGCGAGCGATCCATTTCTTGCTACCTGCGAGCGTTAGCGCCGGTATGTCCTGATTGATATAGGCTGTAGTGCAGACGATGTCATAAGCTGGTGCAAGCCTGATGGATTCAGTGTTCTCGTAAACCAGGCCGAAATTTTTCAGGTGCGCATCTCCGTTTTGAAGCGCGTTGCTGATTACGAGGATTTTGAAGAACTGCTCTAAAGAAGACGTTTTGTTTTCAGGGCTCACAAAGATTTTTATTGTTTTTGCGACCTGTTCATAGCTTCCCGTGTACTTGTCTTCTCGCTTTTTGGCCTGAAGGACGCACATATCTTCAAAGCCAAGCGCGCTGCCGTCCTCCTTTAGATCAAACCGTTTCATAATAAACAGCGATTCGTCATCAGAGAGGTAGAACTCCGGCACCGGAATTCCCGCATATTTACTGGCTAGCATGCAGCAGTATTCATTGAGCGCAAGGGCAGGGTAGTCTGGGCCCCAAGCTTTAACGATGAAGTCATCCAGTTGCAAAGTCGCTTTGTTCTGAAGCTGTGCCAGTACTTTGGGCTGTACGCCACTCAACGCTGAGCGCAGTGCAAACCGTGACACCAATTCATCAAATAGGCTCGGGTTATCGGAGTGCAGAAGTGTGTCTAGGTGAAGTGGTGATTTCTCAAGCTGGTTATCGCGGACATATTCAACACGCCCACGAAAATTGGGGGCAAGCAATTTCAAAAGCCCAAAATCATCGGTATCAGTAATTTTCGCAAACTGCTTTTTTATAATCGAGAGCAAGTAGCCTTCGGGCAGGTGCATTTCGAATATAGGGTGTAAGCGATGGTGGCTATAGTCTTTTTGACGTATAGGCATGGTCAGCGAAACGAACTGCTCGGGGAGCGAAGTTTCGCTGTAACGGAATATGAACTCTTTGGTTTCCGAAAATAGCTTCCCTGCTTGCTGTCGATCAACGCATACGTTGAGCTCACTGCTCATCTCTCAGCTCCTCAAACGTAGGGAAGGGTGACTTGTCCCGAATGGCTAATTCTTTACCCAGATAATCCAGCACTTTCATGACTTTTTTTATACCAATATCACCCGAGCGGCCATTTTCAAGCGCGTTGATGGTCGCGCGGGATATGCCGAGGTGTTCAGCCATTTTTTGCTGAGACACCCCGTGCTGCTGGCGTAAGGCTGATATTTTTTGCCCTAGGGCTTGGTAGTCCATTTTGCTCACGATTGGCTAATATACTTCACATACTAATGACATTTCTTGATTTGTAAAGTATTTTGGTCATTTTTGAGCTTGGGCCCAGCTGGCAGTCGGTAATTGCAATCACGGAATCTTGAACAGCGTTAGCGCTGCATTCCCTTTCCATACGAAGTTTGGTGAGGGTTAAGCGCCTTTTTGGTTTTCGATGTATTGCTTTATAGTCGAAAGCGGTGCGCCACCGCAGGTGATTACGCAGTAGCTTTTCGACCAGAAAACTGGTTTCCAGTAATAGCTATTAACGTGGTCGGCAAACTCTTTCCTGATTCTTCGAGAGGTTCCCGTTTTCAGGGCGTTCACAAAATCAGCTACGGCGTATTTGGGGGGTAGTTCCATCAAAATATGGATGTGGTCAGGCTCGCCGTTTACCTCAAAAAGCTCCCCCTCCCAAGCGCTCACACGCTCAGAAATCAGTTCAGACAGGCGAGCTAATATGCCCTCGTTAATGACCGGGTTTCGATACTTTGTCACAAGAACCAAGTGATACTTTGTGTTGTATACGCAATGGTGCTGAGCTTTCAGGGTTGTTTTAGACATAGGAACCAATTATATTAGGATTCATGGATAAGCGCAAAATCAATTACAAGCTCTACCCCAGCCAATCGCAATCTGAGCGGTTGCTTGAGAGCTTGCGCTTACACCAACAACTTTATAATGCCGCACTACAAGAGCGTATCGACTGTTACCGAAAAACCGGAAAGTCGATATCCTATAACGACCAACAAGCCAGTTTGACTCAGATCCGCGCCGACCATCCCGAATACAAAGCCATTCCGGTTTACATTACCCGAATGACGCTTCGCCGCCTGGACAAAGCGTTCAAAGCATTTTTTGAGCGCGTAAAGAAAGGCCAGGCTCCGGGGTTCCCCCGCTTTCGCTCACTCAGCCGGTTTTCCAGTTTTGAGATGTGCGGTGGCAGCGGCTGGGCGTTTATTCCCGAGGCGAACGGTAAGCACGGCAGGCTTTCGATCAACGGCATTGGCCGCATCAAGGCTCGGGGGAAGGCTCGAACTCTGGGAAAGGTCAAAACTAGCCAGGTTATCCATAAGCACGGGCAGTGGTTCTTATCAGTCACCGTCGAATGTGAGCCTGTGCGGGCCTGCAAAGGCCAGAAAGCTTGCGGGTTCGATTGGGGCGTGGAGTATTTAGGCACGGTTACGCACGAAAACGGCGAGCATTACGCGATCGAGAACCCACGTTACTACCGGGACTCCAAAGAGAGCTTGCTGCCGATGCAGCAGGCTGTATCACGCAAAAAGCGAGGTTCCAACCGGTGGAAGCGGGCCTGTAAAGTTCTGACTCAAGCCAGAGCTAAGGTTGCCCGGCAGCGCCACCACGATCACCATCAACTGAGTCACGATCTAGCGAAGGAATACACGCTCTTTGCCACGGAAAAACTGACCATTCGGAACATGACCCGAACGGCAAAAGGCACACTCGAAAAGCCAGGGAAAATGGTCAAGCAGAAGTCCGGGTTAAACCGGGAGATACTAGACACCGCGCCGGCAAAGTTGCTGGCCATGATTCACTACAAAGTCGAAGAAACTGGTGGTGAGTTTGTCGAAATACCCACTCGAAAAGCAAAGCCGAGTCAGCGTTGCCCTGCCTGCTGGGAGGTCGTAAAAAAGACGCTCAGCGAACGAACGCATCAGTGCGATTGCGGCTGTACCATGCCGCGTGACGCGGCGAGCGGCCTTGTAGCTATCAAGTGGGCTTTAGGTTTGGGCGGAAACTCGCCCAATGCAGGTCACTCTGCAAAACCGCTTCTAAGTGTGGCTTAGTGGCGGTAGTTTATATGCCCAAATTCCAACTACGAGAGCCTGATGTCTATATTATTGTTTGTTTTCATTATCATGCCGATTGCTGAAATGGCGGTGCTCATTCAGGTTGGTGGCATGATTGGTGTGTTCAACACCATTGGCTTTGTTCTACTGACGGCGGTTATTGGTGCCTGGCTGCTTCGCCAGCAAGGTATGGCAACGCTGCTTAAGGCTAACCAGCGCCTTAGCAGCGGTGAACTGCCTGCAAAAGAAGTGGCCGAAGGGTTGATCTTGGCTGTTGGTGGTGTGCTTTTGATCACTCCTGGATTTATTACCGATGCCTTCGGGTTTCTCTGTCTCATTCCTTTTACTCGATACTGGCTATCTGCCTTGGCCTTGAGGCGCATGGTGGCTTCAAGCAAGAGCGGCGGGTTCTATTTTCGGGCCGGTGGTGGCCAAAGCCCGTTTGGGCAAGAGCCCTTTGGTGATCGTAATAACCCCTTTGGTCAGCAGCGCCCGTTTGATCGCGATGGCAGCGGCGACATTATTGAAGGGGAGTACCGGGATGAGACCAAAACCGACCATGATCGCCTTGATAAAAAGTAAAAAGATTTATCGAATCGGGTGTTGAAAAGCCCGGTGCCAGCCCCACATAGGATTCACAAGTTTGCTGCAGGCTGATACCGGCTCGAAAACAGCAGGTTAGAAGCCGAGCATTTTTGTCGGATTGCCGCAAGAAGCGTGCCCCGATTTGCCGGGGCCACATGAGGAAATCCGGCCATAAACAGCAAATGTCATTGCCACATTAATCTGACTATTGGAGACACCGAGCAATGAAGATTCGTCCGTTACACGATCGTGTTGTTGTACGCCGTAAAGAAGAAGAAGAGAAAACTGCGGGTGGCATCGTGCTGCCAGGTAACGCTAAAGAGAAGCCGTCTCAGGGTGAGGTTATAGCCGTGGGCAACGGTCGCGTTCTGGAAAATGGTGAAACTCTTGCTGTGGCAGTCAAAGCGGGTGATACCGTGGTATTTGGCCAATATGCCGGCAACACCGTAAAAATCGACGGTGAAGAGCTGCTCATCATGAGCGAGAGCGACATTTACGGCGTGCTTGAGTGATCGCGGAAGCAATTCGCACGAACAGTCATTCCCCCGATTGATTCAACGAATTCGGTTTAACGAACAGGGATAGATTACATGTCAGCAAAAGAAGTCAAATTCGGTGATAGCGCCCGCAAGCGTATGGTTGCAGGCGTAAATATTCTGGCAGACGCAGTCAGGGTAACTCTCGGCCCCAAAGGCCGTAACGTGGTTTTGGAGAAGTCTTTCGGCTCTCCAACCATCACTAAAGATGGTGTATCGGTTGCCAAAGAAATCGAACTGAAAGACAAGTTCGAGAACATGGGCGCCCAGATGGTGAAGGAAGTTGCTTCCCAGGCTAACGAAACCGCCGGTGACGGTACTACCACTGCGACCGTTCTGGCTCAGTCCATCGTTAACGAGGGCGTGAAGGCAGTGACTGCCGGCATGAACCCGATGGATCTGAAGCGCGGTATCGACAAGGCGACTGCAGAAGCCGTAAAAGCCATTCGTGAACTGGCTCGGCCCTGCGACGACAGCCGCAGCATTGCTCAGGTAGGCACTATCTCCGCCAACGGCGATGAGACCATTGGCCGGCTTATTGCTGATGCCATGCAAAAAGTGGGTAAAGAAGGCGTGATCACGGTTGAAGAAGGCCGTGGCCTGGAAGACGAGCTAGACGTGGTTGAAGGTATGCAGTTCGACCGCGGCTTCCTGTCTCCGTACTTCATCAACAACCAAGACAACATGTCTGTTGAACTTGATGACCCGTACATGCTGCTGGTTGACAAGAAAATTTCCAACATCCGCGAACTGCTGCCGTTGCTGGAATCTGTTGCCAAATCTGGCAAGCCGCTGATGATCATCGCCGAAGATATTGAAGGCGAAGCTCTGGCGACTCTGGTTGTGAACAACATGCGTGGCATTGTGAAAGCCGCCGCCGTTAAGGCGCCAGGCTTTGGTGATCGCCGCAAGGAAATGCTGCAGGACATCGCCATTCTGACCGGCGGTACTGTGATTTCGGAAGAAGTGGGCCTAAGCCTTGAGAACGCCACTCTGGACGATCTGGGTACCGCCAAGCGCGTAAACCTGACCAAAGAAAACACCACCATCATCGACGGAGCTGGTGCACAGGCTGATATCCAAGCCCGTGTTGAACAGGTGCGTAAGCAGATTGAAGACAGTACTTCAGACTACGATAAAGAGAAGCTCCAAGAGCGCGTGGCCAAGCTGGCTGGCGGTGTTGCTGTCATCAAGGTAGGCGCTGGTTCCGAAGTGGAAATGAAAGAGAAGAAGGCCCGCGTTGAAGACGCTCTTCACTCTACCCGTGCTGCTGTTGAAGAAGGCATTGTACCGGGCGGCGGTGTAACGCTGATCCGCGTTATCGAAGCGCTCAACAAGGTTGATGCTATCAACGAAGAGCAGAAAGCCGGTGTAAACATCCTGCGCCGCGCCATGGAAGCTCCTCTGCGCCAGATCGTTTCCAACGCTGGCGGCGAGTCTTCTGTCGTCGTTGCCAAGGTTCGCAACGGCGAAGGCGCCTTTGGCTACAACGCGGCTACCGAAGAGTACGGTGACATGCTGGAAATGGGTATCTTGGATCCTGCCAAGGTAACTCGTTCTGCGCTGCAGGCTGCTGCGTCCATCGCATCTTTGATCATCACCACTGAGGCGATGATTGCAGATGAGCCAGATGACGGCACATCCGGTGGCGGTGCGCCAGATATGGGTGGAATGGGAGGCATGGGCGGCATGATGTAATGCCGGTCACGCTTTAAAAAACCCCGCGTTGGTTCACACTGACGCGGGGTTTTTGTTTTTTTGTCATGGACTTGGCCGGCTTGTTTGTTAGACTCGGCAACCGGTCAAACTGTCTGTGTGTAACCGAATGAGTGACGCTGAACCAAAACCTTTTCTTCGCCCTGGCAAGCTATTTTTGCTTGTGTTGCTCGGGCTGTTTGTTTACCTAGGTGCACTCATAGCTTTTATTCCCGCTGGCTGGGTTTGGCATAAGGCCTCTCCCTATGTTTCGTTACCGCCTCAGGTGCAGGTGCAACAGGTGGCTGGCAGGGTGTGGGATGGTGCGGCTGGTGTGGTTATTTCGGGCTTCCCGATACGTGTTCAATGGCAACTGGGCTGGCCATCTATTACCGCGCTGGAGCAGCCAGTGCGAATTTCGGTGGAATCTCTGCAGTCGTCTGTTTCCGGTGATATAGCCCTTGGCTGGCCGGCAAATGTGCGGGTGAATGCTCGTGGCCAGGTTGCAGTGGCAGAGTTTGAAGATTTAATTCGCCGCAGTGGTGGCGCCATGATTGAAGGCGATGTGAGCATCGACCGCCTGGAATTGGCGTGGGCCGACGATCGCATTGTGCGCGCGGATGGCCTTGGCCGATGGGCAGGTGGCCGGGTGAGTTGGCCCATGGGAAGCCAGACTGGCCAGGCAGATTTCCCGCCCATGCAGGTCAACTTGGACACCACAGACGGTGGTGTGGCGTTGGTGGTTGCGGAGCAGGCGGGTAATGGCCCAGTTGCAGATGCCAATATTCTATGGAACGGGATGATGGAGTTGCGGGTTTACAAGCGCATGATTGATCTGGCCGGCCAACCCTGGCCAGATTCCGCGAGCCCCGATGATGTTGTGTTCCGTGTAAGGCAGCCGCTGTTACCGGGGGCGCGCTGATGGTTGCTATGCCGGCCCAAGAAACCCAGCACAGGATTGCGAAAGTAATCGCCAATCTTTTGCTTGTGTGGCTGGTGGTGTACCTAAGTGTGGCTGTGGCGAACATCACCTGGCTTTTTGCCTGGCAGGACAAACCGGTTGCGGTTGCTCCGGCGGGAGGCGCAGCAGGCGCTCAGGCTTTTGCGAGCTCGGGCGGTTACCCCATAGCTAGCTATGAGTTTTTTGGCCGGCCAGAAACCCTAGGTGAAGTGGCCGATGCCGTTAAACGTTCTGCCCCTGAAACCGGGTTAAGGCTGCGGCTTGAAGGCGTTCTGGTAGGACAGCGCCCGGAAGACTCTGGTGCTATAGTGGCCGGAAGCGACGGTGAAGCCATGTGGTACCGTGTGGGTGATTTGATGCCCGGCAATATCGAGTTGGCAGAGGTGGAGCCGGGGCGCATACTGATCCGCCGTGGTGGCCGCTACGAATCCTTGACCTTTGAAGAGGATGACGTGTCCACAATGGTTGCAGAGGTGGCTCAAGAGCCGGCAGAATCATCACCGGAAGCGTTTCTTGATAATGCCCGGCAACAACTAGACAGCGCAGGTGCCGCCGCACTGACGCCTTATGGCCTTAGCCCTGCGGATGACAGCGGTGGTTCGGGCTACGTGTATGACGGCTCTAATGCCATGCTGAACGCTGTGAATCTCAAAGCCGGAGACGTGATTACTGCCATCAACGGGCAACGCCTGGGTGATGTGCAACAGGATAGGTCGCTGCTGGAAAGCTGGCGCGGCCAAGCCAGTTTGGATATAGAAATCGAACGTGACGGGTCTTTCCTCACTATAAGTTATGCCATACCTGAGCAGTGGCGCTGACAGGGTTCATCGATACAGGACGATATCGCCAGATGTATAACCACAAGACAAATTTTCTGCGGGCCCTCGCTCTGCTTATTCTTCTTCCAATGATGTCGGCAGCGTATGGCCAGGATGAAACCTGGCGGCTGAATCTTAAAGACGCGGATATACGTGCCTTTGTTACTCAGGTGGCAGATATTACCGGTTTCAGTTTTGTGGTGGACCCCCGGGTAAAAGGGAAGGTTACCGTGCTTTCCAGTGCCCCGATGAACAAGTTTGAGATTTATGATCTGTTCCTTGCGGTGCTGAATGTGCATGGTTTTACCGCTATTCCCGGCGAGCAGGTCATCAAGATTGTGCAACAGGTGGATGCCAAACAGTCTGCTGAAGAGCTAAGCCGTTTCCCTAGCGTTCCCTCTGAGCAGCTTATAACCCGGGTTATCCAGATTGATAACGCCAACGCCTTGGAGCTGGTGCCCATTCTTCGGCCTTTGGTGGCAAAGTATGGCCACCTTGCCGGTGTGGCCGCAGCCAATGCCCTGATTATCAGTGACCACGCTTCCAACATTAAGCGCATGGAGCAGATTGTTCGCGAGCTGGACAGCCCCTCCAAGTACGAAGTGGAGGTGATCAAGCTTAAGGAAGCTTGGGTGGGCGATATGGTGGTTCTGTTGCAAGAGCTGGCTCCGGATGAGTTAGGTCGCGGGGGTAACGACAATTCTGCGAGAAAATACAGTGTTACCGCCGATGAGCGTAGCAACCGCCTGATCCTTCGGGGCGATGAAACCTTCCGCGGTAAGATGCGCGGCCTGATCGTGCAACTGGATCAGCCCTCTGCCAGTGGCGGGGCGACCAAGGTTATCCGCCTAAAGCATGCGGATGCGAAGAGCCTTACTGAGCTTTTGACAGGCGTGATGGGTGAGCTGACTAAGGAAGGTGCCGGTGGCGGCGCCAGCAACAAGCCCCAGGGTAATTTCGCGGTGTTTGCAGATGAGGGGCTGAATGCCCTGGTGGTTCGTGGCGAGCCTTCTCTGATGCAGGAAGCCGAGGAAATTGTTGCCGCGCTGGATGTGCGCCGTGCGCAGGTATTGATTGAAGCCGCCATTGTAGAAATTAGCGATGAGCTGGGGCAGGATCTTGGCGCTCAGGTCGCCTTGGGTGATGAGTCTGGCTCTTCCACGCCAGTAATGGGAACAAACTTTGGTAACGTAGGTAAGAGCTTGGGCGATGTGCTTGGCGCAATACTCACGGAATCTGCCATTGCGCCAGCCATTGGGGGTATCACCGTAGGAGCCGGCCAGCGAAACGAAAATGGCATAAGCTGGGGCATTCTTTTGCAGGCGCTTTCTACTTCTGCAGCCGCCAACCTGCTGTCGACGCCGAGTCTCATCACCCTAGACAACCAGGAAGCGGAAATTATTGTAGGCCAGAACGTTCCGTTCCGCACCGGGCAGTCCAGCGTGGCGGGCGATGGATTGGCCAACCCGTTTACCACGATTGAGCGTCGGGATATTGGCCTGACCCTGAAGGTGACCCCAACCATCAGTGCGGATGGCTTGGTGAGGCTTGTGGTGGAGCAGACCACAGAGAGTGTGGCCGATAGTATTGAAGATGCTTCGGATATTGTGACGAATAAACGTGAAATCAAAACAACCGTGCTGGCGGATGATGGTGAAACCATTGTATTGGGTGGCCTTACCCGTGATGACTACATGGTAAACACGAGCAAGGTTCCGCTGCTGGGCGATATTCCCTATATTGGGCGCTTGTTTTCATCAGAGTCTGAGCGCCGGGTAAAGCGCAATTTGTTGGTATTTTTGCGTCCGAAGATCTTGCTGGATAAGGGTGACGCGGTTGCTGCAACAGCGGAGAAATTCAATAAACTCTGGAAGGTAAACTTGGATATCCGCGATAAGCTCGGCCTACCAGAACGAAGAGCTAACCCGGGCGTTGATGCGCTTTTCAGCCCGGGGGAGGGTGAGTTGGCCCAGTAAGCCAGCTTTCTACTCACACTACCTTCTTCACACCACCTTTTTCGGAAGTAAGTTGAGGCATTCCGCTTTCTGCTGCTCGTTCAAATCACTGATAAGTAGGGCGTAGCAGAGTTGAATGGCACCCGCCCGGGTATACAGCAAGCCACGAAAGGTTGACGGCAGGCGCTGCAATAGCTTAATAGCAAAATCTTCGCCTTCCGGGCTGATTGTTCCGACTCGCTCCGATAACTTTTGTGTGCTGGCAAAACCTGATGCAGCTGATGGTCAGCCCTCGCCCGCCGCTGTAAAACGACGAGCGAAGCAGAAAGCCGCCTATCTGGCCGATCATTAGAATGCCAGAAAGCAGGGCAATAAGGCGCACGAGAAGGCTGGTGTTGCGCCGGGCACTGGCCTGGCGCCTGGAAAAATCCTGGATGAGCCATGTTTCAGGGCCTTAAAAGGCCACTTTGGGCACTTGTCGGGCCTCTGGCGTCTCAAGTTCCAGTTGCGAGGTTTCTTTGAATGAGAGCATGCCAGCGATCACGTTGTTGGGGAATTGCTCGCGGTAGATGTTGTAGCTCATCACGCCATCGTTATAAGCCTGGCGGGCAAAGGAAACCCGGTTCTCTGTGCTCGAAAGCTCTTCCATCAGTTGCTGGATGGTTTCGTTGGCTTTCAGGTCGGGATAGTTTTCAGCCACCGCATAAAAATTAGCAAGGGCCTTGGTAAGTAGGTTCTCGGCGCCACTGAGGCGTTGAATCTTGGTGCCGTCTCCTGGGTCTTTGGCGGCATCTTTCTGGGCACTTACGGCGTTGTTCCGGGCTTCCATAACCTGGGTCAGCGTTGATTTCTCGTGCACAAGGTAGGCTTTTGCGGCTTCGACCAGGTTGGGAATAAGATCGTGCCGACGCTGGAGTTGCACATCAATCTGGGCAAAACCATTTTTGAACTGGTTGCGCAGAGACACCAGGCGGTTGTAGATAAAAACCGGATAGATTGCTGCGACAGCAATAATGATCAGGCCAATAATGGTGGTTCCCATGGCAACTCCTCACAGGTAATGAATCAGGCGTTATTTTCTATGATTTTTTGGTGGAATCCCTGAACAAACGTCTCAAAAACCGCAGGGCGCAGAGGTTTACTGAAGAAGTATCCCTGTGCCAGCTTGCAGCCGCGCTGGCTCAGGTAATATTCCTGTTCTGCCGTTTCCACACCTTCAGCAACGACGGTCAAGTTGAGGCTTCGGCCGAGATCGATAATGGTGTTGGTGATACGGGTGTCTTCCTCGTTAATGAGCAGATCCCGAATAAACTGCTTATCGATCTTCAGGTGCTGTACCGGCATTTTCTTGAGATAGGTAAGAGATGAGTAGCCGGTACCAAAGTCATCTACCGCAAGGCTGATGCCCGCCCGGTTCAGAGCGTGAAGTTTGGCGACTGCATCTGACAGGTTGGTCATAAAGCTGGTTTCTGTGACTTCCAGCTCTAGGCGGCCTGCGGGAATATCGTAGCGCTTCAGGGTGCCTAGGATGTCATCCACAATGCGATCTTGGCGTAACTGTACGGCAGACAAATTCACAGCGACGCGTAGGGGTAACCCCTTGTCTGCCCACAGCTTGGCTTGCAGGCAGGCCTGCTCCAGAACCCACTGGCCTATCTCAACGATGGACCCATTGTTCTCTGAAACTGGAATAAAGTAATCCGGCGGCACCAGCCCGCGCACTGGGTGTTCCCAACGGAGTAGGGCTTCTGCGCCTATTACCCGTTTCGTTTGAAGATCTATCTGGGGCTGGTAAACCAGGTGAAACTGGTCCATTGCCAGAGCTTGCGAAAGGTCTTTTTCGAGCTGTTTGCGGTCGCGGATTTCTTGGTCGATGCTTGCCACGTAAAATTGGAAATGATCCCGGCCCTTTTGTTTGGCCAGCATCATGGTCTGTTCCGCGCTCTGGAGTAGTCGATCTGGCTGGATGGCGTCGGAGGGGTATAGAGCAATACCCAGGGTTGCCGTCATGGAAACATTATGGCCTTCCACTCCCATGGTTTCACTGATTCTCGCCAGAATGGCTTCCGCGGTATCTGCCGCCTGAAAACCGTCTTTGAGCCCTTTCTCAACAATAACAAACTGATCACCGCCAAGGCGGGCTATGGTGAAACGTGAGCCGTTCAGGCAGCTCATAAGCCGGTCTGCGACGGTTTGTAAGGTGAGATCGCCAGTGCGAAAGCCGCATTGATCGTTAATGGATTTAAAGTCATCAATGCCGCAAACAATGACGGATAAAAGAGTGTGGTTGCGCTTAGATTCTTCAATATCCGCCTGCAGCATGTCCATAAAACTGTCCCGGCTGAGCAGCCCGGTAAGCTGGTCGTAGCGGGCGAGCCGGCTCACTCTGTCTTCCGCTTCACGTTGGCGTTCTTGGCTTTTTCCAATGGCAATAAGCAGAGTATTCGTGGCTTTAACCCAGTGCCCAAGTTCGTCCTTTTCATGACCAGATGGCGTGGCAATCAAGCGGTCATCCGGGTGCGCAGGGTCCACCTGTTTCACGGAATTTACAATGCGCAAAAGTGGACGGGTAAGCAGCATGTAAAAAACGAAGTACAGCACCATTCCCAAGATCACAGCCGTAGCAATGACGGAGGTGAATGTGACGATGGCACGACCCAGCCAAATGTTGGCAGCCGGCGCGGTATCGTAGTGAACAACAAAGTAGCCGTATACGGTGTCTGAATTGCCGTTGCGCATCAGTTCGGTGCGGAATTGGCGCTCGGCACCAAACATCCAGTTAATCAACGGGCGGAATACGCTTTCGGTCAAAGGCCGCTCTCGGGAGCTCAAGGGCTCGCCGTTGGCGTGAAGAATCTGGGCTAGGCGTACTGCTTCCCGAGCAAAAAGGCCGTCGACGACTTGATTTGCCAAGTCGGCGTCGATGCTGAACACAGCTTGCGTGGACGCATCTTTAACCATGGCGATGGTCTGGCTGGCCTGGTTGTCCAGGTCAGTCGAAACGCGTTGTGCATCGAGTACTACCTGTATGGCACTGACAATCACACCGCTGATCAGTGCGACGGCAAGTATCCACCGAAGGATGCGGTAGTCAAGGCGGTTTTCTACCTTAAAAGATTTGTGCATTCAGACCTGTCTTTAGCCTGTTCGTCAGGCGCCCATATTCTTGTAGAACACATTGCCGACAACGCGGATTATGGTTCACGTTAAACTACTGTGTAGGGAGAGTATCGGCGATTTTTTTAAATACTTCAGGGTACTGTCGTTTCAATTTGTAAATTTAGTGAATGGTCATATAAAAAACGCCCACTAGTAGCCAAGCCATTTACCTTAAGTGTGGCTGAGGTTACTGACAAAACCGCTAGAAGCGCCTATACTACTGTATATACAGGGCGCTGTTGTGCTTACCTGTTGGTGGTCTACACTTACTCCATACCTGAATGTATTTGGAGGCTACCGTGCAGCACGATGATTTCAACGACCTTCTACGCCGCGTTCCTGACTTCACCACCCCACAGCTGAAAAAGCTACGGCATCATATTGAAAAACGCGTCAAACTGGATGCTGTTTACGAGACGCTGACGGCCAGTGAAGAGGCGGTTACCCAGTGCCCTTATTGTCAGTCCAAGATGTTTATTCGCTGGGGATCATCCGGGAATGAGCGCCAGCGCTACCGCTGTAAACATTGCGCAAAGACCTTCAACGCGCTGGTGGGTAGCCCGCTGTACCGCATGCGTAAAGAAGAGCTCTGGCTAGAGTATGTGGAAACGATGCGCTATGGCCTATCCCTACGCAAAGCGGCCAAGGTGACCGGTGTCAGCCTACGCACGGCCTTTCGCTGGCGTCATGCCTTTCTAAGCAGTCCCAGAGATCATAAGGCTACGTCGTTGTCCGGCATCATCGAGGCCGACGAGACATTCCTGCCGGAGTCCTTCAAGGGAAAAAAGACGATGCCTCGGCCAGCCCGTAAACGTGGGGGCGGTAAGGTGACTCAGGTGCCCATCGCATTGGCGCTGGATCGCTCCGGACACATTACCCACCATGTTCTAGAGCACGACACTAAGGAGGAAATTATCGCAGCCTTGGCCCCAGTGATCCGCGAGAACTCCGTCTTGTGCACAGATGGCAACCTTTCCTATGTAGAAATGGTGAAGACGTTTGACCATCTTGAGCATAAGCGATTGATTGCGAAGGATAACAGCCGGGTTGTTGAGGGTGTTTACCACATCCAGACCCTGAACAATTTTACCCAACGCTGGAAGGGTTGGCTTAAGCGCTTCCACGGTGTCGGAACGGCCCGCGTGGACAATTACCTGGCGTGGTTCCGCTTTATGGACGAAAGGGAGGAGTTTCAAGATATTGTTTGGGTTCGGGAGGCGATTCCCAGTTTGGAATGGCCTACCAACAGGTAAGCACAACAGCGCCATATACAGACAGTATAGGCGCTTCTTTTTATGGGAAAGAAATCTTTCCAGAATAAACCGCCCCGCATTCCCTTCCCGTTCGAAGGTATTCAAGTCAATGGATGTCGAAATCCGACGTGTGAGAATTTTTTAACGCTTAGTCCGATCAAAAATATTGATGGATGTGAAGGGGGTATTCCTGAAGCCTTCCAGAGAGGCGGCGGATCCTATCGTCTATCTGGAAGGGGTAAAGCCAAGGCATCTCTGATTTGTGAGATTTGCTCCAAGAAAAAAGCTCTGGGTGAAGATGTTAATGCTGTATCAACCGCTCTAAAGAGTAATCAGGCTGTCCACGAAGAGCTTAGTAGGATATCGAGCCACCTAGATCCAAAATCAATTATCTGCCCAAACTCAAAATGCTCAAGCAATATGGATAAAAAGCCTATTTCCGTCAAAAAGAATGGCAAAACGACTAGCGGAAACCAAAGGTATATTTGCCTCCACTGTCGGAAGAGTTTTTGTGGTAAACCGAAGGCTCGCAAGCACTCCAAGCCTCATTTAAACAGGTTACTATTCAAGCTCCTGGTCAACAAACAACCGATCAACCGTATTGCTGATGTTTTGGATATTTCAGAAAAAACGGTTTACGACAAAATCAGATTTATTCATCGCCAGTGTTTATCGTTTGTTTCTGAGCGAGAGAGAAGACTTGAGAGCAGAGTTTTGAGCGATTTTATCTTTCAACAGACCGTCAAGTTCTGATGACCAACTGGACTCAACGAGGTGACAAAAGGAATTGCGACCTCTACGGAATTGCCACGGCATGCTTGAACTCAGGCTACGTTTTCGCTTTCAACTTTAATTACGATGGCTCTGTGGACTCCAGTTTGGCAGAGCGGGACTCAGTTGATAGTGGTGATCACGAAAGACCAAAACACCACCGAAAACACGCTAGAGTCTGGTTGAGCGAGGAGTTCAATGACGCTGTAAAGAATCGCTTACCTAGAGAGAAGTTACCATATGCCGGAAATCTTAGAGATGAAATTCAGATCAGAGCTCTGATCGAAAAAAGCTCTAATGTTCCCGATTCGTCGGAGAACATCGATCAAACAAAAAGTCTTCCTAATCGCGGTGCCTTGGTTCATAACGAATACACCATGCTGGCTCACTTCTTTTTACTGAAACGGTTTTTCAGGAGCACAGGGAAAACTCGCTTCTTTCTGGATCTGGATAGCGGGATGAAGACGGCCTATATTTCTGCGTTTCGTGAGGAAATTGGAGAAGGCCGATCCGATGGGTTCTTAGTTAGGGCTTCGAAAAATAAAACAAATGATGAGAAAGAAAAGCTGGTAGCAAATTTCAAACGCATGGTTTCCAAAATGTCAGGAACCCCAGTCAAACAGCTGACCTTCAAAATCCTAATGGATGTAACTAACGGAATTATCGCGGAGCGTTTAAAGAAACCCATTAAGGTTCCGAACTCGCCTGAGTTTTGGATTGAGCATCCATGGGTGTCCAAGGCAGAGCCGGAGAAAATGGTGGCTGCGGTGACGAATGTGTCTAGGTACGACATTCTGCACCAGGCCAACCTCTACCGCATGGTGACCCTAGCTCCAGTAGATCGCTTTTTTATGAATATCCGCAGGATGTCTATGTACTTTGAAAGGCCATTCCAGTCAGGCACCGGGATGGGGCGTATCTGGCACGGATACTCTGCATATAACCCTGAGATGTACACCATAGTGGGTGACATATTCAGGATTCATTACAACTACTGCACAAGATCAAAGAAAAAGGACACACCCGCCATGAAACTGGGGCTTGCAAAAGCCCCAGTCACTGTCGAGAAAATCATTTATTACAATCGATATGCTGGATAGAGTTGACCGGCTAATTCAAGCCAAAAGCTCAGGCTTTTTTCGTTGGGAAGCAGGGATGCCAAAACGTCTGCGTTCAGAAATTTTGAATGAAAAAAAGCCAGTGATTTTTGGTCACTGGCTTTTCTTACTTGGCTTGCCCAAGCTCAGCCACACTTAAGGTAAATGGCTTGACTAGTAGCGGGCGTTTCTATTCAGCCGTTGCCGGCTGCATCTGGAAAACCGGTTTGCCGAATTAGGCCAGGTTTTCGTTCACAAAATCCCAGTTTACTAGGTTCCAGAACGCTTCCAGATACTTCGGGCGGGAGTTGCGGTAATCGATATAGTACGCGTGCTCCCACACATCCACGGTCAGCACTGGCTTGTCAGCGCCGGTCAGCGGTGTTTCTGCATTGCTGGTGCTAGCAATGGCAACGCTGCCGTCTGCTTTTTTAACCAGCCAAGTCCAGCCTGAACCGAAGTTGTTGGCCGCCTTGTCGTTGAACTCTTTCTTGAAGTCATCGAATGAACCGAAAGCTTTTTCGATAGCTTCTTTAGCTGCACCTGTGGGCTCGCCGCCGCCGTTCGGGCTCAGGCAATTCCAGTAGAAGGTGTGGTTCCATACCTGGGCTGCGTTGTTGAACAACGGGCCACTGGCGCTTTTGATGATGTCTTCGAGCGACTTGCTGGCGTTATCGGTACCTTCAACCAGGCCGTTCAGCTTGGTGACGTAAGTATTGTGGTGCTTACCGTAATGGTACTCGAGGGTTTCAGCAGAAATATGTGGTTCCAGTGCGTTCTTTTCGTAAGGCAGTGCTGGAAGTTCAAATGCCATGAGGTCGTCTCCCTGTTTCTCTTAGTTATAATTTAATGTCACTACTCTAATATAGGGTCGATTTGAGCGATATCAACCCCGTAACGCAATTCAGCCCTTGCTGTCAGCGTCTAGCGAGCTACTGAACTGAGGGCTGCCGGGCAAAAACTGCACGCAAGTTCGCACGCGCCACACCAGTTCGGCGTAACTGTCTGCTAGAACGTTTACGTGGCCAAGCTTGCGGCCAGGTCGTTCGCCTTTATTATAGAGGTGTACATGAGCGTAAGGGAGTTCCAGCAGGCGTTCAACATCTCCATGCTCTGCGATGATGTTAATCATACAGCTCACGCCGCGCGGCTCAACACTACCCAGTGAGTGCCCACTCACCGCCCGAATGTGGTTCTCAAACTGGCTCGTCATCGCGCCTTCGATAGTCCAGTGCCCTGAGTTATGAACCCGCGGAGCCATCTCATTTGCGATCAAGCCGGTGGCCGTTTCAAACAGTTCGAGCGCAAGTACGCCTACGTATTCCAACTCGTTTAGCAGAGTTTTGGTGTAGTGCTCTGCATCTTCTTGAACGTGCTTTTCCAATTTCGGCGCCGGGGCAATGGAGTAGCGCAGAATGCCCTCGTGGTGAACGTTCTCTGAAATGGGATAAA
The DNA here is from genome assembly GCF_900215155.1 of Marinobacter sp. LV10R510-11A. Lineage (NCBI taxonomy): Bacteria > Pseudomonadati > Pseudomonadota > Gammaproteobacteria > Pseudomonadales > Marinobacteraceae > Marinobacter > Marinobacter sp. LV10R510-11A. The sequence continues at coordinate 189,047 of NZ_LT907980.1, forward strand.
AGGCCATTTGGCCATCTTCGGCGCGCACGGCAATGATGGATACTTCACGGCTGAACTCTATAAATTTCTCGACCATCAGCTGAGGATGGCCGATGGATTCCCAGGCGGCTTCTGCATCTTCTGGGCTCTTCAGTATGGCCTGGCCTTTGCCGTCGTAGCCTTCGGTATTGGATTTTGCCACGACTGGGCAGCCCAGGCTTTGCGCTGCTTCTTTGAGGGATTCGGCGCTGTCTGCGATTTTCCACTGTGGCGTGGGGATGCCAAGTTCACCGAACAGTGTTTTTTCGGCTTCGCGGTTTTGACAAATCTTTAGCGCGCGAGGGCAGGGGTGAACGGGCTTTTCTTTCGCCAGTCTTTCGGCAACGCTTACAGGGAGGTGCTCAAACTCGTAGGTTACGCGATCTACCCGTGACAAAAAGTCGTCTAGGTATTTGCCTTCGCGATCAATGATGACTTCTCCCAGTCCAGCGCTGGGGCTGCCTGACATGTCATAGAAAACAAAGGTCTTGGCCAGCGGATATCCGGCAAGGGCGAGCATTCTTCCCAGTTGGCCGGCACCTAATACACCAATTCTCATGTGTGCTCTCTTGGATCTGGGTTGTCTAGGATCGTTTGGGTTTGTGTTGCCCGGAACTCATCAATAGCTTTACGGACATCTGCATCGGCGGTGCCAATAATCTGTGCGGCCAGCAGGCCAGCGTTTGTGGCACCGGCGTTGCCGATAGCCAGGGTACCTACAGCAACACCGCCGGGCATTTGGGCGATAGAGAGTAACGAATCAAGGCCGCTCAGGGCTTTGGATTGTACGGGTACGCCCAGTACCGGCAGGGATGTCTGGGAAGCGACCATGCCAGGTAGGTGTGCTGCGCCGCCGGCGCCTGCGATGATGACTTTTAGACCGCGGTCGGAGGCGCTTTTGGCGTAGTCAAAAAGCAGGTCCGGGGTGCGGTGGGCTGAGACGACTTTGGTTTCGTAGGCGACGCCGAGTTTGTCGAGCATGTTGGCGGCGTGTTCCATGGTGGGCCAGTCGGATTTTGAGCCCATGATAAGTCCTACAAGCGGCTGCATACGCAACTGTCCTGTGATAATTGGAAAGCCGGACATTGTATGTTTTGGCTATCTACCATGCAAGGAAGGCGGCCTCGTCATTTCAACCTACGAACAAGTGCATGTATTATCGATGGCAATTAATTGAACCGTCCATATTCAGGAGCTGTAATGGAACCCATCCGTCCAGATGACGATGAGCTAAGAGCCGAACGGCCTGTTGGTGCGCCAGATATGAAGGCGCCAGCGCAGAAGAAACCTAAGTCGGCAGCTGAGGGTGCGGGTGGTAAGCCGAAGCCACCGAAGGCGGCCAAGGGCGGTAGGAATGACAACGGTGGGGGTAGTGGTCGGTCGAGCTTGGCGGTTCTGTGGTTGTTGGTTATTGCTGTGGCTGTGGCTTTAGTGGCGGGGTGGTATTCGCAGAATCAGCGGATTCAGGTGCTTGAAGGGCAGTTGGAGGATGCGGATTACGGGGCGCGGCAGAGTAAGTTGGCGATGGCGCGGTTTGAGGGGGATCTTTCGGAAACGGGGGAGAGTCTGCAGCAGAGTCGTGCGTCGCTGGCTGAGCAGGTTGAAGCCCAGAAGAAGCAGCTTGATGCGGCGGATAGTGAGATTCGTAAGCTTTGGGTGATCGCAAACGAGCGTAACAAAAAGCAGCTGAATGATCAGCAGGAGCGCATTGCGGCTGCAGAGGCGGGGCTTGCGGAAGGTAAGAAGGCATTGGCGGATGTGGGTTCCACGGTCGAGAAGGTTCGGACGTCTTTAGGTAGCGACATTGCGGCGGTGAAGAAGCAGACGGAAACCTCGGTTGCGGCCTTGGAAGATTCTAACCGCCAGTCGGCGGAGCAGCTGACCAAGTTAAGTAAGCAGTTGGCGGATGTGGACCAGGTGGTTGAGCGGCGAGTGCGTCGTTTTGAGCAGGAGCAGAAGCTTGGAATCAGTGGCATAGAAGGGCGTTTGTCTGCTCTTGAGAAAAAGCTGTCTGGCAGCAATGGAGATAAAGAGCTCAAGAATGAGCTGGCGGCACTGAAGCGGAATGTTCAGGCTATTGATTCGTCTCGTGCTCAGGTTACGTCGCGCCTTGTGCGTTTGTCGGAAGAGGTTAATCAGCTTCGCAGCCAGGTGTCTGGTCAGTAGCTGATCTGAAGTTAATGCGGGCGCCGTTGCACGGAAGCGGGCGCTCGGTTCTGTAACGGTTTGTTATCCATCCCTTGCGGTAGCTCTCATTTATACGGTTTGGCAGTTGCTATGATCAGGCAACTCACCAAAGGATGAAGAGTTAACAACAATGAAAACCCCAGTGTCTTTTTTTGAGCCCTTCAAGCTGCGCTCGTTTTGTTTCCGTGTACTGTTAGTCGTGTCGTTGGTGTCCGCATCTGGTTGCACGGTTTATCAGTCTATTGGTAAAAGTGTCGGGTCGTTTCTGCACCCGGTTTCTGGCCACGACTTTGTACACATTGATAACGACAGCTGGGATCGCAAGCATGCGGTTCTGTATTTTTATCGCACCCACTCTCAGTGGGCCGCCGATGAGATTGAAGCGCCCAGTGTTTATATCGATGACGCCCACTATTTCAATATCCGCAACGACAGCTTCACCTGGCTTGTGGTGAGCCCCGGAGAGCGTCATATCGCCATGCGCCGGCCGCTGCTTGGTCTTGAGGGTTTGAACTCGTTCAGTTTAAGCCTGATTGCCGATGCCACCTTCAATGTTGAACCTGGCCGTATTTATTATCTGAGGTATAACGAGCTAACCGAACCGACCCAGGCCAATCCGGAGCTAGATCCCGAGCACCCCCTCGCTCAGGGTGATTTGCAACTGGTCACGCGTGATTACGCCATGCAGGGGCAGGAGATAGTTTCAACCCGCTTCCTGAACAGCGATTTGCTGGCCCCGAACCATGCCGCGGTTTCCATTGTCGAGTCCAATGAGGACGCGGATTACGAGCGGCGTATGGCGCTTCTGGAAGAAGAGCGCGAGGTGGAAATTGAAAGGCTTGAGCGCGAAGGGCAGTACGAATCAGCCTCTTGGTACTGGCCTTTTGGTGGCGGCTCTAAGGTTCCGCTTGCGACAGACCAAAAAATGGAACAGCTGGAGCAGGAATATGCGGAGCTGGAGTTAGAGCGCGAGCGCCGTGAAGCGGCAGAATCGGATGGTTGGTGGTTTTTTTAGAGTTTCCGGAAAAAGATTTGACACCGCCGGGCAAATGCTTAAAATGCGCCTCTCACTTGATTGAGCAATGAGGTCTGTTCGCAGGCAGTATTAGCATTTTCAAGTGAGTACCTTTGAAAGGTGACAAAGTGGGTGGTTAGCTCAGCTGGGAGAGCATCGCCCTTACAAGGCGAGGGTCACTGGTTCGATCCCAGTACCACCCACCACTTTCTTTCAAGGTACGCATCGAGCACTTGAGTTCGGTGCACGATTCAGGCTTAATGCCGGATCGATGCGGAGCGGTAGTTCAGTTGGTTAGAATACCGGCCTGTCACGCCGGGGGTCGCGGGTTCGAGTCCCGTCCGCTCCGCCACTTTTATTATTGTTATATTGTTCCCGGGTGGTTAGCTCAGCTGGGAGAGCATCGCCCTTACAAGGCGAGGGTCACTGGTTCGATCCCAGTACCACCCACCAGATTCCGAAAAAGGGCAAGTCCATTGGACTTGCCCTTTTTTTTGGTTCATTGCACAGGCGTGAACGGTTATTGGGACGCAGGTGGAAGCGGGTCTTTTAGTAAGCGACGAAGCAGCTTACCGGTCCCGCTGGCGGGCAGCGAGTCACGGAACTCGACGTGCCTCGGATATTTGTAAGCCGCCATATTGTCCTTCGCCCAGTCGATAATGTCCTGCTCACTGAGCTTGCCTTGATAATCGGGCTTGAGCACCACAAAGAGTTTGACGCTTTCGCCTCGCTTTTCATCCGGTACAGCCACGGCGGCGGACTGCGCAACGGCGGGATGATTCAGCATCAGAGCTTCCACGTCTTCGGGGAAAACGCTGTAACCGGAGCACTTGATCATTTCCTTGATGCGCCCCGTGAAGAAAAGATAGCCGTCTTCATCGAAATACCCTACGTCACCGGTATATACCCATCCTTTTTGAAGTGTTTCGCTCGTGGCCTCTGGTCGCTGCCAGTAGCCCGTGAAAACAAAGGCGTTACCCACCAGGATTTCCCCGGATTCTCCCGCAGGTTGCTCTTCGCCAGTGCTTAAGCTGACTATCCGGATGTCGTTGCCAGGCATGGGTTTGCCACAGCTACCCCACCGAATCGCACCCTGTGGCATGTAGGTATCCATAGTGTGGGTTTCGCTGAGGCCGTAGGAGGCTTCATGCATCTGGCAACCGGTGAGAGATTTCCATTCATCCGCCAAGCCTTGTGTGACAGGAATGCCAAAACTGGTCGAAGGGTTGAAGCGCAGTGATGTCAGGTTTCGCGACTGGATGCCGGGCAGGCTCAGGATGGCCCTGTTCATAGGTGCAATGCTGTACCACATGTCTACCTTGTACTTTTCTATGGCTTGGACAGTGGCTTCCAAATCGAAGCGGGACAAGATTATGGTTGTCCAGCGGCCATAAACGCCGGCGTAAACCCCAAGGCACATACCGGCAATATGGCAGAAAGGCGCAATGGCCAATGATGTGGTGGCTTCATCCAAACCGTTAGCCTGAAACAGAGCAGCGGTCTTGAAGGTTGCAGCCCCCACCGGCAGCATGGCGCCCTTGGGGCGACCGGTGGTGCCAGATGTAAACGTCATCAGCGCGATGTCGTTTTCGAAGTCTACTGGCTCGGGTTTGTCGATTGGCTGGGACTGCTGAATAGCACCCACCAGATCCGTAGTGTTCTCAGGAGTCCCTTGTGTCTGGGCCAACTCTTCTGGAACTGGCAGGGTAGGGTTTTGGGGTAAATAATCCATATAGCGGGTTGTTATCACCAAATCCAGCTTCCCGAGTTTGTCCCGTACGGTTTCGAGCATGGGGTAAAGATCGTTGCTACAAATTACCGCCTTGGCTTCAGCACTATCTAGTTGATATTCCAGTTCGGCGGTCTTGTATTGAGGGTTAAGTGGCGTGATCACTGCACCCAGCATTTGGATAGCATAGTGGGCAATGATGTACTGCGGGCAATTTTGCAGGTAAATCCCCACGTGATCACCCTTGCCAACGCCTTTGGCCCGCAGAAAGGCAGCAAGCCTCCGGGTTGAGTCTGCAACTTCTTGCCAGCTGATCTCGCGTCCGTAGAAAACGTACGCAATTTGATGCGGCGCCTCGGCGGCGTTGAGCAATAGGTAATCGTGCATCGGTTTGGGGCCGCGGCGATAGGCCACTTGTTTTGCCGCTTCAGAAAACTGCGCATTAGAAAGACTCATTCTCGCACTCCTTGTTTTTGTGATTTGATTGAGAAGACTGCAGGCCCTTCTTGGCCGGGCTCGGCTCTTATTTGGCGGGAGCTCCATAGGCAGCCTTGAGGGTTCGCTTTGCGGCTTCGTAGTGGTTTTGCAGTCGCGTGATTCCGGAGAACTGGGTAATCGGTGAGCCGAAATACCACAGAGGTGTGATCATCAAAACGACATCCTCAACAGGTGTATCCGCTCGAAGTTCACCGGTGCCAACAGCCAGCTGCACCGCGTGCGCCACGCATTTCTCGAAGTACTCTGACATCTCGGAGATTCCCTCAGCCACTTCCGCATCCATGGCGCTGAAGTCCAGGCGGGCTCGGGATGAAAGGCTCCAGGGGGTGCGTTCAGTTTCGGGCTGATTGAATTTCTCAAAGCGTGCTTTGGCATCTTCGAATAACAAGTCGATACGTGCCCCGAGTGACAGGCTAGGTACTAGCCAAATGTCCGCAAGGCCCGCCCGTACCTCCTGAAAGGTTACCGCGAACACCTCTTTTATCAGTTCAGCTTTGTTGCCGAAGTGGTAGTGGAGATTTGCTCTGGTAGACCCTACTTCTTTGGCTATGTCACCGTAACTTACGGCATCAATTCCCCGCATAATGAAGAGTCGCCGAGACACCTCGAGTAATCGAGCCCGGGCATGTCCGGGCTTTCGCTGAGCTGGGCTTGGTGATGCTGAAGCCGGTGTCATGAGCTCTCCTGTAAGCATTGCTATTGAGTTCTTATCATTGCAACTTGCTTACTTACTTGCAAGTCAGTTGGTTTTGTACAAAGCTTACTGACATACAAGTAAGTGTGAAGCTTGATCGACAACAACGACAACAACGACAACAACGACAAATAGACAAGAGGCTCCTGTGAAATTCAATAAGTTACTCATTGCCAATCGTGGGGAAATTGCCGTACGTATTGCCCGGGCCGCTGGGGATATGGGGCTGGAATCCGTAGCCGTATACTCAGAGGATGACAGTGCCTCACTTCACCTCAGCCACGCTGACCATACGGTGCTCATACCAGGCAAGGGTGCCCACGCGTATCTGAATATCGATGCCATTATTGCCGCAGCCAAAGAATCTGGCGCGGACGCTTTGCACCCTGGCTATGGCTTTCTCAGTGAGAATTCTGAACTGGCTAGGCGTTGCAAGGCAGAGGGCATTACCTTTATTGGGCCCGAGCCAGAAACCCTCGACACGCTAGGCGATAAAGCCGCGGCACGTCAGTTGGCCGAGCTCTGTAACGTTCCCGTGGTGCCTGGTTCCAAAGGCCAAACCACGGTCGAGCAGGTCAAGGACTTCATGGCCGGTCTCGGTGGCGATGTGGCTGTTGTCATCAAGGCTATTTCCGGTGGCGGTGGCCGGGGCATGCGTATTGTTCAGCCAAATGAGGATGTAGAGGCGGCTTATGAGGCGTGCGCGCGTGAGGCCAAGGCGGCATTTGGAGATGATAGCCTGTATGTAGAACGCTTGGTGCAGCACGGTCGCCATATTGAAGTTCAGGTTCTTGGTGACGGTAAAGGTGATGCCGTACATTTTTGGGAGCGCGAATGCAGCCTGCAGCGGCGCAACCAAAAACTGATCGAGATCGCACCCAGCCCCACGCTTTCTGAGAGCACCCGAGAGAACCTGCTGGAAGCATCTCTGCGAATGGCCAGAAAGGTCAATTATGCCGGTCTAGGCACTTTTGAATTTTTAGTGGCAGCCAATGGCAACGACTACTTCTTTATTGAAGCTAACCCCAGGCTTCAGGTTGAGCATACCATTACCGAGGAAATCACCGGGGTTGATCTGGTTCAGTCACAAATCGCCGTTCTGGGCGGCACCAGCCTGGCGGATTTGAACCTCACCCAGAATCAGATTGCCGCAGCCAATGGCTATGCCATTCAGTGCAGAGTCAACATGGAGACCATGGACGCCTCTGGTGCCACCCAGCCCAGCGGTGGCACGCTTCAGGCTTTTGAGCCCCCCACGGGGCCCGGCGTGCGAGTGGATACGTTCGGCTACAGCGGCTATACCACTAGCCCTCACTTCGATTCGCTGCTCGCAAAGGTTATCGTTCACAGCCGTTCCAGTGATTACACTCAAGCCGTTCGCAAAGCCTATCGTGCCCTGTGCCAGTTCCGGGTAGAGGGAGTGAAAACCAATACATCCTTCTTGCAGGCCCTGCTATCTCGGAAGGAAGTAAGCAAGAACCAGGTCTACACACGGTATGTGGATGACCAGATGGCAAGCCTAGTGGCGGAAAGTGAACAGGAGCACCCTCGGCTGTTTCGAGCCACTCCAACCACCGCAGGTAGTCGTGCGGGGACTCAAGCCGTTATAGCTCCAGAAGGCTCAACGTCAATCCCAGCACCCATGCAGGGCCAGCTGGTGGCCACACTGGTGGCTGAGGGAGATATTGTTGCCAATGGCCAGACCCTAGCCATTCTCGAAGCCATGAAAATGGAGCATGAGATTAAGGCGCCCACCGCCGGCATTATCCGTGGCTTGCCGATAACCAATGGTGAGTATGTCAGCGAAAGCCAAGTCATTGCCTTTATCGAGCCTAGTGACAGTGATTCACAAGAAGAAGTTATTGAACAAAAAATCGACCTAGATTATATCCGGCCAGACCTGGCGGAGTCTTTCGAACGGCACCGCTTGACCTTGGATGAGGCTCGCCCAGGTGCTGTCGCCAAACGCCACAAACTGAATATGCTCACCGCCAGGGAGAACGTTGCCAATATCTGCGACCCGGGCAGCTTCATGGAATATGGGGCGCTTACGTTTGCCGCTCAGCGCCGGCGCAGAGACGTTGAAGATTTGATTCGATCAACACCAGCAGATGGGTTGGTTGCCGGCATAGGTGCGGTCAATAGCGAAACGTTTGATGAAGACCAAGCGCGTTGTGCCGTGTTGGCCTACGACTACACCGTAATGGCGGGCACTCAGGGCACGATGAACCACAGGAAGACTGACCGAGTGTTGCAGGTGGCTGAAGAGCAGCAGCTGCCGGTCATATTTTTCACCGAAGGCGGTGGCGGTCGGCCCGGCGATACAGACGATGGCACCATAGTGGCGGGGCTCAGCTACGCCACCTTTTTGCGATACGCCCGACTGACTGCCTTAGCTCCCCGAATTGGTATTGTCGCCGGGCGTTGCTTTGCGGGCAACGCAGTGTTTGCCGGTTGTAGTGACCTGCTGATTGCCACCAAGAACGCCACGCTGGGCATGGCGGGCCCCGCCATGATTGAAGGCGGAGGGCTGGGTGTGTATACCTCGGAAGAGGTTGGCCCCATGTCGGTTCAGGTGCCCAATGGTGTCGTTGATTGCCTGGTTGAGGATGAGCGGGAAGCGGCCCAGGTTGCCCGCAAGCTAATGTCTTATTTTCAGGGCAGTCTCCCTGATTCGACATGTGCCGATCAGCGGCTACTGCGATCCAGCATTCCCGAAAACCGCCTGCGCTCCTATGATATTCGTGCGCTCATCAGCACTCTGGTAGACACAGACAGCCTCTTAGAGCTTCGCCCGAGTTTCGCCCCAGGAATGGTCACGGCCTTCGCTCGTATTGAAGGTCGGCCAATCGGCCTGATTGCAAACGATCCTAGGCATCTTGGGGGTGCGATTTGCGCTAATGGCGCGGACAAAGCCTCCCGCTTTATGCAGCTGTGCGACGCCTACGACGTACCCTTGCTTAGCCTGTGCGACACACCGGGGTTCATGGTTGGCCCAGAGGCGGAGAAAACCGGGCTGGTACGTCACACCACTCGCATGTTCGTAACCGCTGCGAGTCTGCAGATCCCCGTGCTATCAGTGGTGCTGCGCAAAGGCTATGGTTTAGGCGCCATGGGTATGACGGCTGGCTCTTTCCATGCACCCTTCTTCACGGCTGCCTGGCCTACGGGTGAGTTTGGTGGGATGGGTCTGGAAGGTGCCGTGCGTTTGGGCTTTCGCGATGAAATCGCCAACGCTGGCGACGAAGCTGCCCAAAAAGCCATGTTCGAGAAATTGGTTGCGGAACAATATGAGAGAGGCAAAGCCTTAAGCATGGCGGTGTCGCTAGAGATCGATGCTGTCATCGATCCAGCAGACACCCGCAACTGGATACTGCGCGGGCTGAAATCCGTGAAAAAACCAGGCCCCCGCCATGGCCGTCGCCGGCCGATGGTGGATACCTGGTAAACGTCCAAATCACAGAGCTGAGCGTTACTTTCCGATCAGCGACTGGCCGCACACGCGTACAGCGTTGCCATTAACGCCACCGGAGGCGGGGCTGCAGAACCAGGCAATGGTTTCTGCCACGTCTACCGGCTGGCCGCCTTGGGACAGGCTGTTCATGCGTCGACCGGCTTCGCGCAAGGTCAGAGGCATAGCAGCCGTCATCTGGGTTTCAATAAAGCCCGGGGCTACCGCGTTGATGGTAACGCCGTTCTTTACCTGCTTGGCCATGGCTTCTACATAACCAATCACACCGGATTTTGCGGTGGAGTAATTGGTTTGTCCAAAGTTACCGGCAATGCCGCTGATGGAAGAGATGCACACAATACGGCCGCCTTCTTTCAGCAGTCCCCGTTCCATCAGTGCATCGTTGATGTGTTCTTCGGCTGTCAAATTCACGGCGATGGTCATGTCCCAGAAGTGCTCTGGCATGTTGCCCAATGTTTTGTCACGGGTAATGCCTGCGTTGTGAATAACAATATCCAGCCCGCCAAAGTGCTTTTCCGCAAAGTCTGCGATCTTCTTGGGGGCATCTGCCGCGGTAATGTCGCAGGCTAGGGCTTTGCCTTTGATGGCGTTTGTGACTTTCTCGAGCTCTTCCATGGCAGGCTCAATGTCCAGCCCGATAACCGTAGCGCCATCCCGAGATAGGGTAGCTGCAATCGAAGCGCCGATGCCCCGCGAGGCACCCGTTACCAACGCAACTTTTCCAGTAAGTGGTGCAACCGGGTTTGTGGCTGGCGCGCTGGTGGTTTTGCCAATGCGCACAACCTGGCCGGAAACATAGGCTGATCGAACAGAGAGGAAGAAGCGGAGGCTGGATTCCAGCTGCGGTTCGGCGTTGGGTGCTATCCAGAGTAGGTTAGCGGTTGCGCCCTTCTTGCCAATTTCCTTGCCCACACTGCGCGTGAAGCCCTCCAGAGCTTGCTGTGCTGCTGCCTGGGGTGCTTTGCGGCACGTTGCCGGATCCTGGCCGATGATCACAACACGGGCGTTAGCGCCGAGTTTTTTGATGGTAGGGTGGAAAAAGTCGTATAGGGCGCGCAGATCCTCTGGCCCTTTCAAGCCTGTGGCATCGAACACTAGGGCTGAAAATTTGGTTTCGGTGCCCGAAGCCAAATCCAATGCTTGCGCTTTATTTCCGGCTTTTGCTGAATCTTCCAGAGTTTCTTTACCGCTGGCGTGATAAAGCGTCGCGGCACTGGCGCCTAAAACATTGCCGATGGTCGATATGGCTTTGCCGCCGTTACCAGCGCCCACCAAAACATCGCCTTCAATAAACGGCTGATCCGCGCGCTTGAGTCGTTTGAGAGGCACTGGTGAGGGTAATCCAAGGGATTGCGCGGCGGTTTTTCCTATGGGTGTATTTACAAGTTTTAGATAGATATCAGACATGGCTTCGTCCTTGCGTTGCTTTGATGTGTGGAGCATGTTGGTTGCTAGAGTAAAGATTCCACCAGCTATGTGATTGACTCAATGCATGTAAGGCTTTGTCAGGCATGCCAATGAGACATTGGTAGTTGGCGCTAGACTGCCCTCATCTCCAGAAAACTGCTAAAGAAAGGATAGCATCATGGCACAGGCTCAGAAGACCAACCAGAAGACTCATCAGAAGACTCATCAGAGGAAATCTGCAGCCCCGAAAGCGGTAGAGAAGGGCACCAGTGGCGTTCGCCGCGTTGCCATTATTGGTGGCAACCGTATTCCCTTTGCACGCTCCAATACAGCCTATAGCAAGATCAATAATCAGGAATTGCTGACATCGGCCTTGCGTGGGTTGGTAGACCGTTATGATCTTCAGGGTAAGCGTCTTGGTGAAGTGGTTGCCGGTGCTGTGATTAAGCACTCCAGAGACTTTAACCTTACCCGCGAAGCGGCGATGAGCTGTGGCCTTGCACCGGAAACGCCGGCGTACGATATTCAGCAGGCATGCGGTACTGGCTTGGAAGCGGCCATTCTGGTGGCCAACAAGATCGCCTTGGGGCAGATTGAATGCGGGATTGCGGGTGGTGCAGACACCACATCCGATGCACCAATCGGAGTGGGTGAAGGCCTGCGGGAAATTTTGTTGGATCTGAATCGGGCCAAAACCACCGGTGAGCGACTAAAAATTCTAACCCGTTTTCGTCCGAGCGACCTGAAGCCCGAGCTGCCGCAGAACGGCGAGCCTCGCACTGGCATGTCCATGGGCGAGCACGCGCAGGTGACTGCGAGTGAATGGTCTATCCCCCGAGACGAGCAGGACCTGCTGGCGTGGGAAAGCCACCAGAAGCTGATGAAAGCCTATGAAGAGGGCTTCTTTGACGACTTGATCACGCCGCTTGCCGGCCTTGATAGAGACAACATACTGCGCCCAAGCACAACGCTTGAGAAGTTGGCTAGCTTGAAGCCTGTTTTCGGTGGTGAGAATGGCACCATGACAGCCGCTAACAGCACCGCACTGACGGACGGCGCCTCTTGCGTGCTGCTGGCTAGCGAAGAGTGGGCAAAGGCCAATAACCTTGAAGTGAAAGCTTGGCTTACGTTCTCAGAAGTCGCAGCTGTGGATTTCGTTGAAAAGAAAGAAGGGCTGTTAATGGCGCCAGCTTACGCTGTGCCTCAGCTTATTGAGAAAGCCGGAATTACGTTACAGGATTTCGATTTCTATGAAATTCACGAGGCGTTTGCTTCTCAGGTTCTTTCAACGCTCAAAGCCTGGGAAGATCCTGCATTCTGCAAAGACAAGCTGGGCTTGGACAAGCCGCTAGGCAGCATCGATCGCGCTAAGCTGAACGTAAAGGGCAGCAGCCTTGCGACAGGTCACCCGTTTGCCGCGACCGGCGGGCGCATTCTGGCCACGCTGGCCAAGTTGCTGGAAGAAAAAGGCAGCGGCCGAGGGCTTATTTCCATCTGTGCTGCGGGCGGCCAGGGCGTAACGGCTATTCTGGAGCGATAAATTTCGAGAAAGCCGTAATAGTCTTTGACAGGCTCGGTTCGGCGCCGTAGTATGCGCGCCACGGTGATCGAGAGACACCAACCAGTTTGATGCGGGGTGGAGCAGTCTGGTAGCTCGTCGGGCTCATAACCCGAAGGTCGTAGGTTCGAATCCTGCCCCCGCTACCATATAAAAGAAAGGCAGATCAGTTACTTACTGGTCTGCCTTTTTTGCGTTTGGGGCGTCAAAAAAGCTCTGTGACGTATATGTGACACATATGTGCCAAACGCTCTAGCAGTATAATTTGATGTACCGGTCGAAACGACCGTAAGTCACTTTGTGGCACAAGCGTCATCGAGCTCAAAGTACGTTTCGTAACCCCGCTCATTTTCTCTTTTCCCTTCGCTTGCGCCTTGTCCAAATTGGCTAATCCAGCCAGTTAGTCATCTTGTCGAAATTCCAGAAGCTCGCCGACTTCGCACTCAAAAAGTTTGCAGAGTTTATCGAGCGCATCCAGATCGATGCGCTGTGCTGTTTCTTTGTATAGCAGAGTCACCGTATTCCGGTTCAATCCCGTCTCTTTTGCTACATCCACGATCTTCATTTTGCGCTCGCCCATCAGTCGAGCTAGGTGGCAACGGATCATTAAAAGCTACCCTTAATATAAAAATGTTATCCAGAATGACAAAAAACGCTTGCAAATGTACTTTTGTTGTCTAAAATGTATTTTAGAGTGGCATTCTGATACGAGGAATGTCTTTTCGCTATTTAGGATAGCGCAACAGAAGGAATGTTTCGATGGATAACTCCTATACCTATCTGACGACCGAAGAACTAGCTGGTCGTATTAAGTACGACAGTCGCACGATTCGCCAATGCCTGAAAGACACCGTACTGCTGGAGGGACGTCACTACATCAAGCCGTTTGGCCGCCGGAAAATCCTTTTTCTCTGGGAAGAGGTTGAGAAAGAAATGTTGACAGGGGCTCGTGCTCATGAAGCCTTGGCTATTCCGATGGCCAGTGGGGTGGTTTGCCATGGGTAAGGTAAGAACCCGCAAAGAGACCGGCAGGCTTTATTTAGACTTCATGTGTCAGGGCGTTCGCTGTCGCGAGCAAACTGCTTTGCCAGATACATCTGCAAATCGTAAGAGGGTTGAAGCGTTGCTTCAGAAAATTGAGGCAAAAATTCTGTTGGGGAACTTCGACTATGCAGAGCAGTTTCCGGATAGCGGTAATCTTAAAAAACTTAGGTTTGGAGATACCAGAGCGGCTGAAGACGCAGGGGAGAATCAGACTCCACTCTTCGTAGATTTTGCTGATCAATGGTTTGCGGAGTCCAAAGTCCAATGGCGCAACTCCCATACGCGCAACGTGGAGTCGATTCTTTCAAGCTCCTTGAAACCGTCCTTTAAGGGCAAGCGCGTAGGGGACGTCACAAAGGCAGACATCCTAGCCGCCCGCACCAAAATGGCCAAGCGCAAGGGTAGGGGAGCCAGTGGTCTGATGGCTCCCAAGACCATTAACAGCCATTTGACCATTCTGCGAATGATCCTGACCGAAGCGGCAGAGCGGTTTGAGTTTGATAACCCCTACCGGAATATCAAACCACTGAAGCAACAGAAAGTTCATATCGAGCCGTTCTCGCTGGCGGAGGTGGAACGCATCTGTAAGTACGTCCGAGAAGACTACCGCATCTATTATCTGTTGCGGTTCTACACCGGCATGCGTACCGGCGAAATTGACGGTTTGAAGTGGGAGCACGTGGATTTTGCCAGGCAAGAAATTCTCGTACGGGAAACACTGATCAACGGTGAGACTGAGTACACCAAAACAGATGGCTCCCAACGTGAGGTTCCCATGTTTGGCCCAGTCTACAACGCGCTAAAAACTCAATACGAGGCAACAGGCAAACTGAGCAAGTTTGTGTTCTGTAATAACGAGGCTAAACCACTGGATCACAACAACGTGACCAAGCGGGTTTGGTACCCGCTCCTAGAAGTCTTGAAGTTGACGAAAAGGCGGCCGTATCAGACTCGCCACACCGCAGCCACGTTACTGCTGGCTTCCGGCGAAAACCCAGAATGGGTTGCCAGGGTTTTAGGCCACTCATCTACCGAAATGCTGTTCAAAGTGTATTCACGCTATATCCCGAACGTCACTCGCATGGACGGTTCGGCATTCGAGCGCTTGCTGCAAGGTCGCGCCACCAATGGGGAGATGGACAATGAAACTGAATGATCTACGCCCGATTCAGAAGAAGACCTTCACTGGCACCTATCGTCTGACTGGACGAGTCACGTGCTTCGATGACGATGGCTTCCCGTACTCAAAACTACGCCTGAGCAGCTGTACTGACGATGTTGTGGTGCTTGCGGCTATCAATGCGATGGCCATTCCCGAGCGACTGAGCCATATGGAACTGGTCGTGGTGAAAGGACACGTCTGTATTGGGGTTGAGGAAAGCGCGATTCTGCTGACGGACATTCGCCGGCCTCTTAGAACCGAAGTAGCCCGGTTGCCAGCCCTGCAAACATTGCCGCGAACCTTCTGCCCACAACCGGAACACTTAGATCAGTTGATTGAGAGCGTGCGAGCACTGGAGTCCGAACACCTGCAGGTCTTTATCAAGCGAGTGCTGGAGCGCCGGGATCGGCTGGAGATTTTTCTGAAAGCACCGGCAAGTAAATGCTACCACCACAACGATCCAGGTGGCTTGTTGGTGCATTCGCTGGAAGTCGCCAAAGGCGTATTGAACATGATCCGAATTAATGAGCCAGACATGCCCAGGGCGTTGCAAGAAGTCGGCTTTGTCGCGGGGCTCCTTCACGACATTGGCAAAACCTTTACCTGCGATGTTAAAGGTCGACCGACCGCCGCTGCTCGCCTCTGCGCACACGATGATCTTACCTTGGAAGTTTGCGCCTTTGGCCTCGCATACCTCGACAAGGTGGATCCGCAGGCAGCCATCACGCTTCGTCACATTTGGACCAGTGCGTCACCAGGGGCCCGCTACGGAATGCCGGCTGCCATGACGCTGGCGCGTTATGTTCGCGATGCGGACGGACAAAGCGCTATGGCCGATAACCAGAGAAAGGCATTCAAGCGCCGCGAACCCCAAGGTTTTGCCCGTTTGGGAAGAAATGCCTACTGGTTGCCTTCGCTGGAAGCCCGTTGACTTGTGATGGCCAAAGTCAAAACAAAACTCCACAGGCAAGAGGTGTGGGCCAACGACGTGCCACACCTCTTTCGCCCATTCTTGCCTACCTCAATTACCGCCGGTGTTCTTGGCGACTATTACTCTATTCATGCATTCCCGGGCGGCAGTCATCGGTTTGAACGCATGGAAGAGTCCTTGGAAATGCTTCGGGAACATGCCGCCCGATAAGGAAGCCGGCTATGGCGCCAATAAGTGCAGGAATGGGCCCCATCATGCCGCCAACCAAACCGCCACCAAACATCAAAATGATGCTGTTCATAGAGCTCGCCCCGCGATACAGGTTCTTAGTTTAGAGTGAATGATCGTTTCCCGAGTCGCCTCTTGATTTGACCCGGTCACTGCCGTCATTCAGTACACTGTATATGCAGGGCTATGTTGGTTTTCGTTGTTGGTTTGCACTTATCGCAGTGCGCAGCCAAGCCTCTTCAGAAGGTTGTTCACTTTCAAACAGCCGTCGCCAAGCTAAGTAGCTCGGCAAATAAGCAGTCCCCACCCCATGAAAGCGAGCCATCCAGCCCTTCAATCGACTGATATAACTATTTACGTTTTGGATGTGGTATTCCTTGCCGATCACCCTTTGATTGTCGAGCGTGATCAGTCGATGATGCGCAATACCATGGTCTTTCGAGAAGGTTTTATACCAACTGTGGCCGTCTGAACACAAAATCGAATCACAATTAATGATCGGCGTCAGAAACTCATGAACCGTCGATTTGTTCAACGCCGGATCTACTAGGTCGCTAATATGACCGTTGCGATCTCTTGCAATAAGTACCGGAATTTTGTCCGCTTTATACTTCCGATTACTCTGCCCACCACGCTTTCTGGGACTGCGATGCGTGAGCTTACGCTTACCTTTGCAGGACTCAGCAAAGAAGGTCTCATCCACTTCAATAATGCCGGAAAGGTCATTTGCGTTTGCATGGGCGCTGGCGAGCAAAAAACGATGGCGCCACCGAAAAGCCGTCTTCAAATCAATACCTACCCTGGCCGCCGACACCCGAAGGGTCAGGCTGTCTCGCATACACCGTAGATAATCAAACCACTTATCACGGTGGCGCAACCTAGCCAGTGGTGTTCGTGAAACAGCATTGAAAGTCTTGTGGCAGACCGGGTTCTGGCAGCGGTAGCGCTGCAGGCCGGCAGAATAGCCCCATTTTACGAAATATTGACTGCTGCAATGAGGGCAGGAGCGGTGCGAGGTGGCCGTTTCGAGCAATGCATGAGCCTGAGCATTGATTTGCCCAAGAAGCTGATCAGCAAGATATTTTTTGAGGTCAACGGGAAGGTTGGCTAAGGTTTTCTCAATAGCAGTAATGTTGGCTCGCTTCATGGTGCTCTCCACCGAAGGACTGTTTATACAGTAGTATATACAGTATTATTGAGCCGCACCAACAACGAAAACCAACATAGCCATATGCAGACAGTATTTTATGTAAAGCAGGTGACCCCCACCCGCTTGGTCTTTACAAAATTTCAGTTGTCCTAAATGATCCCGTCAACCACCTTCGTTAGTGAAGGCAATAGGGCTCGTGAAATTCGCGGCGTTTGGCCTGGTTTCTACATAATTGTCGCCGGAGCGTACATGTCACTGGAAGCCGTTGCGGTAGGTGGGTTAGTCTTGCGATCAAAAGTCGAGCGTCCCGTCTTCGAGCCAGACAAGGAATCCTGTGATGTCGAGCACCGCTGTCCGTTATCTCACCATGCTACGAATGGTGCCTCGCTTTCCTAAGACCATTACCACAACTGAGCTGGCACAGCGTCTGGACGAGCAGGACTTCTCGGTCACGATGCGGTCGATTCAGCGGGACTTGGAAAAGCTGAGTGCGGATTTCCCACTTCTGGTGGACGAGCGCGCGAGACCTTTCCGTTGGTCATTCGACCGGGATGCCACCATGGACATCATCCCGGCTCTGGATCTACCAGCGGCACTGACCTTTGAGCTGGCCAAGGCCTACCTCACACCCATGCTACCGCCCAGGGCTTTGTCGCATCTCCAACCTCACTTTAAAGAAGCGCACCGTACCTTGTCGCGAGAGAGTAACCCTCTGGGGCAATGGCCGAACCGCGTGCGTGTTATCAACCGAGGGTTAAGCGGGAGTCGCCCAGCCATAGATGCGGATGTTTTGGAAACTGTGACCGAAGCTCTGTTGCGTGAGTACCAATGCAAACTGACATACCAGGCACGCAACTGGTCGGAACCTGAGGATATTATCGTTCACCCTTTGGGTCTGGTCTTCCGGGATCCGAATGTGTATCTAATCGGAACCATTGAGGGCAGGGAAGGCGTACGCCAGCTGGTATTGCACCGAGCAACAACCGGGGAGTTGGTCGAACAGCCGGTAGAGCGCCCGGAAGACTTTGACTTGGACCTCTATATCCATTCGGGTGCCATGGGAATTCTCAAATCAAACGAGCCAGTATTTCTGAGGCTTCGCTGTGACAAGCCCGTTTTGAACCATCTGATCGAGTCACCCTTGGGTTTTGATCAGCTCACTACTGAGATTGATAACGACACCTTTGAAATCTCGGTAACTGTAGACGATACCCAGGATCTGCGCTGGTGGTTGACGGCACAGGCAATTCACTGTGACATTTTAGAGCCTGGGTGGCTGCGAGATGAGATTGAAGCGGTTTTAGCCGAGGGGCTGGAGCGCGTCAGGAAAACCTGAGCGTGTTATAACAACTCGCATACCTCTCAATCTGATATGAATTTAGGCGAAATCACCAACTGGGCGGGTTGTGGTAACTCTGCGAGCACTCAATGACGCCATTTGCCTCAGCACAGCGGGCGTCTCTAATCCCGGAGCCATAAGACTGCTGAGAGCAGGCCAGGTAGCTGAGGAAGCTTTGGCCATTTCGTCGTACTGCGCAATGGTTGCATAGAGCTTTGAGCAAGCCATTGTTCTAGCGGTCAACCATGAATGGGTTCGACACCATGGAAGCGAGGCAGAACCCAAGTTTGTTGAAACGCTATATTTGTCCGAAAATCGGTTGTTGATGGTTTTTAGCCGTCGAATAGACGGGAACATCATGCGTTTTACAGCGGGTAAAATCTTGGCATTTTAAAGCGGATCAAGCATTATGATCAGGCTATAAAAAGTTAATGAAACCTGACAGTTGGATATGTTTGTCTTCATAGTCAGGCATATAGCCCATATTTATTAAGCAGAGCATCGTGAGGAGAATGATGCAAAATGTTGAGGTTGCGATCTTGCGCCGTCAGGTTCTAGATTGGCGTGACAAGTGGATGGAACAGATTCCTGTAGTGCTGGATCGTGAGCTTTCGTGTCTGTTAGCGCTACTCAATGCCCAGATTGATCAGATCTCTTTTAAAGAAACACTGTCAGCTGGAAAATACGCAGAGAAAAATATTCAGCCAATCTATAAGTCCTGGGTCGTAAGAGCGTCTCAGAATATCATGGATCTGGCTCATAAGGATCTGAAGTCGATAGATAGGCACATTCTTGACTACAACTCGAATCTTGAATATTGGATTGCATCGGACACATCAGGTAAAAATGTCGTAAATCTGAGCATTGCTTCGGGGAGTGCTGGTGCGGCGGTATTGGGCATACCTGTGGTTCAAGCTTTCTCAACGGTGTCTGCTGGGTGGGGGCTTGGCCTGCTTGGTGTAACTGTGATCAGCTGGCCTGCTATATTGGGAGGTGCAGCTGTTCTAGGGACAATGGCTGTATTCGGCGGCACCAAGTTAGCGAGACACAGAGAGAAGGCTATTCAGGACTTCAAGGGATCAGTAGAAGCTGGACTTCGGTCAGCTGTATTGGCAACTCATGGTACGAAATCTTCACTAACGATTAGTCTTCAAGAAAAAATAAGAACAGCGGCAGCCGCTTATATGGAGGAATTGAAGAGTGCTTAATGAGTTTACCTTCAAAATTCCAGAATTTTTAATGCCAGGCATTGCTGATAGAAGCTTGACGAGATTTGGCTCAATTATAAAAAATACCCAGACCGGGAAAATTGTGGCACACGTGCAAGAAACTGGGCTGGGGCAGCAAATATTCAGCTCGTTGGCGTCTTCTCCCTTTTCACCCCTCGAAGCTGTTTCGTCGCTTGCCGCTAATGTGCAGTTAGGCCAGTTAAAAAGGATGGTTGAAGGTTTACAAGTCTTGCAATATGCCAATCTAGGCGTTGCGCTAACCGGTGTCGGTGTTAGTGTTGTTGGCTTTGCAGTGGTCAATAAGAAGCTCAAGAACATTCAATCTTCGATTGAAAGGGTTTCTAGTAAAATTGATCAACGCTTTGTCGAATTGTACGAACATCAGTTGCGCAGAGATTTTTACACCCTTCGTGGGGTTTTAGAACATATTGAGTCAGTAAGAAGGCAATCTAAACCAAAATCTGAACTTATGTCTGCAGGCTCCAGACTTACAGAGATCAGTTCTATAATGCGAGGTCAGTTGGAGTATCAGCTTCAACTACCGGCGTTTGATGAATATTTATTTACTCAGCTCACTCGGGCAATGTTGATGAGTGACAATGCGAGGGTTGAAGCGTATATCGTGGCTGAAGAATACGATTCTGCCCATCATGCTGCCACTTCGATTTCTGAATCTTATTGTAATTTGTTCGATGACATAACACCGTTTGACCTGAAGCAAAAAAAGCGTTTGAGAAGTATTGATCTTCGTGAAAAAGCTAGAGAGACGGCAGAGAACATCACTGTGGGTGCTAGTCACCTTGTAGCCGGCTTGCGAGATATCACTGATTCAGCGTTTTGCAAACCGGTGCTTATAGAAGAGCTTGGGCGAAGAGGCATAGCTGGATCAGATTACCTTTCTGCATTACGTAACGAAACCAAGGAGCCCATTGTTCTGTTACAGTTTTCAGATTAGCAGTGTTGGATATTGATCCCACAGATTGTTTCTATTCCGGACTCCTGAGTTCAAGTAATAGGTGCAGCACCACCTTTTTTGAGAGTGCTTCTAGCTGCTTATAATAAGCATAATGTTTGAAAAGTAGTTTGCTCATATATTCGTGTTTACAACTACCCAGCGCTCGAGACAAGCGCCTTCCCACCCTAATCTCCAGGCAGCAGTTCCGCTTTCCCTGTCAGTTTCAAATCCTTCGGGCCGTGCACTGGCTCACACACCAATGGCGCGGGAATATGCGTCTGCATCAGACTCTGAAACGCATCCATTTGATGGAAATCGGGATCCAGCCAAAGATCAAAATCATCAGGCCTTAGCATCAGCGGGATACTTTTGGCATGGATGTGGCTGAACCTAGGATGCGGTGGAAGCGTGATTACGGTGAAAGAATTTACTTGCTCATCCCCAAAGTGCCACGACTGCCAGAGGCCTGCCAGGGCTGTAGCTTCATTCTGCGGATGAATATTGTAGACCTGCTTGCCTTGCCATTCATGGAAGGCACTTACCGGTACGATGCAACGTTTTGAGGGATATATTTTCTTCCAGAGCGCGCTGCTGGTCAGTCGATCACTTCGGGCATTGAAGGTGTGAAATTTCGGATTGGGTCGGTAACTGTGGCCTTCAGGTCTGGGTTCAATCAGCAAAGACCAAATACCTGGAAGCAGATACCGGTCATCGGCCGCTTGAATCACGAACTCACCAGTGCCTCCGGGTGGCACGTTGTGCTGGAACCTGGGTGTTATGCTAGGCAGGCCCAGTTGTTCCATCAGTATTCTGATTTCAGGTGAGTCTGTAACGTTGTATCGGCCGCACATAGAATCCTCTCAATCAAACACTCAAATCATTCTGATACTTGCCGGCTGTGAGAAACACTCAGCGCATCCATAGAGTGTAGATCAGCGGACTGTAGGCAGCTCGGACCAGGCGGTGGTGTAGGCCGGCGATAAATGTCCCCTTCGCATTGCATAAACCGCAGGTCCCGCTTCTCTAGCCATGTAGACCGTTGCCTGGGATTTCCGGTTGATCTCATCCATCACTGTCATCAGGCGTTCTGATCTGGCACTGTCCGGTGTATTGGTTGCCACTGACTCAAACAGGTCGTCCTGCAACCCCGTTTCATCCACTAATTCACTCAGCATTACCCCAGCTTTCGCATACTCGTACCCTTCATGATACATAGGCCGAAGAAGCCTGAGAGCCTGCTGCACGATCACTCTGGAGTCCTGGGACGCATTGATCAAACGAACACTCGCACTTCTTGAGTATTGTGGTGCAGTAGTCTTGAAGGGGTTCGTTCTAATAAACACCATCAGCTCGCCGGCGTATTGATGACCGCTCCGAAGCTTTTGGGTGGTTCTTACTGCAAAGTGTGCCACGGCCTCTTCCAGATTCGCCAGAGACTGGATGGGCTGACCAAAGGAGCGGGAGCACATAATCTGTTTTTTAGGTGACGGTGCATCGTCCCACGGCAGACAGGGCACACCGTTTAATTCCCGGGCAGTACGTTCTAGCACAACAGAGAAGCGTTTTCGTAAGGTACCGAAATCGGTGTCGGCCAATTGTAAAGCCGTGACAATGTCCATGGCATGAAGCTTCGCTGAGATCTTGCGGCCTACGCCCCAAACTTCTTCCACGGGCACTCGGGCCAAAAGCCTTCTTTGTCTCGCTGGATCAGTGAGGTCTACGACACCCTTGGTTGCTGGGTATTTCTTGGCGGCGTAATTGGCGAGCTTCGCCAGAGTTCTGGTGGGTGCAATGCCAACACACACTGGAAGGCCCACGTTCCGGTACACGGTGTGTTTTATCTGCCTGCCAAAGTCCTCAAGGGACACCAACCGGTCAATACCGGTGACATCCAGGAAAGCCTCATCAATCGAATACACATCCACTCTGGGTGCCAGCGCTTCCAGCGTTATCATCACCCGATGGCTCAAGTCGCCATAGAGAGTGTAGTTGGAGGAAAACAGCTGAATTCCATGCTGTCGAATCTCCTGTTTGATGTGGTGTACTGGTACACCCATTTTGATACCCAGGTCTTTGGATTCCTTCGAGCGTGCAACGACACAACCGTCGTTGTTGGACAGTACGACGACCGGTGTATGCCGCAAATCGGGCCGAAACAGCTTCTCGCAGGAAGCATAGAAGTTGTTGCAATCGACCAATGCAAAGACTGGTTGTTTCATCCCGCCTTAGCCTGTTTCTGATAAAACCCACGTCGTACCGTGACGAAGGAAGCCGGGCTGTGACTGATCATGACTTACCTCCGCGCTTGAGTGATCGAACCACGTTAGTGACTACACCAAACACCTCCATCGTCATGTCGCCTTCAATGGTAATGGGATGGTAGAGGGGATTTCTGGGCAGCAGTCGAACAGGAGGAGGTGTCAGGTGTAACTGCTTCACCGTCATCTCTGATTCCAGGCTGGCGATGATGATGTCGCCGTGTGTGGCTCGTAACGACCGGTCAACTACCAGCACATCGTCTGGAAAAATTCCCGCTTCGATCATGGACTCTCCCTGAACCCGCACAAAGAAGGTGGCTGCCGGATGCTGGATGCTGGATGCACAGTTCGTTCAGGTCGAGGGTCTTCTCGACGTAATCTTCAGCCGGAGATGGGAAACCAGCCGACACGCGCTCCAAAAAAAGAGGAATACCCAAACGGGAGAAAGATTGGTAGTCACCAAGAAATGTGCAGGGCATACTTCACCTTAAATACTGTTTATATGTGGCTATGTTGGTATCTGCTGTTGGCGTATTTATACATTACTGTATAAAATACTGTATAAAATACTGTATATCCAGTTTTCCCTGGAGTACGTCATGAAGCGAACAGACATCAACGCCATTGAACAGTTACTGTCCCGCCTCCCTGTTGAGCTCAAAAAATACTTCGCCAATCAACTTCTTGGGCAAATTAACGCTCAGGCTGACACCCTAATCGAAACGGCTAGACCTCATCCTTTATGCCCTCACTGCGGCAATGAGCACCCAGTCAAATGGGGTCGTTCTGGTGGCTTACAGCGATATCGATGCCACAATCCAGTGTGCCTCAAAACATTTAACACCCTCACCGGTACGCCCCTAGCCAAACTGCATCACCGTGATAAGTGGTTTGCGTATCTAGGCTGCATGCTGGATAGCTTAACGCTACGCATCACGGCGAAGCGCTTGGGCATCGATCTAAAAACCGCATTTCGCTGGCGGCACCGGTTTTTAGCCTCTGCCGCCAAAACCAATGCCAACGCCTTATCGGGGATCATTGAAGTCGATGAAACGTGGTTTCTTGAATCTTGTAAGGGAAAGCGTCGCCTCACGCATCGGATGACACGGAAGCGCGGTGGGCAAGGCAGCAAAAAGAAGAAAGCGGATAAGGTTCAAGTAGTTATTGCTCGTGATCGCAACGGCCATATCAGTGATCTGGTAGGTCCGACGCTCAGTAAATCAGCTGTCCACGCATTTCTGGAGCCGATCATAGACCATGATTCGATTTTGTGTTCGGACGGGCACAGCTGGTATAAAACCTTCTCTGCCGAGCATGACATCGCGCATCATCGACTGATCACACTCGATCATCAGCGAGTGATTGGCAAGGAATACCACATTCAGAACGTCAACGCTTATATCAGCCGACTGAAGGGTTGGATTGCGCGCTTCCGTGGCGTGGGTACAGCATATTTGCCTAACTACCTAGCTTGGCGGCGGCTTTTTGAAAACGGAGATTCATCAGAAGAGGCATGGCTTCGTTCTGCGATAGGAATAAAACAACAGCAGATACCAACATAGCCTTATATGTACAGTATTCTGGTGTGATTTTCCCCTTGGGTCAATTCAGTAACGTGAGAAACTTGGCATATTATCTGAGATTGGTAGGACCACATCTAGGAGAGCTGAATGCCGCTTGTCAGCATATCGGATTTTTTGGATTCCTCTAACCCGGCTACCAAGGCTCAACAGCCCTGAAAATGCCGGTCTTGGTCATATCCCGTCGCAGGTCAAACGCAGCGAGTACTTCCACCGGGTCCACCGCTTCCAGATTACCAAAATGGATCCGGCCCCAGGCTTCACGGCTTACCTTCACGCTATAGAGATACTTGTCCTCAACTCCGCCGGTAGCGGCGTTAGATACCTGAGTGAATGCCGACAAAATCACCCGCTCAACTGAAGGCGCACAAGAAAAGCACTCACCCATTAGCCGAACACCCATACCGTGAACATGGGCCATGTAGAGCTTACGAGAGGCCGTATCTGAAAGCTCGTTAACAGAAACGCCAACACCTCGTTTGTACGTGCGCAGCTCGGTCGTGGGAAAGTCTTCAATTTCCGGTAAATCCACATCCAGCATCAGTGCTTTGCCGTCGTCGGACAGCTCGAACGAGAGTTCGGTATCCTGGGGCCAGTCAATATCCTGCATGTGATCGTCCAGCACAGACTCCATTGCTGCGACATCCCCAAGCCGCGCGTTCCTGTAGAGGTTTTCACGTTCAGACTCGACCTGCTCAAAGGAGCGCTTCTCGTTTTCCCATTGCTCGCGCAGTTGCCGATACTGGTTACGTTTCTGTTCATTGGAATCGGAAAAAGCTCTGCGCCGGGCAGGGCACAAGTACGCCAGCCAATCCGGTTTTCGTAACCCTGGCGGTTTGGGCTCGGTGATCTCAAATGGCGTGGGCACAAACGTGGGGAAAGTATGGGGCGGTGGTGTACCCAGATGAATATCACTGATCTGTGCCATCATCCGGTTATGGTTATCCACATGCTGCTGTAGCGTATTTTCTAGATCTTCCCGAGCGTAGGTTTTAGCTACCTCAATGGCCTCATCGCCAAGATCATCACCGTTGGCATCCAGAATGGTGATGTCACCGGTTTTCGTATTCAGCTGCACCTGAGCAATCTTTTCGGCAATTGGTGGCAGCGCCGGCGCCGGCTTCGTCGACCGGGCGTTTCGGCTTCCGGCTCTGCCAGCCGCAGTATTTGGCTTTGAAAGTTTTTCACGATAAGAGAAACCGGTGCCTGGAATGCCCGCATTACCGTAAAGCCCATTGCGCCCTAAAGTGACATTGGCGCCGCGCATTCCCGCCGAAACGCTCACCCCGCGCTTGCCGAGGTTGAGGCGAAACCCAGGGAAAATCGACACTGTTCTGCGAAATCTAAAAGCCATGAAAAACCTTGCCTGTTATTAAACGAAAAACCTCACTATCAACGCTCGACCCAACGTCGAATAATATCCAGTGCCCCAGGCGAGGGATTAGCATTACGGCTCCCCCGCACTTCGCCAACAATCCAGCGGTTATTGCGGTACTCCAGTGAAATGGTCAAGCGCTCTGGCTGCATCATGCGGTAAATAAACACCTCACCCAGCGCGACGAACGTATCGTAGCTACCCACGCAGTGACGCATAGAAGAGCCTTCTTCCAACAACTCTAGCCACGACGCCAGAGGCTCAATGCCGTCAATGATAGGGAAGGGTGGAGCCGGGAAGTTTCCATGTTCCTGCACCAGCGCCTCAGCATGGGCGGCGCGTTTGGCATCGGATCCCATGCTGTTAAACCTTCCGACCAAAAGGTCGTGGAGTTCTTGCAGCGCCTGCCGTGAGCTCACCCGCTCCAGCATCTGCCTATTGCCTGCCGCCATATTCAGCGTGTCCCGAATCATTCGGCATAGCCATGTGATGTCCAAAGCTGAAGAGTGCTTATCGACCAGATACAGCATGCCCGGCCAAAGAGGCTGCCGTTGACGGAGCAGAAAGCGCAGGTGATTCAGGTGCACGCTCGGATGGTGCCTGAGCAGCGACAGAAACTCAGGCTGACTCAGCGATTTGACAACATCTTCAAGCTCCCAAGGAAGCAGCGGGGAGAGTTCAATCCGATTAATCAAACGAACCAAAGATTTGCTGGCTGGCAGGCCGACCTTATCAAGAATGACGGTGCGCTTCAGGGCTAACAATTGCTCGAACTCTTCAACACAGAGCGCTTGCCTGCGTGCGTAATCCACCAGAAGGATGAACAGCAGCGGGGAGTTTTCAGCTAACTCCCAGGCAGCCTCTGATACCGCACAGGCCTGTGCGAGCTCGAAATCCATCGCAGGCATTAACCTGGCAATAACCAATATGCCTTCGGGTATGCCGTCTGAAACCCGCGCTCCCCTGTCATCTTCCAGCGTAAACAAGGGCAGCCCTGGCGCCTCCAGAAAACGACCCTCGGCCACGATGCCGTCGTCATTCCTGCTGAACCAACGAAGCGGCCGGGCGGAATGCCAACTGTGAACAACCAATTGAATGGGGTAGTTGAGGATGGCGCTGAGATCGAAAACCACCTGGCTTTTTGGATGCATTGCCTTTTTCGTGACCACCTTTCCATAGCTCCGTCGTCGGGTTTGATTACCGTGATAGACAATAAACGTTCTTTGCGCCAAAAGCGTTCGATAATTCAGATGATATAGGAGGGTAGCGACATTTTCTGTCGCATACGGATCGTACAATACTCCTAACGATTCTGGAGGCCTGCCTATGCTGCTGTGGAACGAACTCATTAATGAAGCCCGCGAACTGGAACAAGACACGACCGCGTCCAAAGATGATCTGAGGCTGCTTCAGATCTATCTCTGCAGGCTTTACCTCACCCCCGCATACGAGAACACCCTGAGCTTGTTTAACGCTGAAGAAAGCTTGGCGTTTCTCGGTATTAAACCGCCGGAAGACGCTGATACCCTGGGCACACGAGCGCATCTGAACATCATACGCAAGCGGGAAAAGGCGCTGACATTCTCGCTCAAAGGCAAGCCGAAACTTTCCTTCGAGCCGCTACTGGCAAGCTTGGTGAAGCTCTTAAAACCCAACCTGGTGGAGACCAAGCTGTTGGTTTATGCGATGTTGCTGCTCAAACACCCGCAGGCTCAGTCGGTGCTTCGGGAGCTCGAAATAAGTGAGCTCAACAATTCCGTGAATGCACTGGCCAGGGCTATGCGTGAATCCTCCCGCACAGTTGCCCGTGCGCTGGAGGACGATTCCATGCTGCGCCAGATTCGGCTGTTTGAAACTCCCAATCGCGGCAGTGATATCTGGGATTTGGTGGAAGCCGGCCCGTTGCTTGGCCAGCTGGTACTGGCTACTTCTGACGGTGAGAAAGGCCAAAGCGAAAGTGACATTGAGCAGATGTTGTTTCGCCATGTTTGTCCGCCTGGGCCGGAAGCTCAACACCAGATCAGCGAGTTTCAGGGCGTGCCGGAACTACAGTTGATGCTCGACTATTTGCAGAATGCGCTCGCCACCAAGGCCAGAGGCAAGAACATCCTGCTTTACGGCAAGCCAGGCACTGGCAAAACCCAGCTGGCCCGGGCCATGGCCGAAAAGCTGTCGGCTCCTCTATACGAAGTACCAACCAAAGACGGTCGCTCCGGTGCTATGACCGGCCGTATTCGACTGGACGCGGCCAAGCTGGCTCAGATGTTTCTGGAAGATCGCTTGGGTGCAATATTGCTGTTCGATGAAATGGAAGACGCCTTCCGTAAAGCGGATGATCTTGCAAAAGGCTGGTTCAACCAATTACTGGAAGAAAACCAAGCCCCTGCGATCTGGATCAGCAACAACATCAGCGCGGTGGACTCGGCCTTCTTGCGCCGCTTTGATTTCATTTTTGAAGTGGAGGGGTCTGGAACGGATCAACAGGCCGAAAAGCTTGAACGTGATCTGTCGGCTCTGCCCGTTAGCCAAGCCTGGATAACAGAAGCGGCCCGCACATCCTGGATGACCCCGGCACTGGCCAAAAACCTGTTAGAAGTCGCGCAGTACCTGCCCGCAAGACAGATCATCCGTAACCAGCAGCGTCTGGAAACCCTGATGCACCAGCGCCTGTCTGCCATGGGAGAGCGCAAGCCAGCACAGTTATTGAAACGAAAACAAACACAGGACTTCCCCGAATTCCGGCAGGAATGGATTAACACCAAGCCGACTCTGAAAAACGTGGAACGCCTGGTTCGCAAGGAAGGGGCCGCTAAAGTGTGCCTGTATGGCCCGCCCGGCGCCGGTAAAACCGCCTATGCTCAGGAGCTGGCCAAGCGTCTGGAAAAGCCCTTTATGCTCCAGTCCGGAAGTGACCTTTTGGACAAGTTCATTGGTGAGACCGAGAAGAATATCGCCGCTATGTTCGACAAAGCGGAGAGAACCGGTGCTGTCTTGCTGCTCGATGAGGCCGACACGTTCCTCTACAGCCGGGGTATGGCTCAGAGCAGTTGGGAAGTGAGCGCAGTCAATGAGTTCATGATTCGCCTGGAACGGTTTGAAGGTGTTCTCCTGGCGACCACCAACCGCTTCGACAGCCTGGACAAAGCCATCCTGCGCCGCTTCCACCTGAAGGTGAAGCTCGGATACCTCAGTACCGACCAACTGAAGGAGCTTATCGAAGCCTGCGTGATGGACAAGGACAAAGCCCGAGCGTTGCGACCTGATCAACTCGCGCAATTTGTGTACCTGACACCGGGCCTGGTGCGAGGAGCGGTTCAGGGCCTTCGCTTACGAGGTTTCAAGCCGCGTACAGAACGGCTATTGGAAGCACTAAAAGCCGAACAGAGCCAGCAGACCGATGGTGTTATTGGCCAACCAATTGGCTTTGTGCAGTGAACTAAGCGATAGCGCGTAATGTGCGACATAAGCCGTCACATCCGCGTTGCATAATGATCATATCAAACAGGAGGGTCTTATGAACGCAAACTTCACGCCTAAGCAAATCTCCAAAGCTCTATTCGAAGCCGATCCCATGAACACCTGCTGCCGAGAGAACGATTGCTTCGATGAGTACGACCGCGTTGCCCAAACGGTGACAGAGAGGCTAGCCGAGGGATTGAGTCTCGACCAAGCATTGGTCGAAGAAGTCTCGAAATGGTTTTTTGACGGCGCGCACTTCGATGTCAGTAGGCTGACCCTTGCTTTCAAGCTACTCAGGGAGGATTGGCAATGATCGATAACTTCAAAACCGATTTGGTGGTTCGTGTGGCCGCCATACCCCGAGAAGAACTCCTTAAAGCTGTGGGCTATCAAAAGCCAACCTCGGCAAACCTAGAACGCCTGCAGGGTGTAATGGACTGCCCAGATTTTGGGCTGAGCGATGGAGGCTTTGATTTTAAGTTTAGTAGCGAAGGCTTTTTGAGAGCCATGTGCACGGTTGTCGGCATGGACATGGCGTTGACGAACCAGCGTATCATCCGGCTGAAAAAGCGCCTTGCAGAAGAGAAGACGGCCTTTAAGCCTTACCTCTGGGTAGATACCGGCTTCAAACGTAAAAGTCAGCCGCTTTTTGCGCTGGCAGCCTGCGAACACCAGCGTTATTTGCATTTTGCAAAGGGGTTTTGGCGTATGGCGCTCGACCAACAATTGGGTCGTGCGCAGTGTATGGTTCGTGAACATGTCTATAGAACCGGCACAGACCTTGGAATTTGGGGTGGGATCGAGCAGTATTGGTTTTACTATAAAAAAGACGCTGCCTATTTATTAGCTCGTAATGGTGAGGTGATTGGGAAGCAAATTGGCCCAGTGCCAAACCAAGCCATAGGTAGCCGAGAGCTTAATGTGATTGCACCTAGCACCCGTGAAGCCCAGCAATAATAGCCTGAGGAAATACTGACAATGTACGATTTGATTGGTGATATTCACGGCTATGCTACCGAGCTGAAAGCACTACTCGCTAAAATGGATTACCAAGAAATCGACGGCGTTTGGCAGCACCCTGAACGCAAGGTGATTTTCC
The DNA here is from genome assembly GCF_900215155.1 of Marinobacter sp. LV10R510-11A. Classification (NCBI taxonomy): domain Bacteria; kingdom Pseudomonadati; phylum Pseudomonadota; class Gammaproteobacteria; order Pseudomonadales; family Marinobacteraceae; genus Marinobacter; species Marinobacter sp. LV10R510-11A. The sequence continues at coordinate 219,434 of NZ_LT907980.1, forward strand.
TCGGGGACTTCGTGGATCGTGGGCCAGAACAGGTAGAAACCGTTAGGGTTGCTCGGAACATGGTCGAAAGTGGTAACGCCCTAGCCGTGATGGGAAACCATGAATTCAACGCTGTTTGTTGGGCTACGCCAGACCCCGAAAACTCCGATGAATATCTACGGCCCCACACCGCTAAGAATCTAGGCCAGCACCAGGCGTTTCTGGATCAAGTAGGTGAGGGGAGTGATCTGCACCGAAGCATGACTGAATGGTTTAAAACATTGCCAATATATCTCGATTTGACAGGTCTGCGAGTGGTGCATGCCTGCTGGCACCCCAAGTATCTAAAAACCATTGGCAAGTTTACGGATGATCAGAATCGACTGTTACCAGAAGCATGGGAAGCCAGCAGCCGAAAAGGCAGCGAAGCCTACGATACGATCGAAACCCTGCTTAAAGGCCTCGAAATTCCTTTGCCACCCGGGCACTACTTTCTGGACAAAGATGAAAATAAACGTACTGATGTACGAACCAGATGGTGGCAAACCGAAAAGTTGACCTACCGCGACCTTGCCATGGTTCCGGGATCTGAGATCGACAAAATTCCTCATGACCCAGTTGAAGCGGACATCCTTCCTGGATATGACGGCGAAAAGCCGGTGTTTGTTGGGCATTATTGGCTAAAAGGCGAGCCGGCCCCCTTGAGCGACCACATTGCTTGTTTAGATTACAGCGTGGCTGGGGGCGATCGCGGTGGAAAGCTTTGTGCGTATCGTTTCGATGGCGAAGCAAGTTTACGTCCACAGGGCTTTGTATGGGTTGATGGAATGACACGCCCAACCCAAAAAAGTTAGAAGCTAGAACCACAAAAAAAGGAACCGAAATGGACTTCATCCTAGTCTCGGATGCATTAACCGCCAGCGAAGCTCGCTATGCACTCGCCCAGCGCAATACCATGGGCGCAAAAGTCGGCAGCTTTTCTGTACTACTCGAAGCGTTGGCCGAGCTATGGCTTATTGAACCATCGGAGTTGGACTGGGATGTTGCGCTCCAAGAGTATGCGCTATCCATGCAGGGTGCTTTTTGGGCTCGAAGCATTCAGGTAGACGAGCCAGCAACCGTTGCGGAGTTAAAGGCCAGCCTGCGGTTTTTGCTCAACCATTTGCCTCTTGGTATTCAGCCAGTAGAAATCTTGGAACCGGCTAGTCGGTACGAGCGCTATTACAACGACCTGGTGTGCCTGCTGAAGAACATCGGGGAGCGCCCAGCGCAGGACGAGTTGGCGGAACAGTGGGTGATAGAGCACGAGGGGCTGTGTATTGAGTCGTTGTATGTCTATCAGCCGGTAAACACCGAGTGTCTATATCCCTGGCAGCAACAGGTTCTCGATATCCTGGCGGAAAAGGGCTGGTTAGCGCCGGAGCCAGAAAAGTACAATTTTATTCAGCAGCCGATACCTGCGAGTGAGAGTGCACCGATCCAGAAGTTTGCCCAAACGCTCTTTCGCCCCGAGTCAGGCATCGTCGCGAACGATGACCTGTACTGGCTAACCTGTCGTGACCAGGTTCAAGAAGTAGAAGCGGTAACTTCTTTGATTCAAAGCGCCCTAGATAACGGCACAGCCCCAGAGTGCATCGCAGTCACTGTACCCCGAGGTGGAGACTACGAGGCCTGGTTGGTAAAGCACTTTGAGCATGCAGGCATTATTGCCAGCAACCTGCGCTCTAATTCTGGTGTTTTTGATTGGCAATCTGCTCTAGTTCACGACCTCCTTACCGGATTGATTCAAAACGATATTCCCATGGCCAGCATGAGCGTAATGATCAATCCGTTGATGCCTTGGAGCGCCAGTATTGGCCATAAACTGGCGGAACAGTTGGGAGAAGGGCGAGAGCTCGACCCAGGAGTAGAGTTAAGTGCCGAAGGCCAAGCCATGCTTGAACTCTTGCAGAACCTTCCTGAGCAGACTCCGGCCGCGATTATGAGTTGGTTGAACGCTGTCGTTGCGCAGTGCGGCACTGCACGTATAAAAGGCCTAGGCAAACAGCGGTTAAAAGCACTTGTAGAGAGCACCCGCCGACTCTTAGCGCTCTACGGGGACTTCCCCTTCGAGGAACAGCTCAAACGAGTTGTCCGTCAAACACCAGTGGCGACCCTAGAATCACAAGATGACAGGGTTCGTTACCTGCATGCGATCAATATCATCCAAGAAGGCGAGCCACTACCCTTTCAGGTAGACGAGTTGTTCGTCATTGGGTTCAATCAAGGTCATTACAGTTACCAGCCAGAGCATACCGCCCCGATCCACCGAGATGCTTGGGACCAGCTGGCAAGCACGGTTGGTCTCGCCATTCCAACAGCAGAAACGAGCCTGCAGCAATGGCAAAAAGAGTTTACGGAACTGCTTGGCAGAGTCGATAGCCGCATAACATTCATACGGGCGATGAACGACTATCAAGGTAAAAGCTTGGAGCCAAGTGAAACACTGCTAGATATGGCTCTTTGTTTTCAGCCTTTGGCAGAACTCGACCCTGAACAGCTAGAACGACCCGTCATGCAGTCTAGTCATCCATTGCTACGAACCATCTCCTCTAAGCTGGATGAGCAAGACAAACCAAAGTTGGAAAACCTCCAGCTTGAACAGGAACTTTTACACGCTGTCAGGCACCAGCAGGATGGCACGATCAAGCCGGAATCCACCAGTAGCCTTGAGAAACTGATGCAATCACCGTTGGCATGGCTGTTGTATCGATTAGGCATCAAGCCTCAAGTGTGGGAGCCACAAACGCCCACAATTTCTGTGCAGGGGACAGTAGCTCACAAGGTGTTTGAGTTGTTCTCGGTCAAGCAAGGAGATCCTTGGAGCGAAGCGCTGTTCGATGAGCTGTTCAGTCAGTCAGTAGAGCAAGAGGCGTCCTTTTTGGATTCACCCCAATGGCGACTTAAGCGAACACAGCTCAGAAATAAGGTCTACAAAGCCTTGGACGGTTTTTGTGGCTGGTGTGAACAGGAAAAGTGGGATATTTCGGACACCGAACTAGAGCTGCAGGGCGAACTATGGGGAACGCCTCTGAGAGGATTTGTAGATGCCGTGCTCACTAATGGCAATCAAACGCTGATCGTAGATTACAAAACGTCAAAACATAAGCAGCGGTTGAAGCAGCTTGAAGCGGGTTACGACCTGCAGACCCTGATTTATCGCGAACTGTATCAACAGAAGAATGCCGGCAGCCAAGTCATGAGTGGATACTACACCCTGAATGACACCACCCTGCTTGCCGACCGATCATTGAGTGCTAGCGATCGGTTGAGTGTCGTCCAGCCGAGCCTCTCATTAGATGAGCAGTCTGCCAGTGCCGTTGAACTGGTCGAACAAAGGCTCGGTGAGCTGGAAAGCGGCACGATTAAACTCAATCAGACCTCAGATGATAAAACCTGGGACAAGCGCGGCATAAAAGCGTACGCCCTGACTAACAATCCTGTGGTGACGCGCTTCACCCGAGACAGTGAGGAGGAGGCGGTATGAGTCATTCAGCGATTCTCTCCCCGCAAGAACTCACATTGATCAAAGCCGGTGCGGGTGCCGGAAAAACCTACACCATTCAGAACACTCTTGCTGAATGGGTCAAGCGGGGCCAGGTAAAAGCCGACCGAATACTCGCAGTAACCTTCACCACCGATGCAGCCAGCGAAATGAGCACGAGAATTCGCCTGGCCCTTTTAAAAGAAGGACTGATGAAGGACGCACGGCTGCTGCGGAAATCGACCATCTCGACGATCCACGCTTTTGGCTTTGAGATTCTGAAAACCTTCGCTTACGAAGCTGGTAATTCACCCACACCTAGACAGCTAACCGAACAGGAACAAAATTTCCTACTAAGGGAGGCCCTAGATAAGGCGAGGTCCATCCAGCCCCTGCTCGAGGATTTGCAGCATTTTGGGTATACCGGCGGTCACGCTGGGGATGAGTACCAAGAGGGTGTCGATCAGCTTACTAGCACCATTTTGAGCGTTATCGGCAAACTCCGTTCCCTTGGTAAAGGCTTTGCTACGTCGCCAGAGGAGCGGCAAGCACTGCTCGGCCAGGCGAAAGCGGTTATTACCAAGGTATACGGCCACGTTCAGAATGACGGAGCTGCATTAACCGGCGACCTGTGGCGGGCAATTGAGGCCGTTAAAACTGAGTATCCATATCAGAAAGAGCTTGAACAAAAGAGTGAGTGGGGCAACAACAAACAAACTCGCGCGTTTGTAGGCGATATCTATGCGGCCAGCCAACAGCGTTTAGAGAGTGATTGGAAGCTGTGGGCAAGCCTTCAACACTCTGAAGACTTTAAAAAAATCCAAGAGAAGCACCCCCGCGCAGACTTGGCGGAGGCTGTTTGGAATGCTGCCGAAAAACTCAGTGTGCATCCAGGCCCATTAAACGATGCCTTACAACACATCGAGTGCCTTATAGAGGGTGTGCTGGAAGTTTTGGCAGAGTATCAGCAGACAAAAGAACAGGCGGGCTTAGTGGACTATGGCGACATGGTGCACCTCGCCAACGATATGCTGGCCAGCAATCCGGCATGGCTGGATGAAATCGCCAGTGGATACGATTGCCTGATAATCGACGAATTCCAAGACACCAACCCATTGCAGTACGCGTTACTGCGCCGCTTCCAAAAAAGCAGTAAACACACCTTCATAGTGGGTGATCTGAAGCAATCGATTATGGGTTTCCAAGGCTCGGATAGCCGTTTGTTCGCCACCTTGTTGGATGACAGCGATCAGCAGCCTGAGGTGGTTAAAGAATTGGATAGCAACTGGCGTAGCACGCCGGAGTTGATGGATTTCATCAACGATATGGGCGAGACGCTTTACGCTGCCCAGTATAAGAAATTGGCACCCAAAGCCGGCTATCAATCTGACTTGCCCGCCTTACAAGCACTACGATTTAACAAAGACAGTTGGAACCTGGATGCCAACTCCAGAAGCTCCAAGCTCGGCTTTACGAGCGAGGGCAACACGGCGCTGGCTAACCACATTGTAGATCTGCTGTGCAGTGGTAAAGAAATCACCGATCGGCAAACAAAAACCAAACGAGCGATTCGCGGTGCGGATATCGCCGTATTGGCAAGAGGGCACCGCCGACTCCGTAAGTTTGCGGATGCCTTACGCACAGCAGGAATAGACGTTCAAATCCAGCAACCGGGTTTTCTAGACTGCGATGCGGTGCAGTGGGTGCTGAATGCCCTGCAAGGATTGAATAACAGCCGAGATCAATACGCCTGGTTGGATTTACTGACCTCGCCCTTGATCAAAGGACAAAACACCGATCGATTGCAGGCACTGCTGACCGGCTATCGTGAAAAATTCAGATTTGAAAACGAATTAACCGAACAACTTATACCGCTGCGTAAATTTCTACGGACTCAGCCGGTTAAAACACAGCTGTTAACCATCATCGAAGAAACTCAGCTTTTTGAGAGTTTGCGTACACAACCCCAAGGGCCGCAGTATCGAGCAAACCTGATCAAGTTGATCGGCTTGGCAGATGAGTTCGAGGCGCTGCAGCCTGAAACACTCAACGCCATGGGCATTGCGGGCAAGAACGTCGCAACCTTCCAAGTTTGGCTGAAGCAGAGCAAAGACGGCATCGATGACCAACCAGGGGCAGACCCTCAGGCGGAGAACGCCGTTGTGCTTAAAACCTGGCACTCCTCCAAAGGCTTGGAGTGGCCGGTGGTTATGGTGCTGGATGCTGAAAAGGCGTCAGAGCCTCGCTTCCCCAACATCAGCATGGCCTATCCCGATGGTGGCATCGACACCATGCTCGAACAAAGCTTTGTGCAGATATTGCCCCAGTTCGACAATAAAGCCACCAAAGAGCGTTGCTCGGAATTACTGGCAGAAGATGAAACGGAGACAACAAAAAACCTGTACTACGTGGCCTTAACGAGGGCGCGAGAGCAGATCATCCTACCTTGCTGGGAAGGTTATACCGATGGCTCGATGCTTACCTATATCGAACCGCTGCTAAGCGCGCGGGCGGAACAGGGTAATAGTGCGCTGTATGAGGAAAGGAAGGTGATTTCCTCAGATGCCGACTTGCGTGAGGACACCGTAAAAACAGTAGAGCGGACTGAACTGCTGATTGCCCAAAACGAGCAGCCAACGAAACTCCAGCACACCATCAGCCCTTCACTAAGCAAAGACGAGGAAAGACAGGAACTGCCTGAGACGCAAACCACTGCCTACAGCTCAGGGCTTAACCTCGATACGTTCAGTGGGATACCGGCTAATGAGCTAGGCATCTGGGTGCATCGGTTGTATCAGGTCTATCTAACGGAACCAGCCTTGATTGATAAAGCCATGGCTATGCACCCCTGCTATCTCACGGACGAGGTTCAAAAAAATGCTTTGATGCTGCATTTTGAGGCATTCACAACCCACATGAATCAACTCATGGGTGGCGTGGTGCAGTGGCGTAACGAAGTGCCTGTAGTGGGAATGAACCAACAGGGACAAGTATGTAGCGGGGTAATAGACTTGATACTGGTTGGAGAAAATGAAAGTTGGTTGGTGGATCATAAAACGGATAGACGTTCCAAAAATACAAGCTATTGGCATCAGTTGCGTTATTACAGTGCTATTTCTGGCATAGAAAAGATTGCCATCAATTGGGCTGCGCAAAATACATTTGAGATAAACCGTTTATGACCAGTTCGAGAAGATGCATGCTTGGTGAATGGACACGGTACGTAAACTAACTTTAAAAGGCCTTAGTCAGGAGTAATTATGGAAATCATTAAAATAGATTACAATCAGCACAATGGCATTAATTGCCCAATCACCGGGCGTTTTATTGACTTTGACGTGGACGAGTGGGAAAACGATCAGGTTCCGGTTGGAACCATCATAGTTGCTATCCTCGACCAGGAATCGCCGGATCAGGCGATGTTTGCTTCCGACAAATTTAGCTCAAGCTGGTCTTCTTTTTACGAAGCAAAGGCAGAAATTAACGATTTCCCATTTTTAGACGAGATGGCTGAGATGTACCCAGGGGATCAGTTCAAAGCACTAATTATTTCAGGGTCACAGCTGGTAGGAGGCCAATGTCATCAACTTAAGACATTTCCCTAAAAATATCATATAATTAGAGCTCAACCACCAACGAGGAAATGCCCTATGGAGCGCAATAAAAAACCAACGGTTGACAACCCAACCGAGGTCCTGGCTGAAAATTGTACATAAATTAACCAACCTACTAAGCTGCCCCGATTTTATTGCCCAGCATCGCACCCATCCGAAGCACTTTACCCGCAAACGCCATCTGACCTTCCCCAATCTGATCCTGTTTCTGCTGAATCAGCCTAAAAGCGCCTTGCAAACCGAACTGGATGCCTTCTTTCAGACCCTCAATGGCTCGGCCTTTGAAACCCAAGTGGTCACCGCCCAAGCCTTCAGCAAAGCCCGCCAGAAGCTCAGCGCGTCCGTCTTTGAGGCTCTCAACAGCGCCCTGCATGCCCAGATGGATGAGCTGGGGCTGCACAAGACCTGGCAGGGCCTGCGCCTGCTGGCCGTGGACGGCTCCAGCATGCACTTGCCGCTGGAAGACCCACTGGCCCGGCATTTCGGAACCCACAACGGGTTGCCGGTGGCCCGGGTGTCGGTCCTGCAAGACCTGCTGTCCGATCAGGCTCTGCACACCCTCCTGATCACGCCGGATGTGGATGAGCGGGGCTGTGCCAGCATGCACCTGAAGCATGCTCCTGACCACAGCCTGATTCTGTTTGACCGGGGCTATCCCGCCCACTGGCTCTTTGTTGAGCTACAGCGCTGTGAACAGCAATTCCTGATGCGCCTGACACTGACCCATTCCCGAGAAGTCCGCGCGTTTGTGGATTCTGGAAAAGACGACGACACCGTCTCCATGACGTGCCGATCCCGGTTATCCCGACAGGTCTGTAGGCAGTCCGGTTTAGATCCGGACACACCCCTGCGGATTCGGCTGATCCGGGTGACGCTGCCCACCGGGGAAACGGAAGTGCTGGCCACCTCGCTCCTGGACACCGAGGCCTTCCCCGCCGAGCTCTTTGCCGACCTGTATCACCGGCGCTGGGGCATTGAAACCGACTACCGCCGGCTTAAGCAAACCCTGAGCCTGGAAAACGTCAGTGGCCGGACGGTCTGTGCCGTACAGCAGGACATCCACGCCTGCCAACTGCTCAAGAACCTGGCCCTGCTGATGCAGGCCCTACAGCAGCCCGACATTGAGCGCAAAACCGCACACCGGAAACTGGCCTGGAAGGCTAACTTCACTCAGGGCGTGTCCCGCCTGAAGCATACCCTCGTCGCCCTTCTGGTGCGGCCCAGCTGTGAGGCCCTGGATAATCTGTGTCGTCTGATGGGTAACAGTCTGAGTGCGGTGCGCCCCGGGCGGAGTAGCCCACGACGCCGAAAACGACCGGCCACCAAAGGCTGTGAAGGGTACAAGCCGACTCGCTGACCGACACCAAACCTCGACGACGTTTAACGAGATTTCCTGACAGACTGTGCTGGCCACCGGTCGGATGACGCTCGCCCTGAATAGTGCTTAAATCGCTCTGACACACCTGCAAATGCACCATTGACGGTCTTTGGAGCTGATTTCGGGTTAGACTCTGACTTTAATCGCCTGTCGATTCAATAGTAGGCTGTCTCACGATTGGTAATCTTGGTGACTCAGAAGGTCATGATGGACTTTTGGGGCTTAAGTTGATGACATTGGGTAGGAGGCTCTTATTGCATTGTGATTGGTAAAGAATATGACTTGAACAGTCTTTTGTGCTCAGCTGACTAAATCGCCCCGGATATTTTATACATTCATCAGGCTCTGAGAAGGGCCTGCCTAAAAAACAGCAATAGGCACTGTGCATGCATTAGTCCGCATATTCAAACAATCGACAAATCAAACAGTTAAATAACAAGATTTTACAGCCCCTCCCTTTCTCTTTACATCAATCTGCCGCATTATCTTACTCATAACTAAATTGTAATTTCGTATATAGCGACATTGGATGTCGGGTCTCACTGTTAGTATCCCACCCGAATCAATAAAAATCGTCGCGAAATTTTTCAGGGGCCAAGCATGCAAATACTGAACGCACCAAGTGCGCGCATTTTAGTGCGAGGTTTGGAATGGATCCTTTGCCGCGCATCCTTCGTTCGACTGGATTGCTAGGTGGTTGCGAGGTGACGTTATGACTGCCAAGCGTTCAATACTTACAGCAAAAGAGTGGGAGGAATGCCTACAACACCATTACTTGCGAACGGATGGGCCGAGTGGAAGCACGCCTCTGGATTCGCTGGATGCTACGCCTTCAGAACTTCGCACAGCGGCCGGCCTTGAGGATCTGTCTGACGAAGAGATTCTTAGTGCATTTATGGCGATTTTTTCTCGGGATACTGTAAGAAAAGTTCTGGGTACGGAAGTGTCCAAATATGTAGGTTCTCATGTGTACCACCGTTTCCACTTCCTCGTTTTAACCTGTGTTGTGAGCGCAACAACAACTGAAGCCGGCGACTCTGGTAATTTTCGTGAGCGTTTAGGCGTGCTGTTTGATGATGGTAATGGTCAGGAGCAGCAGGTCCAAGGCGTCAACTCTCTTTGGCGCTCATTAGCAAGGTGGATCGATAACGAAATCTCAAAAGGGGAGCCATTTAGACGGATCGTTCTACCTGAGCCAGGAAACATGACCCAGATAGGGTATGCAGTTCGGCTAGCATATCCATCAAGAAATGATCGATCTCAGCTGAAAAGCGTTCTGAAACGATTGCCAGAACGAGCTCTGGAAAACCGCTATGTCCTTTTTCAGCAGTTATCTAGAGAAAGCGCTCAGCTTCCGGAGCGCATGCAGAATGATCTGCGCGAATTGGAGATGCTTTATCGGCAGAGCGGTTCCTTTGAGCAGAATTCATTTTGGCGGCTGATCGAGAATGTACTGGCAGAGCTTTCGCAAAGTGAGCCCGGAAGATCCTCTCTGCTGTGGTGTTTATCTCTTGCTTTTACCGGCTGGGATGGCGACGAAATTGAAGCTTCGTTGGCGCGGGGAAACCGGAGGTCTCAGTTAGATTACTCATATTGGTCTGGTAGCTTTGAAGAGCTTTTGAATTATTCCAACGCGCCTCTTCAAGTAAAAAAACTACTCAATTCTGGTGTTGTAATCTTACATGAAATTCCCGGTGGTCTGTGGGTTCAAGATGACCGAAAAGCACCGGAAGACTGCAGAGTCATAGTCCTTTCATGTCTGGATGATGTCGTCGCTTCTATGCGGGCTATCTTGACTGCTGGCAGATACTGGAAGGTCACGGAACCGATGACCCTGGCTGAAGCGCTTGAGCTGACCAGAGGGAAAGGGATCGTTAAGAAAGAGGTTTCACAGCCTAGTGTTCAACTAGAAGGCGGAGTGCCGCTTGGTCGGGGAAAGTGGCTTAACAGGCCCGGTTTGTTGCCCTACATACGACTTCATGATTGTCGACAGCTCACCATCATTCCGGAAGTAGCCCTCAGGTATGAGGGAGGCGTGGCCATAATGGAAGACTCTTCGCCAACTGATGGTCGACGACGAATGGATGCCTCAGCCAGCGACGCATCCATTTTTAAAACATCGTTTCAGCTACTACGCAATGCTCCGCTAGCAACTCGATGGGCAGCGAGATCTGAACGTCATGAGGAGTCAGTGGAGGTGCGCTTTGAAGGCGGGCCATTTCTTACGGATGGTGCACATCCCTTTAGCGCGGGTTTGTATCCGAATCGCTTCGCTGACGTTCTAGAAGCTATATATGCACGTGCTGGATCGCCACGCCCAGAGGGCGAGATAGTTCAGCTCATCAAACGAGTAGTGCCTAGCTCAGTGTCCCCTTGGGATATCCAGCGCTCGCTGGAGGAGGCTGGCTGGATTGCTCAGGATCTAAATCGGCAATGGCGGGGGCGATTTTGGAGAGTGATGCCACCTCATATTGTACTGACGGGTGGCGAAACGGCGCTGGTTGAGGGGGCCTTGGGCAGCGCTGAGCTGGATCTGCTGACGGTTGAAGCAAAAAAAGTCTCAGTAGCAATTATGATAAACGCAGAAAATCCCTGGGCTGTACCTGTTGTTGGGCTTGTTGGTGATCGTATTCCTGAGGTGGCCGAAAAGCTAGATTACAAAATTTATCAGGCAAAAATTCCGAAACTTCGACCAGCTCCCGCTTGTTGGCTGGAGGAGAAGCGTACAACGCAAGGTCGTGAATGTGCAGGAATCTGGCACTCTGAGTTAAAAAAGTTCATACCGGGCGATGTAAACAAAGCGGTCACCTGGGCGCTTTCACGCTTTATCCGAGATGATGATAGAGATGTGTATAGCGTTAGAGGAAAGAGTCACGAGTTTGTCGCTTCTCAGCGCGTTGTTGCGTTCCTGGAATATTCCCGCCTTTCCAGAAAATCGCAATTTGAGTGGTTTGATTCGATTCTCCGCAGCAAACGCCCTGGAGGACACCTTCCGTTACCAGTCGCCCAATGGTTAAGGCGGGCGTCCTTTGTGCAAACAGGGCCAGCTCTGGTTGAATCCGGCCAGTCACATTATTTGTATGGTGTTAGCCTCAGCCAAGTAAACGTTCTGACGACGATATTTGGGGAGGCCATATCCCTGCAAGGATTACAGAGCCATAAGCCGGCTGCAGCATCGCTTGCTATACAGCGGCGAAGGGGCGAACGATTGAGTATTTATAAGCATGGAGGTGCAGGTTTTTATGGCTAACGGACTCTATCTCGGTTACTCAGATTATCTTCCCAATCCCTATACAAGAATTACCTGTGTAGCAAAGGCCGTCGCAGGACAATGGCGGCGAGACGAAGATTTTTCCGCAGACCTGCCGCCATTTGGGAAGGCTTTTGCCGTCAGTTTGTCGTGGTTACAGTTGAATCAGCCCGTGGCCATTACGGCCGTCTTGAATCCCAGAACTTCTCTTGATGAAAATAAAGACCAGTTTATCGTTGATCAGGCAAAGTCCTTGAGGCAAGTGGTTGATTTCAGGAAAAGAGGAATGGAGGCAGCAAGAGCGGCGTTACTTGAAAATGGAGTAGTCCGAGTGGCTCCCCGGTCTTCTGAGCTTATTGCTGCCATTTCAGATACTCAATGCGCTGTTATAACTCTTTCCGAGCATCCGGTGTCTGGAAGGCTGGTAGCGCCCTCCGGTGCGATAAAGCTGTTCAAGTTAAACCCTGAAGTATTTTCAGGTGATAAGTTCGATGACCAGTTTCTGGAAATTCCAGGGGTAACTGTTGGTGAGTTTCAGGAAGAAATACATTGGCAGATGGATCAGGACCTGCTCGATACGGTGCTTAAACGCCTCAAGAAGTTCGATGAAAAGGGACCTTCCAAAACTGAACGTGAACGAATTATTTCTGTTTTGAATCGGGCATCCGCATTAGCCCAAGAACAACCTGAGTGGGACTCATTAAATGAGTGGCTAGAGAGCTATTCTGCCCGCGCTCAAGAACACCTCAACTCTCCAGAGGAAGTTGCGGTGGCTCTTTCGGATCTTGCACCAGTGCGGGATGAGCTAGAGCTTATTCGAGCGCGTGCAGCTGAGGAGCTACGTTGCGACCTTGAACCTGTTGTGAGAGCTGAAATAGAGAAGGATCTGAGTGAGCTTTACGATCAATGGGACACGGTGGAAGAAGAGTTAGAAAAAGAAAAAACTAAGCTGGGAGAGGTCCTTCACGAGTATGAAAATGTTTCAAAAACATTAACGACTTTCAGGCAACAACTTTTTACTGAAGTTGCAGAGCTAAACGGTGTGCTGGGTGATATTCGTGAGCCGGATAGTGAAAGTTCTCAAGATTTGGTTGACCGCTTAAAGGAGTCGCTGGGTTCAGCAGGAGCTCTGATTCAGCCTGTTGACCAGACACTTCCCCCTTGGGCGCGTGTCGACCAGTCAGCTGTGGCGCAGCCAGTAGACTTCAAAGCATTCACTGAACGCCTGTCGGTGGATGCGAGAAGGGTTGGTCTAAACATTGAAGACCTATCTTCGCTGGATATAGCGTTGCGATCTGGTGCACTCACCATACTGCCACAAGCTGCCGCAGAGATTGTGCTCCCTTCTTACGCCAACGCGGCTACCGGCGGCGAATTTGTGCGACAACCGCTTGGGCCAGGCGTTTTAAGCCTAGATGACTTATGGACTGAACCGGTTAGGGGAGCTTTAACCGCATTTGCTCGGGCCTGGAACGCGGCCCTAAAAAATAGTGAACGCTTCTACCTTGTATGGCTTGATGGCCTGCAGCGGACGCCGATGGATGTCTGGTTGCCGAGCTTGGTTGGGGTGCTTGCTAGTCAACACCGACCGAAAAACTTGCTTATAGCCGCAAGCCTTGATGCTCCTCTTCTTGATCGCGATCGCATTTTCCCGAACTTGGACAAGGTAGCTGTTTCGCTGACTCCTTCTCTGAGTGGGCTTAGGCCTGCCAATTTTCTTACCGGAAACAATAGCGCAGCGCCTCAAAATACGGTTCTTATCACTGACCAGCCATCTGAGATGGATAGTGCCGATTTACTGGACTACCTCGACGATGTGCAAGAAAAGGAAGAGGGCGTCATCTCTCTGGAGGCAGGGATGTTTCGAGCTGCATGCCATTATGCCGAAGGTAACACCTCGGCAACTGACATATTGAAACAAACCACTGCACTGCGTGATAGCGGGCGTAGCTGGTTAAAAGCACTTTTTGAGAATTAACACTGAGGCGTTGTGATGATAGACCCTATAGGTGCATATAAAGATATCCAGGAACTCTATCTTTCCTATCTGGATACAGTTTATCGACTCAGACGCGACGATCTGCGGCAGGAGCGCATGAAACTGCTATCCCAGCCGGGTACGTTGATGCCAGAACCTTTCCTTGAGCCTGTTGTGCGTTATCGTCCAGCAGAGAACTCTATGGAGTGTTTGTTTGATCAGGAGTCGGATGAGAATCCACTTTGTCGCTTTTCGAAAGATGAGCGCCAAGCCATCATAGAGATGACCCTTTCTGGCTTGTTCCCTGGCAAAGAATCAGAAGGCGACCTGAGGCGAAGCAGCCTATTTAAACCCTACCAGCATCAAATGGATATGCTCCGCCGAGGCTTGAGGCCCGGGCATCCCGGTATAGTGACTTCGGGTACTGGGTCAGGGAAAACAGAAGCTTTTCTGCTCCCCATACTTGCCGAGCTTATGGCAGAGGCTACTCGCTGGCCAGCACCGGGCTCTGGCTACCTTGATACCCGCTGGTGGAAAGACGGTGATGCTTTTGCTCCGCATAGAAAAGAGGAGTCTCGCTCCCGTCCTAAGGCCGTAAGAGCGTTGCTACTTTATCCAATGAATGCCTTGGTTGAAGACCAGATGGTTCGGTTACGGAAGATGCTCGATTCTCCCGAAGCTGAAACGGTTTTGAATCAGCGTGCTAATGGTAATCGGATATTTTTTGGTCGGTACACCAGTGCTAGTCCGGTGCCGGGTTATCTGATGCATCCCCGGCGCGTTGATCAGCAGGAGAGAACACGCGGAAAAAGGCGTTTGGAGCGGGCACGTATCGCACTTTGTGGCCTAGCCGAAGACCAGAACAAGGCACAGCGGTTCGATGCTATTTCCGGAGAGTCTTCAGACCCAACCCGGTACCTTTTCCCGTCACCGGAAGGCGCTGAACTGATCACCCGGTGGGATATGCAGGAGACACCACCAGACCTTTTAGTGACAAACGTTTCGATGCTGAACGCTATGCTTTCGCGCGAAGTAGACGCTCCAATCTTTGAACAGACGCGGCTATGGCTGGAAACTGATCCAGAGGCTTACTTCTTCCTTGTTCTCGATGAGCTTCATTTGATACGTGGCTCCACTGGTTCTGAAGTTGCGTCTTTGATTCGAGTTTTAATTAATCGACTTGGACTGGATCGTCCTGAACTTCGTCACAAATTACGAATTCTGGCTTCGAGCGCCTCACTACCAATAGAGGGCGACGAGAGATCGGCAAGCCTGCAGTATTTGTATGATTTTTTTGGCCCTTTTGGAAGCTTTGTAAACCCGTCAAGCAAAGGGAACGCCAGCCCAGACGACTGGGCCACTTCAGTGGTAACGGGTGAGGTGTCCTTACCTCAACCTTCAGTCTCAGGACAAATTTCACCAAGTCCCTTCGAGGCACTGACCAAGCATTTGAGTCCGAGTGCTGAATACATCGGCAAGCTTAACTGTGAGCCTGGAAAAGACCCAGAACTTGATCGACTTATAGCCATTTGCGGTGAGGTGCTGGGGTTATCTGCCAATGCTTCATTACCGAACATCGTAGATGAGGCTGCAGCCATGCTCACGTATGGGTGCGCTGACGACAGTGGTGAAATCAAGGCTAGACCTTTATCCCAGTTAGCTCGGAAAATTTTTGGCGATCCTGGCGCGATAACTGCAGTACGAGGTTTGACGCTGATCAGAGGCCTTGGGGATGAGGTGGGGTCTGAGAGTATTGCATTTCGTGAGCACCTTTTTTTGCGAAGCTTGGAGGGACTATTTGCAACCCCACTGATGACGGAAGAGGGGTTGCAATACGAAGGGTTGACGGTCGAGCGGGGCGCCAGTCACGTCGAAACGTCTCAGGGAGCGCAGCGGCTGTTTGAGCTGTTTCATTGTGAAGGGTGCCATTCGGAGTTTATTGGCGGTTTAAGGGGGCATGGAGGCCATCGTGGGCCAAATCCACCGATAGAGCTGCTCCCTCATACTCAGGATCTTGAGAAGCTTCCAGAGTCTGGTGCAGGCCGGAGTTTTGAGGACCTTAGCCATGAGGAGTTCGTTCTTTTCTGGCCTTCCAATAAGGATCCCAGGAAGGGAGACAATGACGCCGAAAGTTGGGTGCCAATGTGGCTAGATACCAAAAATGGGCAGTTGCGCCGCGGTCCTGCGGCTCAGGGTGAAGTAGGGACTATAAGTGGAAGCGCCTTCTCAATCATAAAAGGCGGTAAAAGAGATACGAAGGCCCCGAAGACTGCAGCTCCAAATTGCTGTCCGGCTTGCGGTTCTGATTATTTTAGGCGAAGTGATCAGTACCGTCGTTCACCGATTCGAAACTTCAGAACCGGCTTTGCTAAAACCTCTCAGCTTCTGGCTACTGAGGTTCTTGAGCTTTTGAAGCGCTCAGGCAACGCTCCCAAAGTTGTTGCGTTTTCTGATAGTCGGCAAGATGCGGCGAAAACGGCCATTGATATAGAAAGGCATCATCACAATGACGCTCGGCGGAAGGTTTTGGTGGATGCTTTACAAAAAGCGGCTCAACCGACAGAGGATCTTCCTACACTGAGGAAGCGTCAACAAACAGCAGAAGATGATGGTGATTATGAATTGTCAGATGAGCTGACCGCACTAATAAGGCGGGCTAGAAATCAAGGAGCTACCGACCGCATTCCGCTGGAATACGTCCTCGAGATTTCGGATTTCAGCGCACCGAGGAGCGGCACTAAAGCTCATCCGCTTCTGCAGGGGATGATCAATATTGGTGTTCACCCAACAGATGAGACGGGTGTAGAGCAGATAGCAGGCGCCGACGGAAAATGGGCCAAGTTTGATTGGCCCGAACTCTTCAAGAGGCAAGAAGGTTCAATTCATTGGAACACAGACCTTGATCCACTTGATATCAACGCAGCGCGTGTAGAAGTGGCCAAAGCCCAGAGAACACTAATCGAAGATGTGTTGTTTTCTCGGAACTATTTCGCACTGGAAGAGACCGGGCTTGGCTATCCCTGTGTCGAAGTCGGTAAAGGGGCAGGAGCCGAGGCTGAGGCAGAGGAACTTGATGCGTTCCTTCGCGTTCTCGCTGATAACTACCGGGTACTGGCCAATAAGTGGGTTCGTGAAGATGACATCAAAGAATGGGTTGATGGCCATTCCGTCAGTAATCGTCGCGTGAAGGGGTTCATGAAGGCGTCAGCAGTGGATGCCTCAGGTATGACCGGGGTTTTACAAAAACTCGAGAACCTTGGCCATAAAGGGGGGATTATTCGGCTTGAACGGCTGCGTGTTCGCCTAGTTAAACCGGATGCGCCCGTGTTTGAATGCCAAACCTGTGGCAGGGCGCACCTGCACCGGGGAACCGGTGTTTGTACTCGTTGTCATGATCCTTTGCCTGAAAAGCCGAACCTTACCGCAGGTGATTTACGCCGCCGGAATTACATTTCTTTGCGACTTGAGAAAGCGCTCTCGGATGAACAATCTTCGTTCAGGCTCCGGTGCGAAGAACTGACAGGCCAGACCAGTTCGCCTGCGGATCGACTGCGTCGCTTTCAGGGAATATTTCTGGATGAAGAGGCGGGCAGCCTTAAACGGCTTGCTGAGGAAATAGATCTGCTCTCGGTTACCACAACGATGGAAGTGGGCATCGACATTGGCTCGCTCCAAGCGGTCTACCAGGCGAACATGCCTCCCCAGAGATTTAACTACCAGCAGCGTGTTGGCCGGGCGGGGCGGCGTAAACAAGCCTTTTCCTTGGCCATGACACTCTGCCGTGGGCGAAGTCATGATATGCATTACTTTCGTCATCCAGAGGCGATTACTGGCGATGCACCACCGCCACCATTCCTCACTCAGGATCATATAGACATCGCTCTTCGGCTGGTGCGTAAGGCTTGGCTGACTAAAGCTTTTGGGCTCTTGCGTCAGGAGGAAGGGGCTGAATTTCCTGGAGATCAGGCACCGCCGGACATTCATGGTGAGTATCTTCCGGCAAGAAATTTTTATGAACAAAACAGCAGCTGGCCGGTGCGCTTGGAGGCAGCGTTATTGCGAACGATCCATGTATCTGACGAAATTTGTAGTGTGCTGGGTGCAGGCATACCGGGAAGAGCAGAAGCTTTGAGCGGGCATATGCAGCCCGAACTTGTTATGAAAGAAATAATAGCTTTGGAGGCTGAAGGGGCGCGCAGAGATATCGGGTTGGCTCAGTTCCTTGCGGAAAGCGGTTTGTTGCCTATGTTCGGTATGCCAACAAGAGTTCGGCCCATGTACCTTGGGCTTAAATCTGCCGGGCAGGATGGCGTTGAGTGGGATTTGGTCGACAGAGAGGTTGACGTCGCGATCTATGAGTTTGCGCCTGGCCAGGTGGTTGTTCGCGACAAACGACTCCATGAGAGTATCGGGTTTACAGACCAGCTAGGTTATGTACAACGGTCAAAGGGCGGATCCAAGATTTTACCTTCGCCCAGTGAGAACTGGTGGGCTGAAAAGGCAGGCATTGCAGATTGCCCAAGTTGTGGTGCATTGAATCGGACGGACGGCGACATAGAGCCAAAAAACCTGAGTTGCGATGACTGCGGCAAAGATATTCCCGCTGAAAATGTTGAACTGTATTTCTCACCAGCCGCATTTCGCACAGACTTCATACCAAGAACTTCTGATGGCACAGAGCCACCGAGAAGCATGGTAAGGCGTGAGACTGGCGCAATCATAAAGCCTATGGAAACGACTATTGTCAGCGATACCAACCTCTCCGTTGCCAGTGGAACTGAAGCCTATGTGATCAGGCGCAATCGCGGCCCGATTGCAGTAGGGGGAGAGCCTGAAACCTATGAAATCGTTACCCGGGCACAGAGCCGAGTATTCGTACCAGTGAAGGGGTTCAAATCCATCACCGAGCTGCCCAATCAAGCCATTCTTGCGGAGAAAGCGAAAAGCCGCGAACACTGGATTGAGCAGCCGGAAGGACCGGCCCCTGCGCAAGTCAGACTTTTCTCCAGTAAGCGAACTGATGCGATCAGTATAGGTATGCTCGGTATTGCCGATGGGCTTTCAATGGATCGTATTGGGCCAAGAAGGCAGTCAGGGACTAGCCTGAGGGCCGCTGCATTAAGTGCAACTCATATGCTCGTGCAAAGAGCATCTTTGGCTATGGATATTGCACCTGAAGAGTTTGAGCCGCTTGAACCAAGATTGCGCGATGGGAAACCATACTTACAAATCGCGGACACTTTGGTTAACGGTGCAGGATTTTGCCGTCGATTAGCTAAAGCAGGTAAAGGGCCTGAGCCGTTCGTTGTCGAGTTAATCCGTTCTTTGATCGACAACCCCGACGATGCGATGACTGGAGCTTTCTTTGAGCAAACTCATAAGGGGGAATGTATCCGATCCTGTTACCGCTGTATCCAGCGATACGGTAACCGGGGTTACCATGGTTTGCTCGATTGGCGACTCGGCATTGGCTTTCTTCGAGCTCTGGTTGACCCGACATACAAGGCGGGACTCGACGGGGAATTCCATCGCTATCCTGAGCTAGAGGATTGGCACAGCCAAGCAAAAATGGCGGCTGAAAACATCCGCCGTTTGAATCCGGATCATTGCAGGGTGGTATCGATTGGGCGTATCGGCCTGCCTGCGGTAATCGACAAGAGCAACCCCGAATCACACGAGGCGTTTGTGATCGTTCATCCTTTCTGGGATCTCCATACCCCAGCTCCAGCGCTCAAAGAGGCCGTGGATGAACTGGATCACTCTCTCGCGGTGTACTTTGTAGACACGTTTGAAGCTAGTCGCCGGTTAATGAGCGCAATGCAGTTTGCGAGGACACGAATATGATTAGACTTACAGCATGTCAGATCTGAGGCAAATAGAGAGGCCCTGAGAAGGGCCTCTCTAAAAATCAGCAATGAATGCAGAGCGTGCAATTAGTTCACTTATGCAAACAACCAAAAATCAAGCAGTTAAATAACAAGATTTTACAGCCCCTCCCTTTCTCTTTACATCAATCTGCCGCATCATCCTACTCTTAACCAAAATGTAATTTCGTATAAAGCGACACCGGATGTCGGGGCTTGCGGTTAGTATCCCGCCCGAATTAATAAAAATCGTCGCGGAATCTCTCAGGGGCCAGGCATGCAAGCACTTTACGCACCAGGCGCACGCGTCGTTGTTCGGGATTGCGAATGGATCGTTCGTCGCGCAGACCCCTGTGACGATGGCGGTTACATTCTCACCGTAGATGGCCTGTCTGAACTGGTGAGCGGCAAAAGTGCCCAGTTTCTTACCCGTTTGGAAGAAGACGCCGACGCCATTCGCGTATTAGATCCAGCCGAAACTCGGTTTGAGCAGGACATGAGCCCAGGCTTTGAGAAAAGCCGCCTGTTTATTGAAACCCAGCTGCGCCAGATTACCCCTGCGGATGATCGTATTCACCTTGGCCACCACGCGGCCATGGATCCGGTTCCGTACCAGCTCGATCCGGCCCTGCAGGCATTGAAGCAAAACCGTCAGCGTATTCTGATTGCTGATGCAGTGGGTCTGGGTAAGACTCTGGAAGCCGGCATTCTGATGACGGAGCTAATGCGTCGAGGTAAGGGTAAGCGCATTCTGGTACTCACCCTCAAAAGTATGATGACCCAGTTCCAGAAAGAACTGTGGAACCGTTTTACCATCCCGCTTACCCGGCTTGATTCTCAAGGACTGCAGCGGGTGCGTAATAACATCCCCGGCAACCACAATCCGTTTTACTATTTTGATAAGTCGATCATCTCCATCGACACTCTCAAGCAAGACAACGAATACCGTCGCCATTTGGAGCAAGCCTACTGGGATATCATCGTGATTGATGAAGCCCACAACGTCGCCGAGCGCGGCTCCAGCTCCCAGCGGGCAAAGCTGGCGCAACTGCTGGCGGGCCGGTCGGATTCGCTGATCATGCTCTCCGCCACGCCTCACGATGGCAAAGCGCGTTCCTTCGCCAGCCTGATGAATATGCTCGACCCCACCGCCATCAGCGATCCAGACGACTACGCCAAAGAAGACTTCCGCGATAAAGGCCTAGTGATTCGTCGGTTCAAGAAAGACATTCGTGATCAGGTTACGCAGGAATTCAAAGAGCGGGTAGTCAACGATATTTATCTGGATGCCTCGTCAGAAGAAGAGGCCGCGTACCAAGAACTGCTGCAAGTGCCGTTCACTTATCGTGGCGAGCACAGTCCAAGCAAAAACGGTCAGCTAGTACGTGTGGGTCTGCAGAAGTCCATCTTCAGCTCACCGGCAGCGGCACAAACATCGGTTGAGCAGCGCATCAAAAAGCTGCAAGCCAGAGACGAACCTACCGAAGACGAACTGCTGGAAGGCGAGTACCTGCAATCGCTGCTGCTAGCTCTGCGCAACGTCACCCCAGCGCACTTTAATAAATACCAGCAACTGCTCAAACTACTGAAAAGCGCCGATTACGGCTGGAAGAAAACCGATACCCAAGACCGACTGGTCATCTTCAGCGAACGCATCGAAACTCTTAACTGGCTGCAGGAAAACCTAAAGTCAGATATGAAGTTAAAAGATGACGCCGTAGAACTTCTGCACGGGGGTCTGAGCGATGTGGATCAGCAGAAAATCGTTGAAGAGTTCGGCAAGACTGAATCCAAACTGCGGGTACTGTTGTGTTCCGATGTTGCGTCGGAAGGTATCAACCTGCATTACCTGTCGCACCGGTTGGTGCACTTTGATCTGCCCTGGTCGCTGATGGTGTTCCAGCAGCGGAATGGTCGGGTAGACCGCTACGGCCAAACAGAAATTCCGATCATCACTTACCTGATCAACCAGAGCGACAACCCCACGGTGAAAGGGGATCAGCGCATTCTGGAAATCCTTAAAGAGAAGGACGAGCAGGCCTATAAGAACATCGGCGACCCGGCCACCTTCATGAAGGTGCACGACCCAGAGCAGGAAGAAAGCCTTACCGCCGAAGCTATGGCCACAGGTACTGAGGCGAACGCTTTTGATGAGCAGTACCAGCCAGACGACAGCAACGAAGGCGACGACTTGCTGGCTATGTTCCTCAACCCAGAGGCAACACAACCCAAGCCCGAACAAGAAGTGGTTGCGCAAACAGTAGAACGCTACAGCTTGTTCCCCAGTGATTTTGAGTTTGCCCGCCAAGCACTGGAGGCGATTAACCGCGAGCGCAGGCAGGTTAGCTTTACCGTTAACCAGGAACGCCAAACCATCACTCTTACGCCGCCAGACGATCTGGAATACCGTTTTCGCTTTTTGCCGCCAGAAATCAACGCAGATAGCGGCAGCATGGTGCTCACCGCCGACAAACAGCGCTTTGAGGATGAAATTCGCCGCAGCCGCCAAGATGAAAACGCCTGGCCCAAGCTTCATTACCTGTGGCCACAACACCCAACCATTCAATGGCTGCAGGATAAGCTGCTGGCACAAGTAGCCCGCCACAGTGCACCGGTATTGGTGTTGCCAGACACAGACGCGGTGACAAACGCTCTGCAAGCAAATGAATCGGTATTTTTGGTCTCCGGCCTGATCCCCAACCGCAAAGCCCATCCGGTGATTTGGGAGTGGTTCGCCATTCGTTGCCATAACAACGCCGTGGTAGACATTCAGCCGGCAGAAGCCTGGCTTAAAGAGTTGCAGCTAGATAACCGCCTTCCCAATCGGGGCCAGCCGGTCAACATCACTCCGCTGGAAGCTCTGCGCGGTTCCGTTATCGAAAGCGCGAAAGCACAAATGGCCAAGCGCCAGCAGGAATACGCAAGCACGAGTGAGCCACAACTGCAGCAGCAGCTTGCCGAACTGCAAGCGTTGAAAGACCGGCAAATCGCCCAGTTGGACAAACAACTGCAAGGCTCGGCCCAGGCTGAACACTTCAAAGCCGCCCGCCGTGAAGAACGCACCGGCCGCATCGAAACCGTGTTCAACGATTATCAGGCCTGGGTACGCGACACCCTCACTATCGAGCCGGTGCCCTATATACAGATTATTGCCGTGTTCACCCGCGACAGTGACCAGAGCAACGGTTAAACAGGACAAACATCATGGTCGTACAAGATTCCGCCGCCACGTTTATTGGCCTGACCAACGATAACGACTTTTTCAGCGCCCATTACCTGGCCGAAGTGTTTCAGGGTGATTTTGCCGAGGTGGTAAAAGACTGGGACAGCCGCGAAGAGCAAACAGACTTTACCAGCCCGCACCGAGGCCTGCGCAACCTCAACCAGCGTTATTTTGCCATGCGCCACAAGCTCAAAACCGAGCGCAGTGCCACAACGCGCATCGCCCTGCAGCGGGATTTTTATAAAGACCTGATGGCGGTGCTGGGTATTCCCTGGCAACCGCACAACCGCGACGTAGCACCTAATACCGAAGTACCCGTGCTCAGTGTGCTGGGCGATCAGTTGTGGGTACTTGGTGCATTGGATGCCGACAACGATGGCGAAGACCCGCTCTCTCTAAACCTGCACAGCAACCAGTTCTATGGCGACGGCCCTCATCATGACAGCCTGAGTAACAGCAGTTGGTACAGCATTCTCAACGAAGCGGTGTTTCGCCAGCACTCGCCCCACAACGAAAGCCCACCGCGCTGGGTACTGTTGATCAGTGATCGCCAAGGCATACTCATCGACCGCTACAAATGGTCGCAGAACCGCATGCTGCGCTTCGATTGGGAAGAAATTCTTGGCCGCCGTGACGACAAAACCCTGAAGGCCAGCGCCGTACTGCTGCACCGCGAAAGCCTGGCACCGGAGGATCAAGCCGGGCAGGGCCAATGCCGACTGGATAACCTGGACGAGAACAGCCACAAACACGCCTTCGCGGTGTCTGATGACCTGAAATACGCCCTGCGCCAGGCCATTGAAGAACTGGGTAACGAAGCCACCGTTCAGCTGATCGCCCAGGCCAAAGACCGCAAAGAAGGCATTTACAGCGGCAGTCGCGCGCTAGACCCAGACCAGCTTTCCAAAGAATGCCTGCGCTACATGTACCGCATACTGTTCCTGTTCTACATCGAAGCACGGCCAGAATTGGGCTACCTGCCACACCAGCACAGCGCCTGGCGCAGCGGCTACAGCATGGACAGCCTGCGCGATTTGGAAATGGTGCGGCTAACTACCGAAGACAGCCAGCAGGGCACCTACTTTCACCACAGCCTGCAGCGCATGTTCGGTTTGATCTATCAGGGCTACAACCCAACCCATTACCATTCTGGCAACGAACATGAGAGCGAAAGCGCCAGCAACGCCTTCACCCTGCAAGGGTTAGACAGCCACCTGTTCGACCCCGCCAAAACCCCGTTGCTAAACCGCGTGATATTCAGCAACGCCACCTTGCAGCAAGTGGTGCAGTCCATGTCGCTGACTCGCGCGACCAAAGGCAAACGTCGCCGTGGTCGTGTGAGTTACACCCAGCTGGGCATTAACCAATTAGGCGCCGTGTACGAAGCCCTGCTCAGCTACCGTGGTTTTTTTGCCATCGAAGACCTCTACGAAGTCGCCGCCAAAGGCAGCAACATAAACCCGGATTCGCTGGAAACCGGCTACTTTGTAACGCGCCAGCAGTTGGACGAATTTTATGAAAAAGAACGGGTATACGACAAAGTAGACGGCAAGCTCAGCCTGCGCCTGCACCCTAAAGGCAAGTTTATCTACCGCATGGCTGGCCGCGACCGCGAGAAATCTGCCAGTTACTACACCCCGGAAGTGCTCACCAAAAGCTTGGTGAAATACACCCTAAAAGAATGCCTAGGCGATGTATCCCCCTCACCCCTTGCGGGAGAGGGGCTAGGGGAGAGGGGGGAGCAGCTAGCTCCAATATCTGCCGACGAAATCCTAAACCTCACCGTCTGCGAGCCCGCCATGGGCAGCGCGGCCTTCTTGAACGAAGCCGTAAACCAACTGGCCGAAGCCTACCTGGGCCGTAAACAGCAGGAATTGGGCGAACGCATACCCCACGAAGATTACCAGCGCGAACTGCAGCGGGTAAAAATGCACATCGCCGACCACAACGTATACGGCGTCGATTTAAACCCTATCGCTGTAGAGTTGGCAGAAGTGTCCCTGTGGCTGAACGCCCTGAGCGGCGGCCACAACGTACCCTGGTTTGGTTACCAGCTATTCACCGGCAACAGTTTGGTAGGCGCCCGCCGCGAAGTGTACGCCAACAGTGCCTTGAAAAAGCAGCACAAAGACGGCCTCTGGTACAACAATGCTCCCCGCCGCCTGCCACCGGAAACCTTGTTGCAACCAACAGCCGAGGGCGGCCGCAAAGCCGGTGAGATATACCACTTTTTACTACCCGATCCGGGTATGGCCGGCTACAACGACAAAGTAGCCAAACAGCTGCGCCCCGAAGCGTTCAAACAAATCAAAGACTGGAAAAAAGATTTCTGCGCCCCGTTGGACGACAACGAACTGCGCACCCTAGAACTGCTCAGCCAAGCCGTCGACCGCCTGTGGCGTGAACACACCCAAATGCTGGTGCAAGACCGCAAACGCACTCAAGACAACTTCCACCTTTGGGGACAGGGGCCAGACGAAGAAGTCTTTATTAGCACCCGCGAGAAAGACGACATACACCGCCACGGCATCTTCAACACCAATGCCCGCATCGCATCGCCTTATCGCCGCCTGAAACTGGCCATGGATTATTGGTGTGCCCTGTGGTTCTGGCCACTGGATAAAGTCGACCAACTGCCAGACCGGCAAAAATGGCTGTTCGACCTGAATACCATCCTAAACAGCGCCGGCACCTTCGAATTCGCTCCAGAACAAGAAGGCCTCTTCTCTGAAGGTGAGACAAACATACCCTCTCCCTCGACGGGAGAGGGCCAGCATTCTTCCCTCTCCCTAGACGGGAGAGGGATCGAGGGAGAGGGTGAGGGTGAGGAGTCCCCCTTCACAAAACCCCAAAACGACATGTTTGCCGCAGACGACGACCAACTGACCCTGCGCGAAGAAACCAAAGCCGCCCGCGAAGTAAGCAACCAACACGGCGACCTCAACCTAGACAAACTGTTCAAACAGCCCTTCTTCGCCACCCTGAACATCGCCAATCAATTGGGCGAACAGTTCCGCTTCTTCCACTGGGAACTGGCCTTTGCCGACATCTTCGCCAATCGCGGCGGTTTCGACATAACCCTGGGGAACCCGCCCTGGCGCAAAGTGGAGTGGCAGGAAGGCGGCATCTTGGGCGACTACAATCCACGTTTTGTGTTGCACAAGCTCAGTGCCACGCAGCTAACCGCCGAGCGCGAAGCCGCCTTCGCCCGCGATGCACAGCTAGAGGCCAACTGGTTTGCCGAACTGGTGGAAGCGGAAGGATCGCAGGCGTTTTTGAACGCCATGCAGAACTACCCGCAGCTCAAAGGCGTACAGACCAACCTGTACAAGTGCTTTTTGCCGGTGGCTTGGGCCAATGTGAACACGCAAGGCGTAAGTGGATTTCTGCATCCGGAAGGGATTTATGATGACCCCAAGGGAGGTGCGTTTCGACGTGAGCTCTATCCCCGCCTACGGGGACATTTTCAGTTTATCAATGAAGCGAACTTGTTTGCCGAGGTTCACAATCAAACGCTTTTCAGCATTAATATTCATGGGCCGGTGCAACCCCCAGCGTTTAAGAATATCTCGAACCTGTTTGTCCCCAGCACCATTGATATGTCGTTTCTACACGATGGAAAAGGGCAAGTTCCAGGCATCAAAGAAGAAATCGAACTACCTGATGGTCGCGTCAAGGTGAAATGGAATTTTGACGGCCACCGTGACCGGGTTATCGAAATCGGCGAACACGAACTGACCCTGTTCGCCCAGCTATATGACGAAGCGGGCACCGATCCCTTGGAGGCTCGGTTACCCGCACTGCATGCTCGCCAGTTGACTAACGTGCTGGAAAAATTTGCCGCCCAGCCGCGCAGGCTAGGGGATCTAAAAGGGCAGTATTTGTCACTGGAAATGTGGCATGAAACGAACGCGCAACAAGACGGAACCATCGAGAGGGATATTCGCTTCCCTGATTCTCCGCAGGAGTGGGTTCTATCGGGCCCGCATTTTTTCGTTGGTAACCCTTTCTTCAAAAGCCCTCGAACCACGGGCAAGAGTAATAAAGATTACGATATTCTCGATCTGCAAACCCTGCCGGACGACTACCTGCCGCGCACCAACTACGTCCCCGCCTGCGATCCCGACACCTACCGCGACCGCACCCCGAGGGTGACCTGGGAAGAGGAAGTCATCGTTAATTTGCATTGGGGACAGATGACTCCTGAGGAGGCTGATAGAAGTGGAGAATACGGAGAGTGGCCAAGATTTATTCGTAAAAGAGTAACCGATTACTATCGATTGGTTAATCGAGAAATGATCGGGTCATCGTCCGAACGTACATTGATGACAACGATCATCCCAAAAGGCGCAGCGCACATTAACACCTGCCTATGTTCGGCATTCAAATCTGAACAAACCATGCTCGACTACTTCAGCATGACGTTGTCAGTGGTATTAGATTATCGGGTGAAAAGCACAGGCATGGGTCATGCGAATACGTCTTTGATCAATCAGTTGCCTGTTTTGACGGATGACCGCAAGCGTGGGACTTTGCATGTCCGAGCGCTGGCATTGGTAAGCCTCACCAACCACTACGCCGATCTCTGGCAATCCAACTGGCAAGACAGCTTCCGCGAGCAACGCTGGGCCATCGCCGAACCCAACAACGCCTTGCCCCAGGACTTCTTCACCAACCTCACTCCAGATTGGCAACGCAACAATGCCCTGCGCAGCGATTACGCCCGCCGCCAGGCACTGGTAGAAATCGACGTACTGGTCGCCCTGGCCCTCGGCCTAACCCTGCAAGAACTGCTCACCATCTACCGCGTGCAGTTCCCGGTCATGCGCCAGTACGAAGCCGAAACCCACTACGACCAAACCGGCCGCATCGTCTTCACCCCCAGCAAAGGCCTGGTCGGCGTAGGCTTGCCCCGCAAAGCCAGCAAAAAAGAACTCGGCGAAGGCACCCACTACCGCGTAAACGCCCCCGACAACCAACAACAAAACACCGCCCTCGGCTGGGAAGACATCCAGCACCTACAAGAAGGCAGCGTCTACAAAACCTATATGGACGACACGCTACCCGGCGGCCCCACCGAGCGCACGGTGGAGTATAAAGCGCCGTTCTTCAGGCCGGATCGGGAAGAGGATTATGCGGTGGCTTGGGAGATTTTCACAAACTTGGAGAGTAGTACTGGATGAACGCTAATCAGGATTTTAACCGGCTATATCGTGATATTTCTAAAAACATGGCATCGGCCATGGAAGACCTTGGCGGTTTGAAGGTTGAAAACAAAGAAGGTCAGGAGCGGCTTTTCAATATCACCGGGAAACTCCGAGAGATCCAGGCAGGTTTTGATGAAGAGCTAGAGTTTCTTGAAACGAACGCCGAGTGGGAGAAGTTCACTATGGCGTTTTTTGGGGAAACCAATGCAGGCAAAAGCACGATCATCGAATCTCTCCGAATACTGTTTAACGAAGAATCAAGGCAGCAACTGATCGATCAAAACCAGGGGGATGTCGATAAGCTCGCCGAGCTAATTAACATTCACGCAGGCCACGCAGAGCAAGCGTTGCTTCAGGCTTTTCAAAAGCATGCTGATGACCTGGCGGTCGCTCGGCGTGAGTGCAACCAACTGGCAAAAATTTTGAATGATGAGGCATCAGAGCGCGTCAAGATCGCCGAGCGTCAGGCCGCAGAAAGTAAAGAATTAGCTGAGCGGGAGGCAAAAGCGCGTTTGGAGATTGCAGAACGGCAGGCTGCAGAAAGTAAAAAATTGGCTGTGCGTGAAGCAGAGGCGCGCCTGAAAATGGCAGAGCTGCAGGCAGCGGAAAGTAAAGATCTTGCCGAGCGCGAGGCGGCGGAGCGATTAAGGATTTCAGAAAGTGAAGCCGATACTCGAACAAAAAATAAGAGGATTTTAGCCGGGGTTTTAGGCGTCTTAGTCGGCGCAGGACTTGCTGCCACCGCGTTGATTGTTGTGGGGATATAAATGATGAATGAGGTGGTTCAACAGGCCAGTAGTCGCTTGCCAGTGCTTGCCCAATCCATAATTGATTGTGAAAAAAAGAAGGCGCTCATTCGTCGAGTTGATGGCCTCATTATCGGTACTGGCAAGAGTGATTTTACCCAAGGTAACGTGCCCTATGCACTTAAATATAAAGGTAAAATCTTTGAGCTGATTGATGTACCAGGTATTGAGGGGGATGAGTCGCGATTTATTGGCTTGGTTCAGGAAGCTGTCGCAAAGGCCCATTTGGTGTTTTATGTTAATGGCACCAACAAAAAGCCCGAAAAAGCGACAGCAGCAAAAATTCGCTCTTACTTAAGGCGGGGTAGCAGTGTATGCCCGCTGGTTAACGTTCGCGGCAGTGCGGACAGCTATGAATTTGAGGAAGACAGGGAATCTCTTGATCAAGGAAGTGGAGGTGTAATTCTGAAACAAACCGAGGCAGTGCTTGCTTCGGCGCTAGGTGAACATGTTTTGTTGCCGGGACATTGTGTACAGGGGCTCATCGGTTTTTCATCTCTGAGTTTTGATCATGAGCTTAGTGCCAGCACAGTTCATCCCGACAGAGAGTCGGATCTTGTTCGTCACCAACGTAACTTCCTTAACCATTTTGACGATTCCGATGCCATGTATCGGTTCAGTCAGATGGAGTCTGTGGTCGAGGTGCTCACAGGTAAGTTGTCGACTTTCAGGGAAGATATTGTTGAGAGCAACAAGGCAAAGGTGCGTGAATTACTTGCCGAAAATCTGAACGTTCTGAAAGAAACCCTCGAGTCTCATAAAGAGTTTGTCGCTAGGGTCGCGCCAGAGTTTGATAAGTGTCGAGCGGCCATTACCGAAGCCGTTTCCAGTTTTGAGCGTCTCGTTACATCAGCGCGCCGAAATATATATAACGAGCTTTTTAATAAGCTGGTTGAAGACAGTGACAATATTGTCGCGGATAACTTCGGTGAGGCTGCGGATATCAAACGAGAGATTGAATCAGCGTTTGAACGACACAGCCAAGACGCTCAGGCTGAGCTGGAGGCGAGCCTGGAAAAGAACATGGGTGGTTTGCAGTCCCAATTAGAAGAAAGCGTGGAGCGATTGCTTGAAGATGTTGAAAGGGTGAAGTTTCAACAGAAAGTCCGGGCTGATCAGGCATCACGCTGGAGCTTTCAGCACTCCGATGATTTGGGTTGGAATCTGGGCCTGGGTGACTTTGGGTCTTTTGCCTTTCAAATAGGCAGCTATGCACTAAGCGGTGCCGCTGTTGGCACTTTTTTACCGGGTTTGGGAACCATTATTGGTGGTGCCGTTGGTGCAGCTTTGGGTCTCGCCATGGCCTTGTTGAACCTGTTTATGAGCAAAGCCCGCCGAATTCGAAAGTCTCAAGTTGAGGTTCGCAAGAAATTTGAAAGTTTGCGAGATAAAAAACTTGCAGACATAGAGCCTGAGATTAGCGCCTTGATGGAGTCCGTTCGCAAGAGTGTTGAAGAGGACGTTGTTCAGCAGGTCGACGTTTTAGAAAAGAGTTTGGACGCGCCACTAGAAGTCATCGATAAGCAGATTTCGGCGTTGAGCCACGTGAAAAACACAATTGAGATGATGCCCTATGGATCAACTAAAGCAGTTTGAAATTCAGAAGCAACACACACTGAAAATTCTTGGTGATTTAAAAGGAATTCTTGAAGAGTTAGGAGATATCGGAATGGAGGTCGAGGGTGATCTGGCCAAAGTCGGGTCTGCCGTGGCTTCTTTTCAAGATGATGTTCTTCGTATTGCGTTGCTTGGCGCATTCTCAGATGGCAAAACCAGTGTTATTGCATCTTGG
This sequence comes from Marinobacter sp. LV10R510-11A, assembly GCF_900215155.1. Taxonomy (NCBI): domain Bacteria; kingdom Pseudomonadati; phylum Pseudomonadota; class Gammaproteobacteria; order Pseudomonadales; family Marinobacteraceae; genus Marinobacter; species Marinobacter sp. LV10R510-11A. Next base: position 250,048 of record NZ_LT907980.1, read on the forward strand.
CTAGGTAAGGTCATGGAGGACATGAACATCGATATGGATGAATCTTCCGATAAATTGGCGATTTATACGCCTGAAGGTTTGCCTGAAAAGTGTGAAATCGTTGATACACCCGGGCTGTTTGGTGATAAACAAAAAGAAGTGAACGGGCTTCAGGTCATGTATGAGGATGTGACGCGCCAGTATATTTCAGAAGCGCATCTTATCCTTTATGTTGTCGATGCGACGAACCCTTTGAAGGATAGCCACAATGAAATCGTAAAATGGGTTTTGCGGGACCTGAACAAACTTGATTCTACTGTTTTTATTATCAACAAAATGGACGAAGTAACGGATCTTACCGACCCTGTTTTGTTTACTGAGCAGGCGCAAATAAAGACAGAGACCCTACAAGGAAAGCTGCAACGGGCAATCTCATTGAACGATGACGAGTTGTCTCGTTTGCGGATTGTATGTTTGGCATCCAATCCAAACGGGCGTGGCCTGCCGTTCTGGTTTGGAAAGCCGGATATCTACAAGCAACGGTCGCGAATTGACAATTTGAAAGAGGCTACCGGCGAAATTCTGGATTCCAACCTGCGCGACTCAATGATAGCCAAAACAGGCCTGGATGTTGTGTCAGATTTGGTGATTCAGCGAGTAAAAGCGGCAGATGCACAACTTGCGGAACTCGATGTATTTGCGCGCCAGCGCGAACAGGAGTCCGGGCGGATTCACGACGATATCCAACGGGGCCAACGAGAGGTCAAACGGCTGGCCGGGGAGCTGTTCCGGGAGCTCCAAAGCATGGAGAGCCAGTTAATGGGCAAGTTGCGGCCACTGTCTCTGGAAGATATTCGGGTGTTCTTAGAGGATGAGATTGGTTACAGCAAAGAGGGTGGTGTCGGCTACAAGCTTGGTACCCGAATTAAAACCCTTGTTGACTCCTACTGTGATCAGACGACACAGATTACCGCAAGGCTGTTTCGCGAAATTAGCAGTCAGTGGGACTCAAGTGAAAGTTTTCTGAACAGCGTGAGTGCGGATGCGCTCAAGATGGGCAGTAAAGCGCTTGGTCAACTGTCGAAAGTCAACCCAGACACAATCAAGAAATCCATTTTTGCTGCCCGCGATGTTCTCGGGAAAATGACCGGACATGTTTATAAATTCAAGCCTTGGGGTGCCACCAAACTGGCCGGTGGCATTACGAAGTGGGCAGGGCCGGTAGGTGCAGCAATAACAGTGACTTCTGATCTTTATGGTGCTTACAAGGAGCACGAGCTCGAACAGGAGCTTGAGACAACCAAAGATGAAATCGGTGAGCTGATCAAATCGGCTTTTAAAGACATCTATGATGTGATTGCAGACGACGAAAAGCTGCTCAATTTCTTTGCCCCGGAGTTGAAGGAATTTGATGGCCTGATGAAAGACCTTGATGAACAAGCAAAAGAAATTCGGCGCAATCAGAGGACAGTTGGAGAGATTGAGTTGAAACTGCGGGCATTGCCTTTGTCTGAAAAGGCCGCTTTTTCCGAGCGTAAGGCTGAATGATAGATGCTTCAGTCCCTTTTTGATCGGATTACTAACGAAGCTACGTCGGAATTGTTTTTTCTGTTGGCGGGCTCGGTCATCCTTCTCTGCATTCAGCAAACCTATTCCGCAGTGCGCAAGGCCTGGTTTCGCAGACGGGTTCGCTCGAAGATATTGGCCTACAGAGAGCGGAAAGACGCCATCAATGTTGTCGACCTGGCGACCGGCGACCCGGAGTTTGAAAAACGGAATATATTTTCACGGGAAATCTCCCGTTTTGGGGACAAACGATGTCTTTACGTCAATATGCCAAAGTCCCTACGGGACAAGCTTCGGGCGAAAGAAAAAGAACTGGGGTATATGGATTCCCAGTTTACTGGATTCCATGAGGACGCTTCGTTCGATGGCGGCAAAAAATTTGAAGACCTCGTCGAAATCACCGGTATAGAGGATTTGCCTGCGCTAATTGATAAACACCGTGTACTGGTTGGGCGCAAGTTTCTGGGCGCAGTGGAGGGCATGATTTTCAACGGTGAGAAGTACGGCGTTTTCAATCTCCGCTTTACACGCTTTGGTGAAGAAGAAAACCCCCCTCTGCCAGCCTAGTTGTCCAGTTGGCGATTTCGCCTAAATTCATGTCAGATTGGGCGGAGTGAGAGCAGTCATGCCACGTTATTCCGAGGAACGTAAAGCGGCCGTGTTGAAGAAGTTGTTACCTCCGCAGAACCGCAGTGTGGTGTCGGTGGCCGCAAAGGAAGGCATATCCGAAGTGACTCTGTACAATTGGTTAAAACAGTGTCGACAACAAGGGGTGCCTGTGCCGGGTTATCGTAATGCTGGAGACGATGGGTCTCCTGATGCCAAGTTAGCCGTCGTGATCGAAACGGCGTCTATGTCCGAAGCTGAACTGAGTGCGTATTGCCGCCAGAAAGGTCTGTATCCCGAGCAGGTACAACGCTGGAAAGACGCCTGCCTACACGGTGCCGGTCTGCAAGAAGGGCAAGGGAAAGCCGCTCAGAAGCAGCAGCGTGATGCCCGCAAAACCATCAAGAAGCTGCAAGCGGAAGTGCGCCGTAAGGATCGGGTTCTGGCAGAAACGACCTCATTGTTGGTGCTGTCAAAAAAGCTCGAAGCCTTGTACGGCGAGGACCCGGACAGCGAGGACAGTTAACACCGCTGACCGAACGTACAAGGCTTTTAAACGACTATGACGAAGCTGTCGCCAGTGGCGCAGCCCGGTACAAGGCGGCCGACTTGATGGAGCTGAGTCAGCGCACGTTGAAGCGCTGGCGACAGGCTAATGGCGCTGTAGCGGAAGATCAACGCCCGCAAGCGGAGCGCGTTGTGCAGCCACACCAGCTCACTCACGCTGAAGAAGCGGCCATTCTAGACACCTGCAATGAACGGGAGTACCAGAGCTTGCCACCGTCCCAGATCGTGCCTCGACTGGCTGATAAAGGGCTTTACCTGGCCTCTGAGTCCTCATTCTACCGAGTGCTCAAAAAGTACCAGCAAGTGAATCATCGGGGCCGCATGAAACCGCCGCGCAAGGTCCCTGAGCCCACCAGCTTTACCGCCACAGGCCCGAACCAGGTGTGGAGCTGGGACATCAGCTATTGCCCCTCAGAGGTGCGCGGTCAGCACTGGTATCTGTACCTGATCATGGACATCTACAGTCGCAAAATCGTGGCGTGGGAAATCCACGAATCAGAGTCTGGCGAGCTTGCCAAAAAGCTCATTGATCGAGCTCTGTTACGCGAGAGATGTTGGCAAAACCCACCGGTGCTGCACTCAGATAACGGCGCGCCGATGACGTCCTACACGCTGAAAGCGCGGCTGGCAGACCTGGGTATGCTGATGTCTCACAGCCGACCCAGAGTCAGCAACGATAACCCGTACTCAGAGTCGTTGTTCAAAACGCTGAAGTACTGCCCGAAGTGGCCCGCCAAAGGCTTTAGATCACTGATAACCGTGCGTGAATGGATGCTGTTGTTCGAGCAGGCCTACAACGAGGAGCACCTGCACAGCGGCATCAACTTCGTGACGCCCGCACAACGGCACCAGGGTGTTGATGCAGAGTTGTTAGCCAAACGTGAAGCGGTTTATGAACGAGCAAAGAGTCTGAATCCTAGGCGTTGGTCTGGTGATACTCGAAACTGGGCAGTCGCCGGAGCCGTATCGCTCAACCCTGGAAAGTTGCAGGAAATTGAGCGCAATAAACAGGCTGCTTAAACGCAGCTATTTGGACAACTGGGTTGCAAATCACCGAAACCCGGGTGTCGAGATTGATCTTTTCAAAACAGATTATTTCACGCACCGAGTTTTTCGTTCTATCTATCACGAGCTGAAAGAGCGCGGACATGAAATCGCCAACGCGAATTCAGATACGTTTTTAAAGTATCGGCCATTCTTTACCTCGTTTGGCGTGAATTGCCTACTGATTTGTGACGGCGGAAATGGAAAGGAAGTGGTGCTGAGTAAGAGGTCGGCCAGAGTGGCCGGTGGCAAGTCCCAGTATCACATCACAATGAACGAGGGGCTCTCCCGAACAGATAAGGATCCGTTCGGGAAAGTTGACATAGAACTCTGCTTCAAACGCGGGCTGCTCGAAGAACTGGGTATTGGCGAAAGCATTTATCAGCTTGCCGTAAAATCTGCGTTCTACGATTTTTTCCTTGAAAAGAATAACTTTGAAATCGGTGTTTCTGCCGTTTTCGAGCTTGAGCTAGATTTTGAGAAAGATATCGCACCGCTCATCGCGCGGGATAAACAGCTAGAGGTCGATTCGTTTATCCCGCTCCCTATGAGGTCCAAGACGATCAATCGATTCGTTAGAGAAAACGATTTTGTACCTCATGGGTTGTATGTCTTTGAGCGGGTGCTTTTGAGGAGGGGGCTGCAGGTGACGGCTAAATAACTACCGTGCACTTGTTAGAGTGCGAGGCGGCAATTGGGTGTCAATTTGGTTTTTTTAATGACATAACTAAGGAATGTAATGAAAATCAAGGTGTTGTGTGTCGGGTTGTTGTTATCTTCAGCCGCTATGGCCAATGATCCTGGCCAGAATCCTAAGTCAATTTCTGTACTCAATTTCTCAGAAGGCGCAGTGGATCTGTGGGTGAACGGAGAGTACAGGGAGTTGAGAAGCGGGATAGCGATGCTGCAGCCGTGCCTTGTGGGAGAGCAGGTGGAAATTCAGGTGGGTATGGAGCTCACCCATATCGAATGTGGTGAGACAAAGGAGATCGAAAAATGAAGCGTCTTATTACAGTACTCGCCACAACCCTTATCCTCACCGCCTGCGGTGGCAGTGAAAACTCTGATGGCTCCAAAAAATCCACTTACAGTTCTTGTTCCATTACCAAATCCGAGGCAGCTTTTGCTGGCGATCGCGCCAATGACCTTAAGCAATGCTGGGACGGGGTTAACTACAAAGAACAAAATCTCGCTTTGAAATGGTGTCAGCAGAAGGTCAGCGCTTACATAGATTCCGAATACATTTTTGGTCATTCCGTTGAATTGGAGGTTGCTTCAACGAATTGTCCTTAGGTAAATGGATCAGGTTTTAAGGGAAGGGATTATGTCTGGGCTCGGTCCTTGAGTACTTGCTGGCAATTCGATTCGGTGAGAATCCGGCCCAGGCCTGAATCTGAAAGACGCGGACGCAGCGGCTCGAGTGTAGTTGCGCCGGCGAGTTAATTTGGCAGATTGGGTAATTAATGGGTTTATGACCAGCAGCGCGCAATTGCTGATTATGAGAATTGCAACGTTTACAAAACCTGCATAGACGACACGCTACCCGGCGGCCCCATCGAGCGTACGGTGGAGTATAAAACGCCGTTCTTTAGGCTTGATCGGGGGAAGGATATGAGTATTTGCTCAAATTAAATGCAAGTAAAAAAACAAAACTACCGAGTAAAACTATGAACGGGAGTAGATTGTGAAAAAAATACTATCACTGACAGTTGCTTTAACCCTTACCGGTTGTGCAACACAAACCCCACAAATGCAGGACGTGGAACCAGGCTTGACGGCGGAACAGCAGCGTGCGGCTCAGCTTGAATCGCAAGAAGCTGCGGCACCGGAACAGCTTGCACTGAAGCGAAAAATAGCGGTTGGCCGTCTTTCCAACGAAACCAACTATGGCCGCAGTCTACTGCGCCAGAACGCTGAAGATAAGCTAGGCGGAAAGGTGACTGATATGTTCCTTCAGGCACTCACCAATAGCGATAGCTTCCTGGTGTTTGAGCGCCCTGATGTCTCCCTGCTGCAGAAAGAAGCAAGTCTTTCGGGCCAAGAGATAGATATTGTTGGCGTGGATACTCTGGTTATCGGTTCTCTTACTCAGTTTGGCCGTGCCACTACTGGCGAACGCGGCTTTCTGTCGTCTTCCAAGAAGCAAGAGGCAACCGCAACCGTTGATATTCGCCTGGTAGATGTAAAAACAGGCCGAGTATTTGAGTCGGTAACGGGATCAGGTTCTTCTTCTACCGAGTATGCCCGCACTATGGGATTTGGCTCCGCGGCTGGGTATGACGGCAGCCTGAATGATCAGGCCATTGCCGCTGCGGTAACTGCAGCTGTCGATAAGATGACCCGACTGTTTATGGATAAGCCCTGGACGGCGGATCTTTTGGCTCAGGAAGACGGAATGTTGTTCATCAGTGGCGGTGAAAGCCAGGGCGTTAAGCCGAATATGGTGTTTGATATAGAAGCCAGAGGCCGCGAAGTGAAGTCTAACACTACCGGTACAACGATCAGTTTGCCTGGTAAGAAAGTGGCTGAAATTAACGTTATGAGCTTGTTTGGTGAAGATGTTCTTAACCAAGGTGCGGCAACAATGATTACCAGCGGCTCTATTGATGGCTATAAGTTGAACGAACTCCAAGTTAAGGAGCAAAAGTAATGAGATTTCTACTTGTATCGGTGTTTGCGTTAATGCTCTCAGCCTGTGTTCAGACCCCTACCCAGAATACTCAAGTGGTTGATGATCGGCCGGGTTTGGCTTTTGAGCTTTCATCGTCTCTGGCTGAGACTTATGAGCTAAAGGTGGACGGTGTCTCTTATGGCCGCGTTGGGCAGTATCTCGCTGGTGAAAACCGCTTGCGTATTATTGATGGCAGTCACTTGGTGGAGCTAAAAAAAGACGGCGATGTGGTATTCACACAGAAAGTTTACCTTGGTGCCGGCAGCAATCGGATTTTGAAGGTAGGCAATTATGAATAAGCGTTTAATACCGATTGCGTTAGTTGTTTTGTTAATGACTGGGTGCGCAACAGGGAACAAGCAACTGTACGACTGGGGCGGTTATGAGCAAACGCTGTTTGTGGTCTACCACGAACCTGAATACAAAGAGCAGGCACTGAACAACTACTTGACCTTTGTTCGGGAACATAACGGCCAGAGTACTCTTGCCCCCGGTTTGTATGCAGAAGCCGGTACTTTCCTGCTTGAACAGGGCGATGTTAGCGGTGCTGTCGACTTTTACAAAATGGAGTACGAACGATGGCCAGAAAGCCGGCCGATGCTCGGTATTCTCATCGAAAACCTGGAGATGCAGCAATGAATAAGTTGAACCTAGCATTGCTTGTACTCATCTCGTTAGTCGCTTCTGGTTGCGCCACCACAACGAGTGATCCTAACCGGCTCAATGCCTTTCATGATGCCCAGCCGACATCCATTCTGGTGGTTCCACCAATGAATGAAGTAACAGATGTTCAGGCAACCACTTCTGTTCTGGCAACCTTGCCTTACTTCCTTGGTGAGAAAGGCTTCTATGTTTTCCCGGTAAACACGGTAAAAACGCTTTTAGAGTATGAAGGGTATTACGAGCCTGCGGAAGTCCATGCGGCTCCGCCAGAGCAGCTGGCCAATCTGTTTAAAGCCGATGCAATTTTGTACGTGACCATCCATGAATGGACAGCCAAGTATATGGTTTTTGCCACCACGACCCAGGTCGATTTTGGTTACAAACTGGTTTCCGCTGATGGAGCGTTGTTGTGGGAGGAGCGATTGCAGGCAGAGTACTCGCCCAACAATAACAGCAGCGGCGGCCTTATCGGCTTGATTGTAAATGCAGTAGAAGCAGCCGTAGAAAGAGCTGATCCTACCTATATTCCGCTGACCAAAACAGTGCATGCCCGGGCTCTGGTAACGCCCGCAGGCAATAGCAGCAACCAGGGAATTCCGCTGGGCCCATATCATCCTGGCTACGATGGGTATTACCAGCGCGTTGTGGAGAACGGAACAGACGGAAAATCTGAATGAGAGTAGCTTGCCCTACGCAAGGGTTCCGTAGGGCAAGCTATCAAAAAATCTGAGGATGCACGTTGGGTATAGACGTTGGATTATTTGATCAAGGAGATAGGAATGCCCGAGATCGAAAATAGGTTTAGCTCGGTGGAGCAAAAAGGATTCTTTTCAAAGTTAATAGACGGCGATTTTGGATTAGCAAAAACTTACTGGCTCTATGGCTTCGTGGTTGGGCTGGTTATCAATCTTATCACACGGATTGTTCCTTCTTTAGGTGCCCTTGTAGTAATTCTTGCACTGGCTATCCCTTACCAAGTAACGGTTTTGCTCGGTGTATGGCGTGCTGTGGATAAGTATCAGGGGCGAAAGGCCTGGGCAATTCTTGCAAAAATTGCAGCCGTGCTGGGGTGGCTGGGCGTACTCGCAAACCTGGGTGTGCTCGTCGAAGTCATCGGTTATTTGTGAGTAGTGTGATGATTAAATCTCTGGCATACGTCTGGCTGATGACGCTCTTTTTTAGTGTGAACGCCTACTCTATTGAGCTGAATCGTAGCAATCATGGCGGAATTTCAGAGGCTTACGGCTTTGTGTTTGGCCAACAGATGTCATTGGAGAGAATTTCACGCCTCTATCCTGACCTTGCGAGGGAGGCGTTGCTCGCCCAGCTGTCATTCGAGCGAGCGTTCGGTGACATCCCGGCCAAGGTAGAGCCAATGCTGAAAGAGGCTCTAGGGATCGTTGAGTATCAAAATCTTCGTTCTGCCTTTGAGATAGCGCTGACCGAGCAAATCCAGAGTGAACCACTGACCAGGGAGATGGCCAAAAACTTTCTCGAGGAGGTTCGAAGTCGCGGTGAAGGCAATATTCACAGCCCGGTTCTGGAATTTTTGCTGGCAATCAGGTTTAGCGAGTTTCCCGCAGATGAGTATGCAAAAGGATTTCGGCAGAAATATCGAACCGATGGCTCTGGCAAGTCTAGAGGCGTTGTTTTGGAAATGCAGGTGCCGCGTTCTTGGCAGGCCGCAGAAGGTTACCGCCCGCATATTGTTCAAAAATGGAAAAGCGAGGCGGGCACCGGCATGGGGTTAATCATGCTGCAAGTACGCGAAACCGAGGGTGTTTATGTTTCTCGCTCAGATGTGGCTGAAATGATGCAGCCTGGCGAGATTGAAAGCATGGTTCCCAGCGGGGGTGTTCTTGAAGACTACGGCATGGTGTCTGTTGAAAATCTGCCGGGTTATTTCATGGATTTTGGCCATTTGCAGGAGCGTGCTGGCATAGTGATTTATCAGAAAATACGCCAGTACAATTTTTTCTACAGAGACCGGATGATTGCTGTTCATTGCTCTGCCGGCTCTCTCGAAAGCGAGTATGAGTCGGTTGAACTTCAGTTTGAGAAGGTAAAACCGTTGTGTGCGCAGGTGTTTAATTCGGTGGTATTACCAGACAAGTATGAAGGTGTGGAACCTGGGGATTGGGCTGAAGAGGAAAAAGCCATGCCGGCAATTTAGTGTTTTCAATTTCAATAAAGCTATTTTTGAAACTGTAGCCAAGCTCAGGACGAGCAATCATTTTGAAGGATTCAAGTTGGTGTTGTTCTATAGCATCGTAGTAATAATGGAGTCCTTATGTTCTCGGCACCTCTGGAGAACGCTGTAGCCTCGGTTGAGGTTGGTTTTGTCACTGATATATTTGTTGGTTTGTTGCTGTTTGTGTTTTTGTTGGCTTGTGTTTGGAAACGGCTGAACAAACATCACTCGTTCACGCAGTACGCGCCAACGCTGCTCACCACACTGGGTATTCTTGGAACCTTCTTCGGTATTGTCGCCGGGCTTCTGGCATTTGATGTTAAAAATATTGATGGAAGCATCGAGGGACTTCTGGGTGGAATGAAAACCGCGTTTATAACCAGCCTTGTGGGGATGTTCCTCTCGATCGTCTACAAAGTTCTTGTGTCAGTGGGCATTCTTTATGTCGCCGATTCCGAGGAAATTGATGAAGACCAGATTGGCGCGGCAGAATTATATGCCGTTATGCGGGAACAGCGCGATGGCATCAGTGCACTGAATCAGGCCATTGGTAGTGGTGATGAATCTAGCCTGACTGGCCAGATGAAACTGATGCGATCGGACATCAATGATGCGGATAAACAGTCTCGCAAAGAGTTTTCAGAATTTCAGGAAAAGCTCTGGATCAAACTTCAGGACTTCGCAGATATGTTGTCGAAGTCTGCAACGGAGACCGTTATTGAGGCGCTCAAACAGGTCATCACTGATTTTAATAAAAATCTGACCGAGCAGTTTGGCGAAAACTTCAAAGAATTGAACAAGGCTGTTGAGAAGCTGGTTGAATGGCAGGATAACTATAAAGTCCAGCTTGATGATATGACGCAGCAGTATGCCCAGGGCGTTACCGCGATCACCGAAACAGAGTCGGCGGTTTCCAGGATTCAGGAGCATACCACTCAAATCCCTGACTCCATGACCAAGTTGGGCGAAGTGATGACGGTAAATCAACATCAGATTGATGAGCTGGGCCGTCACCTTGAAGCATTTAAAGACGTTCGTGATAAAGCTGTTGAAGCTGTGCCTTCTTTGAAAGAGCAGATCGGACTAACGGTGGATGGCGTACAGGACGCATCTAAACAGTTGGTGGAAGGCATAACCAAGGTCACCGAAAGCTATCAGGAAGTCATCTCGCAGGGTGTGGCCGAATTTACGGACGGTACTCGCCAGGTAAATCAATCCCTTCAAAGCACCTCGGATGCCATGCAAAAAGGCTCCGAGCAAACCAGTCAGCTCTTCTCTGATATGGCTGATGACCTGCACAGTAATTTCCGCACGTTAGCGGCTGAAATGAACGACCAAACGAAATCAATTGGCGATTCGTTGCGTGAATCCGGTAAGTCGGTTGTTGAGGAGGCGGCGCGCAGCAGAGAGTCCTTTGAATCTGGGCTTGAGGGTATGCGCAATCAGCTTAATAGCAACCTTGAGCAAATGGCAGATCAGCAAGCTGCTCAGTTCCAGAGCCTAGTCACTGGTTTGAAAGAAGCGATGGAGCAGTCGATTCGCAGAAGTGCAGAGTCCGTGGAGGGAAGTATTGAGATTTTGGATCAGGCGCTGCAGTCGGAGATCAATCGCTCTATGGAGCAAATGGGACAAGCACTGGTTTCCATTACTGGTCAGTTTACCGAGGACTATCGAGGTCTGGTAGATCAAATGAATCAGGTTGTTCAGGCGCGGGCCTAATAAGGGAAGATTATGGCTCACTTTTTAAAACCAAAGGCGTCCGAACAGGATGAGAATCACTGGCTCTCCGTGTCAGACCTGATGGCAGGTTTGATGGTGGTTTTCTTGTTTATAGCGATAGCTTTGATGCGTGACGCGCTGCTCGAGCGAGATCGCATCAAGGAGGTAGCCGTCGCCTATCAGGAAACTCAGGTTGATATCTATAATGCCCTAGTGGATGAGTTTGCCGAGGACTTACCACGCTGGAACGCCGAAATCGATAAGGACACTCTGACATTCACCTTTAAGTCGCCAGATGTTCTGTTTCGGCGCGGAGATATTGCGCTGAGCGAAGATTATCGAGCGCTTCTGGGCGACTTTTTCCCCCGTTATATGGGCGTTCTCGGTGGATTCCAGGATTCGATCAATGAGGTGCGGATAGAAGGGCACACTAGCAGTATCTGGAATCGTTCCACTAGCCCCACGGATGCCTACTTTCTCAATATGCAGTTGTCGCAGGGTAGAACCCGAAGTGTTCTTGAGTACATCTACAGGCTGGATGACATTCAGCCCTATCAGGATTGGATTAAGTCGCACATTGCAGCAGTCGGTTTTTCCTCAGCTAAGCCCATCATTGGTGCCGATGGTGAGGAGGATTTTAATAAGAGTCGTCGGGTCACCTTTCGCGTGATTTCAAATGCAGATATTCGCATCAAGCAGATTCTGGAGATTGATGGATGAAGCTGCATTTCCCCATTGATCAGCTCTGGAGTCAAGTTCGAAAAATGGGGGCGGCGGAACGCCCTTATAAGCTGAATGTCGCCTTAGCGGATCCTCTGCCAGACATCGTTAATCGGTTCAATGAGGGTGGTGCCGAAATTGAGCTGAAAGACGTAGAGACCATGGGCGGGTTGCTAAGCAGCAATGGGGCTCAAATTGTTCTCTATATTCCTGACCAGGGGCAGAACATCGATCAGGTGTTGGAGAACGGCCCCGATGGCAAAAAAGTGCATGTGGCAGATTGCCAAACTCTCGAACAGATGAGGCAGCGTAATCGCTTTCAAAGATATCGAGCCTTGGTTAATACATCGGGAGACTTCGAGGTCTTCGGGTATTCGAAGAATACGTTCAGTTCAGTTGAGGGTAGCGCTCGCTTGAGAGTGTGTATCAATTGTCTCAAGCATCTGAACTATCGGGGGTATGTTTCGACTCCTGCGCGGAAAGGAGAAATTCTTTCCAATTTTGATTTGAAAAATTTCTTTGCGCATTACAGCTCTCTTTTCCGTTATCTGCCGAAATCGTTCATAGAAGATAAGGGCGGTTATGCCAAGAACTGGAAAGAGGTTTCGGCAAAGTTCAGGGAAAGCAAAAATTTCGTCTGTGAAAGCTGTAAGGTCGATTTGAAACAAGCTAAGGGATTGCTCCATACCCATCACAGAGATGGCAATAAACGGAATAACGGCGAAGCGAACCTTCAGGCACTGTGCGCCGACTGCCACCGAAAGCAGCCCTTGCATGATCACATGTACATCAAGCAACGGGACATGGCGATTATTCAGCAGTTTCGCAAAGCTCAGAATATTATCGGTAGCACAACGAGCTGGGATAATTTGTTTGAGCTAGTGGATTCTGCCTTTGAGGGTTTGCTTAGGCTGTATCAGAAACAAGGCAGTGCAAAACCCGAAATTGGTTATGAGGTATCTGGCGCCAGTGGTGCTGTTGTCGCTGAATCGGAAATTGCTTGGCCCTCTGCGAAGTTTGCCGTTGTCGGAAATCCTGATGATAAACGTAACTTGGAGTCGATGGCTTGGAAGGCCGTTACTCTTGAGGAAGCGTTACGTGAGTTTAGGGATCGAAAGTAGCCGAGAGGACACTGCTAGGGAATCGTTTCACGTTAGATTAGAGCCCGGCAAGTGACACGACATGGGCACTAATTTTGAACTAAGTTTAACCTCTTGTATTTATTGAATTTGGAGAGCACATGATCCCCGGCCTACTAGCCAGTGAAGTCTCAGCCGCCCTGCGTGAGTTCATTGTCACCGGTTACGAAACGGAAACCGCCCCTTTTAAAGGCGAGTTTTACCGTTTGGTGGAGGAGCAGCAAGACGGGGAGGCCTTTATCAAAGGCCCCTATGTGTCGGTGGGCCTGCCGTTTATGGATGGTTCCGCTGGTCGGGATTTCTTCAAGGGGTTTTCGACCGAATATCCGCCCTATGCGCATCAGGAAGAGGCATGGCAACGGCTGGCATCTGAAAAACAGGCGGCCAATACGCTGGTTGCTACGGGTACCGGTTCTGGTAAAACTGAGTGTTTCTTGTATCCGGTTCTGGATCATTGTCAGCGCGAACAGACTCCGGGCATCAAGGCGATTGTGATTTATCCAATGAACGCGCTGGCTACGGATCAGGCCAAGCGTTTCGCCCAGATTATCCATAGCCAGCCAGCACTGAAAGGGCTCCGCGTTGGGTTGTTTGTGGGCGGTGATGGTCACGGTAGCAAGGTCATGGGGCCGGAACAGGTGATTACAGATAAGGACACTCTGCGGGCAAACCCGCCAGATGTACTGCTCACCAACTATAAAATGCTCGATTATTTGTTGATGCGACCGCAAGACCAAAAGCTGTGGGCACACAACGGGCCGAATACCCTGCGTTATCTGGTGGTAGACGAACTGCATACCTTCGATGGCGCTCAGGGTACGGATTTGTCGCTGTTGATTCGGCGCTTGCGTGCCAGATTTGATATGGCAGCGGAGCAGCTGATTTGTGTGGGTACGTCGGCCACTCTGGGCGGTGATGACAGCATTCGAGGTTTGCTCGAGTATGCCTCGGATATTTTCTCCAGTGTCTTTCGTACCAACTCGGTCATTCTCGAGCATCGTAAAAGCGATTCAGACTTTTTGGATAATATGGCCTATTTGGGCCTGAACCCGGAGATTGGTCCGGAAGAGTTGAGTGCTGCTTTGAGTAAGAGTTTGCAGGAGTATTTACAGGCAGCTTACGAGTTATATTTCAGCAAGGCACCAGTTGAAAGCCTGGCGGATATGAAGGGCCGCATTGCTCTGGGTAAGGAGCTGAAGCAACACGGCCAACTGGCAAACCTGTTGCGCCAGCTGAATCTGGGCAAAGGCACACCCACGTTCCGTGCACTGGTAGAGCGCTTGGCGGCACAAATCCCTAAGCGGTTTCAACGGCAACCCGAGCAGGTACCGATTGCTTTATTGGCCTTGATGTCTCACGCCCGAGCGGAGAACACGCAGCCGTTTGTGCAGCTGCGACTGCAGTTGTGGTCTCGCGAGCTACGGCGGATTGTTGGAACGCTTCGTGAGCCCAAAGCTGGAGGGGTGGCCGATCAAGGTTTTGAAGGGGATTTCGGTGCCTCATACCAATCGCCCTTGCTCTCATTTGGCGATGACCAACCGCCGAAGGATCAAAAGCAAATTCGTTTACCCTTGGTGCAGTGTCGTGAGTGTCACGGTACCGCTTGGCTGACACGGATGGAGAGGGGGCACCCCACAGATCAAGTTATAGAAGCCGACCTGTCGCAGATTTACCCGGCGTTTTTTGGCAATCACGAAGAGACGACACTGCTGTTGCCTTGGCAGGAAGCGCAAGCTGAGTCTGTGGGCGGCCTAATGCTTGAGCACTTCAGGGTTTGCCGAGACTGTGGCAAAACGGCTGCGGTGGATTACAGCGGCGATTGCAAAGGCTGCCAAGCGGGCAATGACGCACTGGTGCGGGTCAGCAAGCCGCACCTGCTTAAAGAAGTGCGCCAGGGCAATGTGAATCGAGTGGTGCATGAACACAACTGCCCGTATTGTTCGGCCAAGTCTGCGCTGGTGGTGTTCGGTGCTCGAGCGGCGAGTTTGAGTGCAGTGGCTATTCATCAGTTGTTCAGCAGCCGGGACAACGATGACCGCAAGCTGCTGGCCTTCAGTGACTCTGTGCAGGATGCCACCCACCGCGCCGGTTTCTTCGCAGCCCGTACTTGGCAAAATAACGTTCGCATGGCGTTGACTCAATTACTGGAAGGTCAGCCTGAGCCGGTGCCGCTACTTAAGCTGCCCGAACTGTTTGAAGCCTGGTGGCTGAATCACGATGGACAGCAGGGCCGGTTGCCACTGACGTCCTACTTGCGGGAGTTCATGCCACCGGATAAGCGTTACCAGGGTGCTTTTGAGTATTTTGAGCAGTCTGGGGAGGTCAAAGAGCCCAAGCCGTTACTCAAGCTGATTCGCGAACGCATGTTGTGGCAGCTGCTGGAAGACCTTGCTTGGCGCTCACAGGTAGGGCGTTCACTAAACCGGCTGGGAATTGCAGCGTTGGGCTGGCCCATGCAGGTGGTAAACAGCGCAGCTACGGCTTGGTCCCAAACGGTGGATAACACCCTGGGTTACCGTATCGATGAAGAAACAGCCCAGAGGTTTATGACAGGGCTTGTGCAGCACCTTGTGTATATGGGTGCAGTTGGCCTGGACAGCTTGCAATACTATCGCGAAAAATCCGGCAAAGCCTATCTATTGAAATTTTTGAATTATGCCCCGCCACTCGGCCCGGCCTCTGCCAGACCCAAGTACCCAGCGATGGGTAAAGGTGAAGGGTATGAGCCGTTGGTTCATACCAACACTTCGCAGTCTTGGTATGAACGTTGGCTGGCGTGCCTGAACCCCAATGCCATGGTGGATCGAAAGCAGCTTGAGCATGTGCTTGTAGCGGCGCTGGATTCGCTGTGTGTTTCAGGTCTGCTGAAGCAGGAGATAAGTGAGCGTGGGATAACGCTATGGGTGCTGAACCCGGAGCAGATCACCATTACCGTAGATGTTCAGGCGGTGGAATGCCCTGGGTATCGGCCCATGCATGTACCAGCCAACGAGGCGGATTACTGGCGTGGCATTCCTTTGCTGAACGCAGCTCACCCCAACTTAGTGTATGAGCACTCTGCTCCCGTACGGGACTCGTTGTATCGCACGCTTTACCGCCAAGGCGAGATTCATCGAGTAATTGCTCATGAGCACACGGGGCTGCTGGCTTCGAGCGATCGTATTCGCGTAGAGAACAGTTTTATCAATGGTGAGAAACCCTGGGAATACAATCTGCTCTCAGCCACGCCCACGCTTGAAATGGGTATTGATATTGGTGACCTGTCCAGTGTGTTGCTGTGTTCTGTGCCCCCTGCTCAGGCCAACTACCTGCAACGGGTAGGGCGAGGAGGGCGTCGGGATGGCAACTCTTTTGTGCTTACCGTAGCCAATGGTCGCCCCCATGATTTGGTGTTCTATGCGGACCCGAGCCGCATGCTGGATACACCGGTCGAGCCACCGGCGGTGTTTCTCAAGGCGCGCCATGTGTTACGGCGGCAGTTATTGGCTTATGCCATGGACTGCTGGACACGCAAGGCAAAAGGCGACAACCAAGTACCTTCTAACATGCAGCCGGTTTTGGATGCCGTTGAGAAAACGCAGGAAGACCGTTTCCCTTATACGCTTTTGAATTTTCTTAAACACGACATGCAGGAAATATGGGACGGTTTTGCCAGTCACGTTGCTAAAGAGTTGAGTGAAGATGACCTGGAACTGCTGCGCCAGTACTTGTTTGGCGGGCCGCAGCATAAGGATGACCATTTACGATTGTATGTGCTCGGTAGGTTGAGGCGTGTAGCGGATGATCGCAAGCAAATGGCGGGGACGATTAAAGAGCTAGAGAAACAGCTGAATCATCTGCGCAAGCAGCCTCTGGATGAGCACACTCAAGACGAGATAACGGAGTTAGAGCGGGAGATAGGCGGCTATCGCGGCATGCGTATTCGTTTGAACAAGCGCGAAACTCTGAACTTCTTCACCGACGAAGGCTTGCTGCCGAATTACGCTTTCCCAGAAGAGGGGGCAACGCTGCACTCGGTAATTTTCCGCTCTGAGAAAACGGCTGGTGGTGGAGATGGCGCCGAGCGTGAATTTATCAAGCGGGAGTACGAGTACCAGCGTCCCGCACAGGCTGCCTTGACAGAGTTGGCACCGGAATCCGTGTTCTATGCGGGTAATCGCAAGGTAAAAATCTCACGGGTAGAAACGGCCAAGGGGCGCAACATTCAGGACTGGCGTTTTTGCCCCCGCTGTCATTATTCAGCTGCAGCGGATGATCCCGGCTCGGGCTTCAGTGACAAAACCTGTCCGAGGTGCCACACCAATCAATGGGGGGATGAAAGCGCGCGCACCAAGATGTTGAAAATGACTCAGGTGTATGCTTTCACCAATGCTAAAGATGCCCAGCTGGATGACCGTTCCGATGATCGGGAACCGGTATTTTTTAACAAGCAGATGCTGATTGATTTCAAACCCTCTGATATCGACATCACCTGGGTTCTGGATGACAAAGACCGGCCCTTCGGTTTTGAGTTTATCCGCGCCGCTAGCTTCCTGGAGGTGAACTTTGGCCGCCGCGAAGGGGAGGAAATGTACTTTGATGTGGCGGGTGAGCACATACAGCGGGCGGGCTTCCCCATTTGTAAGGAATGTGGTTCGGTACAAACCCGTGCAGCCGCTTCTGGGAAGGCCGAGGCCAGCCATATGAAAACATGTGGTTATTCTCGGGGGCCAAAAAAACTTGCCAATGGTAAGGAAGATATTGGCATCGAGAACTGCCTGTATCTGTACCGACAGTTCTCATCAGAAGCCCTGCGTATTTTGCTGCCCAGGTTGTCTACAGGCGGCACTGAAGAGCAAGTAAACTCGTTTGTCGCAGCTCTACAGTTAGGCTTGAAGCGCCGTTTTGGTGGCAAGGTGGATCATCTACGGGTGGCCTATCAGAGTGAGCCGGTGGGCGAAACCGATGAGCGCCGACACTTTATTGTGCTCTATGACTCTGTACCCGGCGGCACCGGTTATCTGCATGAGCTTCTAAGCAAGGCCGAGCATATGCAGTCGGTTTTCCGCATGGCTTACGAGGTTATGGAAGGCTGTGATTGTTACGACGGCACCATGGATGGCTGCTACCGATGCTTGCTGGAATATCGCAATGCCTACGGCATGGAAAGCACCAGCAAGGAGCTGGCTCTCGAGATGCTGAAAGATATCGTGGATGCAGGGCATCAGTGGGTTCAGGATAAGCATTCACTTAGCGCTCTGGCGGCAAATCCCTGGATTGATAGTGAGCTGGAGGCGAGATTCCCGGAGGCGCTAGCAGCGTTCTCTGGTCACGAATCGGTTGGCGGCCAGAAGGTTCGGGTGTCTCAGGATGTTATCCGCGGGAAACATGGTTGCCGACTTACCATCGGGGCGATGGCCTATGAAATGGAGCCGCAAGTTGATTTCGGCGCTAGCCAGGGCGTGCAGTTTGCTAGCCGTCCGGATTTTGTACTTTGGCCGGCAAGTAGCGGGTTGAAGCCAGTAGTGATATTTCTGGATGGCTATAAATTCCATGTCAATAAAGGCAGCGAAGACCTGATCAAACGGCAAGCGTTGATGCACGCTGGCTTTGTGGTGTGGTCGTTGAACTGGTACGACGTTAATAAAATGATGAGTGACAAGGCGATGGATGTACCTCTGCCTGCTGGGATGACCTCACCGGAGCAGAATCATTCTGCCATCGCTGGGCTGGCAAAATTGGCGAGCGTTGGGAACACCGCTGAGCATCTGAACAAAACCACTTTTGAACTGTTGATGCACTTTTTGACCACGCAGGATTCTGCCGCGCTGGCTCAGCAGGCTATGTTCTTCGCGATACAGTGCCTGCCTGCTGGTGTGCTGGCGGACCAAGCTATAAAAACAAAGGTGTTGGATCGTCTGGGGGATCTTCCGGCTGCTTTTACTGACCTCACCCCTGACCCGGTGGCGTTGGCAGGTTCAGTTGAACTGCACGACGGCAAGGGTGCAGCAGCTGTGGTTGTGGATTTGATCGCCGGTACGAACTTATTGAAAGCCTTTGACCTGAGCCAAGCCATGGTTTCGGTGTGTTATGACTTGCGCCAGGGCAACGAAGAAGCTGCACGGTACCAGTGGCAGAGGTTCTGGGCCGCGCTAAACCTGTTGCAGTTTTTGCCGGTTATGTATGCCTGGACGCCGGCATCGAAGCATGACGGCACAGCTGCGGGTTTGTTGTGGCCGGACCTGAATTCGAAGCCGCAGGTAAAGGGGGAAGCTAGTGCCGCCCCAAGTTGGTTTGAGCAGCTAGACCCAGAACTGGCGGAAGCGTTAAGCGCTCTGACTATAGATTGGCCTGAAGAGGGCCAAGTCGGTGACGCGGTGATGAACGCTAACGAAGAGATTGTCGGCGAGGCCGAAATTTTATTTAACGAGCGGGGAATCGCGTTCTTGCTCGAAGATGTAGAGGATCAGATGGCCAGCAAGCCCCACTTGGAAGCGGAAGGTTGGCGGGTGTGTACAGCGGTGACTGAACTGGAATCCGCTATCAATGAATCAAATTCAGGAGCCTGAGATGGTCAGCGTTGCGTTTTCTGATAAGTATTTTGGCAGCCTGTTAAAGCTAACGCCCAATGAACAGAGCCAGGCCAACAAGGCGGTTATGCAATTCCAGCAGGACCCTCAGCACGGGGGCTTGCACTATGAAAAGTTGAACGCCTGTAGAGACGCCAAATTGCGCTCTATTCGGGTCAATCAGGATGTGCGGATAATTTTGGCTGCCGCCGAAAAACAAAACCTCTACTTGATGTTGTACGTGGATCATCATGATGACGCCTATGCGTGGGGAGCCAAGCGCAAGGTGGAGATCAACCCCAACACCGGTACTGTGCAGGTGTTTACAGTTGAAGAGAAACAGCTGGAAGGCACGGCAGCCGAGCTTACCGCTCAGCAGCAGCCTGGGTTGTTCGATAGCATTCGTGATCGTCAGTTGCTACAGCTGGGTTTGCCAGAGGATGCATTGACACTGGTACGCGCCATGGAAACCGAGGCGGATCTTGAAAACGCCCGAGACAATGAACAGGTTCCGCCTGATGCCTATGAGGGGTTGTTCATGTTGATGGCGGGCGCCAACTTTGAAGAGGCGTATAACGAGGTTGTTCCCGCTGCATCTAAAGAAGTGGATACGGAAGACTTCAATACCGCACTGGCACGCCCGGAATCCCAGGCTCATTTCGCTGTCGCGGAAAATGAAGAAGCACTGCAGGCAGTGCTTAACCAATCCATCGAGAAATGGCGAGTATTTTTACACCCAGCTCAGCGCAGGCTGGCGAACGGTAAGAAGAACGGCCCAGTGCGCGTGCTGGGCGGTGCCGGAACCGGTAAAACCGTCGTGGCCATGCACCGAGCAAAGTGGCTGTCTGAAAACGTTGCTACGGCCGATCGCAAAGTGCTGTTCACCACATTTACCCGGAACCTGGCGGCTGATATTCAGCAGAACCTGAATAAGATCTGCAGTCAGGATGCACTAGCGCGCGTAGAAGTGATGAACCTAGATGCCTGGGTGATCAGCTTCTTGAAAAAGAAAGGCTACGATTACGGCCTGCTGATGGATAGCCAAGAAGAGCGTCGCCTTTGGGAGCAAGCCTACTCAGAAAAGCCCGCGGGCTCTGATCTGAGTATGGCGTTCTTCCAGGAGGAGTGGGCGCGGGTTATTCAGCCCCAATCTGTTACCAGTGTGGAAGGCTATAAAAAGGCATCCCGCATTGGGCGTGGCACCCGCCTGAACCGCCAACAGCGAGTTGATATCTGGCCGGTATTTGAGCGCTATCGACATTTGCTGGCCAGTAATTACCTGAAAGAGGCAGATGACGCCTACCGTGATGCCCGCAACCTGCTAGAAGCACAGCCTGAACTTCGGCCAAAGCTTTGTTCGGTGATTGTGGACGAAGCTCAGGATATGGGTACTCAGGCGTTTATGTTAATTCGTGCACTGGTGCCCCCCGGGCCTAACGATTTGTTTATTGTGGGCGACGGCCACCAGCGAATCTATGGCAAGAATAAAGTGGTGCTGGGCCAGTGCGGTATTGATATTCGTGGCCGCAGTGCCCGGCTGAAAGTGAACTATCGCACGACCGATGAAACCCGAAAGCTGGCGGTTAGTATCCTTGAAGGGGTAGCTGTTGATGACCTCGACGGTGGCGAGGATAACCAGACGTTTTATCATTCCCTGATGCATGGCCCCGCGCCCGAAGTTTGTGGTTTTAACACCATGGCCGAACAAGCCGATGCGATACTCGCCGCCATCCGTGAAAATAAACTGGCACCAGAAGCCTGCTGCGTGATCGCCCGTACTCGCAAGGAAGTAGGGGAGCTGAAAAGCAGCCTTGAGAGCCGCCAGCAGCTTTGCCATGTGCTCGATGGCCGCAGTGGTAATACGCCTGAAAGCTCGCTGAATCTTGCCACTATGCACAGGGTGAAAGGGCTGGAGTTTGATGCTGTATTTTTGGCATCTGTTAATCAAGGTTTGGTGCCTCTTAGTTTCGTAGTGAACTCAGCCGCTGACCCTGTAACGAAGCGCCAGCGGGAGAATGAAGAACGAGCATTGGTGTATGTGAGCCTGACTAGAGCGCGTAAGCTGGCGTTTGTTTATGGGTATGGGCAGATGAGTGAGTGGTTTTGTGCTGTTACACAACAATCAGAGATTGGGCTGTGAAAAAATTAGCTTTGGTAGGATTTGCTTGATCTCTCTTTGCCTTTCGACATTCTCACTGACCGCGTATGCCGTTCAGCCGACACAGGCACAGTCGGTAGTTCTTGGAGATATGAGCCTAGGCGGTAGCGTAAACCCTGTTCAAAGCCTTGCTGAATGCCTGCAGGTAACCTTTGACGGAGGCGGCAATCGTGTGGCGCTCCCGATTACCAGCGCGGCAGATATCCCCACTGTGCCAGGAAAGCTATTCACCAAGTTTCAGACGAGCTTTTATGCCGATCCGGTGGATGCGGTATTTAAGGCGTTGGGCGTTGACTAGACCACATTCGGTCGTTAATGGATTTTAGAAAGCACGGAAGAGTTTTATGTCTATAAAGTCCATTGTTGAAGAGATGATTCGCGAGAAATGTAAGCTGTATCAAGAGCACCCCGATACGGTAGCCGGACATATTGCTCACGAGCGTGCAGTCACCAATGACTATCGTGGCAGGGTTCTATATGAGCTTTTGCAGAACGCCGTAGATCGGGCGGAAACGACCATTTGGATCGTCGTCGACCCCGATTCACGATCCCTTACAGTGGCAAATGATGGGCAGCCATTTGAAGCGCACCCAAGGAGAGGAGAGCCTCGGTCGGATCTGGCTGCCCTTTGCTCTATCGATACCAGCAACAAGAAACCTGGTGAGTCGATTGGAAATAAGGGAGTCGGTTTTAAATCTGTCTGGGAGTTTTGTAGTGCTGTTTCGATTCGAACGAGAGGAGAGACAGATATTGGAAGCTGGGGGATTCGGTTGCGTCGGCCCTTCACGCCTGGCCATCTGGACCGCTGGGAGGATTCGCATTCTGCTGACCTTATCCTAGATGCACTAGAGACTCCCGGTATAGAGAAGCAATTTCGGAGGTTAGCTCCCTCATTCTATTTCCCCGAGTTTACTTCTAATCCCCTCTGGAAAGAGGAAGGGGCAGTTACAGCGATAGAGCTTGAGGATATTGAACACAAAGATTTTGAAAGGCTCGTGTCGGGCCCTTTGAAGGAATTGAAAGCCGCTTCTCTTGAGTTTGTTTGTGACGTCCGTGCTGACAAAACGCCGTTAAACCTTATTATTAAGTCTGGAAGCGGAAACGTGAGCAAACCGCTCTTCACCGCGTCTGATGCGTGGATCCGTGTTGAGGTTGATACAAGTAATCTTGCCGACGAGCTTACGAATGCAAGGGACAGTCTGGGCTTTGAGCTTAAACGTCTGTCGAAGCTGGTGCTAGGTTTTCAACTGCCAAAAGAAGGGGAAGAATTTGCTGCTGGCAAGTTTCATGGTTACCTGCCAACGGAGGTGGACACAGGGAGCCCGCTTCATATTCAAGGCGATTTTTACCTCTCTGAATCGAGGAAACACATTGATTTCCAGAACAATAGGTATAACGAGCTACTGCTTGAGCTAGCCGTCGATGCCTTGTTCTCTAGTATTATTGAGAATAGCAATGTGGCGCGACTTCCTTATGTTTTCCAGCTGCTTCGAGGTAGCGGCCCATTGGCCAAAGCTATCTCCAAACGCCTGATAGGGAATGGTCAGCTGCTTTCTCAGTTAATTGGTGCTGCTGTTTCTAGCGCAGGCGAACGCCGTAAGAGCTATTTTGATGAGCTTTATCAGTTAATTGCAGCCTATATTCCTCCAAAGGCTGACTATAGTCACAGTAAGACTTATTACCGTGACTCTCTTGACCCTTACCTTGTTTCTTTTGCAAAAGATGACCTAAAAATAGTTCCGACAAGTCTCAACGACGAAGGAACTGAAGAAGATCCGCTCGTGACAAGCGCCTGTTCTTTACCACGCCCCAAAAGAGACGGCTCTATTGCTGGCCTCTTTTGTAGAGGGAGGGCAAGTACCGGTTTGAAAGGGGATCCTATCGATCTCCCCGGCATTGCTGTAACGGAATGGCGATTTCCGGGAGACGCTAAGCTCGCTGAAACTTTAAGGGAAGGCGGCGTCTGGTCGGAATATGAAGCCATTTCTGTCCTCCGCGCGATTGTTCGAGGTCTGCGTTATGAAACTTGTGAAGATCTGAAGCTTCGATTTCTGAGGGCGGCTCGCGACATATACTCCCCACGCAAGGAGGAAGGGTCCTCTGGGCATACTAATTGGCGATTTCTTGCGCGAGACGATGCATTTCCTTCTCAGCGATTGTTGATACCCGTTTTGCCTTCTGGTTCCTGGGCTCAGGTTAGAGAGTCCTTCTTGGCACCTGATCTTTCAGCCTACCTGGACTTGCAGCGAGTGAGTCAAATCGACGATGCGGTTTGCGAGCAGATTCTAGGGTCTGATTACCTGAGAATACTGAGACATTGGGGTGTGTGGGATGTCGTTCCTTTGGTTTCAAGTAAGGATACGGGCGGCAAGTGGCAGGTGCCTATTAAAGACGGCACGTTACTATCTGGAAATAGTGCTTTAAAACTCCTTTCCATATCTTATTCAGTATGGATGAGTAGTGATCTCCAGAGAGATGAGGTCAAAAAAGCATTAAAGGACTTGGCGGACTTGCCTTGGTTAAAGGTAGCATCCGGCTCTCGAGGCCTAGTGTCGCCTTCTATGGCGTATTTTGGATTGGTTCAAGGAGATGTCCTTGGCTTTCCAGTACTAGAATCAGATGCACTCGGTGTTTCGGAGAAGCATTTTTTAGAAAATCTCGGTGTACGCTCTGTTGAGCAAACTGTTGATTTGAAAAAGCTAGTTCGAACCTTAGAAGATATTGCGGTGAACTGCTCGCACGCCCAGAATATTTCTGGAAGTATCAGGTCGGTTTATAGGCAAATAATAAAACAAGTTAATAAATTGCTTATTAACTCAGAGCAGCCGCCAGCGCCTAGTATGTTGAATCGAATTCCTCTGCTGTATGAGGAAAATATATCACGCAAACGCGGTATGGCAGGCCCCGCGGATGCAGTCTGGTATGTATCAGAAGCGCTACGAAATACGAGGGGGAAAATCAGTAGTGCTGCACATTACTGGTGGCTTGCAAATGGTGATCTCGGGACTCTGGCAAGCAGGCTGGATCGCGTCCACTCGCTGTCATTAAGAAGTCCCATATCTACGGCATCTGAGTTTCTTGAAAGCGAAGATATGCGGCACCTTTTGGAGACCGAATACCTGCCTTATTTTCTTGCGCTTGCTTGCTATGGCGATTTACCCGGATTGGTTGAGGTTCAGGAATCAACCATTCAGAAGCGTTGGCAGACATTGGTAGTGCTGCGGGGGGAGCACGCACAACAAGATGAGAGGATAGGTACCAACCAAGTTGAGGTGCAGTCTACATCAACCATGCTTTCCAAGAAGCGAGTGTTATGGGAGCCACTAAGAGCTGATTCTAGTCGTAATCTGGCTCTCTACATTTGGAGCAGAGCAGACCAGTCCGCTCCTGAATTTAAATATCAGTTATGTGATTGGTTCTCAGAAGAGGTCTTCCGTAGACCTCAGTTAGCTCTTCATTTCAAAAAATTGGTTGAATCGTCGATGTCGACAGAAACCGTCGATCTCTCCAGAAATGCGGTTGCCGATGCGAGTGCGTTGATTCGCGACTGGCTCCCCGACCTTAAGCTTGATGCGCTCGTCAGCGAACTTTCTGCAATCACAGGTATTGAGTTCAGCAAAACCAATTGGCGCGATCAAAACTTGTTGAAGGGGCTTCAAGTATCTTTTGATCAAATCACTCATCAATTACCCGATGAATTGAAAGGTTATCTGGGCCCCTTAGATCCAAAGTTCACCAATCAATCGCGATTGCTCGAGTTCGTAGAGCAGCACAAATCGCAGCTTGCAGCGACTGAGAAATTTGGTGATTACGATGACGATGACTGGATTACGTTGCTTCAGGAAGACAGTGTTAGGCTTAGCTATAATTTTGAGCCTTTCCAGTGGGTCTTGGATGCCTTGTCTCTGACTGAGGAGCAGTTCAACAGCTTAAAGGGCCGGTTAAATGGAGAGCTAAGAAAGGCGGAGCGGGAAGCCGAGCGAATGGGTTTGCATATCCCCAGGGGTGCTGTTTCTGATTTGAAGGCTCCGCTGATCAAGTGGTCGCCTCAGATTCCTCGCTCGCCTGGACGGATATTTGAGGCCATGTCAGAGGAAGATCGAATTAAAGACCAGGTGAATAGATCTAAGAGTGGGCGCCTCGCGGAAAAGCTAACTGTGTTCCCTGCAGCAAGGCGTGCAGCAGCCCTAGAAGTAGAAGAACAGCAAGAGCTCTTGGGCCTAGTACGTGGTGAATATGCTCGAATTACGCAAGAATACCCTAGAGCAATCGGTGAACTTTTGAAGTTGCCGGAGGCTCCCTGCACCGAAGCAACGTGGTATGAAGCCCTACACCTCGCCAGTCGCTGGGATGGACTAGGTTACGACTATCTAGATTTTGAGCACAATGATGATGGGTTTCGATTGCTGCTGGTAGAAGTGAAGTCATCTCGCCGCAATGATCCAAGCATCTACCTGTCTGAAAATGAAAGGCTCTGCGTTTTAAAATACACGGGTAGCCAGTTTAAGGCAGCATATCCGAACGCAACTTGGACAATGATATTGCTGACCGCTGAAAAGATGATAGATGTGACGCAGTCTGTCGTTCAAGTAATAGGTGAGCATGCGGGCGCTTACGAGGAAGTTCCATCGGTGATGGCTGCTGACGGCTGGATAATTCGGACCTCAAATCTCTATTAATGGGCGTGTGACTCTGAGCGGTTTTTGTATCCGGGTCTAAGTGTTTCGGTTGTTCAGTGCCTAATTTTTGTACAGGCCGCCGCCTGCTAAAAATAAGTGGATGCAGGCTTTTCTGAATAACTGCCGAAGCTGACTAGCTGTTACATTAGCAGGAGCACTGATTATTCATGCTGCTGAGGAGAGCGAAGTATGTCCATTGAGCGATTTACTGAACAGGAACTGCTGGAAGGACTCGATGCAAAAACCTCACACTCGGATGAGCTTGCAGAACTCCTGTCGCAGGAGCTTACGCCTCTGGAACGACTCAAAGGGTCAGTCAAACGCTATGACAGGCCAACCGATCCCGTTTGGGACGAGTACTTTGAGTCCGGCGAAGGCGCTTCAGACGATTTTATGGAAAATAGAGATCAACCATCACCGGATCCGGACAAAGGATAGGTAATGGCCACTCCCTACATCACAAGTGTCACTGCTCTGTGCCTCATCCATCCGGGGCGTCGGTTCAAGCCGTTTTGGCATCCTGTCGGATCACCGGATAAATGGCACATTGCGGGCCAGAATTACCCGGATACCTCTTCCTTTTTTGGGGGTCAAGAGCTGGTTGATGTGTCCGAAATCCTGGCTAAATGGGACGTTGAGACGCCTTTGTGTATCAGTGCCAGCTACGAGCGAGCCGTTTTCGATTTTCTGCACAACCACATTGAACTGAACAATCAAGTGGTGCCAAACGTGCAGCCGTCGGATATTAATGACGTTGTGGACTTCGGTCGCGTCCTGGGTTGGGTATCAGACTGGGAGAAATCTGGCCGACTGAGGCGAGGGCCTGCCATGCGAGCCTGGCTAGAAACCGAAGACTTTAGGTAAGAACTACAGAAATGAACTTCCAATCAACTACCAGAATTTCTATTGTGGGGTCTTAATAAAATCGGTAACTAAACATCTCTACAGGCCGCATTCTGTTGCCTCAAAGCTCAGAACAATAAAAATAAAGTCGGTAACTAATTTATGGCCACTGCCTGGCCGCGTGCAGGACACGCAACACGCGCACCAGATCTCCGGCTAGGTCATAGACCAGGATATAGTTTTCATGCGCAACCAGCTCACGTGTGTCAGTTAAACGACCGGGCCTACCAAGGTTCGGGTGATCGACCAAGCGCGAAGCCTTCTCCGACAACAACTCATCGAGCGTTAAGGCGACGGCGGGATTGTCGGCCTCAATGTAATCATAAATATCATCGCGGTCTTTTATCGCCTCTGGCGTCCAGAATAATTCCATCATTTAGATGCTTCAAGCCGACGGCGCGTTGCAGTTCGCCTGGCTGCAAACTTGGCTTCTACCTCGGCGGCGGGAACCAAATTGCCGGTATTGGCTGAATCCAAGCCGACTTGCACTTGGCGACGAAACCAAACGTCATGTGCGGCGGCTTCTTCTTGCTGCCGCACAAAATCACGCATAAAGTCGCGCAGGAGTTGGGCTCCGGTACGGTCGCGGGATTTGGCCGCAATGGAAAACTCTGATTTTAGACCTTCGTCTACTCGGAAGGTGAAGGTTGCTGTTGCTTCATTCATAGCTTATCCCTCGTGTGTTACAAGAAAAGTACATAGTAACACTCGAAGGGCGGCGCTTAAAGCTGCACTTGCGGCATTCATCCTTCGCGTTTCCCAGTGGAACGAGTTACCAACTTGATTACCTTGTTACGGACTTCATTATGATCCTACATCTATCTCGCCGATGGGAGTTTTCACATTCCGTTAGGGTTGATGGTTTGGATGAAGGCGAATATTTAAAGCTTGTCCAGATCGACCCGAATGTTTAGCTCTGCACTTCGCTCCTTCACCAAGGCTGTCAGCTCTTGGTTTTCCAGGCCAATGTGTTTCATCTGACCCAGAGCGGTTTTGAGCATAAATTTGCAGAACAGTGCTAAGCGCTCCTGGCTCAAGGGGCCACGGCCATCACTGGCACCCTGCCTCGGATAGTCTGCTTGTGCCAGGGCCGCCTTGCTCCGCTTTGCTGATCTGGGCTCGGCGAAGCTCATATTCTGTTTGCAGATTCAGCCAAAAGCGATCACTGGTGCCGAAGTAGCGCGCAAGCCGAAGCGCTGTATCCGCAGTAATACCTCGGTTTTCTCGGACAATTTCATTCATGCGAGTTGCCGGAACATGCAGCGCCATGGAGAGTACATTGACGCTCATTTCCAGCGGACTCAAATACTCTTCTCGAAGAATCTCCCCCGGATGAATAGGGCGCATACCATTACGAGTCATTGTGTATTCTCCTTAGTGATAATCAGCAATTGGCTGCGCAAGAAGGTCGGAAAATTAACGAACTGGTCAATCAATGGATAAATGAGTAAATCCATAAACGTTTTTCTTCCCTATTACTCGGGCAACTCCTTATACGTAATGTACCTGCCCTGTGTGCCAACCTAAGCATGAACCAACTGATTTTGAGTTAACATAGAAATCAGGGTGCTTTAGGAGACCGTTATGCCAAAGCCGATGACACAAATTCTACCTAATCCCAAGCTGGAAAAGCGGGGGCGTCGCTCATTCACTGTAGAGTATAAGTTGTCTGTCCTACAGCAAGCCGATGCCTGCCAGCATGGGGAGCTAGGCCCTCTGTTAAGGCGTGAGAAGCTTTATTCAAACCAGCTTGCCCAGTGGCGCCGAGAGTTCGCTGAACAAGGCGTTGCGGGTTTGAACAAGTCTCAGCCAGGACCTGCGGCCTCCAAAACGGCTGAGCAAAAACGCATTGAGCAGCTCGAAAAAGAACTTGGACGTTTGCGCCGTCAGCTTGACGTTAAAGACAGCTGTATCTCACTCCAAAAAAAAGCCTTGGCACTCATCGAAGCTTTCGATCAAGAGAACTCGCAGTCGTGATGATGGCAGCGTCATTACCCAACGGCCTTACAGAACGATTGGCCTGCAAGGTCTTGAACCTTTGTCGCAATACTGTTCGGTCAGTGCGTCAGAGATTGAGCTTCACCGGCCCTCAGGAACCCCCTTTGCGCTGCAGAAAAGACGCCAGGCAACCCAAGGCCTTGGACGCGAAAGAACAGCAGCAGGTACTCGATGTGTTGAACAGCGAAAGCCACTGCAATCAGCCACCCATACAGGTCTATCACAACCTGCTTCAACAAGGCCGATACCTGTGTTCGGTAAGCACCATGCATCGCTTGCTACGTAAACAAAACCTGCAGGGCGAACGACGCGCTCAGCGCGCACCACAATCGAATCCGATACCGCGCCTATTGGCCACAGAGCCCAATCAGGTCTGGACGTGGGACATTGCCAAACTGCCGACGCGTAAGCGCGGTGAGTACTTGTCTCTGTACGTAGTTATGGATTTGTTCAGTCGCTATATTGTCGCCTGGATGCTGTCCCGCAAGGAAAATAGCGCCCTGTCATCACAACTGATGGACGAAGCCGCGCATCGCTACGACATCGTGCCTGGCCATCTTACGCTGCACCAAGACCGTGGTGCTCCCATGACCGCCCACTGTTACCTAGACTTGCTCTCCGAGCTGGCCATAACCGCCAGTCATAGCCGGCCCCGCGTGAGCAATGATAACCCAATGAGTGAAGCACAATTTAAAACACTCAAGTACCAGCCAGACTACCCGCGACGCTTTGATCATTATGACCATGCCATGCGCTGGTGTAACGATTACGTGGAGTGGTACAACCATATGCACCACCACAGCAGTCTTGAAGGATTTACTGCGTATTCCGGCCCATCATGAACACCCATTCCGGGCGAACGTGAACACCTATTCTGGTTCAACGTGAACAGTTATTCCGGCTGAAGATGAACACTTTTGGGATATTTTCCGGAATCAGCGTTCACATTTCCGGAATCGGTGTTCACGTTCAACCAGAACCTTTCTTAACGCATTGTTATTCAACCGCTTGCTACTCTGAGTCCTTTTTTGGGGATCGGAGTCATGCCAGCTAAGAGAATGCCAATGCGCAAAATCAGAGAAGTACTTCGTCTGCGGCTGGAAGCCGGGCTCTCGATCCGGCAGATCAGCGCCAGCACCAAGACCAGTGTCGGAGCCATCCAGAAGCTCTTGTCTCGGGCCAATGCCTTAGAGATTACCTGGCCATTGCCAGAGGATGTGGACGATGGCCGCCTGGCGGCCATGTTCTATCCCGGCTCCGATCCCACCTCATCTTCACGCTATCAGGTGCCTGACTGGACGACGGTTTACCAGGAACTCAAGCGCAAAGACGTCACCAAGCAGTTGCTGTGGGAGGAGTACACCGCTCGTTACCCCAACCGGTGTTACAGCTACTCTCAATACTGTGACCGCTTCCGGCACTGGCAAAAGCAGCAAAAGCGCTCCATGCGCCAGATCCACAAGGCCGGTGAAAAGTGCTTCGTGGATTATTGCGGCCCCACCGTACCCATCATCAACCCGCAAACCGGCGAAATCCGCACGGCTCAGGTGTTTGTCGCCGTGCTGGGGGCCTCTAATTACACCTACGCGGAAGCCACTTGGAGCCAGGGATTGCAGGACTGGCTGCTGAGTCACGTGCGCACCTTTGAATTCTTCTGTGGCATTCCGGAGATGGTAATCCCCGATAATCTCCGTAGCGGTGTCAGCAAAGCCTGTCGATACGATCCGGACCTGAATCCCAGCTACCAGCAACTGGCGGCGCACTATCAGGTCGCGGTGCTACCCGCACGGCCCTACAAGCCCAAGGATAAATCCAAGGCGGAAGTGGGCGTACAAATCGTTGAGCGCTGGATCCTGGCCCGATTACGTCACCACACCTTCTTCACCTTGGCCGACCTGAACCAGTGCATCCGGTCCCTGCTGGATGACCTGAACAGCCGGCCGTTCAAACGACTTCCGGGGAACCGGCAGGAAGCCTTCAAGACGCTCGATCAGCCCGCTCTAAGGGCACTACCCAAACACCCCTATGAGTACGTCGAGATCCGGCGTTGCCGGGTCAACATCGATTACCACATCGAGTTCCAGCAGCATCACTACTCGGTGCCGCACCAGTATGTGGGCGAACGAGTGGATATCCATGCCAGTGAGCGTCTGGTGCAGATCTACTTCCGGCAACGGCAGATCGCCAGCCATCCTCGCAGTCACCAGTTCGGTATCACCACCGAGTCAGGACACATGCCCACCCGCCACCGAAAGCAACAACAGTGGACGCCCGGACGCCTCAAGAACTGGGCACGGGATATCGGGCCAGACACCCTGATCTGGGTCAGTGACCGACTGGATGAACGGGAGCATCCGGAGCAGGCCTACCGGGTCTGCCTCGGGTTGCTGAACCTGAGCAAGGCCTACCCCAGTCCACGGCTGAATGCCAGTTGCCGTATCGCTAATCGGGAGGGCCTGAACCGGCTGAAACACATCAAGGCCATTCTCCAGAGCAACCGCGACAAGCTGCCGGAACAACTGCCCTTGCACGCAGAACTGCCCCAGCACCACGAGAACATCCGTGGCCCGAAGAGCTTCCACTAGGAGACACCACCATGAGCACCCTCAAGACTCTGACACGACTGAGAGACCTGAAGCTGGGCGGCATGGCCGCCGCCCTGGAACATCAACAAAACCAGCCAGGCACCTATGACGAGCTATCGTTCACCGAACGCCTGGAACTGTTACTCGACCGGGAGTTCCAGACACGGGAGCACCGAAAGCAGGATCGCCTGGTTCGCCAAGCTCGCTTCAAGCTCCGGGCCTCAGTCCAGGACATCGACTACCAGCACCCGCGCAATCTCAAAAAAGCCCAAGTGGCACAGTTGGCCCAGACCAATTGGCTGGAACGAGGACAGAACCTGCTGGTCACCGGCCCCTGCGGGAGCGGCAAAACATACTTGGGCTGTGCCATCGGCCATCAGGCCTGTCTGAACGGTCTCAGTGCTCGGTATTATCGAATCTCCCGATTAATGCTGGAACTGACTCAGGCCAAAGCAGATGGTACCTACCAGAAGACCCTGAGCCAGCTGGCCAAAATAAACCTGCTGATCCTGGACGACTGGGGGCTGGAAGCCCTGAACCCCGCGCACCGAAACGACCTGATGGAGATCATGGATGATCGGCACGGCACCCACTCAACCCTGATCATCAGCCAACTGCCCATCGATCAGTGGTATGCCGCGATCGGTGACAACACCCTGGCCGACGCGATCCTGGATCGGCTGATGCATAACGCCCATCGCTGGGCACTAAATGGAGAATCGATGAGAAAACGACTTCAGGAAATTGACTGAACGTGAACACCCGGGGTACAAACCTCGGTGGGTAATGCGTTAAGAAAAAAGGTGTTCACGTTCAGCCGGAATGAGTGTTCACGTTCGCCGGAATACGCATTTACGCCAGCACAGGTGTTTACAGGCCAATATGTAGACATTGCCCGAGTGCGTCAAGACGCTCTGAATGAAGCCTTTGCCATACATCCAGAACGGTTCAGTCGAGGACGACCCCTCGTCAAACTACCGCCACAAGAAGTGGCTATCAACCCAATACCAGACGATGCCGAACCATCTGTTGCTGAGCAAGGAGTAAACTTCCCGACGCTGCAGAGAGCTATACTGAAAGCAATTTAATTAGCAACGAGTTGGTTCAAATGAGGTTGACACGTTCCGCCTGCGTGTTGCCTTGGGCACACCTTCCGGCGCACAATGGTTTCAAATGAAAATCTAAGGCCTATCAAATGATAACTATTGGGCGTAGCGAAAAAAGGTTAGAAAAAGAAGTTTTTCGACCTGATCAGGATGAGTCCGAGCTCAAACTTGAGACCGTCATCATTTTCGGTGCTCGTCGTGGAGCTGAGATCCGCAAGCAGCAAGGTGAGTATTCAGCATTTTTCCGGGAAGGGCTGCCTGTCGGTTCAATCGAACGGCTCTTCAAGTTCCTCGGGGTGAGTAACGCTGAGGGCCTTCATCTTTTAAGCTTGACCTCTGCCACCTACAGTCGAAGAAAGGTGAAGGGCAAGCTGGACTCAACGGAATCTGATCGGGTTTATCGCTACGCAAAGCTATCCAGACTGGCGGCCGAGATGTTTCACGGTGATAAGGAAGCCGCCCGGGGCTGGCTGAAGACGCCGGCCCATGCTTTCAAAGGTGAAACGCCCCTTGAGCGAGCCAGAACAGAATACGGTGCTGACCAGGTCGAGCAGCTGACTGGCCGGATACGCCACGGCATCCCAACATGAGTGATGAGACTTTTCACCGTATAAGCGATCCTGAGTACGCTAAGAACCCCCGCCAGATGCTCTCCGGCGAGGGTTCGTACCTTCACGGGGGGCGTTGGAACACGCCCGGCCATCACGTTATCTATCTTTCTCAGAGCCTTTCACTGGCGGCTTACGAGCAGCTTGTTCACGTACCTCTCAGCGTCCTGCAGCCGTTCAAGCGCATAGAGATTTATGTCCCTGAAGAGTTGATAATGGTGCTAGATGATAGCGCCCTGGGCGATGGCTGGAATGAGCCTTTTAGTAAAGATGCTGAGGCTATTGGAGATCAATGGATTGAATCCGGAAAATCCCTAGCCCTGTCGGTACCCAGTGCCCTGATTCCCGGAGAGCGCAACATTCTTATATCCCCCGAACATCCCGACTTCCACGCAGTCACCACCAGTGATGTGATGGATTTTAACTACGATGCTCGCCTCGCAGACATTCCCAAGAAATAACTTTGCTTACATACAAGTTACTTAACAGACATTCTGCGACCACTGGCCTAAAACCTAACCGCTTGGGTTTATGCTATGCTGTCGCCATGCCAACTATCATCCGCTTCGATGGTTTAAGGGCCGTCATCTATCCCAACGACCATCGACCATCGACCGGCGCACGTCCATGTCATCGGCAAAGGCGGTGAGGCAGTATTTATTCTGAACTGCCACAGTGGGCCACCGGAGTTGCGCGAAAGCTATCGCTTCAACTCACCCGAGCTCAAACGTATTGCGCCTGCACTATCGGCAGAACTGTTGGCGTTATGCGCCAAATGGAGGGAATTTCATGGCTATGACTGATGATGTCATCAAGCAGGCAGAAGACCGTATGGCCGCCGAACGCAGCCATGCTCACGCCACGGCAGCCCGATACAATCGCCGTAACAATCGAGTAATTGTCAGCCTTCACACAGGGCTTGAGCTCGCACTTCCCCCGCACCTGGTAGAAGGGCTTGCCGATGCGACGCCGGATGCCTTATCCGAGATCGAAATATCGCCCTCTGGGCTCGGGCTGCACTGGCCTCAACTCGATGTTGATCTCTATGTGCCAGCGCTCCTAGAGGGGCAGTTTGGCACCAAGGAGTGGATGGCTCGCGAACTTGGTGCAGCAGGCGGAAAAAGCCGTAGCTCAGCCAAGAGCAACGCCGCCAGAGCGAATGGCCTCAAGGGGGGCAGACCCCGGAAAAAACAAGGATAAAATCTTACGTCCCAAATCATACCAACCAGGTGACAGACATGGCAGACGAACGATTCGAAAGTGTGTGGGATGCGATTGAAGACACCCCTGAAGAAGCCCTGAACATGCGCCTGCGCTCCGAGCTGATGATTCAGATCACCAGGCGCGTGAAGGAGTGAGACGTCACCCAGAAAGATGCGGCGCAGCGCTTGGGTGTCACCCAACCCCGCCTGAACGACCTGCTGAACGGCCGCATCAACAAGTTTGGCCTCGACGCCTTGGTCAACCTGACCGGTTCGGCGAACTTCCACGTAGAGCTGACGCTGAAGGATAAGGAGGCAGCTGTGGCCTGATGCCATGCATTCCGCAAACCATTAACCGAAGGCGTCTCAGACGATTTTATGGAAAATCGAGATCAACCATCACCGGCTTCGGACAAAGAATAGGTAATGGCCGCTCCCTATATCATAGGTGTCACGGCCATGTGACGCCAGATTGTGTTGGCATTTTCGGCGGGCGCCATCCTTGCCAGCTATGCTGATTGACGATTTAACTGGTTCACCATGTCAAAAATTCTATGCCGTTGAAGCGCAGATTTTTAGGGAATAAATGGCGTGATGGAGAGTTTTGAAGTCATGATTTGGCCAGTATAGGGTTAATCGTCAGGCTTGC
This sequence comes from Marinobacter sp. LV10R510-11A, assembly GCF_900215155.1. NCBI lineage: Bacteria > Pseudomonadati > Pseudomonadota > Gammaproteobacteria > Pseudomonadales > Marinobacteraceae > Marinobacter > Marinobacter sp. LV10R510-11A. The sequence continues at coordinate 285,349 of NZ_LT907980.1, forward strand.
CAGAGGGTGATGCCCTCGCGGGCGATGACTTCCAGGGTATCCCGGTGCTGGGACTTTTCAGGGTCACACCATTCGGTTTCCCAAACCGGAAATGGTCGAATACGAACGCCAGTCTGCAGCAGCACTTCGTAAGCCAGGCAGGCAAGGCCTAGTTTCATTTCGACAAAATCCCCAGGCTCGCCACGAAGTAGAACGGCCACATCGGCATCACTGTCGGGCCTGTAATCGCCACGGGTTCGGCTACCAAACAGAACCAACTGTGTGACCTCACCTGAAAGTAACTCCCGAAACTTTAGAACGGCCTCCCGGATATCAACCTGATTATCCATTACCGTTTGCTCAAGGCCGATCAGCTTTGCATTTTCCCAGTCGATCATGTCCTGGGAAACTGGCGCATCGGGGTCACACTGTTTTACAAGATTCTTTAGGGAGTATCTTTTTCTGTCGGTCATGATTTCATCTCAAATTACCGCGACGACCTTGGATCACCGCAGCTGGAAACGTCTCTTTATCCCGGAAACCGGGGAGCGCTTTGATCGTCTGGTACTCGCCATCCCATTCCTGCGCGGTTTTGTACCGAAACACATCCAGTTCCCGCAGCTCAACAATATCATCGTAGCCATTTTCGTAACCCTCCACGAGCACCTGTGTATCAGCAGGCAGGCGCGTTAAGTGTTTGATCAATTCTTACGCGGTCATTGGGAACTCCTTCCGATTCAGATGTCCAAAACGATAGCTGGATTCGTCGGCTCATATCGGACCGTACATGTGCTGGCATTAACAAGACGGGTATTGCCCAGGGTGTACTCTCCATAGCCCTCATGAATGTGGCCAAAAACATGCGCTTTCAGCCGCATCTGTTCTATTCGATGTAGCAGGTCCACGCACCCAACATTTTGGCATCGAAACCCCATGGACGCCTCATCCCCGATGCCTTTTGGCGGGCCGTGGGTAATGAGTACATCAGTGTCTTCTGGAATCTGCATCCATCGATCATGCAGGGCTTCCCCGCGATCCAGCATGAACGCCCAATCCAAAAATGTTGGCGTCCAGGGTGACCCCCAAAATCTGACACCCTCAATTACAATGCCGCTATCCTCAAGATAGATTGCGTTGGTCAGCGCGTCTCTGGCCAGCGCCGGCGCCTCCTGAAATACCCAGTCATGGTTTCCGGCAATCACAATTTTGTGGCGATGGGGCAGGGTACCCAGCCAATCATTGAGGTCTTCCACATTCTCCAGGGTGCCCGCACCTAGGCAATCACCGGCATGGATCAATACGTCGCCGTCCGGAATGTCTGGAATGCGCCGGTGTAGGCTGTGGGTGTCAGAAATACAAACGAGCCTCAAAGCTCTTCTCCAAATGCACTTAGTACCAATTAGTAATGCGATTTACTAATTAGTAAAGCGCATTACTAATTGGTACTAATTGTGAAAACTCACTCAGAAACACGCCCGGCTTTCTCTCGGATCGCCAGGTCCATTTCCTCATTACTGATGACTCGATCCGACGTAACGCAGCCTTTCAGGCGCTTGATGTCGGGCTGGGTCAACAACTCTGCTTCCAGCGACCAGTCCATGAAAGGGAGTAAGCGCGCCATGTTGCGGGCATCGTCCACACCGCGATGATGGTGCCCCTCAATCGTTAGACCGTGAAATGCTAGGGCGTGAATCATTCCGTTTTTCCGTTTCTGCCCAGTCGTTCGGCGCCAGATCCTTTTTAAGTTCAAGTGTGGGCAATGTGTGAAAGTGGGAGCGGTGCCATACTCCTGCCCGGCAGCCCGAATGTGTAGACGATCGTAATTGCCCCAGCTACACCAGATAAAATTCTCATGCGGTTGTCCCAACCACGCATCGAGCATTTCGCAGGCTTCGGAGTAGGGCGGCGCTGTCTCAACCATCGACTGACTGATACTGGTGAGCGCTGTGCAGAACTCACTGAGTTTCGGGTTTTTCGTTGGCCGCACCAAGAACGATTTGCTGTCTAGCGTTTCGCCGGCTCGTGTCGCCAGTACACATCCAAACTCAATAATTTCCATATTGTGGATGCTCTGGGGTTCGCCTTCCGGAGTCACCCGGTTCTCCCAGCAAGTCGCTTCCAGATCAACAATCAATAAGGGCCGCTCATCCATCCGATGTGTATCTCCTAACCCAGTCAAAAATATCGTTAACGGGTACCAACGTCATTTTCCCGGTTTGCTCCAGGGTATCTATCCAGATCTGATTTCCTTTTTGAATCACATTAGCCGTACCGATATGCCCCGACACAACCGCTGTCACGCTAGCGATGGTTTGGTCTGATCCCTGTGCTCGATTCCAGGGCCAGGTACAATCAACAGCGAATTTGTCAGACGGTACCGCCTGTTGAACATCCTGCCAGTTATCCGCAGGGCTTTGAGCATGCACTAGGCCTAGGCTGCCGTCGTCGCATGCCAGCGTGATCGTCAAAGGCATCTGTTGAACGCACTGGGTAGTCAGTTTTCGATACTCAGAAAAGTCGATGTGATCGACCCACTCACCTCCGATCGCTCGATGCTTATCTCTATATCGGACGTTGAACGAGCTAGCCGCAAACACTAATTCGTGGTTTCCCATGAGACAGTGCACATAATCCGTAGATAACACCCAAATCAGTAGTTCTCGCGATTTTGGACCACGATCAATGACGTCGCCCAACAGGAAAAGCCGATCCAATGCTGAGTTGAAACCGACTTCAGACAGAGCCCCTTGCAGTGCTTCATACTGGCCATGTAGATCACCACAGAGCCAGTCCTGGCCCTCTATATTTCGAGGAATATATTGATGGGGAGTCAACTCAAACCGCACGGAACCACCACATATTGGAATGTTGTTTTTTTGATACTCCCTATACTGATCTGGTTTTGCGGTAGTTTCCAGCAGGCCAGAAACAGGCCGTGAAATATCACGCCGGATAACTGGTGGGAAATTTGGAACCGTTAGCTGCGAACACTATTGGCAAAACCGTGGGTTATCTCACCGAAAGGGTGGGGTGCTAAAAATGTCGCCTAATACCTAGTTCTGTGCGTCTTATCCACGCTTAACAGCCTGAACAGTTCGGCCCAGATACCAAAAGCCTCGGCCAATATGGGTTGGTAAAAGCAAGGAGCGGACATTTTATCATTTGCTTGAAATGCACCAATATGTTCACAAAAAAGGAATGTAGTACCGAATTGTGAATATATTGACGCATTATGGCCGGATACGCTTCACCGTGAGAAAGGATGGTAGTTACATGAGTTACAGTGCAGAACAACGTGGCGAACAAATAAGGGCGCGTCGAAAAGCGCTGGGCTACAAAACACAGCAGGCCCTAGCAGATGAAACTGGCGTTCTACGCAAGCGGGTCAATGAAATGGAAAATGGAAGGTATACCGGCCGCATCACTGATTTGTATCGTGTCTTAGCCACGCTCGGCCTTGAGATTTCATTTGAGGTGATCAGCCGGCCAACATTAGACGACCTTAGTACGCTATTCCCAAGTGAGGATGATGACTAATTTGGATCACGATCAATGACGTCTAAAGCGCTTTGCAGTGCGTTATGCTGGCCATGGAGATCGCCACAGAGCCAGTCAATACCAATTCGATTGCACCCGATAGCCCTGTGCGTCGTTAGCCTAGAAATCAAAACAGTCACTTTAGCATTCGTTTTTTCAGGTTTGAAAAGGCCATGGCGATGATGCCGTGACGTTCGCGGCTTTGCTTATCCACTATACTAACTGCCGTAACAGTATAGGAGATACTTTGTGATTACGGTTACACGAAAAGATAACAAGATTCATGACTGGAAGATTCTGGGCAAAGCCTTGTTTAATGCCGCAGAAGCTCTGGGTTTCAGCAAGACAGAGGCTGCTGCAATCATCGGTTGTGAACGCACCGGTGTAGTCCGTAACGGTATCGACCCGAACTCAAAAGCTGGTGAATTGGCCCTAATGTTCATTCGGGTATACCAGGGCCTGTATGCGCTGGTTAACGGTAACCAAAAAAACATGAAGCACTGGGTGGCAACCGAGAACCGGTATTTCGGGCAATCACCTCGACAGATGATGGAGAGCTGCCAGGGCCTGGTTCGGGTGCTCATGTATATTGATGCGACCCGAGGTAAGAGTTGAGTAATAGAATTGTGCTTCCATTCACTAAAAACAAAGCGAATACACTGTAATTTTGATTAGCTAAGTGCTTTTAACTGTCGCGTGATACCTAGTTCTGTGCGTTTTGAGAGCGCGATGCCATGGCATCTACAATCAGCAGCCCGTTAGCTCCTAACGCGGCAATAAGTCGTGGAATGTCGTACCAGGCAGCATGGTGGGAAATGTGGAACCGCTAGCTGCTAACGCTATAGCAAAACCGTGGGTTATTTCGTCGGAAGGGCAGGGCACTAACCGGCACCTGCCAGAAGAGTAGATACCCCCCCCCTGTACCTACCTTCATTCGTGGTTTTTTTATGAAACTTACGCTATTAGGTGCGTTTTACGCTCAATATCACCATTTTCAGGCTGTCTTGGCAAATGAAGGTAGGTACAGAGGGGTGTATCTGCTGATTCCAAGCGCGTTGCATGTAACGATTGTGATATGTAACATGTAACATCACCTATGGAGATTTGCATGGCCACTAACCACGTTAACGCACGAGTTCAAAAGCACCGCGACGCATTGCGCATGGCAGGGCTTCGACCTATTCAGATTTGGGTGCCGGACACTCGCCGCCCTGACTTTGCGAAAGAGTGCCGCCGCCAATGCCTGATTGTGTCTCAGGCCGATAGCGCCGACAAAGCAACGCAGCGGCTTATGGATGAAGCCTTGGATGATATTGAGGGCTGGACAGAATGAAGCGCGGTGATCTCATCACTATCGCCGTGCAAGGGGACTTTGGAAAACCGCGCCCTGCTTTGGTTATTCAGGCTGATCAGTTCAGGGAGCATACGAGCACAACGGTTTTGCCTGTTACCGGCACGCTTGTTTCTGCACCACTGCTGCGCATCACCATTCAGCCAAACGCCGAGAACGGTTTGCAGAAGCCTTCGCAGGTAATGATCGACAAGGCTGTGACGGTGAGACTCGACAAAGTAGGGGCAGCCTTTGGCCGTATCGACGCAGATACACTGGTAGAGGTTGAGCGCTGTTTGGCTGTCTTCCTGGGAATCGCAAAGTGAAAACTGCTTACGTTTTACGACGTGAATTCCACGAAGAAATCAGCCCCTGGCTGTGGGGAAACCACTTTTGGAGTCCCAGCTATTGCGAGGTTCCAACCGGTGGGGCCTCGCTCGATGTGGTTAAAAACTATGTCCAAAGCCAGCAAAGACCAAACTGAAACCGGGCTATCCCGCCACTAAAGAAACGGGCTTGCGCCCGGCAATTCTTCGATCAAGAGGCGCGATCTTTATTAGTACGGATTTCAGGTTTTTCGGCACCTAAATAGCGATTTTTTGCTAAAAGTTACCAACTTTATTATTTGTTTTGGAATTTTCAGTACGGATGATAGCGGGGCTATAACGGCGTTTTGTTACCAACTTTATTAAGAGCTTACAGTTGGCAGCTTAAATTAATGCGCAATCATCATTTTGATGTTATTATCACCTCATAGTGAGGCGAGGTGCATTATGAATACTCAGGTAGAGAACGATGCGGGCAGAGTTAGTGCTGGGGCTCAGGCAGTGAAAACGTACCGTCCGCAGCTAGAAAAGCTGGAAGCTACGGCGGATCGTACAGTGTTCGATACGATTCCATTAGAGATATTTGCTAACAAAAAAGCCTTTATTAACATGGCCCGGAAAGGTATTCCCGGTAGCTGGGTTAAGGTCGTGGTCGATGCGACAGGTTTCCGAGATACCTTTTTGTCTATTTTGAATGTGTCATCGGGCAATCTGAGTCGTGAGTACCGAAAAAAGGCGCTAGCAAAAGAAACGTCCGAAGAAGTCTTGGATGCCGTTCGCCTGATTCGTCAGGCTGTTGATGTTTGGGAGTCTCGGGAGTTGGCCATTCAATGGCTTAACAGCCCAGTTTCAGCCCTTGATGGCGAGAATCCAATCAATCTATTCGATACGTTTGAAGGCCGGCAGTGGGTGTCCCAAGTGCTCAATAAGATAGAGCACGGAGATTTCAGCTAATGCTGATTTTTCGAATCACAAAAAAACAGTACCTGAACAATCTTAACGGGTTGGGTGGCAGCTACGAGGATGGTGCCCGGTGGAACAAGCCGGGTACGCCTGTATTGTATTTCGGAATGTCGGCGGCCGTGGCGATGCTGGAAATGGCTAACTATACGAGCACGCCTCGAATGGCACCGCCTTCTTTTCGGTTGGGCATTTACGAGATCGCCGATGATACTCCGATCGATCGACTGGAGCCGGAGGACTGGCCGGAGGGCTGGTCTCAATTCCCAGCTCCGGAGTCAACTCAGGAAATTGGTGATCAGTGGTTGGAGAAGGGCGGGAGTTTCGGGTTAATTGTTCCCAGTTGCGCCGTTTCAGGTGGGTTGGGAGAGGTTTTGGTGGTGAATCCGCGTCACAGCGGTATTTCCGATGTGCGACTGGTGGAAGAGCGATCAGACATTTTCAATCCTCGTGCATTCCCCGGCACCGACCATAAAAGCTAAAATTTTACTTCTCCCCTCCGTGACCTTTCCCTCAACAGAGCGGTGCAGCCCCACCGCAAGAATGTTCTTGGCCGTTAATATAACGGTCGTTTTCTGGACGCCCGCTTCATATCCTAAAAACACCGATTTTCCTATTGTTTTGCGTCCAAGAATCACGTGCAAAAAACTATGACCAGAAAAGGCTCGTTTGATGATCATAGGATATGCACGTGTCAGTACCCAAGATCAAAATCCGGAGTTCCAGGTCGATGCTCTGGAGAAAGCCGGTTGCGAACAGATCTTTCAAGAAAAGTTTACCGGCAAGCTCCGGGAACGACCTGAGCTGTCGCAGTGTCTGCGTACCCTCCGAAAGGGCGACATTCTGGTGGTCTGGAAACTGGATCGGCTTGCCCGTTCGCTGAAAGACCTGGTTGAAATAGTCCAGGAACTCCATGATCGAGAAATCGGCTTCAAGTCACTGACGGAATCCATCGACACCACCAGTTCTGGTGGCCGCTTGGTATTCCATATCTTCGGTGCCTTGGCTGAGTTTGAACACGACCTGATTCGGGAAAGGACGATAGCCGGATTGCAGGCAGCCCGGGCCCGAGGGCGAAAAGGTGGCCGGAAACCGGCCATGTCAGACGCTGATGTGAAGAAGGCTGCGGCCATGCTGTTAGACCCGAACATCACGAAAAAAGAAGTGGCTGAACACTTTGCTGTTAGTCGCACGACACTGAAGGCTTCTCTTCAACGGCTGGCGCAGCCGATGGAATTAAACTGAGCACAAATATTTATTTTCTAGGCATGATATTTTCTACTGAGCAACAGGTGAGCGGTTCGGTTAGGAGGCCAAACAAGGAATCAAGAAGCCAAGCGATTACATGGCGATGTAGGAATAATTTTACTAAGCTATTGTAAAATATAAAATTTTCTGACGAGAAGCGTAACAGAAAAGTGGCATTATCGAGAACGCACTTTTCTGCAATATCGTGGAATGCGGTATACTGTTATGTACACAATAATTGGAAGGCTATAAATTTGTGGACGAGCTACTTTTAAAAAATATCGTATTGCTACCATTTCGCGCTTTATGGAATTTGCTCGTTACAATTTTTTTGGTAACTGCTTTTGTATTATGGTTTGGCTTTATCTTTGGTTCAGTAATTGCGGTAATATTAATATTGATTTTTGCTCCAGACCTATTTCTTTTACCTTTAGTAACCTGGATTCAAGTAATAAGTGCAGCACCGCTCGTATCCAAGCCTCCTGAGTATTCGCCCCAGAAAACTTCTGCCGGTGTGCGATAACCCAGCCGTTTTCGTGGTCGGTTATTCAGTCTGTTCACCGCTTGCCTGGTTGCCTTTCTGGACACCTTGGCGAAGTCAGTGCCTTTCGGAAAGTATTGCCTCAATAGGCCATTCGTATTCTCGTTGGAGCCACGCTGACTGGACCGGTAAGGGTCACAGAAATACGACGTCAGCGACAACGCTTTGCTAAATGTTTGGTGGTCCGAAAATTCAGAACCGTTGTCCAGTGTCATCGTCTGTACGGCCCCTCTGATCGGCCTTAACTCACGGATGATGACGTCTGTAACTAAGTCGGCTTTCAGCTTCGGCACACAGCCTGCGAGCAGGTAGCCGGACCGTCTTTCAACCAGAGTGACCGCGCCTGAATTCTTATGCCCGTGAAGGATTGTATCTCCTTCCCAGTGGCCTATATGCAGGCGATCATCGACGGCTTTAGGGCGGCACTCAATGCCTACGCGATCCGGGATCTTGCCTAACCCCGCTCGCTTGGCAAGATGGCGCTGATAACGTCTCTGGTAAGGCAAGCGACAATACCTCCAGAGGTCGCCACCTGCTATTTTGTCCCGGTAAATCAGATTGTAAATCCACTGATGGCTGACTTGGATACTGCCAACTCGCCTCATAAAACCGGCTATCTGATCAGGACTCCATTCACTCTGAATCTGCTTGGCCACCCAATCTATCAATGAGGGCGCTCGTTTATGAGATTTGCGAGCTCCTTTGCGCCGATGTATGGACAAACGACTGGCTTCCATCGGCTCGTATTCAGTCAGGCTTCGATTACGACGTAGCTCCCGACTGATGGTCGAGCTGTGGCAGTTGATCTCCCGGGCTATTTTCCGCTGGCTCCAGCCTACTCTCAAGAAGGCCGAAATCTGGTATCGTTGTGCCTGGGTCAGTTGTCGGTATCCCATGATTCTCTTCACTTTGGTCGGTAAAGCGAATGAGGGTACCGGCAAGGGCCCTCCTACCTCTACCTGTTAATCCAAAGTGCTGCACTTATTCTATGATTCCAAGACTCTCACTCGAGCCCGGAAGGTGAAGACCGGATTATTGCGCCCAATACGCTGGTTTATTGCGGATTACGCTGGCATGTTCGAGCTTGGCGCGAGAAGCACAGAGACTTTCGTGATTTTGTGTTGACGCGCATTGCACCCGGGGCCGAAATAGTTGGTGAAGCCCTTCCGGACGCCAATCCAGAAAATGATAAAAACTGGCAACACCACATTGATCTAGTCGTCGGTCCGAACCACGGGTTAACCAAAGCCCAGTAAAGTATGGTGGCAATGGATTATGGAATGAGTCAGTCGCATGAGCTGAGGATTCCTGTGCGCTGCGCGTTGGTGCATTATCTGATGTTGTCTTTGAATATCATTTTTGAGAAATGAGAGCTTTGAACCAGCTGCGCAACCGCTGGTTGTGGTCAATCGGGAAGAGGTGGCTCAATATACATTTGGCCCGAGGTGATCGTGTCAGTAGGATGTCCTGTAATCAGTAAGGAGAGTCCAGTGAGCATAAAACGTATCAATGAAAAGGAACTGCTGGAAGGCCTCGACGCCAAAGGCGCTCATGCCGACGAATTGGCTGAGCTTCTCCTGCAAGAGCTTACGCCTCTAGAACGACTCAAAGATTCAGTCAAACGCTACGATCGGCCAACCGATCCCGTATGGGAGGAGTTCTTTGATTCCGACGAAGGCGTGACAGATGATTTCATGGAAGATCGGAACCAGCCATCGCCGCCTTCGGATAAAGGATAGGGGGGATGGCTACTCCCTGTGTCACTGGTGTCACGGCTTTGTGCCTCATCCATCCGGGGCTGCCATGCAGGCTTGGTTAGAAATTGGAAGAGCTGCAGGAATGAACCTCCAAGCCCGTCTTGGAAAGTGCGTTAATTTTCTCAGTTATTTTCATCCTCGCTAGGGAATAGTGTGCTCAGATCGTTCAGTTTAATTCCTGCCCCGCTCTCTAACTCATTCATGGCCTGAACGGTTTCGGCATTAGGCACCCATTTTTCATCTGCATTGCGTTCAAGCATGTCCGAAATGTCGTTAACCTGCTGCAGCGCAGTTTCTAGAGTGAACTTGCAGAACAGTGCTAGGCGCTCCTGGCTCAAGGGGCCACGGCCATCACTGGCACCCTGCCGAGGATAGTCTGCTTGTGCCAGGGCTGCCTTGTAGTTTGGAGACTGACTGGCCAGCCCTCGGCTGAGGCTCCAGATGCCGCAGCTTTCCAATCCCCCTGCTCGAAAAAGAGTTTCCGTCCATAATCGAGCTACCCGTCCATTCCCGTCCAAAAACGGGTGAATCCATAAAAAGCGGTGGTGAGCACAAGTGAGGCTGATAAGCCGGTGTTTGCCTTGATAGTGGGCAGAGCGGTATTCATCACAAAACCCCTCCATCAAGCTAGCCAGTCCTTTTGCAACGGGAGGAATATGCCCTCCGACTATTACATCCCGTTGCCGCCACTGGCCCGGCTCAACCATTGCGACGATTTCATTCTCATCATGTAATTGTCGCAAGGATTCTGGAAGCCCTTCATATAGCCGACGATGAAGTTCGAGAATGAACCACGTCGAACAAACCGTTTCCAATGTTAGTTCTTGGCCTTCAATCCATTCCTGAACCTTTATATGCGCGACAGCCTCTAATTGATGACCACGTTTAACTGGGTCATCGCTGTAGTGCCCACGCTGAGCCTCCCGAATTTCATGTGGAAGCACTAGGCTTCCTTCGATGAGGTTGGAGTAGTAGGAACTCATGACGGCCATGTGGCGCCGGATAGCGTTAGCATTGTCGGCGGGCAACGTCCTCGCGAGCTGTGCTGCTTGACGATCTAACTGGTTCACCAGGTCAAAAATTCCATGCCGTTGAAGCGCAGATTCTTGGGGAATAAATGGCGTGATGGCGAGTTTTGAAGTCATGATTTGGCCAGTATAGGGTTAATCGTCAGGCTTGCCAGAGGGTGATGCCCTCGCGGGCGATGACTTCCAGGGTATCCCGGTGCTGGGACTTTTCAGGGTCACACCATTCGGTTTCCCAAACCGGAAATGGTCGAATACGAACGCCAGTCTGCAGCAGCACTTCGTAAGCCAGGCAGGCAAGGCCTAGTTTCATTTCGACAAAATCCCCAGGCTCGCCACGAAGTAGAACGGCCACATCGGCATCACTGTCGGGCCTGTAATCGCCACGGGTTCGGCTACCAAACAGAACCAACTGTGTGACCTCACCTGAAAGTAACTCCCGAAACTTTAGAACGGCCTCCCGGATATCAACCTGATTATCCATTACCGTTTGCTCAAGGCCGATCAGCTTTGCATTTTCCCAGTCGATCATGTCCTGGGAAACTGGCGCATCGGGGTCACACTGTTTTACAAGATTCTTTAGGGAGTATCTTTTTCTGTCGGTCATGATTTCATCTCAAATTACCGCGACGACCTTGGATCACCGCAGCTGGAAACGTCTCTTTATCCCGGAAACCGGGGAGCGCTTTGATCGTCTGGTACTCGCCATCCCATTCCTGCGCGGTTTTGTACCGAAACACATCCAGTTCCCGCAGCTCAACAATATCATCGTAGCCATTTTCGTAACCCTCCACGAGCACCTGTGTATCAGCAGGCAGGCGCGTTAAGTGTTTGATCAATTCTTACGCGGTCATTGGGAACTCCTTCCGATTCAGATGTCCAAAACGATAGCTGGATTCGTCGGCTCATATCGGACCGTACATGTGCTGGCATTAACAAGACGGGTATTGCCCAGGGTGTACTCTCCATAGCCCTCATGAATGTGGCCAAAAACATGCGCTTTCAGCCGCATCTGTTCTATTCGATGTAGCAGGTCCACGCACCCAACATTTTGGCATCGAAACCCCATGGACGCCTCATCCCCGATGCCTTTTGGCGGGCCGTGGGTAATGAGTACATCAGTGTCTTCTGGAATCTGCATCCATCGATCATGCAGGGCTTCCCCGCGATCCAGCATGAACGCCCAATCCAAAAATGTTGGCGTCCAGGGTGACCCCCAAAATCTGACACCCTCAATTACAATGCCGCTATCCTCAAGATAGATTGCGTTGGTCAGCGCGTCTCTGGCCAGCGCCGGCGCCTCCTGAAATACCCAGTCATGGTTTCCGGCAATCACAATTTTGTGGCGATGGGGCAGGGTACCCAGCCAATCATTGAGGTCTTCCACATTCTCCAGGGTGCCCGCACCTAGGCAATCACCGGCATGGATCAATACGTCGCCGTCCGGAATGTCTGGAATGCGCCGGTGTAGGCTGTGGGTGTCAGAAATACAAACGAGCCTCAAAGCTCTTCTCCAAATACGTTTAGTACCAATTAGTAAAGCGCATTACTAATTGGTACTAATTGTGAAAACTCACTCAGAAACACGCCCGGCTTTCTCTCGGATCGCCAGATCCATTTCCTCAATACTGATGACTCGATCCGACGTAACGCAGCCTTTCAGGTGCTTGATGTTGGGCTGGGTCAACAGCTCTGCTTCCAGATCAACAATTAACAGAGGGCGCTCATCCATTCGATGTATATCTCCTAACCCAGTCAAAAATATCGTTAACGGGTACCAGCGTCATTTTCCCGGTTTGCTCCAGGGTATCGATCCAGACCTGATTTCCTTTTTGAATCACTTTAGCCGTACCGATATGCCCAGACACAACCGCCGTCACGCCAGCGATTGCTTGGTCTGATCCCTGTGCTCGATTCCAGGGCCAGGTGCAATCAATCGCAAATCGGTCAGTCGATACCGCTTGTTGAACATCCTGCCAGTTATCCGCAGGGCTTTGTGCATGCACAAGACCGAGGCTGCCGTTTTGGCATGCGAGCGTGATCGTCAAAGGCAGTTTCTGGATGCACTGGGTAGTCAGTTTTCGATACTCAGAAAAGTCGATGTGATCGACCCACTCACCTCCAATCGCTCGATGCTTATCTCTATACCGGACGTTGAACGAACTAGCCGCAAACACTAATTCGTGGTTTCCCATGAGACAGTGCACATAATCCGTGGATAACACCCAGTTCAGTAGTTCTCGCGATTTTGGACCACGATCAATGACGTCGCCCAACAGAAATAGTCGATCGTAATCGGGGCGAAAACCTGCATCAGATAGAGCAGATTGCAGTGCGTCATACTGGCCATGTAGGTCACCACAGAGCCAGTCGATGCCGTTTTTGTTGGGCCCGATAGCCTCGTGTACTGTTAGCTTAGAAATCAAAATAGTCACCAGTCCTAGAAGCCGTCACGACACGGTTCTTCATTATTCCGCCGTACCACCACGCCGCCAGATTGTTATAGCCGAGCCAAAAAACAATAAACGCTCCGGATGAGGTATCACGGTGCCGTAGTCCCTATGGGAGGTGTTGTTGTTTGGAGTGGGCGGTCAAATTTGACCGGATGAACGTAACCAGTATTTCCCACCCCATTTCCATTATTTCTTCCGCCTGCATCAAAACACATAGTCGCGTAGGCCAATGGCCTAAGACTTTGAATTTATTGTTTAATCACAAAATTATACAGTAATTCTAGATCCTCGACACAGTCAAATCTTGTTCTGTTGTAATGGTTTCTGGGTATCAATCAAGAGCAAGAGGTTTTGGATATGGGCCTGGGGTCACTACATCACTTTGCGTTCAGATTAGTGAAAGGAAGAGCTCAGCAAGGCAGGCCTGGCAGAAATGCTGGCTCTGTTGACGCCACCGACGAATAGGAACAAGAGATGTCTTATCTTGGATTCAAGATGTGAGTGTTCAACAAACATGGATTTTTTGAATGAGACGGTTGGCTCGCCATTACGGTTGATCCTTGGTTAGTGGATTGGGGGCCACCAGAACTGAAAAGCACGAAAAAGTGTCAACCAAAGTGAACAAACGATTGAAAATTAAAGCTATTTATACCCCAACTTCCCTTTTGAGGATCAGACCGTGTTATCTATAAATTGCGATATTCAGAGACTGATTAGTGGTCGTTACCTCTGCGAGGGTTGGAGGTGGAGTTTGCCGGCTAAAAGGAGGATCTGGATATCTCGAAATCGATATATAGCATTCAGTCCGATGAAATAATAATGGGAGAATTGAGATGGAAAATACGCATCAAAATACTATTTTACAGCAGAAGTGCGTAATCGCTGTTCTGCGCCCCGGGTTTCTTCCTGAGGTTAGCACGACGGGCTCGTTGGTGGGGTTTGAGCGTTCCGCCGTTGCAAATGCTAACCAAGAAGCAGTCGAAGTATTTTTGAAAACCACTTTGAACAGCTATATCGAGGAGAGCGATCCTGAGGGGGAATGCGTTGTAACGTCGAAGTTTTATGTCGATCCTACCGCGTCATCTGGATATACCGCGTTTTCAGTGTTGATGCTTGAGGGAATCGATGTATCGAATGAGAGGGTTGAGTATTTTAGGGCAGTTATTTCATTTTTGTGCGCTCTGCTAGTTGGCCAAGGTTCGCTTTTGAGCGAGCAGGGTTTTGACGATCGAATTTCGCCTAATGACCACAGCTTCTTTCGAGACGAAGCCCAGGGTTTTCTCAAAAAAAATGGCGGTCAGCGTGTAAAAAAAGATTTCTATGTTTACACAGGATTTGACGATCGTGAGGGCTTCTATGTGAAGGATAGGTACGCTGCGGCGGAAAATGGAGAGGCAATTTATGAAGAGGAGTATGGTCTCGCAAAACCCGATGGATACTCGCTCTCTGGAAATAAAATCTATCTGCTAATAGCCATAGATAGCAAGTTAGGTGCTCAAAAAACCACGTTTCAATGTAATCATCAAGACCATTATGACACTGTCGCGCAAGCACTGCTGAGTCGATCTCGTGTTAGGTTTACTGCTCTGCGCTCCAAAGCACCATCTGAAAATAACGTGGTTTTAAATTTAATTTCGTTAGAAATTGATGCATCGAATGATGGAAATTTCAGGCTGACATGAACGGTGCAGTCATTATTAGCACACTCTTAATCAAATCCGGTATGCATCGGGGGGCTCTGTTTTACTTAGACCGTACGAGGCGGCAGCAATGAGCAACGCTATTACTAGCTCATGGCTATTATGAATGCACCCCCCAAAACTTCGACTGAAGATCACTCCACCATACTGGCGCTCAAGTTTTCTTGAGTCAGACTGATAAATGCTGAATGTATCCAATTGTGGTTTTTCTCCAGTATCGGTTTCAGTCACTGGAAAGACCTTAAAGCCGTGTTGAGTCAGTCGCTCCTTTACCTGGAAATGATTTTTTCTGGCGAAAACGCCATAACTACCTTCCGGCAACTGAAACAGTTCAAGCACCAATTTGATGAGTTCGCAGTGCTCGGGTTTGCTCATTAATAGCTGCCCATTTCGTCCAACAAGCGCCGGTACATGCTCGATGGACGGAAGCAAAGCGGCTTGCTGCAGGTCATCATGACGTGGAAAGCGAGCTGTTTGGTCAATTAGCCGAACCCATGCGTCCGGTGTGATTTTCTCTAAGAGAAGATTTGGGTGCTTATCACCATACTCTTGCACTATTTTCTGCTTGGCGACATCAAAGACTTTAAATCGATGTCTACGGTTTACTCTGTCGACCAACCAGTCCAGAGATTTGAGAGAACCGGGGCGCAATTGCAGAACAGCTTCGGTACGATTATAGCAATACCCTAGAGCTCGGAGTCGCAAGGCCTGTGCAATATTTCTGGGCGTCGGGAGCTGTGTTGGGAGCAGCGGGAAATCAGTGTCATCTGATTGTAGCTTTTGGATGGCCCACTCATGAATTTGTATTGCGTTGGGTATCGTCCGAACCCGAATATTGCGCACCGGTGTCAGATTATCTGCCCATTCCGTTATCAGGCGATTATACGATTTGAAACCGGTATTTGGAGTGGCGTGCCCCATCGCTCGTGCCAGGGCCATGGCTGAGCGCCTAGTCGAGGAATCATTTTGTCCCAAGATGACTGTGCGAATCTGATCCGGCATTAGGTGACCTGTCAGCTTTTGGGTCAAAGGCAATTCAAGTCCGAATAATACTGAGCCCAATATGTTATAGAAGCTGTGTCTCGCATGATGAAGCGTCATCATCGGGTTTCCGGTCACTTGTTTGAGTGACTGGGAGATAGCGCTTGAGATGTTGTACTGACCAAGCGGTGTTATATCCAATTTTCCATTAACGATTGCGCATAAAATAGGGGCTCTCGGAGTATGACCCGCTAGGCTGTCATGACGACTGAGAACAGATTCTATTGTTGATTGCTCTCGATCCGATAAAGGGAACATTAACGGCACCGCCCGCCGGCTGCTTGGTCGTTTTAGTTCTCGGTACTCGTTGTTTCTGACTAAAACCCAGTTTAACTCTCCGGATTCACACCAGTCGGCTCGCTGCAGGCCAATGGCCTCCTGGGCCCGCAAGCCAAAGCGAAATGCCAAAATTAAAACGAAAGCTATGAGCAAGGCTTGATCAGAAGACGATGAGGTACTGTTGAGAATTAGTTGAAGGCATCTCTGATACTCATCTCCAGAAAACAGCCCTGGTCGAACCGAACGCCTCTTACTACCTAAATCAAGATCCTCCCAAATGGGTTCTGCAATACCGCGTTCGCTGGCCCATCGAAAAAACTCCTGCAGGCGGGCTCCGAAATAATCTAGCTCCGTTCGATTGTTGCGCTTGAGAATGATCATGTCAGAGCACAAAGAGGTGATGTCTTCCTCGTCGAGAGCGCTCAGATTGACTTCATAGGCCAAGCCCTGGAAAGGCTCGCTCAATGCGTTGAGATAGCGTTCGGCCGTTGCTGCAGCGTAAGCGTTATAGCTTGTGTGCTGCCGGCCTTTACCGCGCTTGATTCGGTCTGCAAGCCAATAACCAACGTGCAGCACCGCTGAGCTTACGTCTGTTTTTCTCTTTGAAGTAAAACGTTCAATAACATCGGCGGTCTCACGAGCAGTAGCCTTCGTGTAGTTTTTCAGTAAATCCCGAATGTCTTGAAAAAAAGCCTTGGCGCTGGCGTACAGATGGTCTTTATCGGTGCTCCCTATTTTCAGGACAGGGAGAGCTAAGGCTTGGGCGGTGATAGCAGGGATTTCTGCCGCAGGCGTATCGGGGAGTTGATACGAAACACCATCGCTCAATCGGAAATAATCAACGAGACTGCAACTAGTTGGCGGTTGTCGGCCACTCAACGCCGCTGATACCGCACCCGGTAGCTGGATGAGGCTGGCTTGATTTATGAGAGTTGCGAGTTCTCTGAAGAGCCACTTGGTTGTGCCCGTATTTTTCTCGGTTTGAGGACAGGCTGCTGTTTTTTGAAGAATGTCAGACAGGGACTGTAATCGCACAGAAGAGAGCGGCTTGTTCAGATCAATCTTGGATTTGATGCCCTTGCCATAGCTCAGCAGCGTTGCAGTCTTGTAGTCAATTTCGTGTCGTTGAACCGGTTGCGAATAACTCTCATGATCAAGGTCCTCGTTGTATTCGAAGTAAAACCTTTTCTTATGCTGAATCAGGCGGTAGTGAACGCCCTTAACAACATCTTCAAGCAAGTCCGGATATGCCAAGTATTTATCAATCGCGAGGAACGCCGCAGCGAGTATCAGCGCCTCTGATTTAGAAACGTTTGCTTTATCGATAGCACGCTTCGTTTGTTGTACCCACTTGTCGAGTTTCGTTTTTGTTGCAAGTGCCGCAGGGCTTCGATCCGTTAACAATGAGCGCTCGTTTTCAATAGCCGTCATTCGGCGACGAATTCCGCTCGACTGCGAAGCGCCAAGACTGTCTAAGCGATCAATCATAACCGCATAGCGGGTCGCAGCATTTGGATGAGGTAGCCCATTCTCCCGCAAGAGCATCAGGTTGCTTATCTGTTGGATCTGATCCTCGTCAAGCTCTTCCAGCGCTTTTGGACCTAAGAAAAGATCTAAATCGTCATTGGCAGCTTGCTCGGCTCTCTCGCTTGCAAGAACACGATTTTGCCGTCTTTTTTCTGCGCCAAAAAGTTGGGGCTCTTGGTAACCTGAATCCTCGTGCTCCAGAGTCTCGCTGAAGGCGGGTTGCGGTGAACTAGCTGTTGTGAGCCGGAAACCTAGCTGATCGAACACATCATTAACGGTCTGCTGATATGTTTTGTAATCACTCAGCCAGCAGCGAGCCGACTGATCACTGTAGGTTCCGACACCGCGTTCCGCGTGTCCCATCCACCCATCAATAACTTCGGGGTGCACCCCTTCGCGCGCTAATTTCTGAGCGTATCGATGCCGGAACAGGTTCGGAGGAAGCGGCCAACGAAACAGGCCTTTCCCAGGTATCTTTGAATCTGTCACTGAGTGCCAATGAGCTGTGTCGTCCAGCAGGAAGAACAGCGGTAGTTTGCTCGACGGCTTTTCACGTAATCGCGTTATCTCAGCGGCAAAGCTAGGACGAATGGGCTCTACAGCGTTAGCCAAATGCGCCAGATGTGCTTGATAAAGGGTGACGAGTTGCAAAGCAGTCTTGGGCAGGGGAACAAGGCGTCCGTTATGAAGGCCTTCGTCCGCTTTGTCGTTTATGAAAACAGACGGTGGATCTGCACAGAAATGGGTAATCGATTCAAACGGATCGGTGAGGTGCCGGCATCCCGTGGCGGCGTACAGGGCCATCACACAATAGCGCGCAAGAGTATTGTGATAGACGATGATGCCATCAGATCTTGTCTTATCCAGAGTTTCAGTTGCTTGGGAGATCTGGTCGATTAGTAATGACTCTAGTGGAGCCAATAGGCTACCCAGCAGATTTACTCTCGAGCCAGATGCTTCGGTCGTACCTTTGAGCGGAAGGTTGAAACCACTCTCGACCGCTTTGATGTCCCAGTTAGCGTACCCGCAAGCAGCGGGCAATGCGGCTCGGGGGTGGGCTGAGCTAAGTCGTGCAAGGGAATGATCGCCAGAATGGTTAACGATTTTTTGGGGTTGAATGTTAGCGAGCTTGGCACTCGTTAGCCGCGGGAAGTGATTCTTGGCATGCTGGGTAAACCAAGCGGAAGGCTCTTCTGTAGAGAGTTGGTGCCAGAGCTCGTGAAGGGAGCGCGTGAATTCCTGTGTGTCTGATGCGGCTGCGTGCAGCGCCTGTTGCACAACCTCTGGTATCTGAAGTGCCAGATTTTGCTCGAAGGGCTCTATCCACGATTGCGTGCTTTCATCGGGCGCCCACGAATTGTGCCTGCTCGGAGACTGGCGGTGGGCTATTGCGAAATCTGGCGATAAAGCCCACTCGTCTTCAGATACTGAAGAGATTGAAAACTCAAGCACAAAGGGTAAAGAGCGGGACAAGCGGGTAGCGAGCCAAACGACAGCAGCACCAAGGCGGTCAAGCAGATTGGGGGAAACCAGCATACAGCCAAGCCACGCCTCTAACGCCGCTACTTCTGGAGGCAACACTTTGTCCCAGCTCCATGGTAAGTAGTGAGATAGCTCGGTCGTTTGGAGCAAGATGCTTTGCCCCGTCAGTCGTTGTTTTTCTGGAGTGTCATCTGGATCTACGGAATACAGCAGAGCGGGTTCCGCGTCGTCGTCGATGTCTGCACTATGCTCGCAGAGCAGATCGAAGCTTTGGTAGCTGAACTCCCCTATTTGTTGCGTCCGCGGAAGTCGGTCTCGATTAAAAAAGTAGGAGACGCTCTCACAGGGCAGAGAAGACCACGCCTCCAATTCGAATGGCTCGCAGTAGCCTTCTGCGACTTGAGCCAGCGAGACCAGGAATCGTTTAGCACTGATGTCCTCTGACTGAACTTGAAGTTCGGCGGCTGCGTTTCTGAGCGCGAGGGTGAACCTGTCGAAAGTGAATGGTTGCACGCCTATAAGACGCTTTGCACGCTCAAGGGTTCTATCGATGATCAGCCAGTTTTTGTGATAAGTATCTTGAGTGAGATAACTGGCTAGCTTTTGTGTTCCCTTGTCACTTAAGCAGTGTCTGTTGCTGGCTCGTTCAAGCGACTGGACAATCAGCCAGACTCTAAGAGCTCTGCGGAGGTGATATTGCTCTTCAGAGCAGTCAGCCGCCAACGGGTTAATCATTAAGCATAATAGGAAATGTTTTTTTCCAATGTCCGCACCCAAGTCACGCAGTTTTTTCTTAGTTTGGTTGGCATTTCCGGCGTGGGGCATCGACGGATATTTCCGATGAATATCGGGACTGACCTCGTAGAGCCCACGCAGTTTAGATAGCTGTGCGATGAATGGATTAGTGATCCATGCACTGAGTATATTGATTGACTCGGGGTGGGAGAGTTCTTGGCTCAAGTTACCGATAACAGTAAAATGTTTGGAAAACCCGAAGGTGAGGGCGACAACTTCAAGCGCTTCGGTGATGCTATGACTTTGGGCCCAAGCATGGAGGTTGTCGTATTCGGGGCTCGAAAGCCTTACGGTCGTTTTCAAAACTTCCCCGTCGGCATTTCTGTGCCAATTTTGATTGTCGTAATCTGTCATTAATGGATCTCGCGCGCAGCAACTTATCTCTGTAGAATATTAGTTAACTGTACGATTTAAAGCAATTAATGGCAATTAAGAACAAAAAAAGTGTGCTAGTTCTGTCCGTCTCATAACCCGAAGGTCGTAGGTTCGAATCCTGCCCCCGCTACCATATAAAAGGAAGGCAGATCAGTAACTTACTGGTCTGCCTTTTCTTGCTTCTGACTTCCGGATTTCCGGCTGCTATAAGAAAACTTCCTTCAGGGAAAGCCTATTAGTTGTGATCCGCTCGGCCCCCGTTGCTGTAATGCGCACCGTTTCGCTGAAACCGATGCCAAACTCGCCCGGCTTGCGCAGGCAGATCGGCAGATGAAACACCATGTCTTCTTCCAGAATTGCCTCGTTGTCGGTGGCTATGAACATTGAGCCGGCGACCCAGGATGGCGGAAACGCCGCGCCAACCGGATAGCCAAATACGCCGGAGAAAAAGGCACGATCGACAATCGGCGCCAGTGCGGCCTCGCCGGCGCGGGCTGCTGAGGCGAAGCTTGACCGACGACGGCGGTACGCATCATTGGCGCGGTGTAGCGCCGGCGAACCGCACCTAATTCGGTGAACACCACATCACCGGGTGCAACCTCATAACCAGCATGATTGGTATGGATGATGCCGCTGCGCGCCCCGGTCGTCACAATCGGTTGCATGCTCATGAATTCGCTGCCAGCCCCCAGCATGGAACTGGCACCGGCCCTGGCGATTTCATGGTCGACCACGCCCGCTTCGGGAGCTTGCCACGGATAGCCGATAACGTCGTCCACCCGGCTCAGACACACTGCGGGACCGATCTCGATGGCCGGCACGAACAGAACTGTTCGATCGCTTGCGACCAGTAGCACGCACTGAACCGAGACCTCGAAGGTAGTATATCCGGTCAGATAACACAGTTCTCCAGCGTCGGTCAGTAGCAGCAGATCAAATCCGGCTTCAGCCATCCCCCGACGAACGGAGGCGAGCCGTGCCTCGTATTCATTCGGCTCGAACGCCAGTACGGGATCGGGAAACCTAGACTGAAGTTTGTCGCGGTAGGTACGGTAATCCATGGAATGTCGTAACCACAGTGTCCGTCGGCGGCTGCGATACTGGTCTGTCAGCGCGTTCAAATCGGGTTGATGGTCGCGTTTAACGGGATCGTCGCTATTTTCCGGTGCCACTCTAGAATAGCCAGATGCACAGTGGTTTCCGGGAGGAATTCTTGTTCCAGCCTCCCGCTCTGCAAGTGCTTCAGGTCTGTGAAAAATGCCTCCTCCTCCGGTGTAAGGCCATCAAGTGGAACGCGCTCTGATACCTGTGGCTCCGGGACAGCCCTTCCAGCTGAAAATGCCTTGAAAATCGCTCCATTCATTAAAAGAGGTTGTAGCTCAGGTTGATGCTGCCTGGCTCGAGCCAGCATGGTTAAGCCCCAGGTGTCGATGTCACCCCAGTAGGCAATTTTCTTTTCCTTAAGCCAGGTTGCCTGCATCCACGCTAGGTTCATTCCTGCACCCAGTATGGCTAAGGTGTTCTGAAGGTTTGGCAGTTGGTGGAGGCAGCGCTCGTTTTCAACGATTAGAATAACGGCCCCGGGCAGGGCCTTAGACATCAGCTCTTTTGCTCTGATGCGTAGCTGTGAAAATGGAAGCAAGCCGCCATCAAGATCGGCAACCAGCAGCCAATGATGACCTTCATCTTCGGCTCCAAGAAAGGTTTCCAGCCCCTGTTCACTCGCTTGGTCATGGAACAGGATGTCCAGCATCTGGATAAGTACCTGACGGTTTCGTTCAAAAAATTTACTATCGATCCCGGCCATCGATAGTGCCCTTAGCGGCCTGCCCTCCGCGCAATCCGGTGTCAGGCAGCTCGCCAGTTTGGCTGCTTGAATCACCTCCTTCTCTGGCCTGTCGAGTATCAAGCGACGTTTGCGGATCACAAGGCGATGAAAACGCTCATCGATTTCCGCTACTAAGCGGCTTAGAGATTGATATTCGCTGCGAACTTCGGAGCTATTCGCCGCCTCAATCCACTCAGTGGGCGAGTGCAGAGTCCAGTGAGTCGGGACGTTGACCTCTTCACTCGCACCGCGAAAGCGCTGGGATTGCCACACAACTTTTCCTACAGTTACGCTGCGCCAAAGATGCAGGTGTTGCCGTACCTGATTGAGGTCTTCGGTGATCGCCCGTCCAGTCGGCTTGCCGATCGAAAGCCGAAGGGGCCAGCTATCTGCGCTGAACAGACGCTGCTCCCGAAGGTCGGCGTTTTGCCATTGCCGGGCCAGCTTCACGGCCAGATCAGCTGGGGATTTCATCGGGTTTCCGGGTCATTTTTTCTGCGACGGTCTCCAATTCTTCCCAGCTCAGGGAGGTGAGCGTTGCCTGCATGTCTTTCCGGTGTACTAATATGGCTGATCGGGTATGGGTCCTCAGGAGTCGCATTTCTTTGTTGGGTGTCACAAACAGAGGGTGTAAACCGAACTCGTTGAGTGCCGAGATAATCCGGCCAGCAACGGCGTGCGAGCTTTTTGAAAAAGCTTCATCCAGAACGATGGTGCCAAACAATGGTTGGGTGGCGCCGTCTGGGCATAAGGCATAACTCAGTGACGCCGTCAGAATGTAACTGGCGATGATTTCTTTCTCACCACCGCTACCACCTTGAGAGCCGGTTCGGGTCTCGATCACCGTTGCGGTTTCCCGATCCAGTACCGAAACGGCGAACTGCAGGCGGTAACGTGGGTCTAGCAGGGCGCGCGCGCCGACTGTTCGTTTGTTGTCGCTGGCGTCCCGGAGTAACCCGACCATGTTTTCAAGGGCCAGAAAGTGGCTCTCTCCCTGATCGTCTTTCAGGGCATTGGCCCGTAACTGGCGTTGGGCCTTTTCCAGGGTGCGGAGCGACTCATGGGTGACCCGCCTGGGTTCAAGCTTCAGGTATCGGCCGGGCTGGAAGTCCACTCGCCTCAAGGTTTCATTGAGGTCTGCAATGCGCTCTTCAATAACGGCCACTTCGTTCTGGATGTGGGCAAGTAACTGGGTAACGCCCTGATCAGACGACTGGTTCAGGTAGTTAACGAACCGCTCTAGCTTTTCGGGTAAGGCTTCCTCTTTGAGCACCCTCAGCCTCTCTAGGTACCCGGGTATATCTCGAATCTCACTACCGGTCTCTGAGAGTGCGCCTGTGTCGATGGTTTTGGCCTTTTCCATGAACTGGGTAAGAATCAACTCATATCCGCTTACCCGTTTGTGTAGGGTTTTGATGTGTTTATCCAGACGGTAGCGTTCAGTGCGTTCAAGCTGGTCCAGTTTTTCATATTGATCTGACCCGGGCGTGGTGAAGTGTTTGTCGGCCAACGTCTGTTCTTCATCCGTTAGCCCTTTGCCGATTCGTTCGAGCATCTCCGCGCAATGGGCGATCGCTCCAGAACGCTTACTTTCAAGAACGGCGCAACGGGAGCGCTCGTCGGAAAGATCCTGCTGTATTTTCTCGAGCCTGCTATTAACCTGTTCGTATTCCCGCCGGGCCTTTTCAACATCGGACTCGGGAGCTGTCAGCATCTCAAGGCGCCCGCACAGCTCTTTCAACTCGGCTTCCGCGCTCGGCAGATCAATGTCGCTAAAGCGGATATCGGTGAGCCTGGCGTTCAGGTCGATGTTCACCTGGGTATCGCGCAAGGCCGTCTGCGCGGCGGTCAGATCTTGTTGAATCTGGAGCGCGCTGTGCTTGCTCTCGCTAAGCTCCTGAGCAAGCGCGGCCAGTCGGTCCCGGTTATCGAAACCGGTCATCCAACCTTTGTCCAGCCGCTGATTGTCCCGCTTTTCAAAAAAGCCGCGCTTGCCGGACATCAGACCCTGCACGGTCATGCCGTGTGGCGTTTCACGCAAGTCTTCAGGGGATGACACACAATGGCGATCAGTGCCTGCCAGCAGATGCTTCAGCGCTTCGCGATGTGGGTGCTGTTTGAAGTTCAGCTTGCGGGTAAAACCATCGTCCATAAACTGCGCCGGTGCCTGCGGTGTTTGTGCGTCCAGCAAGCGCACGTGAAGGCGGTTATCACGATGGTTGATCCAGTCCAGTGCTGTTTTCATGGCGGCGGGTGGCACCAGAAGCCGTAGCCGGTGGCCCCCAAGAGCACGCTCTATGGCTCCGCGCCAGGCTTTTTGCTCGGGCTTTACTTCCACCAGTTCCGCGACAAACGGCAGGCTTTCTTCTGGAAGATTCAGGGCTTCTGCCAGCTCACTGCGAAACTCCTGAAACCGGCCGTCGATGTTGGATCCAGGACGCGTCGTGATGCGCTGCATTTCATCTTCGAGCTCGGTGATGTTGTCTGTGTATTTACGGTGCTCTATCCCCAGTTCCAGAACTTTTTTACCCTGACCCTCTTGCAAGCTGGCCAGCGTTTTTTGCTGTTCTGCGCATGTCTGCTGGTTGGCTGCCAATGCCTCGGAGGTCAGCGTCTCCCGCAGGCCAAGCCTTTTGGCCAGTGTGAGATAGTCACTGGCGTAGCGTTCGCGCTCGTTTAGCCATCGTTCTTGCTGGGCTATTTGGTCTTTCAGCTGCTCAATACTGGCACCGCCAGCTTGCAGGTATATGTCTTTGAGCGTTTCCGCTTTGCTTTTGAGCGTAGTGGCGGTGACCTCAAGCGACTTTATGCCATTGTAGCCAGTATCAACCTGGCTCTTCAGCTCGCTCGCCTTGTCTGTCCAGAGCTGGTAGCCCGCCTGGGCAAACCAGACAGGCAGTACTTCAAGCAGAGTTTGCTGTTTGTTGAGTGCTTCGTGCGCCGCCTGATGGCTCTTGTGCGCCTCTGCAATGGGCGTCAGCGACTGGTACTGGCGACGAGCTGTTTCCAGTTCGGCGTGAATCGCCGCCAGATCATCAAACTCACTGGCCACTTCGCGGGCGCGGTCAAAGTCCGAGTGGTCATCCAGCACCAATTCCCGAAAGATTTCATCAATGCTGTTGAGTTGTTTGAGCCCAGCGGCGCGGTTTAGCAGGGTAAAAGCGTTTTCACCTACCTCAAAAAAACGTCGAACCTGAGCCAGATAGGCTTTTTTGCTATCGTTGATCTGAATTCCGCTTGCGTCTTTGCAATGCTGCTTGAGTTCGCGGGCACCCCCTGCGTGGTGAATGGCCAGCCAATCGTCCAGTCCTTGGTCATCTCGCTCCGAAAATAGCCAAAGGCGTTTTAAATCACTGGCTGAAGAACTGCTGCCCTCAACCCAGAACAAGGCCGCAATCCGAACGGCTTTTTCGCCATTATGAAAGCGGGCAGAGACAGCCGTAACGGTTTTTCCAGGGCGCGCAATGTGGCTGTTGTCTCCCGAATTATTGCCGGCCCCAGAAACGCCGCGAATGTAAGATATAAGGTCTCGGTCGCTCTCATGCCCACCGGTGGAGGCGAGGTTGTAGCGCGGCTGGTGGGTCAGCAGCGTCATAAGCGCATCCACCAGTGTGGTCTTGCCGCTTCCGGTGGGGCCGATAATGGCGGTGCCTTTGGAGTTTATGTCCGCGCAGTGACGACCGCCAAAGGGCCCCCAGTTATAAAGGTCCAGATGGGTGAGGATGAACGCAGAGGACGGCATGACCTCAGCGGCAAACAAGTCATTCTGCGGCAATGTCATGGGGTTTCCGCTCCCGCGTCAGACTCCTGGCCTGCCAGTTTTCGGAAGTGATGCAGGAGATTTTTCAGGTTTTCAGGGTTAGCCAAGTGAGTGATGATGGGCCGGATAATCACTTGCTCGTTGGCGTCGATGTCCGAGACGATACCGTGGGTTTTCAGACTCTCCAGCAAGTTGCGCAAGCGCTTCTGCTCGCGCACATCACTGCCGATGTCGCCAAGGTACAGTTGTATCTGAGGTAACAATTCATCCAGCTCGATCACCGCATCGCCGGCGCCAATTCCCGCTTCCTGCTCATGGACAATGAAATGCTGCCGTAGAATCGCAATGAGCAGTGATTGCTCCATGGTCAAACGCTGGCGGCGCATCAGCGGATGAGACCATTCGTCATCTTCTTCGGCAAAAAGCTGATCAGACACGGCCAGAAACGCCAGGCCACGGATGTCATCGACTTTCAGACGTAGGTCCAGAGGCTCAAGAATGCCATTAATCGCCGCCGTCTGGTTCATGGCCACCTGATAGAGGTTGGGCTTGCAGTCTGCCTCAAGCAAACCGAATTTGAGCAGTTCCTGAGCGGTTGCTTTCAGGTTCTTGGAGGTGTATTGGGTTGCCGCCTCAGCACTGATTGATTCAGCCGGAGTCTCTTGGCTGTGTTCGCCAGGCGTTTGCTCTTCCGCCTTGGCGGTAAGACGATCAAAAATATTAGACATCGCGTTATAGTTCCCAATCGATAGCTTGTACGGCATCTTGTGTCAGCAACAGCTTTGGCGTGTAAAAACGTAATTTTTTACCGCTGCTGTCACTTATGTCGACGGTTTCTTGTTCTTTAGAAATGACCGCGTCTGCCTCTCGCGCCATGCTCAGCCAGAGTGCAAGTGTTTCCAGATCATGGGTTGGCGGTAGGTGGCTGGCCAGATCGGCAATGCTCATGGGCCTGCCTGTAACCTTGAGCAATTTCACGGTTTCCTGAAAAAGCGCTTCCCGGTCGAGGCCATCAAAGGCTCGCCAGAAGTCATCCCCTACGTCGTCCAGATTGACACTTTGCTCTGCCAGCTCCAGTCCCTCCGCCTCACCTTCAAGGGCGGCTTTGAATCTCAGCCTTTCGACCAGTGGCAGGTTGGGGGTGGCCAGGGCAACTGGGGGCAGGGGTGTTGCGCTTTTACGGATGGCGTGGCTTGGCCAGTCAATCTGAAGTGCGGCGTTGAGGATTCCGTTCAGCAGTTCCCCAACCCGGTGGTTTTCCGCAGCCAGCCCCGTTTTCAGAAAGCCTTTAACATCGCGCTCGCTGCGGGCGCGGGCCTTAATGACGGTCGCAGATTCTTGCACCAGGCGAATCACCAGCCAGCGCAAATCATCCTGCTGCTGTCGGGTTAAGGCATGACGTGTTGATGGATGCCGGAGAATCGTCCGCAGCCGATGCTTCATGTTATCCAGTTCTGTGGAACGGCTCAGTTGCTCATGGAAACCGTGGAACACCTTGCCTTCGGCGGTTTCCAGAAGATGGTCGTGCCCATCCAGAAGCCGGTCGACAATCTCCCCGCGATGGTGCTGGTCGCTGACAATGGATTGACGCAAGCGCCGATCCGCGTCCCGATAGGAGTCCTCGACCCGCCGGAAATCCGCTCGCAAACTGGTTGCAAGGTTAAACACTTCCCGTATGCCTTCGGTTGCTTCGGCCCCTTCCAGCACCTTGAACCGCCCTGCTTCAACATCGGTAAGTTCCTGTTCAAGAGCCTTTATTTTTTGCCGGAGATAGTCAGCCCGGCTCTCTGCATTTGGATTGAGACGGGTTTCGAGATTTTCAATTTCCCGCTGCACGGTCGCCAGACGAGACGCGGTGGATGTCATGACCCGATCATCCAGGCCTTCAACAAAATAAAGCGCCTTTTGTAGCGCATCTGTCGCGATCAGTTTGCCTTCTCGTTCGACGATTAAACCGCGACGAATCCAGGACCGTAATTCCCGACGTGCGTCCCCTGCGGGGTCATCGGTGTTCAGATCAAACTCTTCATTATTAGCATGCTGAGTCAGGATGTCGGTTAGTGCTTGTTGGGCATCTTCGAACAGAACGTCGTCGTGGTTTTGTTCGAGCAGAGATTGGAGGCAGCTTAGAACAAGCGGGCCTCTGGTGGCAGATAGCAGCTTCCAGGCTGGGTGTTGGTGCCGGAACACCATGTATGCCTGGGTTCGGGCGTTAATTTCTTCATTCATCGGAGGAGCACCAAATATTCAGGCTGCTTTGAATTTTAAATAGTAATGCGCGAGCTCTGTATTGATGTAATTGAGGGTACTACAAAGTGGCCTAGGTGGGGCAGGAAGCCTGTGCGGCTGCCAAGGGGGGATGACCAAGGTGCATAGCGTGCTTTGGCGACCTTAAGCTATAAAGCCCGGGAAAGTGCTTCCCGGGCCTGGCATAATTCAGTCGCGTGCTTTATGGGCAATATCCCCCTCACGGCCTTTGAGCATGTAATCAAAGTAGAACGGAGGCAGGGCGCGCTTCTTCACCTGCCAATAGAATGCGGACTCTTTGAAGGGGCTCAGCGGCAGTGTGGGCGTTACCTTGCCGCCATACACGAACTCCGCGAGCATCACTTTGCCATAGCCGGTCACGATGGGGCAGGAGGTGTAGCCGTCATAGCTTGCTCTCAGCTGCTTATCGGAAATACGGGCCAGAATATTGGCGACGGCTACGGGGGACTGCTTGCGAACCGCTGCCGCGGTTTTTGAGGTGGGTAGGGAGCTGCTGTCGCCCAGGCTGAATACGTTGGGAAAGCGCACGTGTTGCAGGGTGTGCTGATCCACATCTACCCAGCCATCGGCGTTGGCCAGCGGGCTGTTCTTTACAAAGTCCTGCGCGCACTGAGGTGGCGTTACGTGAAGCAGATCAAAGGACTCGGTTATTTCTTGGGTCTTTCCATCGCCGTCTGTGAAGCTGAATGTGGCTTCTTTTTTGTCGCCATTCACCGCAATCAGGTTGTGATTCATAAGCAGGCCGATGTTGTATCCGCGAGCTACTTTTTCCAGATGTGGAACGAAATCTGGAACGCTGAAAAGAGCGCCACCGGCGGCGTAGAACCGTAATTCACTTTGGCTGGATATCTGTTTTTTGCGGAAGTAATCTGCCGCCAGATAGGCGATTTTCTGGGGTGCGCCGGCGCACTTGATGGGCGCAGGCGGTTGCGTGAAAAAGGCCTTGCCGCCTCGGAACTGCCGAATGCACTGCCAAGTGTACTCTGCCAGTGAAGGGTCGTAGTTACTGCAAACGCCGTTAACGCCGAGAGTTTCCCTTAGACCTTCTATTTTATCCCAATCCAGCTTCAAGCCCGGCGTGACCACCAGAGTCTCATAGCCAATCTCGCGTCCATCTTCCAGAACGATTCGGTTCTGTTCGGGCTGAAGCTCGCGCGCGGCCGCTCGAATCCAGCGAGCTCCTTCTGGAAGCGTACTGGCTTGGGGGCGTGCGGTTTTTGCCAAGGAATAGGCACCGCCACCCACAAGTGTGAAGGCCGGCTGGTAATAGTGAACGTCGCTGGGTTCAACGATGGCGACATCCAAGCCGGGCCTTTGGCGGAGCAACGAGGCGGCGACACTGGTGCCTGCGGCGCCGGCGCCGATCACGACCACCTGATGGGTGTAGGGGAATGTGCTCTGAGGCATTGCGAATGCTCCTTGCAGGGGCATATTGAGCGGCTCCCTGAGTATGTAAAGGTATGGAAAATAAGTAGCGTTAGCATAAAATAAATCTGTTATTCCATGAAATGATTAAGATCATTTCATCTAGAGCTATTTGGAATATGTTTAATATGCTTTGAAATCAGCGAGCTGACGTCTTTATCGATTTTATCGATTTATTTGTCCTGTCTATTTCATTTTGTCGTTCATTCCGTGGTTCATAGAGTGGGTGCAGGTTTCGTTCAGGTTTATCTGAAATCAGCCATTTATTTACAGCCCACACGGATCATCCAAAATGACGACAGATCTGAATTCGTCTCCTCTTTCCGGGGATCAGCAAGCGCGTTTGGCCGACCTTCTTACTGGCATGAATGAAGGACAGCTTTTCTGGCTTGCTGGCTTTCTCGCCGGCAAATGCTCAGGTGGTTCTGCTAGCGCTCTCGCAAACACGGCTGCGAATGCGACCGGCGTTGCAGCCCCAGCAGCCGTTGAACTGACTATTTTGTTTGGTTCGCAAACCGGCAACGCTGAAGAGCTCGCGCAGCAGTTGGCCGCCCGCGCTGCTGATAAAGGTGTATCCGCCAAGGTGGTCGATATGGCGGATTACAAACCTAAGCAGCTGAAAAAAGAGCAGTATCTTGCGGTGCTGACGTCTACACATGGGGAGGGCGATCCACCAGACAGCGCGCTAGATTTCCATGAATTTCTTAATGGCAAAAAAGCACCCAAGCTGGAGGGGCTTCGTTACAGCGTATTGTCGCTGGGCGATTCCAGCTATGAGCATTTCTGCAAAACCGGCCAGGATTTTGATGGCAGGCTAGCCACTCTGGGCGCGACGGCTCTGGCCGAACGGGTGGATTGTGATGTGGATTATGAAGACCTGGCTGAAGACTGGATTAACCGGGTACTGGAAACCATTGCCAGTGAAGCCGGCGCTAGCCAGCCAGCGGCTGCCACTACAGTAGGCGCAGAGCAGGCCCCGGCTTCCGCCTTTAACCGCAAGAATCCGTATGCGGCTGTTATTTTGACCAATCAACTACTGAGTGGTCGTGGCTCCGACAAAGAAGTGCGGCACATTGAGCTGTCACTGGAAGACTCCGGGCTTTCCTACAACCCGGGAGACGCCTTGGGTGTTTACCCTGAAAACAGCCCGGCTCTGGTTGACGAGTTGCTGGGCACGCTGACGTTTGACGGCAAGCAGGTTGTGTCTGCGGACGAGCTAGAGATTCCGTTGCGGGAGGCGCTGGCTTTCTACCGTGAAATCACTTTACTGACACCGCCGCTGATGAAACATTGGGCGGAGCTTGTGGATGACGATGCCCTCAAGGCCCTAGTGGCTGACAGCAGTGAACTGAGGGTATGGGCGGAAGGCCGAGACGTTCTGGATTTGGTTCGCGCTTGGCCAGCTGCTCAGTTGCAGCCGCAGGAGTTTGTAAACCTACTGCGAAAACTTCCCCCAAGGCTGTATTCCATCAGTTCCAGCCAGGCGTCTGTAGAAGATGAGGTGCATATCACCGTAGCGGCGGTGCGCTATTCAAGCCATGACCGAGATCGCGAAGGTGTTGCTTCTGGCTGGTTGTCTGATCGCATGGGTGAGGGAGACGAGGTTCGGGCGTATATCGACCCAAACAAGAAGTTTGCCCTGCCTGAAGATAGCGCGCCGGTGATCATGATTGGCCCGGGCACAGGTGTTGCGCCGTTTCGTGCCTTTCTGCAAGAGCGCGAGGAGCGGGGGGCCGAGGGTGATAACTGGTTGTTCTTCGGCGATCGCCGGTTCCGCAGTGATTTTCTCTATCAGTCGGAATGGCTCAAGTGGCGTCGTGAAGGTTTGCTGACGCGGCTGGATGTGGCTTTTTCTCGGGATCAAGCAGAAAAACGCTATGTGCAGCATAGCCTGAAAGAGAACGGCGCCGATGTATGGGCTTGGCTACAGCGGGGCGCCAGCCTGTATGTGTGCGGCGATGCCGACAAAAT
Source organism: Marinobacter sp. LV10R510-11A (assembly GCF_900215155.1). Lineage (NCBI taxonomy): Bacteria > Pseudomonadati > Pseudomonadota > Gammaproteobacteria > Pseudomonadales > Marinobacteraceae > Marinobacter > Marinobacter sp. LV10R510-11A. The sequence goes on from NZ_LT907980.1 coordinate 316,956, forward strand.
GGCCCCCGATGTGCACCAGGCACTGCTGGATATTGCCAGTGAACAGGGCGGGTTGAGCCAAGAGCAAGCCGAAGATTACCTGCGCCAGCTAAACCGGGATAAACGTTACCTGCGGGATGTGTACTAATGAGTGAAAAACTGCCAGAAGCCGAACTGATTAAGCGCGAGAGCAATTACCTCCGCGGAACCATTCTGGAAGGACTGGCTGACCGTACCACCGGCGCCTTGCCAGAAGATGATACCAAGCTGACCAAATTCCATGGCGCCTACCAGCAGGACAACCGGGAGGTGCGGGACGAGCGCCGGCGCCAAAAGCTGGAGCCGCTGTACCAGTTTATGGTGCGCTTGCGCTTGCCGGGTGGGGTGCTAACCACGGATCAGTGGTTGGGGCTGGATAAGATTGCCGATGAGTGTGCCGATTCCACTCTGCGCCTGACCACGCGCCAAACGTTTCAGTTCCATGGCGTGTTCAAGGAGCACATGCAGCCGTTTATGCAGAAGATAAACGCGCTTGGTCTGGATAGCCGGGGTGCCTGCGGGGATGTGAATCGTAACGTGATCAGCAACGTGAACCCTCATCAGTCGCAGTTGCATGGGGAAATTCATGAGCTATCTCTGGCGATAAGCGAGCGTTTGCGCTGGCGCTCGGCAGCGTATGCGGAGATCTGGTTGGGTGAAGAGTGCGTCGAAAAGTTTGGGGAGGAAGAAGAGCCCTTCTATGGGAATAAATATCTGCCCCGCAAGTTCAAGATTGCGCTGGCGGTACCTCCGGAAAACGACTGTGACGTGTTCGCCAACGATATTGGCCTGATTGCCATTGTTGAAGACGGCCAAATCCGCGGCTTCAACGTGGTGGTTGGCGGCGGAATGGGGCTAACCTACGGTGATCCGGCCACCTATCCGCGCCTGGCAACCATGGCGGGTTATGTGCCGAAAGAGCAGATTGTCGATGCCTGCGAAGCCATTTGTGCCATTCAGCGGGATTTCGGTGACCGCACCAATCGCGCCCATGCCCGTTTCAAATACACCATTGATGACTATGGCATGGGTTGGTTTCAGGAACGCTTTGCACAATATCACGGGCAGGAATTTGAGAGGCCCAGGTTTTTCAGCTTGAGCCGAAATGGCGACCGGTTTGGCTGGGTTGAAGGTGAAGATGGCAACCAGCACTTAACGCTGCTTATCCCAACCGGCCGGGTGGCGGATACTGAAAGCGGGTTACTGAGAACAGCGCTGCGTAAAATCGCGGAAATTCACAGCGGCAGCTTTCGTATTACCTGTAATCAGAACCTGGTTATTGCCAACGTACTACCAGAGACAGTGGCGGCGGTGGATGCCATCGTAGAGGAATACAAACTGGATACCGGCAACCGCAGTTCGCCGTTGCGCCAGAACTCTATGGCTTGTGTTGCGTTTCCAACCTGTGGTTTGGCTATGGCTGAAGCCGAGCGTTTCCTGCCGGAGTTTGTAACCCGCGTGGAACAAACCATGGCGGAAGAGGGGTTGGAGCCAGATGCGATCAACGTGCGCATTACCGGCTGCCCCAACGGTTGCGCTCGTCCCTATCTTGGCGAGATTGCACTGACCGGCAAGGCGCCGGGCAAATACAATCTCTACCTAGGCGCAGATTTCTCCGGCCAACGCATGAATAGGTTGTACCGGGAGAATATAGATACAGACACGATTCTGAGCGAACTTCGGCCACTGTTCCGCTCGTATCAGCAGGAGCGGAATTCTGAAGAACGGTTTGGTGATTTTCTAGTTAGGACTGGTATTGTGGAGGAAGAGCGCACGCCGGCTATGTTGCATCAGCCTCTGCGAGGCTGATAACTGGGGCGGTTTGGTATTCGTTTCAGGGGTTTCAGAATCCTTTGGGGGTCTGAAATCCAGCCAAATTAGCCTCTTCAAGCAATCGAGCAAACCCGATTGTGGTGAGATCCGTTCCTGGTGCCCCAATAACCTGCACGTTAAACGGCAGCCCTTCCTTTGTGCGCCCGATAGGCACAGAGGTGGCCGGTAAGCCGAGCAATGTCGCGAAGGCGATCCAACAGAACTGATCCATGTAGGCGCGGGGTTGCCCAGCTACCGTGATGCGGCGTTTGAAAACAGGCTGTGAATGGTCGTGCCGGATAGCCGCTGTGGGTGTTATCGGCGTTGGGCAGGCTTGAGGGAGGTGCTTAGCAGGCTGCCCAGCAGATTGAAGTAGGCGGGCAATATGTGCTCCAGGCTTAACAGGGGATGGTTGGCCTCGGATACGAGAGCGCCTTGATCCGCAAGTTTAGTGCCCAGTGCGCGGTAGCCATCGGTCAGTTCTTTTTCAACCGGGCACAGAGGATCTTCAAGCCATAGACCGACCCGCGCTTGCTTCAAGGTTTCGAGCCTTGAGGGGGCCATTTCCAGTTGCCAGCATCGGGTATCAACTGGTTTTGGCCCGGCGATTACCTTTAATAGCAGCTCAAGGTCTCGGGTATTACGGGCAAGAGGCCCGCCTTCCGCAAGATCTGGTTGCGACTGGGTGCCAAGAGGCCCCGGAATGTGCCCGCGAAAGGACACCAGTGTTCGCGACGGTTTATGCCCAAAATAATGGCCCCGGCATCTTCAAGGCGCTGCACAACATCGGCATGGTGTTCGGGCTTGTGGTCGCGCAGCGCGCGGGCACCGGCGGTGCAGGTCATTCCCGCCACTTCCCAAGTGTCCTTTACAGTCAGAGGTAGGCCGTGCAAGGGGCCGGTTGTTGCACCGGCAGCACGCTTCTGGTCGGACTCTCGTGCCTGCTCAAGTGCGCCAGCTTCGTCGAGCGTAACAATGGCGTTTACCGCTGGGTTGTGTTCGCGGATTCTTGCGAGCAGGGCGGTCACCAGCTTTTCGCTGCTTAGTGTGCCGGCTTCAAGTCGTGTCAGCAGCTCATGGGCTGGCTGGTAATGCAGTGCATCCATGTTACATCTCTTTGGTGTCTAGGGAAGCTGTTCACGCCAGCGCTTGACCTTTACCTGGCCTTTAATCGCGTCAATAATTTCGATGATCAGCGCGATCAATGCTTCGTTTCTTTCTTCGTTGTTACCTGGTTCGCCAGGCTCGCGAATAAAAGCATTTACAATGTCTTCAATAAAACCGTGGTTTGAGGCGGAAGCCAAATCTTCCAGAATCTGCTGGATAACGTTGGCAACAATATCGCCCACAGCATCTTCAAGAGTATCTTTAATAGTCGACCCCACCACCGGCAGGTATTTCAGCCGCGAAAGTTCGGAATTCTGCTCAAGCGCATGATCGACCCTGGCTTCAAGGTAACTTCTCAAGGCGCCGCGGTTGGGGATGTAACCTTCCTGTGCTGCCTCTGCCACCCGGAGCGAAATCCACCCAGAAAGCATCTCACGCCGTGGGTACAGGATGTCATTCTGGATTTTTTCGAACAACGGAGAGCCGAGTGTTAGCTCTTGTTGAACACCGCTCAATACTTTGGCCACGATGCGATCAGAAAGCTCTTCCATGAAGGCTTCGTAGTAGAAGTTTACGAAACGGTAAATGCCAGTACCGGTAACATCGATTACCTTGTACTGGTGCAGGCGGTACACAATGGAAATAACCCGCAGAATCCTCAAGAATCGTAGGCTTCCTACCGGTATGCAGCCCACCACATCATACCAGTGGATAAAGGGATAGAAGTACCAGCGGTCGTACACTTTGGCCCTGATTGCATAGCCCCAACGCACAAAAAACTCTGACAGGAAAACCGCAACGAACATTGCGTCGTACAGGATGAAGTTTTCATGTATTGGGTGGTAGATAGCCTTAAGTGCCGGAAGATACTCTTTCAACACGTTCTGGATAGCGACGAAGTTATAGACAGAGTCCCAGATAATAAACGCGAGGTTGATTATAAGCAGGCCCAGCATCAGGAAGTCGATAATAAACCAGGTAAGCTGATGGCTGGACTTCAGGTTCTCGCGGTTAATTTTCAGCATTCGCGGGTATCCGTCTTCGATGGTGTAATGGCGGCCGTAGATTTTGTTACAGGTTAGCGTATTTGAACCCGGCCGACGACTTGTCTGGGCGCGGATTAACTTGACCAGCTAGCATTAAACTCTCACGCTTGAGCGATAATTGCTTTCATCCATACCACCAATCCCATCACGACCAACACTGAAACAGCCGGATGCTATCACTTGATCACATTTTTAAATCGGGCCGAATCCGGCTTCTGGGCCTGTTGCTTTTCCTGTGGTCTTCCCCGAGCTTTGCCGAACAAGTTGAGGTTCGTGTAAAGGGTGACTATCCCGGGCTTCAGGAAAACGCTAACGCATTCGTTGGCGAGGTGGAGGGCCGAAACGCCGGTAACCTTCGTCGTTATGCGTCAACGGCGGTCAGCCAAGCTAGCAAAGCGCTGCGTGCACTGGGTTATTACAGCCCGGTTGTGGACTGGGAGGTAGAAGACGGTGATGCAGAAAACACGGCCCGGCTGATTTTAACTATTACGCCGGGTGACCCGGTGCGAATCAAATCCCGGACGGTTGATATCCGGGGCGCCGCCGCATCGGACTCGCGCTTCACAGATAACCTGCCTGTTCACCCCGCCGAGGGCGATGTCCTGAATCATGGCGACTACACCAATCTTCGGGACACCTTGCAAACCCGGGCCCGGCGCAGGGGCTACTTTGATGGCCGCCTTGTTACCCGCGCGCTCGAGGTTGATCCAGAAGCCCTGGCAGCAAACATTACTCTGGTTTTTGAAAGCGGTGACCGGTATCAGCTTGGAGTGGTAACGTTCGAAGACGGGCACTGGTTTGAACGCAGTCTTCTTCAAGATTTTGTGACCTTTGAGCCGGGCATTCCCTATCACGCGGATGAAATCGCAAAACTTAACAGCGATCTCCTTGGTAGTGGCTATTTCTCGGGTGTCGACATAGATGCGGTTCCGGGGAACGCTAAAGATGGGGTGATTCCCGTGCGCATCGGTGTGACTCGTAGAGATCGCCACTCCATTGCTACCGGCCTCGGTTTTTCTACGGATGTCGGGCCGCGCTTCCGGGGCACCTGGCGGGAACACTGGGTCAACCAGATGGGGCACAAACGCGGGGCTGAAACGGAGCTTTCAGCGCCCAGGCAAAACCTGAGTACCTGGTATGAACTGCCTCTGGACCCACCTATGACAGACTTGATCCGGTTTACGGCAGGTTATCAACGCGAAGATATTGAGAACGTTGAGTCCGAGCTGCTAACGTTTGGGCAGCAGTGGCAGCACCAGTTGGATGATGGCTGGCTGCAAGTGTTGTCAATACGCTGGGAAGGCGAGCAATTCAATATTGGCGATGATGAAAAGGGCACCAGTACTCTGCTGCTCCCGGGTGTGGCATATTCCAAACTGCACGCCGACTCATCGTTGGATCCGTCCCGGGGCTACCGTTTGCAGATAAATGTGAGCGGTTCTCACAGGGCGGCTCTATCCAGTGTGGATATCCTACATGTGAACGCTGTTGCTAAGGGCCTGTTTACACTTGCCGGAAAGCACCGATTTTTGTCTCGCGTTCAGCTCGGAGGCGTGGGGACTAACCGGTTTGCAGACGTGCCACCGTCTTTGCGTTTCTTCGCCGGTGGCGACCAGAGTGTGCGCGGTTACGGGTACCAGACGTTATCACCCGAGAACGATAACGGCGTTCCGGTTGGCGGCCGTTACACGGTGGTGGGCAGTGTCGAATACCAGTACCAATTTGCGGCCAATTGGCGTGCGGCTTTGTTTTTTGACCATGGCAACGCCATTAACGATCTGTTTGACCCCCTGGTCTCCGGGGCAGGTGTCGGCATTCGGTGGATCAGCCCGCTGGGGCCTTTGCGTTTGGATCTTGCTAAGGGCCTGAACCCTGAATTTGGTGGCGAGTGGCGGATTCACTTCTCGATGGGGCCGGAGTTATGACGAAAACACACCGCCTTCGGTTCTGGGTGCTTCTGCTTCTTGGGCTGCTAGTGTTACTGCCGGTGGTTTTGGTTTCGGCGATCCTGCTGGCGCTGCGCTCTGAGACCGGTACGGCATGGGTGATCGACCAGATACCCGGGCTTGAAGCGGTTAACGATCATGGCTCGTTGTTTGGAACCTGGCAGGCCGACCGCCTTGAATGGCGCGGTTACGGGGTTGATGTGGCGGTTGAATCCCCGCTTGTGGATTGGTCTCCCTCCTGTCTTTTTGATCTGCAACTCTGCCTTGAAACCCTACACGTGAAGCAGCTCGACGTTAACGTTCAGCCCTCTAAAGAAGAACAGGATTCGTCTGGGGATATCAGCCTGCCCGGGCTTGAGTTACCGCTGGGGTTGAGAGTTAGCGATGTAAGGCTCGGTACGTTTACCTTCAATGGCAGCAAAGTATGGGACAAACTTGAGCTTGATGCCGGCGGCTCTGGGGCCGACTGGAAACTGGAGCGGGTTTACTACCAGCTTGATGAATATACCGTGGTGGCCTCAGGCCGTGTGGAAACGCGGCGGGATTGGCCGGTCAATCTCGAGGTAAACGCGACTCTGCCGCCGCCTTATGGCGATACTTGGACAATCGACTTAGCGCTTTCGGGCAGTGTGCGAGATCTTGCTCTTTCAGGACAGAGTCGCGGTTATCTTGACGCTGCGCTGGAGGGCAAAGTGGAACCGTTGGCATCGAGCCTGCCTGCGCGCTTAAGGGTTACCTCAGAAACCTTCCAGGCCATCGAAGCCTTGCCGGAAACGCTGGTGCTGAAAAACTGGTTTGTTGAGGCCGCAGGTAGCCTGAAGAACGGATTCAAAACAAAAGGGCAGGCCACGCTGCCAGGCACCGAAGGGCCGGTTGATCTGGCACTTTCTGGCCTAGTTACAACGGCTGAAGCCAGAGATATCCGGCTGGAGCTTTCTGCGTTGAATAACGCGGAAACGAGTAAGGCGGGTGAGTCGCCCCAAACCTTGGTGGTCACTGGTAATACCCAATGGCAGGGCGGCCTCAGTGCGGATGCGGATATAAAACTACGGCAGTTCCCTTGGTATTCACTGATTCCCGGTTTGGATGAGCTGCCAGTTGCGCTTCGCAAACTGGATGGTGAAGCCTCGTGGCGTGAGGGTCGTTATCAGGCCAACCTGACCGCTGAAGTGGACGGGCCCCAGGGCAGTGCAGAGCTGGCTGCGGCAATTGACGGTGATACCAGCCAAGCACGGGTAACGGAACTTTCGGCGATGACCGGTGCCGGCTCCCTCTCGGGGGATGGCTCCGTGAGTTTCTCCGGGCCTCTGAGTTGGCAAGCGGCTCTGGAACTTGAGGATTTTAACCCCGGATACTGGGTTCCGTTTCTGGAAGCCAGCCTTAGCGGCCAGGTCACCACAGAAGGGCAGCTCACCGATGGACCGGTTCCTGCTATGGAAGCCAGCTGGGATTTGGAGGGCCAGTGGCGCGCCAGCCCTACGGTTGCCGCAGGGCGGCTTGATACTTCAAGTGGTGACTGGGTTGTGCCGGAGCTGAAGCTGGTTATTGGTGATAATCGCCTAGAAGGCAGCGGCCAGTGGGGCGAAGAATTGCAGGCCAGCTTGAACCTCAAGCTGCCAAACCCAGAAAAGATTTTACCGGGTTTGGCCGGGCGGGCGGATCTTCAGCTCACTCTCGCTGGCACCCCCGACGATCCTCGTGGAGAGCTGGCAGCGAGTGCTACCGAACTGCGCTGGAAGGATTTGTTGGTTGTTGAAACCTTCAGCCTGGATGCACAGCTAGAATCTGGTTTTCGCTTTAATAGTGAATGGGCGAGTAAAGGCATTACTGTCGCCGGACAAGAGGTTGAATCGCTTGTCGTTAAGGCCCAGGGCACGCAAGGTGACCATAAGGTCGCAATCGATGCGCAGCACAAAGACGCGCGGCTGCAGCTGGATTTCCAGGGGGCAGCGGGCGAGGCTTGGGCAAGCTGGCAAGGTAAGCTTACCCGGGGCGTTATTGATGTACCCGGGCAGGAGCAGAGCTGGGCGCTGGAGTCCCCCGCCGGGCTCGCTTATGGAAAAAACGGCGAACTCAGTTTTGCGGCCCATTGCTGGCGCTGGCAGCAAAGCTCAGTTTGCGCAGACGACCAGGCCCTGCTGCCAGTGCCCAGCCTTGCCTACCGTATTGGCAGCTTTCCCGCCGCAGCCCTGGCACCGCTTTTGCCTGAGACGTTGCGCTGGCATTCCAACATTAATGGCGAAATTAGTTTTACCTCCACCAGTAAGGGCTCTGATGGACGGATTGCGCTCGATGCAGGCGAAGGCCGTTTCGAATTGCTGCTGGATGGCGAATGGGAAACCCTGAGTTACGACACCCTTACGACGGAGTTGGACCTTAAGCCTGAAGAAGCCGATCTCGCTTTGCGGCTGTCTGGCCCTGAACTTGGTAAGCTCTCAGTGGATATGAAGCTGGATCCGATGGCTGAAGGCCGGCCGGTTGAAGGCCAGTTTAAACTGGAAGGCTTGGATATCGCCCTAGCCGGTCTGTTTACTGGGCTTGAAGAAGTAGCCGGTGAGGTCAATGGTGAAGGCACTATTTCTGGGCCGCTGATGAACCCGGCAGTGAAGGGCGAAATAGCGTTGATTAACGGTCGCGTGGTGGACCCCCGCTTACCGCTCCCCATGGAGGAAGTGGTTATCAGTGTCGAGCTTGACGGCTATTCCGCAGATATTCGCGGCCGGATAAGCAGCAATGCCCGCGGCGAGGCAATTATTCAAGGCGAGGTCGACTGGAAAGATGCTCCTGGTGGAGAGGTTCGTATTACCGGTGAAAGATTACCCTTCAGCATAGAGCCCTACGCCCATCTGGAGGTGGCGCCGGATTTGACCATCGCCTTCCGCGAAGGCGCCTTGAGTGTGGAAGGCCGGATTGAAGTGCCACGGGGCGATATAACAATAGAGGGGTTGCCCGACCAGGCTGTGTCGGTATCCGAAGATGAAGTGATTGTAGGCGTTGAGCAGGAAGAGCCGCTTATACGATCCCTGGATATGGACGTTACCGTTGTTGTAGGCGAAGACCGGGTTAGCTTTGTTGCGTTCGGCGTAACGGGCAACCTAGAGGGCACCCTGCGTATCGGTAACGACATGGACACCCGGGGCAACCTGCAGCTGGTTGATGGTCAATACGAAGCGTATGGCCAAGAGCTGGTGCTGCGGCGCGCACGGCTGCTTTTTGTTGGCAACTTGGTTCAGCCGTATCTCGATATTGAAGCGGTTAGGCAGGTAGACACGGTTGTGGCGGGGATTCGCCTGAGTGGGCCGGTTCAGTCGCCCACTACCGAAGTATTCTCCAGCCCGGATATGCCGCAAGCCGATGCTTTGTCTTACGTGATTCTTGGTCGGGCCCCTAGGGGCCAGAGTGATGACGGGCAAATGAGCCGTGCCGCCATCTCATTGGGGTTGACCCAGGTAAACAAGATAACTGGGCAAATTGGAGAAGGTTTTGGTATACGCGAATTAACGCTGGAAGCCGAGGGCAGCGGAGACCAGGCGTCGGTTGTGGCCAGCGGTTACCTGAGCGACGATCTCAGTGTCCGTTACGGGGTCGGAATCTTTGAGCCTATCAGCACCGTGGCCTTGCGCTACGATTTGGGCAGGTACTTTTATCTTGAAGCTGCCAGCGGGCTGGCAGCTTCTCTGGATATCTTTTATACCCGGGATTTCTGAGTTCAGTCCAGATCGAATGTTGCGTTCACCGACGCACTGGCTTCAGGTTCCAGTCGGGCCAGTTTGAACGAGAGGGCCGCTTGTAGAAACTGGCCAAAGATACGTCGGTGCCCACCAAGGTATAGCAGGTATTCGGGGTGCCACTGAAGCCCCATCAGCCATTGACCGCGGGTGCTTTCGATGGCTTGAACAAACAGGTCGTTGTCCACCGCCACTACCTTCAGGTTTTTGCCCAGGCGCTTGATTGCCTGGCTGTGAATCCGATTGGTACCGATTACCGACGCCCCCATAAGCTGGCCCAGCCGGCTTGTGGCTACAAGGCGAACGGTTTGCATGGGAAACAACAGAGGGCGGTGCTTGGTATTCACCCTTAACGGCGTTACGTTCTGGCACAGAGAGCCGCCGTGGAATATGTTGATGAATTGCGCGCCCCGGCAAATGCCCAACACCGGAATCCCAATAGCCTCTGCTTGTTCCAGCAGCAGCTGATCGGTGGTATCCCGCGCCCGGTCATACTGGGCGCTGACCTGAGGTTCCTGGCCATACCTCTCGGGATGCACATGGGTACCTCCGGAAAGCACCAGCCCATCCAGTAGTGATACATCCACCCGGGCGCCTGGGCGGATATAATACGTGTGCGCGCCTTTCAGCCGAAGCCCCAAGCCGATCAGGCGTTGAGCCATACGCTTTCTCGTAGGGCCGCTGATGCCGATCGTTAGGCCCGGCGGGCTGTCTTCCGGGTAGTTTTGTTCAGACATAGCCTTTACTTTTTAGCCAGTTCGCTGAGGTTTCCTGCCAGCTTCGGGTTAGATTGCGCAAGTTGATCTTTCGGCTGTCCCGAAATAGCGCGCGCAGTTCCGCCAAATCCTCAGCATGGTTAGCGAGCTGCTCTACCACTACCCAGTCATTCCAAACATTAGAAAAGTGCCATTCGGGGTTATCGATGTCACAGTCCGGAAGCCGGTAATGCAACGTTGGCCGGCTTTTGATGCGAGGATCTTCCACGTACTGATCCAGAAGCGGTTTGTCCAAGTGGGCAAACAGCGGCAACAGATCCAGAGCGCGGTTGCGGGTGGGATTGGATTCCAGATAATCCACCATCATCTGCTGTTGGTCTGGCGCGTAGTCGTCAGCGATCAACAAATCAGTGTAACGGCTGCTCCAAGGTTCAATGTAGGTGGTGAACTTTCTGCTGATATCCAGTTGATGACGTGCCTTTAGCCACTCGTAAAGTATCGCAAACGCTTGGTAGTAGCGGACCAACGTTGCTGGCTTGAGATCGGGCAACTCAGGGTTCAGCTGTAGGCCGAATGCGAAATAGATTGCCTCTCTGCTGCCCAGGGCCCCGGCTTCTCGAAGCTTGTCGACCAGAGTTTCAATCTGGTTCAGCCCAGAAAACGGCATGGGTGGGCTGACAATTTCCAGTGGCACAATCCGCTCAGCCGCCGCATCGATAACCTCCATAGCCTGCCCACCAAATTCACGGATGGACAGGGGCAAGCGCTCGTCTGCCAGATCCAAGTCTTTGATTGGATCTGAATCCAGCTCGATAACAAAGCACCCTAGGGGCGTTTCAAGCTTGCTCACATAGCGGGATTCTAATGCTGCTTCACCTTCGAGCAGCTCCGCAACCAAGTTTACAAGCTGTTCGTAGCCAAGCCCGGATAGTTCAATTTCCACGCCCACTCGGCGCTCTTTTCCGTCAGCGGTGTTTAGTATGTCTGGCAGTTTACAGGGGGTAGCTTGTCGCATAAGGCTCACTGGTGATGAATGTAAGGTCTTTTCACCATATCACACTACCGAACGGCCAATTATTAAGGGCTTGCAAGAAAATTGGCCGCTCGGCTTTACACTGGATAAAGCACTGTATATAGTCAAAACACTGTATAAACAAACAGGATGGTCGGTTCACTGTATACGCCATCAGATACTAGGCCCAGCATGCATAAGCCCTGCATGCAGCAAGCGGAGCAGCGAAACAATGAAGCTGACAGAAAGACAGACCCAAGTACTGGGAATTATTCGCCAATCTATCGATGAAACCGGCTATCCACCCACCCGCGCAGAGATAGCCGCGGAAATGGGTTTCCGTTCTGCCAATGCCGCCGAAGAACACCTGCGGGCACTGGCACGCAAGGGCGCTATTGAAATGGTTCCGGGTGCCAGCCGTGGTATTCGCTTGCCAGAAGTTGCCGAAGACCCAGGGTTACCGATTATTGGCCAAGTGGCTGCGGGCAGCCCGATTTTGGCCGAAGAACACGTTGAAGATCATTGCGCGCTGAAGCCGGAATTTTTTTCGCCTTCCGCCGATTACCTGCTTCGTGTCAGGGGTATGAGCATGAAAAACATCGGCATTCTTGATGGCGATCTGCTTGCCGTACACAGCACCCAAGATGTTCATAACGGTCAGGTAGTTGTGGCCAGGGTGGGAGATGAAGTGACGGTGAAGCGTTTCCGAAAAGAAGGCTCGAAGGTCTATTTGATCGCCGAAAACGAAGACTTCACGCCGATAGAAGTCGACCTGAAAGAGCAGGAACTGTTCATTGAAGGGCTGGGTGTGGGTGTTATCCGGCGCTCTGATCTGCACTGATAAGGCTGGTGTAACCACAGACGCATTGAAAAAGGGGTGATTTATGGAACAACTTAGCTTCAATGAGAACATGGCGTGGCAACATGGTAGCTTGCCTTGCCCCGTGCCGGAATACGCAGCCCGGAAACAACGGACTGTTATCCGCGCCAGGAATAAGCCGGACGTTGGAAGCCCCACTCCGGCTGGCAACGTTACGGAGATAATCCTGCCGGAAGGGCAGGTGGAAAACTTTCAGCTGTTGTTACCTATGCTCACTCAGCTCAACCAGGAAAAGCGTTGGCTGGCGTGGATCGATCCGCCCCAAGCGCTGGTTAGCAAGTGGCAGAAAATGCACGGTATTGTCACAGGAGAGCTTCTGGTTTTGCGCTCTACTGCAGAATACCCGGCTCGTAAGCTTGCGGAGATTGCCCTGAGCGCGGGGACCTGTCACGCAGTGGTTATGTGGACAGGTAAACTGGGTAGAACAGCTTTCGATTCTCTACAAAGAGCTGCAGCTGAGGGCAACAGCCACGGCGTGGTGCTCAGGCAGCGCTGAACAGCATTTTAGTGAAGCGTGTAGGCGGGCTGAGCGTCTGAGACGTCCAGCTCGTCATCGTCCCAGTCGATATCTTGTGTGACACTTCCAGCGGCTTCTATTCCAGCGGCAATCATTGCCTTGGCCACAGACATTTCCCGGTCTTCCATCATTTCGCGAGCTTCAGAAGAAAACGAAACCTTCACCAGTGGCTCACTGTCGTCGTCGATGCGCCGCAGGGCGTAATCGCCGTTGCTCAATTGTACAATCTCGAAAAACGATGGTGACATCTCAATAAACCTTCCAATTAGGCGCCCGAATTAATCAACCATCATATCATTTTGACGCGCAGATTTCTTTACGCCTTCCGTCTAGCTCTCAGGTGACAATAAAACACAAACATTCGCTTGAAACGGGCGTTTGAATTTAGCGAAAATGGCATCATAAGTATGGGTTTTTGGATTGTCTGGAGGAATACGGAATGCGGAGCCAATTTGTCGCATGTATTGCAGTGCTTTTGTTCGGGTTTTCCGGGCAGGCGTTGTCAGCAGTAACGGTTTCCGAAGCAGAACGGCTGAAGCAAGACCTGACGCCGGTTGGCGCCGAGCGGGGAGCCAATGCTTCTGGCAGTATTCCTGAGTGGACCGGCGGCTTGCGTGAAGCTCCCGCCAACTGGCGTAAGGGCCTGGTTGAAAAGGATCCGTTTCCTGAAGATGACGCCTTGTTTGTGATTACGGCGGACAATATGCATCTTTATAAGGACAAGCTTTCTGAGGGCTCGCGGCGGATGCTGAGCCAGTACGGCCCGGATTTTTTCATGCCGGTTTATCAAACCCGCCGCACCGCCGCGTTTCCGGAACACGATTATGACCAGCCCGTTTCCTATCCCTAAAAATGGGTTGGAGGTTATGTGGAATCACATGCTGCGATATCGCGGCGAAGAGGTATCGTTCCGAAGCGCAGCGGCTACACCACAGGTGGACGGCTCCTACAACCCGGTGGTCAACCAGTACGATTACTATATTGCTTACAGCAAGAAGGATGCAGAACTTGCTGATATAGACAACAAAATTTTCTACCTCAAAACCGATACCATCTCGCCTTCTACCTTGGCCGGCACTATAACGCTTGTGCACGAAACCCTTGATCAGGTGCGTTCGCCGCGGCTGGCATGGCGTTATGATGCGGGTTCTCGGCGCCTGAGGCGGTCACCGAACCTTGCCTACGAGACGGATCTGCCAAACTCCTCGTCCCTGCGCTCGGTAGACCAGAAAGACATGTATAACGGTGCGCCAAATCAGTATGACTGGGAGTTGAAGGGCAAGCGTGAACTGTTCGTTCCCTATAATGCCTACAAGCTGCACGATCAGTCGGTTAGCCCAGATGATGTTATCCGTGCCGGCCACATTAACCAGAAGCTGGCACGCTATGAGCTGCACAGGGTATGGGTGGTTGAGGCAACCCGTCGCACCGGCATCAAGCATATCTACGACCGTCGTGTTTTCTACGTGGATGAAGACAGCTGGCAGATCCTGATGTCGGAAGAGTATGACGACTCCGGCGATCTGTGGCGGGTTTCCGAGGCCCATAACATCAGCTATTACCAAGAGCCGGTGTTCTGGACTACCATGGAGATGACCTACGATATCAAGGCGAAGCGTTATTACATTGATGGCTTGGATAACAACTACCCAGCCTACGATTTTAACCCAGGGTTTCGTGGCGACGAGTTTAGCGCTTCCTCTGCGAGGCGAGCCGCCCGCCGCTGAGTTCTCGCAATAACGACAGATCGCCGGTGTTCGCTGGCGATCTGTGCGGGTCGTACGTTCCTTATCCCTTTGTGCAAGGAGAAAACGTGATGGCGAACCCTCAAAATAGTGCCCCGTCTGAGCTTAAACCCCATCTGGATAGCCTCGATCAGCTCATAACGGATCTTGGCCGCGCCCTGGCCGATCAGGACTGGGATGCTCTGGTTAGCCTCAACACACAGGTCAAGCCGGCACTAGAGCCTTTGATGACTGCGCTGGAGGCTGGGCAGGTGGACCCGGAGATAGTACGAACGCGGCTTGAAGAACTGCGCCAGTTTGTAGACGCGGCTGGCGAGGGGGCTACTCAGGCCAAGGCCGAAGCTGAGCAAGCTCTTAAAGGGGTGAACCGTAACCGGAATGCGGCTAAGGCATATCAAAATATTTCAATCCCTAGCTCTAAATAGCGTCATAAAATTGACTCTCTTGGTTTTACAGTCTTAAATACTGCACAAATCCCCAAAGAGACTCTTGTGAATGTCTAAAAATAACAAGGTGCTGGTGCTGAGCGAGGACGAATCGAGGCTCCGGGATATGACGACCATTCTGGAGTTCATTGGCGAAGAGCAGGTTATTGCTGGCAATGACGCCTTGGCGCTCCTGGAATCTGCAGATGAGGAGAGCCTAGCGGCCATTTCTGTGGTTGTCGTAAACGGCGCCGACTCCACCATCGTCAGCGCCATTGAAAAGGTGTGTAAGGCGGTTCAGGGTGTGCCTTTGTTGATGGTGGGCGACCCGGTGCTCAAAGGCTTGACGGAGCCAGATGCCGCCCGCGTTATTGCCCGCATGGAATGGCCGCTTAACTACACCAAGTTCGTTGATTCTCTATATCGTGCACAGATTTACGCGGATCAGTTCATTCGTGCCAAAGGCCGCGGTCAGCAGCGAAGCCTGCAGTTGTTTCGCAGCCTGGTAGGTACCAGCCGCAAGGTTCAGCAGGTGCGCCAGCTCATGGAGCAGGTCGCCGACAAAGACGTGAGCGTGTTGATTACCGGGCCGTCTGGCACCGGTAAAGAAGTTGTTGCCAGAAACCTTCATTACCACTCCTCACGCCGGGATAAGCCGTTTGTCCCCGTAAACTGCGGTGCCATACCCGCAGAGCTGTTAGAGAGTGAACTCTTCGGCCATGAAAAAGGCGCGTTTACCGGTGCGATAACGGCCCGAGTTGGGCGTTTCGAGCTGGCGGAAGGCGGCACTCTGTTTCTGGACGAAATCGGTGATATGCCTCTCAATATGCAGGTAAAGATCCTGCGAGTGCTGCAGGAGCGTACGTTTGAGCGTGTGGGTAGCAACCGGACGATGTCTGCAGATGTTCGTGTTATTGCGGCCACCCACAGGCATCTTGAGGACATGATCGAAACGGGCGAGTTCCGGGAAGATCTGTATTACCGGCTGAATGTTTTCCCCATCGAGGTTCCGTCATTGCGGGATCGCGTAGAGGACATTCCGCTGTTGATCAATGAGCTGATTTCCCGGATGGAGAAGGAAAAACGCGGCTCTTTGCGGATGAATTCGGCGGCGATCATGAGCTTATGTCGGCACGACTGGCCGGGAAATGTCCGCGAATTGGCGAATTTGGTGGAGCGGCTGTCGATTATGCATCCCTATTCGGTTATTGGGGTGCAGGAGTTGCCGAAGAAGTTTCGGTATGTAGACGATTTTGAAGAGAATCGGCCGATTGAAGATTCGGGTATGCCTTCTGGTATTCCGGGGTTGGTGGGGCTGGACGCTCCGGCTTTGTTGCCAGTGAATGGTATTGATCTGAAGGATTATCTGTCGAACCTTGAGAAGCAGCTGATTCAACAGGCTTTGGATGAGGCTGGGGGTGTGGTTGCTCGGGCGGCGGAGAAGCTGCGGATTCGGCGAACGACTCTGGTGGAGAAGGTTCGAAAGTATGGGCTTCGGGAGGAGGAACCTGAGCAGTCCTGAGTAAATAGACCTCCCTGTTTTTCCGTGACAATAAGACGTCAAAGGTTTGTGGCCTTTGGCGTTTTTCTCATTTTTGGCGACGTAAAACCGTCATATCACCATTCTATGAATTCCTTACCTACTGATATTAAAGAAAAAATCGTAGTTGGCACGGAGCTGGCTTGATGACTTGTAAACGAAACATCCGAAGGGTGCGGCCCGGTGTAACGGGCGGATCGGGGAGTCAGGTTATGAGTCAGGCACAGTTTGTTATTCAGTCGGCGGAGCACCAGGCCCAGGCCAATGCGGCGGCGGATGCTAACGATAAGGTTAGGGCGCTGTTTCCGCAGCAGGACGATGAGGCGGTGGATTCTGCGTTGGACATGTTTAACCAAATGTCGCGGCAGATTACCGATTCTTATCGCACGCTGGAGTCGCGGGTGAATCAGTTGTCTGGCGAGTTGAGCCACGAGTCGCTGCAGCGGCAGCAGGAGCTGGAGGAGAAGGAGCAGTTGGCCGATCGGCTTTCTACTCTGCTGAAAGCTCTGCCGGCCGGGGTGGTGGTTCTGGACAGCCAGGGTGCGGTGTCTCAAACCAACCCTGCGGCTATCGCGCTGCTGGGTGAGCCGTTGGATGGCGAGCGCTGGGTGGATGTGATTCGTCGTTGTTTCTCTCCGCGCCAGGATGATGGTCATGAGGTGTCCCTGAAGGATGGGCGCCGAGTAAGCATTGAGATCCGCACCATGGACAACCAGCCGGGGCAGTTGATTCTGCTCACTGACCTGACAGAAACCCGTCACCTGCAATCACAACTGGCTCATGCGCAGCGGCTTTCTGCGATGGGCAAGATGGTGGCTTCGCTTGCGCATCAAATTCGCACGCCTTTGTCTGCGGCCATTCTCTATGGCGGCCATTTAACTCAGGACGATTTGGATGAGGAAATGCGCCAGCGCTGCGCAACCCGATTGATGTCGCGGCTTACGCACCTAGAGCAGCAGGTGCGGGATATGCTGATTTTTGCCCGGGGCGAAACCCGTTTGGCGGAGCAGCTGCCTGCAGCAACATTGATTTCGGCTCTGCAATCCGCGCTGGATGGGCTCAGGCCTGCAGCCGGGTCGAATGTGATGTTAAAGAATGATGTGCCAGCGGATTACCTGTTGATGTGTAACCGGGATGCGTTGGTTGGAGCCTGCACCAATCTGGTGAATAACAGTCTTGAAGCCGGTGCTACAGCCGTTGCTGTCCAGGTTACATCGGATGCGGGCGACATGCTGATCCAGGTGATGGATAACGGCCCAGGATTTGGCAAAACCGAAGCAAACAGGCTGGCGGAGGCTTTCTATACCACGAAATCCCACGGCACCGGGCTTGGCCTGGCGGTTGTGCAGGCTGTTGTTAAAGCTCATCAAGGGCAGTTTTCTATTGAATCGCCGGAGCAGGGTGGCGCTGTTGCAACTCTGCGTCTGCCGCTATTGCGTAATAAAGGCTGATCGGAGGCAACCATGGCCAAAGCCCAGATTCTGATTGTTGAAGATGACCGCGACCTGCGCGAAGCGCTGGTAACCACTTTGGAGCTGGCGAAGTTTCGCGTGTGTGAGGCTTCGAATGCCCAGGAGGCGCTGGCACGACTGGCAGAGGCACCGGTCGACATGGTGGTTAGTGATGTCAACATGCCCGGGCTTTCTGGCCACGAGCTATTGGGTGAGGTGCAACGGTTACACCCAGGTTTGCCGATGATGCTGATTACCGCGTATGGGCAGATCAGCCATGCCGTGTCTGCTATGCAGTCCGGGGCGGTGGATTATCTGGTTAAACCGTTTGAGCCCAAGGTGCTTGTAGACGCAGTTACCAAGGTAGTGGGAGGCAGTCGTCAGAAAACCGGTGATGAGCCAGTGGCCGAGGATCCGATAAGTAAACGTATATTTCAGCTGGCAGCCAAGGTGGCTGGCAGTGATTCTACCGTGATGATTTCCGGGGAAAGTGGTACGGGTAAAGAGGTTTTAGCCAGATACGTTCATCAGCAGTCGCCACGGGCGGACCAGCCATTCGTGGCCATTAACTGTGCAGCTATCCCTGAGAGCATGCTCGAGGCGATTCTGTTCGGCCATGAAAAAGGTGCCTTTACCGGTGCGGTTGCCTCTGCCCCTGGCAAGTTTGAGCAGGCCAATGGCGGAACGATTCTGCTGGACGAAGTTTCAGAAATGGATCCGGCACTGCAGTCAAAGCTACTCCGTGTTTTGCAGGAGCGGGAAGTCGAGCGGGTAGGTGGTCGAAAAACCATCACGCTGGATGTTCGAGTGATTGCCACAACCAACCGGGACCTAGCGGATTTTGTGCGGGAAGGGCGGTTTCGTGAAGATTTATACTATCGGCTGAGCGTATTCCCCCTGCACTGGCAGCCGCTGCGGGAGCGCCCGTTAGACATATTGCCGATGGCCATGTCGCTGCTGAAAAACCATTGTCGCAAGATGAAGCTTACGGGTATCAGCTTTGCTGCCGATGCCCGCAATGCGCTCATGCAGCACAGGTGGCCCGGCAACGTTCGCGAACTAGATAACGCGATCCAGCGGTCGCTGGTCTTGCATCAGGGCAATGTGATCCACGCCGGGGATTTGTGTCTTGATCTTGGCGCCACAGGCCGTTTTGATGGCAATGGGGCTGCTGTAGCTCCGGTAACAGCGCCCTTCGCGACTGAGCCGGCCGAAGAGAGAGATGCGCAGTACGCTGAGCAGCCAACTGCGGTAGCTTCTAACTCAGGATCTTCTGAAACAAATCACCCAGCCCCAGAAGCAGTTGAAGTCGGGTCGCTGGGAGATGATCTGCGCCAGCAGGAGTTTCGTATTATTATCCAGACACTCAGAAATGAGCGCGGGCGCCGCAATAAAGCCGCGGAGCAGCTGGGCATAAGCCCAAGAACGCTTAGGTACAAACTGGCCCAGATGCGTGACGCCGGAATTGATCTAGATGCCGAGTTGGAGATGGCGTAAGTCTTTTTAGTAAACCCTTTGTAGTACCCGTTTGTAGTACCCCTTCATTACGGCACCCCATGGGTGCCTTTTTTTGTGGGTGGCTGCACGATGAAATCGATGCTCTCAGCGGCTCAGCTCTCACTTCAGTCGATACCCTGTCAAAACTCTGCCGGAAATTAATACTCGCCTCTATAAGTTCGCCCTAACTAGCTGTAATTTAGCAGAAAAATAATTGTGGCCTGACCATTGCTTAGCCTTAACCATAGAGTTAGACCAGCAAGACCATCCACGCCGGGGTGGTGTCAGGAGAAAGTTATGGTTCAACGTGCCGATATCAACAGCGTTCTTTCCGATATTCGTTCACTGCGCTCGCAAATGAATCAGGACCAGCGTGTTGATCAGGATCAGTCAGTGCGTGGCCGTATCGACGGGCCGCGCCAGGTTGACCAAACCCAAGAGACATCAAACTTCGGTGATATGCTGAGCAACGCTGTCAATAATGTGAACGAGGTTCAGCAAAATACCAACGACCTGCGGACAGCGTACGATATGGGCGACCCCAATGTGGACATTACCCGCGTGATGATTGCTGCCCAAAAATCTACGGTGTCCTTCGAGGCTTTGACCCAGGTGCGTAACCGCGTGGTCAGGGCTTATGAAGACATCATGAATATGCCAATCTGATAACGGAGCACAGACATGGCCAGCGTTCCCGCAGAAACCTCCTCAAACATGCCAGCCGCCCAGGGTGGCGATAGCTCCGAGAGCAACAGCGACCTGTTTCTGGGATTTAATCGCTTAAACCTTCTACGTCAGGTTGGCCTGATGGTTGGGCTTGCTGCCAGCGTTGCGCTGGGCCTCGCGGTTGTACTCTGGGCCCAGGAGCCAAACTACCAGCCAGTGGTGGGGGATCTATCGGCGTACAACCCTCAGGATGTGACCACTATTCTTGAAAGCAACGGCATCGATTTCAAAATGGATACGCGCACCGGCGCCCTGCTGGTGCCGTCCGATCAAGTTTACAATGCGCGCTTGAAGCTGGCTGCCGAGGGCGTAACAGATCAGAAGACCATGGGTTACGAGCTGCTAGACAAAGATCGTGGGCTGGGTACGTCGCAGTTCATGGAAACCGTTAACTATCGCCGTGGCCTTGAGGGTGAACTGGCGCGCACCATCAGCAGCATGCGTGGCGTTCGCGCTGCCAGGGTTCACTTGGCGATCCCGGAGCGTTCCGTATTTGTTCGGGATGCCCGTGATCCAACGGCCTCCGTTTTTCTCGAAACGTTTGCAGGGCGCCGCCCCGAGCAGGAGCAAATTGCAGCGATTGTGAACTTGGTCGCCGGCAGTATTCCGATGATGAATAAAGACCATGTCACGGTTGTTGATCAAAATGGCAACCTGCTGACTGGGAAAGAAAGCCGTGGCGATGGCGAGCGCATGCAGGATCAGTACGAGTACACCTCGCGCGTGGAAGATGGCCTGGCACGCCGTGTTTCCTCTTTGATCGCACCTATTGTTGGCGAAGGCCGGTATCGGGCAGAAGTGTCTGCAGATCTGGATTTTTCGTCGGTAGAGCAGGCTGAGGAACTGTTCAACCCTGAACAGCAAGCGGTTCGCAGTGAGCGTAATTTGACTGAACAGCGTGTTGCCGGCTTCAACGGCGGCATCCCAGGGGCATTGTCCAACCAGCCTCCTGCCAATGCTACCGTGCCAGAACAGGTAAATACAAAGGCGGTTGACGCGGATGGCGTAGCGCCGGCACAGCCAGTTAATGTGCGTAAAGAATCTACGCGCAACT
This sequence comes from Marinobacter sp. LV10R510-11A, assembly GCF_900215155.1. Classification (NCBI taxonomy): domain Bacteria; kingdom Pseudomonadati; phylum Pseudomonadota; class Gammaproteobacteria; order Pseudomonadales; family Marinobacteraceae; genus Marinobacter; species Marinobacter sp. LV10R510-11A. Next base: position 338,176 of record NZ_LT907980.1, read on the forward strand.
ATGAGATGGATCGCACGGTAAGCTACACCCGGCAGGAAATGGGGCGCGTGAGACGGATAACCGTTGCGCTCGCTGTAGACGATATGAAAGTGGTTAATCCGGATACCGGCGCGGTGACCTACGAGCCCTGGCCTGAGCAGGAGTTGCAGCGCCTGAGCATGCTGGTGCGGGATGCAGTAGGTTATTCTGCTGCTCGGGGCGACAGCGTTACCGTGATGAATACCGCGTTTGCGCCGGAAGAGGAATTTGAGTTTGAAACCCCGGGGTTCTGGGAACAGCCCTGGTTTTGGGATCTGATGAAGCAGGTATTGGCAGGTTTAGTTATCTTGGTGCTGGTGCTTGGCTTGCTGCGCCCGACGCTAAAGAGTTTGTCTGGCAGTGGGCGCCGTGAGCGTGGAGATGGCTCGGATTCTGATGGTCTTGAAGGAGCGGGAGGCAACGATGCCTTGCGCCAGGCCATGTCCTCACAGGACGACTTGCTTTTGCCGGGCGCCACAGACAGTTATGATAGGCAATTGAATGCTCTTAAAGGCCTGATTGCCGAAGACCCGGCGAGGGTTTCTCAGGTGATGCGCCAGTGGGTGAATGTTGATGACTGACCAATCCGTGCCGCCGGGCGGTGATTCGCCACAGAAGTCTCAGCGGAAAATTCCGCGAGTAGAGCAGGCTGCGATCCTGCTGATGTCTCTGGGCGAGGCAGATGCAGCCGAAGTGCTCAAGCATATGGGCCCGAAAGAAGTTCAGCGGGTGGGTGTTGCCATGGCCCAGATGAAAGACGTCAGTAAAGATGACGTCTCTTACGTTCTAACTCAGTTCGTGGACGCTGTGGGTGGCCAGACCGGTTTGGGCGTGGGTAATGATGACTATATCCGTGCCATGCTCACCCAGGCTTTGGGGGACGACAAGGCTGCCAGCCTGATCGACCGCATTCTCATTGGTGGCAATACCACCGGCTTGGATACGCTGAAATGGATGGAGCCAAGAGCCGTCGGCGACATCATCCGCTACGAGCACCCCCAAATTCAGGCCATTGTTATCTCTTATCTGGATCCTGACCAAGCCGCCGAAATTCTTGCGACCCTCGATAATAAAGTACGCCTCGACGTGATGCTGCGGGTTGCTTCGCTTGAAAGTATCCAGCCCCAGGCCCTGCAGGAATTGAACGACATTCTGGAGAAACAGTTCTCTGGCGGTTCAGCGGCCCAGACCAGCCGCATTGGTGGTGTAAAGCGTGCTGCGGACATCATGAACTTTATGGATCGCAGTATTGAAGGCACTCTGCTGGATTCCATCAAGGATATGGACCCAGATCTAGCGACCACCATCGAAGACCTCATGTTTGTGTTTGATAACTTGAAGGATATTGAAGATCGGGGTATTCAGGCGCTGCTGCGAGAAGTGTCTTCAGAAGTGCTGGTTGTCGCACTCAAAGGTGCCGATGATGGAGTTCAGGAAAAGATCTTCAAAAACATGTCCAAGCGCGCTGCCGAGTTGCTGCAAGACGACCTTGAGGCCAAAGGCCCGGTTAAAGTGAGTGACGTGGAATCGGCTCAGAAAGACATTATTACCATTGCCCGTCGCATGGCCGAAGCGGGAGAAATCACGCTTGGCGGTGCGGGTGAAGAAATGATGTGATGAAAGACCCCTCCAAAGATCTCAATCGTATCCCCAAAGAGCAGCTAACCGCCTATGAACGGTGGGAGCTCCCATTGCTGGATGCCCGTGGCAACGAGGTTGCCCGTGAGGAGGAACTTAGTGTCAAACCTCTGACAGCCGGAGATATCGCCGAGATTCGCGAAGCTGCGCGGGAAGATGGCCTGAACGAAGGCCGGGAACAGGGTATGCAGGAAGGCCGCTCTGAAGGTTACGAACAGGGCCACAAGGAAGGGCTAGAAGCCGGCCTAGCTGAAGGGCGAGAGCGTGGGCAGAGTGAAGGTTACGATGAAACCCAAACTGAAGTAACCGCGAGCTTAGAGCGCCTGGAGCAGTTGCTGGGCGAGCTGCTTTTTCCGATACGCCAACACCAAGATGAGCTTGAAACCTCTCTGCTAAACCTCACCATGGTGCTCGCCCGGGCGGTGGTCTATCGTGAATTGACGATCGATTCGTCACAAATCCGGCAGGTGGTGCGCAGGGCGGTTGAGGCACTGCCCTCAACGGCGGAGAACGTCCGTATTTATGTTCATCCAGACGACTACAGTGCGGTTCGTGACGTGGCGGAACGTTTTGAGGCGACAGCCTCCGTTGTGGAAGATGATAAAGTGTTGCCTGGCGGCTGCCGGGTTCAAACCCGTAACAGCCTCGTCGACTTTACCGTTGAAAAACGCTTTCAGCGTGCTGTGCAGAGCATGTTAGAACAGCAAATAGATGACAATGAGAACGACGAGCCCGAAGAACTGGGCTCCCCGATGGATGATCTGACGGACTTTCAACGGGATGTACTGAGCACGCCGGATAACACCCCGAACGAAGACAGCCCTATTGAAGACAACCCGATAGAAGAAAACCCCACCGAAGGCGAGCGTGATGACGACCTCCCTGGCTGATCGTCTGAACCTATATCAGACCTACTTGCGCACGGATCTAGAGCCCGAGCTTTCCGGCCGCCTGACCCGAATGGTAGGGCTGACGCTGGAATGCGTTGGCTGCCCTATGGTAGTGGGTGACCGTTGTGTGATCAAAGGTCAGGGTACGGGTACCGTTGAAGCCGAAGTTGTGGGGTTTGAGGATGACAAAGTATACCTGATGCCGCTAACCGCCATTGAAGGCCTGAAGCCAGGCGCCATGGTGGTTCCGTTATCCTCTGCCAGCCGTGTTCCCGTTGGGCCCCTTATGCTGGGCCGCGTTGTGGATGGCAGTGGCGAACCTCTCGATGGTAAAGGGCCGCTTCAGGCCGAGGCCCGGGTTCCCCTTACCGGCGAAATCATTAACCCTCTCAATCGTGCCCCCGTGCGGCAGTCTATGGATGTAGGCATCCGAGCTATCAATGCTTTGTTGACCGTTGGCCAGGGACAGCGGTTGGGGCTTTTTGCCGGCAGTGGCGTTGGTAAAAGTATGCTGCTAGGCATGATGACCCGGTTTACCGATGCCGATGTCACTGTGGTTGGGCTGATTGGTGAGCGGGGCCGGGAGGTTAAGGAATTTATTGAAGACATTCTGGGTGAGGAGGGGTTGGCCCGATCGGTTGTAGTTGCCTCTCCAGCTGATGACTCACCATTAATGCGCCTGCGAGCAGCCATGCTCGCCACACGGATTGCCGAATATTACCGCGACAAAGGCAAGCGTGTGCTTTTGCTGATGGATTCGTTAACTCGATACGCCCAAGCCCAACGTGAAATTGCGCTGGCGGTTGGTGAGCCCCCGGCCACCAAAGGTTATCCACCTTCCGTATTTGCCAAACTGCCGCAGTTGGTGGAGCGCACAGGTAACGGCTTGCCCGGAGGCGGTTCGATCACCGCGTTTTATACCGTGTTGACTGAAGGTGACGATCAGCAGGATCCTATTGCCGATGCAGCTAGGGCGATACTCGATGGCCACATTGTGCTTTCCCGCCGGTTGGCGGAAGAAGGGCACTACCCGGCCATCGACGTTGAGGCTTCCATCAGCCGTGTGATGCCGCAAGTAACAGAAACCGAACACTTCGCCCGTGCCCAGCGCTTCAAGCAGGTTTATTCACGCTACCAGCAAGCGCGGGACCTGATCAGTGTGGGCGCTTATGTGAAAGGCTCCGACCCGGAAACCGACTTTGCCATAGCCCATATCAGCAATATGCGCCAGTTCCTGCAACAGGATCTAAACGAACGCGCTTCGCTGCCAGAAAGTATTGAGGGGCTGCTATCGGTTGTGCCCGAGCGGTACTCCCCAGAACGCCGGAAATCTGCCGTTCCTGATCCTGCGGCTGCCAGCGCCAACCGAGGTGATGGTTGATGTTGCGTTCCCAACGCCTGGGGGTAGTGCTTGCTCTGGAAGAGCGCAAAGAGAAGGAAGCGCTGGGGCACATGGGCAAAGCCCGTGAACTGGTGGAGCAGCATAGCGAACAGGTGAAAAACTTAAATCGCTATCAGCAGGAGTACCGGGATCAAATTCGCAATAGCCAGCATGGCGTGGTGCAGGTCAGCCGGTTACAGGCATGGCAGGCATTTATTGCGCAACTTGATCAGGTTATTGTGCAACAACAAAAGCAGCTGGCCCAGGTCGAGGCGGTTTTTGACACCCGCCGGCAGGAGTGGCAGCGAGCCTGGGAGCGTCGGCGAGGCATGGAAAAATACATCGCGACCTGTCGTCAGCAAGAGTCAAAGGCGCAGGATCTGCAGGAGCAGAAACTATCCGATGAGGCGGCGGGCCGTGCTTTTACGCGTCGCCGCCGTTAACACTTGCGCTGAATCCATCGTAATTTTATGCAAACTGGCGGTGCTGGGCTATCCTTATACAAACAGGCTGCGTGAACCATGGCAGCTAGATGCTTCAGCGAATACCACCGGAGGTTTTGCGGATGCCGATTGAAACCCGCAGCAGTCACGACGGTCAAACCCTGATTATCAAAATAGAAGGGCGCTTTGACTTCAGTACCCATCAGACGTTTCGCGATGCATACGAGCATGGCGGTAAAGATGTCGGCGGCTATGTTGTGGATTTGTCAGACGCGACTTACCTCGACAGTTCCGCGCTAGGCATGTTGCTCCTGTTGAGGGACTATGCCGGGGGTGACAATGCCAGCATAGCCATTGAGAACTGCAACAACGATGTCCGCAAAATTCTAACCATTTCCAATTTCGAGCAGCTGTTCACCATCCGGTGATTGCTCAGGCCGCTGGAACCGTTCATGGAAGAGTCTGCAGCAGAAAGTGGCCCCCTGAAAATACTCATTGCGGACGACAACGATAGTGACCACCTGATACTGAAGGCGCTGCTCAGGCGTCTTGGGCACGATGTTCTGCTGTGCTGTTATGGTTGAAGCGAATTTTGAGCTCAATCAACTAAATATTTGGAATGGCGGCTTGCCCGATATGTGGTTGATTCGGTCGTGTACGGAGCGGTCTATTCTGCCATCTCGACATTTACCGCTGGGTATTCTAGATGCTGAGCAGTTTAACGCTGAAATGATACCCGTGAGATCTCAGCCCGGTGACCGGTTGTTGTTAATGACCGATGGCGTGCGCCGTGCGGTCGAAAGCGCGGGCTCTGATGGGCATCCGTTCGATGCGCTGATGAATGGAATACAGAGGTTTACCGGGCATCGCTACTATTTCGAGCGCGCCGCGCGCTTGGACAGAGTGAGCGGCCATTATATTCGGTTCAGCTTTTATCACGAACTTATGCACTGGGGTGGGCGTTTGAGTATTGTTTGTGAAGACAGCGGTCGAGGGTTTGATTTCCAGAGGCATCCGGTACTGCAATCCACGGAGATGGCGCAGAGCGGCGCCCGTTATGGGGGCCGGGGCTTGGCTTTGTTAAAGCGGCTAGCGAAATCTATCAGGTTTCACGAACAGGGGAATCGGGTGGAAATCGTTTATGATTGGTACCTTTAATTAGCACTTTTAACAGATACAAGGGAGTTGGTCATGGTTGATAAGCCACACCTTGATGAAGAAGCTCTGGCAGAGCTTCAGGACGTAATGGAAGACGAGTTTGAGATGCTGATCCAAACCTATCTTAAAGACTCACGTGAGCGAATCGAGAGCCTGAAGGCGGCGATGAATGAGGGGGAGGCAGATGCCTTTGCCAAGACTGCCCACAGTTTTAAGGGTAGTTGTATCAACATCGGGGCTCCGCGTCTTGGAGAGCTGTGTCGGGAAGCGGAAAAAACCGGACAGGACGAACGCCTGAGTGACGCGCCCCCCTTGCTGGACGCCATTGAGGCGGAGTTTCAGCAAGTGATAGATGGCCTTCACACGTTGATGGCGCGCGGCGCCGGATAAAATTATTAGGCAACGACAGAATCTGGCTGGCATTGCTTTTGCAACTGTTTTGGAAACCGCCTGCAAAGCAGTCTTGAAATGGACTGAATCAGGCATCTACGGATCAAAAGCGGCAAGAGGTTGCCATGACACAGATGGTTCTTCCCCAGACTCCTGCGCCAGGGATGCAGAATGATGCCGGTGCACCAAAAACCGGTTCCGGTCGTGACAGTGGTGCGGGTGAAAGCCGGTACGACTCCGTCTCCCGTGCGGAGCAGAAACGTCTCGATCGCCAGCAATCCGAACGTAATGACGAGGCCCGGCAAGCCGACGCCAAAAACGCCAGAAAAGAAGACAGTGCGCAGTCAGCGAGCCAGGCCGAGCCGGCCCGAAAAACTGGCGAATCTGGCAACGGCGGCAAGGCCGCCGCAAAGGACGAAGGCCATGTGGCTGTTGAAGAGGCGGTTAATGAGGCTGTCGGGAAGGGTGCGGAGACAGCGCCTGAAATGGAAGCCTTAACAACTCCGCTGACCTTTACCCAGTTGCAGGCCTTGTTACAGCCCGCCACTGGGCAGGCGACAGTGGCCGGGGGTGCAGCCGGCCTGGCCGCGAATAATCCAGTACTAATGCAGGGCGCGGGGCTTGTTGAAGGTAAGCCTGGGCAGGCTGGGACAGGTGGATTGATGGCCGGCTTGCAACTAATGCCGGCAGCTGGAGAAAAAGCGGGTGCCAAGGACCCCTCCAGCCTGCTGACCGGCACCCGGTTTGAATCCGCTATAGATTTGGTTTCTCAGCAAAGCACCAACACCTCCGGCAAACTGGCGACAGAAACGCAAGTGCCCCTGAGGAGTTACGCGACATCGGTGGATGTGCCTGTAAACCACGCAGAATGGGGGGACAAACTGATGGGAAAACTCAGCTGGCTCACAGCCAAAAATCTGTCGGTTGCTGAGATTCATCTCACTCCGCCTGACATGGGGCCGATGGAAGTCCGTGTTCGCGTCCAAAACGATCAGGCCAGCATCACTGTCCACACTGCGAACCCGGTGGTTCGGGATCAGCTGGAACTGCATTCGCACCGGCTTCGTGACATGCTGGGTGAGCAGGGGCTTTCTCTAGCTCAGTTCGACGTCTCCAGCAACTCCCAGAACCAGTCGGGAGAGCAGGGTACAGGCGACGGAGAAGGTTCTTCTCCCGGCTCAGGTACTGCGCTTTCAGCTGTCGAAGGTGGTGGTGAGGAGATGCAGGCCGGCAGTCTTGATCTGAGTTGGAACGGCGCCGTCGATATTTTTGCCTGAGCGGTATTGCCGTAACTGAGCATTACTCGCTAATCCCCCGTTTGCCCATCCCCCCTTGCGACGCTAAACTGCGGTTCTGAGTGGAGGGTTGGGCCTTCTGGCCCGCCCTTTGCAGTCAATCTTTAAAAGTCATGGAAAACGACCTTCATTGACGGATTTCTGGCGAAAACACTATGGCAGAAAACAGCACAGCTGAGGCAGTACCGGCCAAAAAAGGTAAACTGAAGCTCATCATCCTTCTTACCGTTGTGGTGATACTGGCGGTTGCCCTGTCGGTCGGGGGAACCCTGTGGTTCATTGGTGGCGGCCTACCCGGAATGGGTGACGATGCCGGGTCGGAAGGTGAGGTGGCAGAAGAGTCCTTTACACCCAGCGTTTATCTGGCAATCGAAAAAGCTCTGGTAACGACGGTTCAGGGTGAGGGGCGTCAACGTTACGTCCAGGCTTACGTGGCCTTCGGGGCAACAGATCCGCAGGCACTAACTGCAGCCAAGCTGCACTTGCCTTTGATACGCAGTCAGTTGGTGATGCAACTTAGTAATAGCAGCTTTACGGAATTGCAGACGCCGGAAGGCCGGCAGGGTTTGGCTGACAATATGCTGGCCACGGTTAATCAGGTGCTGGAGCAGGAAGGTGAGCCCGCAGTTAACCAGGTGCTGTTTAGGAACTTCGTGGTGCAGTAGGTTGTGTAATAGAGCCCACACAAGGGCAAAGCTTTTCAGCGGCAGGACAAAGTATGCAGGATTTACTGTCACAAGATGAAATTGATGCGCTCCTCCACGGCGTGGATGACGGTGACGTTGATACTGATGAAGAAGCTGACGGGACCGGCATAAAAGATTACGACCTCGCCAGTCAGGATCGTATTGTCCGTGGCCGGATGCCTACGCTGGAAATGATCAACGAGCGCTTTGCCCGTTACACTCGGATCAGCCTTTTTAACCTGCTGCGCCGCAATGCCGATGTCTCCACTGGCGGCGTCCAGATCATGAAATTTGGCGAATACATCCACACCCTTTACGTGCCCACCAGCCTGAACCTGTGCAAGATTCGCCCGTTGCGGGGAACCTCGCTTTTTGTTCTCGACGCCAAGCTGGTTTTCAAACTGGTAGATAACTTTTTCGGAGGTGAAGGCAGGCACGCCAAGATTGAAGGGCGCGAATTTACCCCCACCGAAACACGCATTGTGCAGATGGTGCTTAACCAGGTTTTCCATGACATGCAGGAAGCGTGGCAAGCGGTTCTTAAGGTGGATTTTGAATACCTCAGTTCTGAGGTTAATCCGGCCATGGCGAACATTGTCAGCCCGAGTGAAGTGGTGGTGGTCAGCACGTTCCATATAGAGCTGGATGGTGGTGGTGGCGAACTGCATTTCGCCTTACCGTATTCGATGATTGAACCGATCCGAGAAGTGCTCGATTCTGGTGTGCAAAGCGACGTTGATGACGTGGACGAGCGCTGGGTTGATGCGCTGCAGGAAGATATCAAAGAGGTCGATGTCCCGGTAAATACGACGGTTTGTCGACGCCGGATTTCCCTGAGAGATATCGCCAAGCTGAAAGCCGGCGATATTATACCGGTAGAGGTGCCCGAGTATCTGACAGTCACCGCCAACGGCATTCCTATTTATACGGCAACCATGGGAACCCGAGACGGAAAACTGGCGCTGAGAATTCATGAGCGGGCGACACGCCCCAAGGTTAAAAAACAACTGAAGGTAGGACGCAATGGCTGACGACAATAAAGACGGTCAGGAGCTGAGCGAGGACGAAAAGCTGGCAGCAGAATGGGAAGCGGCCATGGACGAGTCCGGTGATGAAGGCTCCGAAGAGTCACCGGACGATGAGCCGGCTCAGGCTACGAAAAAGGCCGGTGACGATTCTGGTGAGAGCACCGCCAGTAATGTGCGTGCAGCGCCTATGGAAGAGTTCGAAGAAGGCGACTTGGCGACTCCGGGCGGTGGGACACCACCAGATCTGGATGTGATTCTGGATATTCCTGTCAGCATCTCCATGGAGGTGGGCAATACCCAGATACCCATTCGCAACCTTCTGCAGCTGAACCAGGGCTCAGTGATTGAGTTGGATCGGTTGGCAGGTGAGCCACTGGACGTGTTGGTTAATGGCACGCTCATCGCCCATGGCGAGGTGGTTATGGTTAACGAAAAGTTCGGCATCCGCCTGACCGATGTGATCAGCCCGGGCGAACGCATCAAGCGGCTGCAAAAATAATATGTATATAAAAACAGCAGGTGCGTCACTGTTCTTATTGGTCGCACCTGTGATCGCAGAAGAAACGGCTAAAGCCCCACAGAGCGCGGCGGTTAAAGCTACGGGCAATGCTCCGGATACTATGGGCACCTTGCTTAGCCTAGGTGCCGGCTTGCTGGCGGTGATCGCGATTATCTATGGCTGTGCTTGGATCATTCGCCGGATGAACGGCATGACAGGTATGAATAACAATGCCATCAAGGTGGTCTCCGTGATGGCCATAGGATCCCGGGAGCGCATCGCCCTGATTGAAGTGGGTGGTCAGCAGATACTTTTGGGGATCACTCCATCTGCAATACGGACGCTACAGGTCTTTGAGGAGCCGGTTGTGGATACCAGCAATGCGAATACCGGAGACTTTGCTAAGCGCCTGCAAAGTATGATTGGCAAATCCTGGACGGCTCCGAACAAGGAATGATTAGCCCTATGATGGTGGCAACACTCAAACGATCCATTCCGCTCTTTGTTGTGCTCGCAGGCCTATTCTGGGCGCCATTAGCGTTCGCAGACCTGCCGGGTATCCCTGCGTTTACGGTTCAGCCCGGTGAGGGCGAAGGCGTTGAGGAATACACGGTAACTCTGCAGATTTTGGCATTAATGACCGCGCTGACCTTCCTGCCGGCCATGCTGATGATGATGACTTCCTTCACCCGCATCATCGTGGTGTTTGCGATTTTACGGCAGGCAATAGGCCTGCAGGGCACGCCCTCAAACCAGATATTGCTCGGCCTAGCTTTGTTTCTCAGTATTTTTATCATGAAGCCAGTACTTGAAGAAGCTAACCAGGTGGGGCTACAGCCGTATCTGCAGGAGGAAGTGACGTCTCTGGAAGCTGTCGAACTTGCCAGTGCACCCTTTAAGGAATTCATGCTGGGGCAGACCCGAGAAGACGACCTAGCGCTATTCATGCGTATTGCAGACGTTCAGTACGATACAGCGCAGGACGTCTCTTTCTGGATTCTGATGCCCGCCTTCGTAACTAGCGAGCTTAAAACGGCGTTCCAGATAGGGTTTATACTGTTCATACCGTTTCTGATTCTCGACATGGTTGTCGCCAGTGTACTGATGGCTATGGGTATGATGATGCTGTCACCCATCATCATCTCGCTACCGTTCAAGATCATGCTGTTTGTTTTGGTGGATGGCTGGGCCCTGATTATGGGTACGCTGGCTGCCAGTTATGGGATATAGGCCGGTTATCAAATACAGGAGAGCGCCATGACTCCGGAAACCGTTATCGACATCATCCGGGAAGCCTTGTGGATGATTGTTCTCTTTGCCTCCGTGATCATTGGGCCTGGCTTGGTGATTGGCCTGGTGGTCAGTACCTTTCAGGCTGCCACCCAAATTAACGAACAAACCCTCAGTTTTCTGCCGCGGCTGTTGGTAACGCTCATCGCGCTCATTGTCCTGGGGCCGTGGCTGTTGACCAAGCTTCTGGACTATGCGCACGGACTTATCTCCCGTATTCCTTACCTGATTGGCTAATTCATGACCCCTGCGGAAATCAATGCAGATATGCTCGGCCAATGGGTTGGGCAGTATCTTTGGCCACTGTTCCGCTTGGCCAGCTTTTTGATGGTCATTCCCATTTTTGGTACCCAACTGGTGCCTGCCAGGGTGCGCTTGGGGCTTGCGCTGTTAATGACCATATTGATCGTGCCCATGATCCCAGAAGTGCCGCGGGTTGAAGCCCTGAGCGCCGATGCGGTTGTCATTACCTTGCAACAGATTCTGATTGGCGTAGGTATGGGGTTCGCTCTGACTGCGCTCTGGCAACTGTTCGTCGTTGCCGGCCAGATGATTGCCATGCAAATGGGCCTGGGCTTCGCCTCCATGGTCGACCCTGCCAACGGCGTTAACGTACCTGTGCTGTCGCAAATCTACACCATTACTGTCACCTTGCTGTTCCTGGCCATGAACGGCCATCTTGTGGCATTTGAAATCTTTATCGAAAGTTTCCGAACAATGCCTATTGGCATGGAAGGTCTGGGCCAGGTAGGTGTATGGGAGTTGGCGCACCGTATAAGCTGGATGTTCACCTCCGCCATGTTGCTAGCGTTGCCGGCAGTGACCGCCGTACTCATCGTCAGCATATCCTTTGGCGTAATGACCCGAGCGGCCCCCCAGATGAACATTTTTGCGTTAGGCTTTCCGATTGGCCTGATGTTTGGATTGTTTGCTATATGGGTGCTGCACGCCAATTTCTTGCCGCACTTCCAAGAATACACCCGGCAAACCTTTGAGTTTATGAGGGGCTTGCAAGGACAGCCTTAGCGAGCCTGATACCCCAAGAGTCAAAATATGGCTGAAGACGACAATAGTCAGGAGAAAACCGAAGAGGCCACCCCCAAAAAGATCGAAAAATCCAAGGAGGATGGTCAGACTGCCCGATCAAAAGAGCTGGCCACCATGGCCGTATTGATCGCTGGCGCCGGCGGCCTATTGATGTTTGGCACTCAACTGGGGGCCTCCATGGAAGCCATCATGCGTGATAGTTTCACCTTGGAACGCTCTGCCATATTCGACACCCGGCACATGAGTGTTCAGCTGTTGGCTTCCGCCAAAGAAGCCGCTTGGGCACTTGCGCCAATCTTATTACTCCTGATCATCGCCGCCATTGCCGGTTCTATCGGCATAGGCGGTTTGCTGTTTAGTGGCAAGGCCATAGCCCCTAAACTTAACCGCATGGACCCCATGAAAGGCTTGGGCCGGATGTTCTCCGCGCGCTCCCTGATTGAGCTGGTCAAAGCCATCGCCAAAGTCGGGCTGGTTATGACGCTAGCTATTCTCATACTGAATGCCCGTACCGAAGACCTGCTCTCAATCGCGGATGAGCCCGCGATGCCCGCCATGGAGCACGTACTCTGGACACTGGGCTGGAGCTTCTTTTTGCTCTCCTGCGCCACCATCATCATTGCGCTGATAGACGTGCCGTTCCAGATCTTCGATCATCAGAAAAAGCTGCGGATGACCAAGCAGGAAGTTAAAGACGAACACAAAGATTCTGAAGGCAAGCCTGAGGTCAAAGGCAAAATCCGCCAGCTTCAACGCGAAATGTCCCAGCGTCGTATGATGCAGGACGTGCCCACTGCCGACGTGGTTATTACCAACCCGACCCACTATGCGGTGGCCTTGAAGTACAACCCCGACTCCATGGGCGCGCCCATGGTCGTGGCCAAAGGCAATGATCAAACCGCCTTCAAGATCATGGAAATCGCCCGTGAGCACAAAGTCGAAATCCTTCGCACGCCACCGTTAACTCGTGCTGTTTATCACAACAGCGAGATAGGTGACGAAATCCCCGATGGCTTATACATGGCCATCGCGCAAGTGCTGGCATACGTGTTCCAGCTCCGACAGTTCCGCAAGGGGCGCGGCGAGAAGCCTGGTATGCCTGACTTCCCAATACCTTCGGACTTGCGGCGGGATATTTGATTTGGTTTCTAGCCTGCAGGGATCAAAATAATAGGCTGCCTACAGACATGCACCAGCGCCAGAAGGCACCATAGGAGTTATTGTTAGTCTTCTTTGTGCTCGTAAATCGCCTTGCCCCAGGCATCCCGGCTGCCGGGGAGTACCAAGTTCAGAATAATGGCGGCCACCGCACACAGCGCGATACCCTCAAGGTGGCCGAGAACCATGCCGCCGATACCGAACACCAGCGTCACACCCACGATAACCAGATTCCGTGCCTGGGATAGATCCACCTGGTGTCGAATCAGCGTGCTCATACCCACCACTGCAATGGAACCGAACAGCAGGCACAGAATGCCGCCCATAACCGGCACCGGAATCGTTTGCAGAACCGCGCCGAATTTGCCCACAAAGGCCAGCACGATGGCAGTGCAAGCAGCCCACCACATCACCTTCGGGTTAAAGTTACGGGTTAGCATCACCGCGCCGGTCACCTCAGAGTAAGTCGTGTTGGGTGGCCCGCCTAGCAAAGCCGCAGCGCTGGTAGCCAGGCCATCGCCTAGGAGCGTGCGGTGCAGGCCCGGCTTCTCGAGATAGTTTTTGCGGGTAACATTGCCAATCGCCAGAATGTCGCCGATATGCTCAATCGCCGGCGCAATGGCAACCGGAATCATGAACAGGATGGCGCCCCAGCTGAACTCAGGTGCCACAAAGTTGGGAACCGCGAGCCAGGCCGCCTGCTGAATCGGGGTGGTATCAACAATGCCTGCGAAAGCGGACAGGATATAACCGACAATCACACCAAACATGATCGGAATCAGCCGGAAGATACCCTTGGACCAGACTGACGCAACAATGGTCACGGTCAGCGAGATCATCGCAATCCAAAGTGCCGTGTTCTGCGGGATTAGCTGCACGCTCCCATCGCCGGTGCGGCCCGAAGACATATGTACCGCGAGTGGCGCCAGCCCTAGGCCAATCACCATAATAACCGGCCCGATAACCACAGGGGGCAGCAGGCGCGTTACAAAGCCGGTGCCGCGCAGCCGTATTGCGCCGCTAAGCAGGATATAAAGAATACCCGCAGCCATCAGCCCGCCCATGGTTTCCTCAAGGCCGAACCTACCCTTGGAAGCAATAACCGGTGCGATAAACGCAAAGGATGAGGCCAGGAAGATCGGAATCTGACCCCCGGTTACAATATGAAAAATCAGCGTGCCAAGGCCAGCGGTAAAGAGCGCAACGTTGGGGTCGAGGCCGGTGAGCAGTGGCATAAGCACCAGTGCGCCAAAGGCCACAAGCAGCATTTGTGAGCCAGCGAGCGCCTGTTTCCAAGTTGAGTCGTTAGTATGGTCTTCCATGATCAAACGTCCTTTTGCTTGGTGCCGAATATTTTGTCGCCGGCGTCACCAAGCCCGGGCAGGATATAGCCTTTCTCATTCAGGCAGTCGTCTACAGACGCTGTATAGATGGACGCATCAGGGTGCTTGTCTAGCACGTTCTTAATGCCTTCTGGCGCCGCCACCAGCACCAGCGCACGAATTTCAGTGCTGCCGGCTTTCTTGAGTACGTCGATGGTGGAAATCATCGAACCACCTGTGGCAACCATCGGGTCAACGATCAGCGCCATACGCTGGTCTAGTTCACCGACCAGCTTTTCCAGATAGGTGCTGGCTTCCAGAGTTTCCTCATCACGAATCTGGCCCACCACGCTTACTCTTGCTACAGGAATCAGGCTCAGAACCCCATCCAACATACCCAGGCCTGCCCGCAGGATGGGGACGATGGTGATTTTCTTGCCGTGGATCTGTTCCACAGTCACCGGCCCGGCCCAGCCCTCAATGGTCTTTTCTTGAAGGCTGAAATCCTTCGTGGCTTCGTAGGTGAGCAGCGCGCCGACTTCCTGTGCCAGTTCACGGAAGTTCTTAGTGCTGATGTCGGCACGGCGCATTAGGCCGAGTTTGTGTTGAATCAGGGGGTGTTTTACCTCGTGGATCGGCATGGGCTCACCTGTTTTTGGGTCTGGGGTTGTGGGATTCAGTATCGCTTTTAAGCGGCGCAAGGATACCGCATCTTACAAGGTGAGTCAGGCAGGCCAAGCCACCTCTCGAACGAAAAACGGAACACAGTGGTATGGATCTTGCGGTAACACAGTGAAAGACACGTTGGCGTCAGAATCTCGACCTTCAAAACGCCTTCAGAAACAGTGAATCGGAGATGCTTAGGGTATGGACAAAGCTTTACTCCTTAATAACGTCAAATTCCTGACGCGTGGCAACCTCGGCGTACCCATTATGTTGATGGGTTTGTTGGGCATGATGATACTGCCCATGCCCGCCTTTTTGTTGGACGTATTCTTCACGTTCAACATTACGCTCTCGATTGTCATTCTGCTTGTGTGCGTTTACGCACTGCGGCCGATGGAATTTGCGTCCTTCCCAACCGTGTTGCTGGTGGCAACCCTGTTGCGCCTGGCGCTCAACGTGGCTTCTACCCGGATTGTGCTGCTGGAAGGGCACGAGGGGGGCGATGCTGCGGGTAAGGTTATCGAATCTTTTGGTGCGGTTCTGATCGGTGGCAACTACGCGGTCGGCTTGGTGGTGTTCGCCATTTTGATGATCATTAACTTCCTGGTGGTCACAAAAGGTGCGGGCCGGGTTTCGGAGGTAAGCGCACGGTTTACCCTAGATGCAATGCCGGGCAAGCAGATGGCTATTGATGCCGATCTGAACGCGGGCCTGGTTAATCAGGATGAAGCCAAGCTCCGGCGTGAGGATATAGCACAGGAGGCAGATTTCTACGGCTCCATGGACGGTGCCTCCAAGTTTGTGAAGGGTGATGCCGTTGCTAGCCTGTTGATACTGGCCATCAATATTATTGGGGGTGTCGCCATTGGTATGCTCCAGCACGACCTTGATTTCGGCCTCGCCATGGAGCGCTACGCGCTGCTCACCATAGGTGATGGCTTGGTTGCCCAGATTCCGTCACTGCTGCTTTCTACCTCTGCTGCGATCATGGTTACCCGGGTGAGTACCAGCCAGGATATGGGCGGGCAGATTCTTCAGCAGCTGTTCAATGCGCCCAAGGCTCTGGCGATTGCGGCGAGCATTCTTATTCTCCTGGGCTTGATTCCTGGGATGCCCCATGTGGCATTTCTTGGGCTTGGGGGTCTCGCTGCCGCAGGCGCTTGGTTTATCTGGAATAAAGATAGGCAGACCGTGGAAGATGGAGGTGCGTTCCCCGGTCGAGGCGCCGGTGCTCTGGCCGGCTCTGGGGGCCGTGATGCACCGCTGGCCGGTGATGCCGGTGGCGACCCCGGCCGCCAGTTACCTGCGCCGGGAGAAACCCGGGAGCTGGGTTGGGACGACGTGGCAACGGTGGATATCGTCGGGTTAGAAGTCGGCTACCGCCTTATACCACTGGTTGATAAATCCCAGGGTGGGCAACTGTTAAGCCGTATAAAGGGCGTGCGTAAAAAGCTGTCGCAAGACATGGGCTTCCTTATGCCCTCCGTACACATTCGCGACAACCTGGACCTCATGCCCAATGTGTACCGCATCACGTTGATGGGCGTAACCATCGCAGAGGCAGACATTCACCCCGACCGCGAGTTGGCAATCGACCCAGGCCAAGTGTTCGGAAAAATAGAAGGTATTGAAGGCAAGGACCCCGCCTTTGGTCTGGATGCGAGCTGGATTGAGCCAGAGAAAAAAGACCAAGCCCAAACGCTGGGTTATACGGTGGTGGATGCCAGCACCGTGGTGGCTACGCACCTGAACCAGGTACTGCAAAAACATGCTCATGAATTGTTGGGCCACGAAGAAGTTCAAAAATGGCTGGATCAGCTGGAAAAAGCTTCGCCTAAGCTGGCGGAAGAGCTGGTGCCAACCACGATGTCCATCAGCCTGCTGTTGAAGGTGCTGCAGAACCTGCTCAAAGAAGAGGTGCCCATTCGGGATATGCGCTCCATTGCCGAAGCCATGGTGAACGTGCACCCCAAGAGTCAGGACCCAAGGCTGCTGACCACTGTGGCGCGTCAGGCGCTGCGACGGATGATTATTCAGAGCATCTGTGGCAGTGATCCGGAGATACCTGTTATTACCTTAGATCCAGATCTGGAACAGTTATTGCTTAAGTCTGTTCAGCAGAGTCAACAATCTGGCGGCCAGGAGGATATAGGCATGGTTCTGGAGCCGAATATGGTGGAAAAGCTGCAGCGCTCTCTGCAAGACAGCGTTCAGCGCCAGGAAGTGCTTGGTAAACCCGCCATCCTGCTGGTATCTGGCCCCTTAAGGCCGGTGCTCGCAAAGTTTGCAAGTTTCGGTGTGGAGCGGCTGCACGTGCTCTCCTACCAGGAAATACCGGATAACAAGCAAATTACGATCGTGGCGTCCGTGGGCCAATAAGCACGCGGATGAAAGAACGGACAGCGCGGGTACAGCGTTGCCGGTGGAGGATGCAATATCATGAAAGTGAAACGTTTTTTTGCCAAAAGCATGGCCCAAGCACTGAAGCAAGTCAGTGAACAGATGGGTCCCGATGCTGTCATCCTTTCTAACCGCCGGGTAGACGATGGCGTTGAAATTGTTACGGCACTGGATTATGACGAAAATATGGCGCGGCAGAGTCTGGGCGAGGAGGCCAGCGAAGCCACCAATGGTGCTCGCCTTGCTGAAATGCAGGCAGAGCGTCACCGCCGGCTGGAAGATGAGCTAAGCCGCTCCCGTTCCCGCATTCGTGACGTGCGCGAAAATCGGGCCGAGCGAAGCCAGGGCTATTCTGAAGCGTCATTTGCAGATTTGCACCAAGCGGTGAATGGCAGTTTTGATGAGCCGGTTTCTTCTGGCGTCAGCAGTCATACAGACTATTCCGATGAGCTTGCTCGCATGCGTGCAGAAATCAGCTCATTGCGGGATCTCATGAGTGGCCAGCATAGTGAGCCAGCAAAAACCGGCGTCAGTGCGGTTCAGCAACGGCTAGCAGAACGGTTGCAAGAGTTTGGCCTGAGCTCGGAGTTGGCAGGCTCGCTTTCCCGTCGCCACAAGGGCGGAAAGCTGGATGATGGCTGGAAACAGTCCTTGAAAATGCTCGTCACCGGCTTACGCACGCCCCACCAAGAGTGGCTAGACGAAGGCGGTGTTTATGCGTTGGTCGGCCCCACGGGTTCCGGCAAGACCACCACAATTGGCAAGCTGGCCGCCCGTTATGTACTGAAGTACGGCGCCGATTCCGTGGCACTGGTCACCACAGACCGTTACCGGGTTGCGGCGCATGAGCAGCTTTTCGTGTTTGGTCGCATTCTGAACGTACCAGTTCGGGTGGTGGACGAAAGCAACACCCTGGATGATATTCTTGATGAGTTGTCGGACCGCCATCTGGTACTAATTGATACGGCAGGGCTAACCAGTTCTGACAAAGGCTATCAGGAGCAGCTGACAGAGCTGGCCCGCAGTCACCACAACGTGCGCACGCACCTAGTAGTTTCCGCAACCAGCCAGCCGCGTATTATGAAATCCGTCTGGCATTGCTATAAGATGGCTAATCTAACGGGCTGCGTGATAACGAAAATTGACGAAGGCCTAACTCTAGGCGAATCTCTGGGCTTTGTGATGGAAACCGGGTTGCCGGTGGCTTATTACACAGATGGGCAGAAGATCCCGGGAGATCTGCATCATGCTGAAGCTGTTCCGCTTGTACGCTTGGCGGTCGAGCGCCTGAAAATGCTTCAGCAACAGGCAGCTGCACAGAGAGTGCCTGGCACAGAGCGCCCGCGCGAAATGGCCTAAGGCTCTGAATATCGAAGTTATACCCGGCTATAAATGAAATCCGGCTAAACGTGGCAAGAGATAATAAATAGTATGAGCAAAGCACATCCGGTACAGGTAATAGCGGTTTCCGGCGGCAAAGGCGGGGTTGGCAAGAGTAATATTTCGGTCAACCTTGGCATCGCTCTGGCCCAGAAGGGTCGTCGTGTTGTTTTGCTCGATGCCGACCTTGGTCTTGGTAACCTTGATGTGCTGCTTGGCGTCACGGCTAACAACACCCTGCAGGATGTCCTAGCGGGCAAATGCGATCTCAGGGACGTTCTGGTGGATGGGCCGTGTGGCATCAAGATTGTTCCGGCTTCGTCCGGCACTCAGCGTATGACTCAGCTCAGCTCCATGGAACACGCGGGGCTGATCAACGCGTTCAGCGAACTGGGTGATCAAATCGATGTGTTGATTGTAGATACCGCTGCCGGTATTTCAGAGTCGGTTGTGAGCTTTCTGCGGGCCTCTCAAGAACTGCTGCTGGTGGTTTGCGATGAGCCAACATCCATTACCGACGCCTACGCCCTCATTAAATTGATGAATCGTGACTACGGCACCCACCGCTTCCGCATCCTTGCCAACCAGGTGGGCAATGAGCAGGAAGGCCGCCATCTATTTGAAAAACTTACCCGAGTGACTGAGCGCTTCCTAGATGTGGCATTACAGTATGTGGGTATGGTGCCTTACGACGAAGCTGTGAAGAAAGCGGTTCAGCGCCAGAGGGCGGTGCTGGATGCTTATCCCCGGGCCAAAGCCTCACTTGCGATCAAAGC
This sequence comes from Marinobacter sp. LV10R510-11A, assembly GCF_900215155.1. Lineage (NCBI taxonomy): Bacteria > Pseudomonadati > Pseudomonadota > Gammaproteobacteria > Pseudomonadales > Marinobacteraceae > Marinobacter > Marinobacter sp. LV10R510-11A. Next base: position 357,641 of record NZ_LT907980.1, read on the forward strand.
GTTGGCTGACAAGGTTGAGAGCTGGCCGCTGCCTTCATCTCCCCGCGGACACTTAGAGTTTTTTGTGGAGCGGCTCGTCGAAGTCTGAAACGGATCCCGTCAAACAAAACCGGATGCATGACATTGGCGAAAAACCTGGGAATCTACCACCAGTCAGGCGTGAAAAGTCCCTCAGAGCTCATTGAGACGCACGCGCTCCTGGTCAAGAAAATTGCGCTCCATCTTTTGGCGCGGCTGCCGGCTTCGGTACAGCTAGACGACCTAATGCAGGCTGGAATGATCGGGCTGCTAGAAGCCGCCCAACGCTACAGCGCAACCAAAGGCGCAACCTTTGAAACCTATGCTGGCATACGCATTCGTGGTGCCATGGTGGATGAAATTCGTAAAGGCGACTGGGTCCCACGCTCCGTTCACCGGAATGCACGTCGTGTAGCCCGCGCTATCAAGGCTGTTGAGGATCGCGAAGGCCGTGAAGCCCAGGACGTAGAAGTGGCCGAAGAGCTCGACATGGAGCTTTCTGAATACCATGCCACTCTGTCCGATACTAACAGTGGGCGACTTTTTAGCCTTGATGAGCTCAATGAATCCGGAGAGCTGCCGATACAAGAATTAGAGACCAGTGATAATCCGTTGGATGACCTGTCTTCTGATGCATTTAGAAGCAGTCTAGCTGCCGCAATAGAGCAGCTTCCAGAGCGGGAAAAGCTTGTACTGAGCTTGTATTACCAGGAAGAACTGAACCTCAAGGAAATTGGCGCAGTGCTTGGCGTCAGTGAAAGCAGAGTCAGCCAGATACACAGCCAAGCGGCGTTGCGGCTGCGTGGCCGGCTTTCGGAATGGCGCAACGAAACTGACAGCTAACGGATGTTACTAACTGGAGGTCCCTTTGGACAAGAACATGAAAATTCTCATTGTGGACGACTTCTCCACAATGCGACGGATTATTAAGAACCTGCTCCGTGATCTGGGCTTCACCAACGTTGATGAAGCGGATGACGGCAATACCGCTTTGCCCATGCTTAAAAGCGGTAAGTACGATTTCTTGGTGACAGATTGGAACATGCCCGGAATGTCCGGTTTTGATCTGCTCAAAGCGGTGCGGGCTGATGAAAATCTGAAAACCCTCCCTGTCTTGATGGTTACCGCCGAAGCCAAACGCGATCAGATTGTGGCCGCTGCTCAAGCTGGCGTGAATGGCTATGTTGTAAAGCCTTTTACGGCCGCCGTTCTCAAAGATAAAATCGAGAAAATCTTTGAGCGAATCCAGTAAACAGCTATCGGACGGCTCGTATGAGTGATGACAAGAAAGACCACCGAGGTCTTGAGACAGAGGTAACTGAAAAGCTCCGGCAGCAGGCTGCAGAGCTCGTGAAAAGCGTTGAAAGCGGGGATTATGCCCGCTCCATGAGCCTGATCAATGAGCTGAGCGACGTCAGAGACCAAAGTCTTTATCGCGAAGTTGGCCGCCTGACCCGAACACTGCATGAGGCAATCCGCAACTTCCAGATAGTTCCGCGCAGCCAAGAGCAGAAAGAAGTTTTGTCGGTGATGACAGACGCGTCAGACAGGTTGGCATACGTTGTTCAAATGACTGGCCAGGCTGCCAATCGCACCATGGATCTGGTTGAAGAAAGCATGCCACTGGCCCACGTAGTGCGCGACGAAGCGACTTCATTAAGGGAAGAATGGCAGCGCCTGCGTCGTCGCGAGATGCAGCCAGCTGAATTCCGTGAACTTTATGGGCGTATCGACGCGTTTTTTCTGAGCGTCACTAAGGATGCGGACACTATTTACAGCAGCCTGTCCGAGATTCTGTTGGCGCAGGATTTCCAAGATCTGACAGGCCAAGTGATTCAGCGCGTTACTGCGCTGGTAAAAGAAGTGGAAGAGCAGATGCTCAGCCTAGTGGTCATGGCCAGCCATGTTGATCAGCTCACCGGCACGGTGCATCAGATTGATAGCCACGAAGTGTCTGCCGAGCAGGGTGTAGGGCCTCAGATGAAGGCTGAAGAGCGTGAAGATGTAGTCTCGGGACAAAACGACGTAGACGACCTGTTGTCCAGTCTCGGTTTCTGAATATATGAGGTTAACCCATGGCGTTTGATGCCGATGATGAGATCCTGCAGGACTTCCTTGTAGAAGCCGGGGAGATTATCGAGAAGCTGTCTGAACAGCTTGTTGATCTTGAACAACATCCGGATGACAGCGATCTGCTGAACGCCATATTTCGTGGGTTTCATACCGTAAAGGGTGGAGCAGGCTTTCTGCAGCTGGATGCGCTGGTTAGCTGCTGCCATTCAGCCGAGAACGTGTTCGACATCCTGCGCAATCATAAGCGTGCGGTGGATTCGGAGCTAATGGACGTTGTTCTGGAAGTTCTGGATCACGTGAAGGCTATGTTTGATCAGGTGCGTACTGGTGAAGAGCTTGTCGCCGCGCCTGACGAGTTGATTGCCGCATTAGATGCCCTTGCCCAGCCCCAGGCTGCCGCCGCTGAACCTACCGACACCCCTGAGCCAAGTGAAGATGCTCAGGACGGCGGCGATATTACCGACGACGAATTTGAGCAACTGCTGGATGCCCTCCATGGAGAAGCGCCTATTTCCGGGGCTGGCAAGAGCCCGGCGACCGAACAACCTGCGGGCAATAACGACGGGGCTGGCAGTGATTCCGGTGATGACATCACCGATGATGAGTTTGAAGCTCTACTGGATGAACTGCACGGCAAAGGCAAGTTTGCGGCGCAAGCGGCTGCCGACGAAAATACCAAAGCCACAGAGGCCGCTAAACCGGCCGCGGGCAGTGATGGCGAGCTGATCACCGACGACGAATTTGAAAACCTGTTGGACGAGCTTCATGGCAAGGGCGGAAGCCCTACAACTGAAGATTCCGGTAGCAAACCTGCGAATCCTCCGCCGCAGAAAGCTAAACCCGCGAAGGCCGAGCCTGAGAAAAAGGTTGAAGTAAAACCAGCGGCGAAAGCACCCGCCAGAGAGTCAGCGCCAGCGGCGGAAACGACCGTACGCGTCGATACCAAACGCCTAGACGACATCATGAACATGGTGGGTGAGCTGGTATTGGTGCGTAACCGGCTCCAGCGCCTTGGCTCCGACAGTGAAGACGAGCACATGCACAAGGCGGTTTCCAGCCTGGATGTGGTGACCACGGATCTTCAGGCTGCGGTCATGCAGACCCGGATGCAGCCAATCAAGAAGGTATTCGGCCGCTTCCCGCGTGTTGTTCGCGATCTTGCCCGGAGCTTGAAAAAAGAAGTGGCCTTGGTTATGCACGGGGAGGATACGGATCTCGACAAAAACCTCGTCGAGGCCCTTTCAGACCCACTCGTTCACTTGGTTCGCAACTCTGTCGATCACGGTATTGAAGCACCGGATGTACGCGAAAAAGCCGGCAAGCCGCGGCAGGGTACGGTTACCCTTTCTGCAGAACAGGAAGGGGATCATATTCTTCTGTCCATCGATGACGATGGCGCTGGCATGGACCCCGAAGTGCTACGCCGTAAAGCGGTAGAGAAAGGGATTTACGATCAAGATGCCGCTGACCGCCTCACCGAGACAGAGTGTTTCAATCTAATTTTCGCTGCTGGCTTCTCCACCAAGGAGCAGATTTCTGACGTCTCGGGTCGGGGCGTAGGCATGGATGTGGTGAAAACCAAAATCAACCAGCTCAACGGCCAGCTCAGCATTGTTTCAGCCTTGGGGAAGGGCTCTCGCATCATCATTAAAGTGCCTCTGACTCTGGCTATTATGCCAACGCTGATGATTATGTTGGGTGATCAGTCTTTCGCGCTGCCACTGGTGAGCGTGGTGGAGATTTTCCACTTGGATCTGACTCGCACCAACATTGTGGATGGCCGCGAGTGTGTTGTTGTGCGCGACAAGGTGTTTCCACTGTTCCATGTAAAACGCTGGTTGATTAAGGGTTCTACGGACACGGGCAACACTAAAAACGGGCATGTTGTCATTGTTTCCATGGGGACTCGCCAGGTTGGTTTTGTTGTAGATCAGTTGGTTGGCCAGGAAGAAGTGGTGATTAAGCCGCTTGGTCGGGGGCTTCAGGGAACGCCGGGTATGGCTGGCGCGACGATTACCGGCGATGGCCGTATTGCACTTATTATTGATGTTCCTAGTCTGCTGCAGCATTACAGTTGAGAGCTTTCTGTTAAGGCTGAAAGCTCTCTATTAAAGCGGAGCTCTGAGGGACAAAGGATTTTCGATAGGAGAAACGGATGACAGTGTCTGTCCTGGTCGTTGACGATTCAGGGTTCTTTCGCAAACGGCTGACGGAGATACTGACCTCGTCGGGTCAGATCCGCGTGGTGGGTTTGGCTGCCAACGGCCGAGAAGGCGTTGAGCTCGCAGAATCATTGCGCCCGGATGTCATTACCATGGATTACGAAATGCCGATTATGGACGGTATTTCGGCTGTGCGCGAAATCATGGCGAAGCACCCTATACCCGTGCTGATGTTCTCCTCGCTCACTTATGAAGGCGCCAGAATCACACTGGATGCACTTGAAGCCGGGGCGGTGGATTTCCTGCCCAAAAACTTTGAGGAAATCGCCCGGGATGACGGCCAACTGCAGAAAATTCTTATAGATCGAGTGCTTGATGTCGCACGCAGCCGGCCAGCCAGTCGTACACCTTCGCCACCACCTGCAGCGCCTTCAACTTCGCGCCCGGCGGCCGTCAGGCCGCCTGTTTCACGCCGCCCTGCACCGGCTGCTCGCAAGGGCGCACAGCCGGTGCAGGAGGCACCTCCCAGGCGCGCCTCACACAAAAGCCCAGCGCGACATTATGCCGTTGTGGGTATTGGAACCTCCACCGGCGGTCCAGTGGCGCTTCAGCGTGTATTGACAACCTTACCCGCGTCTTTTCCGTCACCGATTGTGTTAGTTCAGCACATGCCAGCGAGTTTTACGCCAGCCTTTGCGGAGCGCCTGAACAAGCTTTGCAAGATAGAAGTACGGCAGGCAGAGGACGGCGACATCCTTCGCCCTGGCTTGGCATTGCTTGCCCCGGGTGGCAAACAGATGATGGTTGAACACCGCAGCGGCCAACCCCGGGTGCGAATTCTCCCAGGCGATGAGCGGCTGAACTATCGTCCCTGTGTGGACGTTACCTTTGGCTCCCTTGCCCGCGCATACCCAGGCAAAACCCTTGGTGTGATTCTTACCGGCATGGGGTCTGATGGCCGAGAAGGTTGCCGGATGATGAAGCAGAGTGGCTCGCCAATCTGGTCTCAGGATGAAAAGTCATCCGTGATATATGGCATGCCCATGGCGGTTGCGAAAGCCGGTCTTACTGATGAGGTTCTTTCGCTGGACGAAATAGGCCCACGCCTGATTGAAGGCGTTTGCTGATGGATGTTCTAAGCATCCTCGGTGTTGTACTCGCATTTGCGGCCATTCTCGGCGGCAATCTACTTGAGGGCGGCGCTATAAGCTCGCTCTTCAATGGCCCTGCGGCGATTATAGTGATTGGCGGTACTCTAGCTGCGACCATTCTTCAAACCTCCTGGCCGGTGCTCAAGCGGGCCTCTACGCAGTCCCGATGGGTGTTTCTTCCACCCTATATCAGCGTTGAAGATGGCATTGGTAAGGTGATCGACTGGAGTGTAAAAGCCCGCAAGCAAGGGTTGCTTGGCCTGGAAGGGCTGGCTGAAAAAGAGCCGGAGAATTTCGCTCGAAAAGGCTTGCAGCTGCTGGTGGATGGGGCAGAAACAGAAACCATACGTAGCATTATGGAAATCGATCTAGATTGCCGGGAAGAGCGCGATATGGAATCCGCCCGGGTGTTTGAAGCTATGGGCGGCTATTCACCGACGATAGGCATCATCGGTGCTGTTATGGGGCTGATTCAGGTAATGACCAATCTTGAGGATCCTCAGTCCCTTGGCAGCGGTATCGCTACGGCATTTGTAGCAACCATATACGGCGTAGCGCTGGCGAACTTGCTGTTTTTCCCGGTTGCTAACAAGCTGCGCGGCTTGGTTAAGGAGCGCTCAAGGTACGAGGACATGATGATCGACGGCCTTATTGCCATTGCGGAGGGTGAGAACCCTAAATCCATTGAATTGCGGCTGCGGGGCTTCCTGCAGTAAGCACACCCGGTTTCTATTATGCGGCGTCGCAGGCCACCCCAGGACGATTTGCACAACAAAGAGCGTTGGCTGATTTCCTATGCGGATTTCATAACCCTTCTGTTTGCTTTTTTTGTTGTGATGTACTCGGTGTCGTCGGTAAACGAGGGCAAGTACAAAGTGCTTTCAGAAACGCTTTCGGGCGTTTTTAATGCACCCCAGCGATCCTTTCAGCCTATCGAAGTGGGTGATCAGCCTTCGCGCCCTGAGGTTGGCCCCTCTGAAGACATTATTCCTCCAGCGGTAACGGAAGCCCCCAGAAACCCGGATCAGGACACGCAGGAACGTACTGAGGCCCTACGTATCATGGCAGATCAGCTGGCCATGGAGTTTGATGATTTGATCGACCGTGGGGTGGTTACGCTTGAAACCAATGACCAGTGGCTGGCGCTAAACCTGCCGGATAGCCTACTTTTTGGCAGTGGCGACGCTGAACCACACTACGATGCTTTTGATGTGATCGACAAAATAGCGCGAGTTCTTAAGAATCGGGATAACGCGTTAAAGGTTGAGGGCTTCACTGATAATCAGCCTATTCGAACCGCTCGCTTTCCCTCGAACTGGGAATTGTCAGCGGCGCGAGCGGCCGCAGTTGTGCGCATGTTGGGTATGGATGGCATTGAGCCTGAACGTATGGCTGCGGTTGGGTACGGGCAGCACCAGCCTTTGGCCCGCAACGACACAGAAGAAGGGCGTCGGCGTAACCGGCGTGTCGTACTTTTGATCTCCCGCGATGCCAGCATCCGAGGTGTCATGCGCTAGAAACCCCACCCCTGTTCAAGTTGCGCAGGAACTGGCCGATAAGCTGGAATACAACGGGTTTTTAGTTGGTCGTAATAACGTATTTTTGGAGTGAACACGTGCGAATTTGGGCAGTAGCCAATCAGAAAGGTGGTGTGGGTAAAACCACCTCAGTGGTCGCTTTGGGCGGCTTGCTGGCGGAGCGTGGAAAACGTGTTCTGGTGGTTGATCTCGACCCCCATGGCTCTCTCACCAGCTGGTTCGGGTACGACCCAGATACTCTCGCACACAGTGTTTTTGACCTTTTCCAGGACCAGGGCAAGGTGCCCGAGGGTTTGCCCGCTCAGCTTATTACTGAAACCAGTTGCCCGGGGTTGTCTTTGCTGCCAGCGAGCACGGCCTTGGCTACGCTGGAGCGTCGTATGGTTGGCGTGGAGGGCATGGGGCTGATCGTTTCCCGGGCGCTTACCCAGTTGTGGGACGATTTCGACTATGTAATCCTCGACAACACGCCGTCGCTAGGGGTGTTGATGGTTAACGCACTGGCGGCTGCGCAGCATTTGGTTATTCCGGTACAAACTGAGTTCCTCGCCATCAAAGGCCTTGAGCGTATGTTGCATACTCTGCAGATGATCATGCGTTCTCAGAAGAATCAACTGCCTTATACCATCGTGCCCACGATGTTCGACCGGCGCACTCAGGCCTCGGTAAAGAGCCTGAACTCGCTGCGTAAAACCTACCAAGACACCCTGTGGAAGTCTGCCGTGCCCGTGGATACAAAATTCCGCGACGCCAGCCAGGCGGGGGTTATTCCGTCGAAACTGGATGCGCAAACCCACGGTGTTCGGGCGTACCGGCATCTGCTGGACGAATTGCTGGCACGGACAGGTGCGGTGGAGGAGCGCCAGAATGGCTGACGAAAAATTGACAATGCTGGCAGATCCCACCAACGCCATAGCCTGCTATCTGGATGAATTGCTGCATACCGCAACCGATACGGCTTTGAGTGAAGATATTCGAGAGCCGGAGCCGGCTCTCGAAATAAAGCCAGAACCAAGGCCGGCGCCAGTGCGCAAGCCTGTGGCTCGGCCCAGGCCAAAACCTGCGCCTCGGGTGGAAGCACCGCCTCAACCCTTGCGAGCCCAAGAGGCAATGGCTTCCGCGCCAGCACCAGCAATAGAACTGGCGCCGGAAACACCCGCATTACGCCCAGAGTGGTCAGAACGGCCGTTCGAATGTTTGATTTTTACCGTAGCCGGCCTGCAGCTAGCGGTTCCTCTCGTGTTACTCGGTGCTATTCACCGAATAGAAGGGGACATTCGGCCCATTCCCGGTAGCCCTCGCTGGTACATGGGCATACGCTCGAATTCTCATCAAAATCTGAGAGTTGTGGATACCGCAGAATGGATTATGGCGGGTAGAGTGCCTGCCGGTGCGCGGGACAACTACCGGTTTGTTATTCGCTTGGATAACAGTGAATGGGGGTTGGCATGCGACGATGTAGCTCAGTCGTTCACCTTAAGCCCGGGGGATGTGCGCTGGCGCACGGCCCGCAGCAAGCGGCCTTGGCTGGCGGGAACCGTCATTGAGCAGATGTGTGCTCTGGTGGATGTACGCACCATGGCGGACTTACTGGTGCGCGCCGAACGGGAGCACCATCTTGACCTAAGCTGACCGGCACACCCGGTTACGCAATGAAACCGTGCTGTACTGGCACGGTTTGTGCCCTTAATTATAGTATTGGGCACTGACGATGTTTTTTTGACGATCAGGTTGCCCGCCGGGCAGCCGAATAGGAGATACAGGCTATGGCATCCCCGAGCGGACAGCAAAATCAGGCCCAGGACGATCAGGTTCTGCAGTATGTGACGTTCCGGCTGGATAACGAGACCTACGGTTTGAACGTTATGCAGATTCAGGAAGTACTGAGATACACCGAAATTGCGCCTGTGCCAGGCGCTCCGGATTACGTGCTCGGTATTATCAACCTGCGGGGCAATGTGGTTACGGTTATCGACACTCGTCGCCGTTTTGGGTTGGCGGATGCAGATATTACAGACGCCACACGGATTGTAGTGATGGAATCTGCCGATCAGGTAATGGGTATTCTGGTGGATTCCGTGGCTGAGGTCGTGTACCTGAAAGCCAGTGAAATTGAGACTGCACCGAATGTGGGTAACGAGGAAAGTGCCAAGTTTATCCAAGGTGTATGTAATAAGGATGGTGAACTGATCATATTGGTCGAGTTCGACAAAATGCTGACAGACCACGAATGGGCTGAAATCGCAGGGCTGTAAACCGGAGCCATACCGGTCAAGCCTGATGATGGACGCCTCCCGTGGCTAATAACCGGAGACGTCCATCATGTTTACTGAAATTCCTTCCTATATTCCCTGGGCGTTGACCGCAGCAGCGATTTCGCTGGTTTTTGCTCAAGGCGTTATGCTCGGGCGTCAGAACAAGCAACTCAAAAACATGCTCAAAGAGCGTTGTGACACTCTTGGCCGCGAGCTGCATGCCACGGCCAGCGGCAGTATGGGTGTAGGTCAGCGCCTTGTGGTTTGCGAGCGGCAGCTGCACGAACTGCGCACAACCATTGATGAGATGCGCCAGAATGATCCTCTGCGTATATCCTACGATGAAGCTTCACGGCTTGTTGATCTTGGTGCAGATATAGACGACCTTATGAACACGTGCGGAATATCCCGTCCCGAGGCCGAGCTGGTATCAGCACTGAGAAAACGTAAGGCGGCCTGAATTGGCTTGACTACTTTTCAGGTGTCATCAGAATGACTGCCGGCGTCTTCGGGCGTTCGGCCGCGAATGTGAAACGCAAACGCAAGAATTTCAGCAATAACCCGGTATAGATTTTCCGGTATTTCCTCATTCAGGGATAAACGCGCGAGAATGCCCGCCAGCTCTGCGTTTTCATATAGAGGCACATTGTGCTCTCTGGCGATCCTGATAATCTCATCTGCCAGTTCGTAAGTGCCCGTGGCCGTTATGGTTGGTGCCTTTTCGCCGTCGTATTTAAGTGCAACGGCAGCGCTGGAACTTGAAGAGAAACCTTCATTTTGTTCTTTCATGCTCGAGTATCCACCAGTCTGTGTTCCAGCTTCGTTGCCGGGTACGAAGGGCTGCCACGGCGGCATTCAAGATCGGTAACTTCCAGCCCCAGTTCTATAAGGCTGCGCCTTAGAAGCGGTAATTCTTCGTTAACCTGCTTCAGCGTGTCCTGTTTTTCTGCCCACACCCGTGCACTTACCTCCTGTTGACGCAGGGCGATCTCAAAATTTAGTGCTCCGGCCAATTCCAGATCAATGGAAAGATTCAGGCGCCATTCGCTGATGGCAGCGCGTTTGCCGTCGCGGCCCTTAGATGCAGAGTCTTCTTTGTGTTGTTCTAAGCGCAATTGCGCCACTCTAGGCTCGTTTTGGGGCGTCACCCAGGGCAAGTCCATGAGCATGGTGGATGCGGGTGCAGGTGCTTCACCCCCGGCCCTTGCAGTCAGTATCTGGCTGTGGAGTTGGTTAACGGTAATTCGGTTCAGCATGCCGGCCAACATTCGCAGTGTCTGGCCCACAGAGGTGGGATCGGCGCTGCTACTAGGCGGCGGTGATGCCAGTGCTTGTGGGAACTGCAGCGGTGCCAGAGCCAGCCCGGGGCTTGCCAGTGGCGTGAGGCGGTTAAACGCCATTGCCGCGTCGCCAGGTTGCTCAGCCAACAAGCTGGTTATCATGCGGCCAATGGCAAGCTTAAGATCAGGTAAGGCGGAGGACGGTGTTTGGGCCAGGCGGGATTCTGCGAACAGACCGCTCTCGGCTACCCACTGCCGGATTTGCTGCACGGTGTTGTTCTGGGTACCGGCACCGGGGGCCAAGGCACTACTGGTGGGCAGTCTCGCAAGCAGTGATTCTAAAGCTTGTCGTGCTGCCTCGGGCAACGGCTGCGGGCTTCGGCTTGCGGGTAGCTGGCCGGGAGTCAGTTCGGGGATAACGCCTTGGTTCAGTGCCGTCATCAGCTTTGCTAGGCCGCTGTCCAAGCTTTGCTGCCAGGGCATGCGCTGGGCTAATGCCCGAGTGATGGCGGCTTCTGGTGTGGCAGCCAGCTTGCCCATCAGTTGCAGTTCATTGCCCGCCCGCATGACTTTCACCCAATCCCCCCGCGTCAGCTCTGTGGCGCCAATGGCTGCGTTTACCTGAAGCGACTTGCCTCGTACATCCAGCAAAACCTCGGCGTTTGCGCTGCCCTGGCGGTTGATGACTTCTGCTACTCGGGCCAGTATGGTCTCTCGATTAGCGAGCTGAACCTGATCCAGCTGCTGCCGGGCAGACAAGGCCGCCGTTTCTCGGGCAGGCTGCGTGGCCTCATGAGTCTGTGTCGGCTTGGAGGTAGCCGGTGCCGGTGGGGTAGAAGACTGTTGGCCGCTGGGTAGTTTCATCGCTGCTGACTTGATACCAGACAAGAGTAATCTGTAGACGCTTTCGTTATAATACGCCGCGCCGGCAACTATTGTCGTGAATACACCCGATGCTTTTGCGCATCGTCCTGATTACGGGGCCCTGATGTCCGAGCCGTTACCCTTGATGTCCGAGCCGTTACTACAGGCTGTTAATCTGCAGTGTGAGCGGGACACGCGGATACTTTTCCGTGAGCTATCCTTTTCCATACTGCCCGGTACGATAACCCGTGTCGAGGGGCCAAACGGCTCCGGCAAAACCACTCTACTGAGAATGCTGGCGGGCCTGAACGATGCATGGACAGGCGAGCTGAAGTGGCGCGGGTCTCCGGTAGTCAATCAGCGGGAGGCGTTTCTCCGGAACATGTTGTATATCGGGCATCGCCCGGGTATCAAATCCCTGCTTACCCCCACGGAAAATCTCCGGGCCTTGATGGCTGGTCGTCGGCCTGTGTCTGATGCAGTTTTTCGTCAGGCTTTGCAAGGTACGGGCTTAGCGGGGTATGAAGATGTACCCTGTCGCAATCTGTCTGCGGGGCAGCAACGTAGGGTTGCACTGGCCCGCCTGTTGATTGCTGACGAACCCCTCTGGCTGCTCGATGAAGTGTTCACCGCTATTGATGCAGACGGTGTACAAGCGCTCGAGTCGCTATTGCAACAGCGCGCAGCCGAAGGTGGGGCGGTGCTGGTTACAACTCACCATGATCTGGCACTGCCGGGCATGCATAAACTAATTCTTGGCGCGGGGGGCGTGTCTGATGAACGCTGAAGCTTGCCCGGCCGTTCGGTTTGCCAGTAGCAGTGTGGGTGCGCTGGCTGCCATGAAAGGCGTTTTTGCGCGTGATATGAAGATAGCATTCCGGCAGCGCCAGGATCTACTTAACCCGCTGCTGTTCTTTATTATGGTTGTTACTCTGTTTCCGCTTGGGGTCAGCCCAGAAGTTTCGTTCCTCAGAGAAGCCGGAGCCGGTATTCTCTGGGTAGCGGCGCTGCTTTCTGTATTATTGTCGTTGGATCATCTGTTTCGCCATGATTTTGACGACGGCACGTTAGAGCAGCTTGTACTGCAGCCGCAGCCTCTGTTTCTGCTGATATTGGCAAAAACAATGGCGCATTGGATGCTAACGGGATTGCCCTTGGTGGTGCTTACACCGGTTCTTGGTGTAATGGTGCACCTCGACGGGAACTCTATCGCTGTTTTGTGTCTAACGCTGCTGATTGGTACGCCGGTTCTGAGCTTGATTGGCGCAATTGGCGCTGCGCTAACCCTTGGGTTGCGATCGGCAGGTGTGCTCTTGTCCCTGCTGATCATTCCACTGTACATTCCTGTGCTGATTTTCGGCACGGGCACAGTTGCCGCCGCAGCAGATGGCGCGTCTGTAGGAGCCTATCTGGCTCTGATGGGGGCTTTTTTGATGCTCTCACTGACACTGGCGCCGTTTGCAGCGGCAGCCGCGTTGAGAGTCAGCTTGTCGAACGGATAAAACAAGGTAAACGGTAGGGCGGTGACCAACTGATGTGGCAAATTTTTCACAAACTGGGTTCTCCCAAGTGGTTTTTCGGGATTTCCACCCGGTTCATGCCTTGGCTACTGGCGGGCGGCATACTGCTGCTTTTGGCTGGGGCTATCTGGGGCCTTGCGTTTGCACCCAAGGATTACCTTCAGGGCAACAGTTACCGGATCATTTTTATTCACGTTCCGGCGGCATTTTTGGCCCAGTCTGTGTATATCATGATGGCTTCGGCAGCCATTGTGACACTGGTATGGCGAATGAAACTGGCCGACGTGTTCGTTAAGGCGGTGGCGCCGGTGGGGCTTGTTCTTACGTTTTTGGCGCTATTTACCGGCGCAGTTTGGGGTAAGCCAACTTGGGGCACTTGGTGGATCTGGGATGCCCGGCTTACCTCCATGCTGATACTGCTGTTTTTATATGGCGGTGTTATTGCCCTGGATCGAGCCATCAATGACGATAAGTCTGCCGCCCGCGCGGTTGCCGTGCTGGTGCTGGTAGGGGTAGTGAATATCCCCATTATCAAATACTCCGTGGAATGGTGGAATACACTGCACCAGCCCGCGACGTTCAAACTCACAGAGAAACCGTCGATGCCGGCGGAAATGTGGGTGCCGCTGCTGCTGTCCGTGTTGGGCCTGTACCTAATTTTTGGCTGGCTCGCCTGCGTTCGCATGCAGACAGAGATTCTGTCCCGGGAGCAACGTACCCGCTGGGTAAAAGAATTCGTAATGAAAGGAAGGATCTGACCCATGGCATTTGATTCCTTTGCTGCCTTTATGGCGATGGAAGGTCACGGCCCTTATGTCTGGGCCTGCTACGCTGTGTTTTTCGTGCTGATGGGTCTGATGATGATCTGGTCTGTGCGGAGCAGGAAAGCGATTATCGAATCCTGCCGTCGTGGTTATGAGTTTCAGGCTGACAAGAGTAAAGTGGCGGCTCCGACACCTTCTGCGTCCTTCGCGCGCGTAAACGTTTCCCAAGACTGACTGACAGGTATGTAAATGCATCCGATCCGTAAAAAGCGGCTGACCATTGTTCTGTTTCTTCTGGTAGGGCTGTCTGTCGCGGTAGCTTTGACAACTTATGCCCTGCGCCAGAACATTAATCTGTTTTACGACCCAACCCAGATTTCTGCCGGGGAGGCGCCGGTTGATGTGCGAATTCGTGCCGGCGGCATGGTGGAAGAAGGCTCGGTAAAGCGAGATCCCGAAAGCCTGAAAGTGGAGTTTTTGGTCACCGACTATAATGCCTCGGTGCCTGTTGAGTACGTTGGTATCCTGCCGGATCTGTTTGCCGAAGGGCAGGGCATTGTTGCCATGGGCCGGCTCAACAACGAAGGCCGCTTTGTTGCGGATCAGGTTCTGGCCAAGCACGATGAAAATTATATGCCTCCAGAAGTTGCCGGCGCCCTGGAAAAAGCCGCACAAAACAAGAGTGAAGCCGCGCCTGGCAGTACCAAACCGGCAACCTACTAAACACATCACAATCAACAGCCTGACTCCTGGAGAGCTTTGATGTATCCCGAACTCGGACAGCTTGCACTGATACTTTCGCTGTTGCTGGCAGTGCTTCTTTCGGTTGTACCCCTTGTTGGCTCGCTCACCGGGCGGGACAACCTTCAGGCGTTTGCCAGGCCCTTGGCGGCGGGCATGTTCGTGTTTGTCGCGTTGGCTTTTGCTGTGCTTGCCCACGCGTTTTTAACTGACGATTTCTCCGTTGCCTACGTTGCCAACAACAGCAACAGCATGCTGCCCTGGTACTACAAGTTCAGTGCCGTATGGGGCGGCCATGAGGGTTCACTGCTGCTTTGGATACTGATGCTGACGGGCTGGACCCTGGCCGTCGCCATTTTCAGCCGCCGCTTACCCTCTGTGATGATTTCGCAGGTGTTGTCAGTTCTCGGTATGGTCAGTGTCGGGTTCATGCTCTTTATTGTAGTTACATCAAACCCGTTTGGCCGTTTGCTGCCCAATGTGCCGGCTGACGGGGCGGACTTGAACCCGCTGCTGCAGGACTTTGGGTTGATCGTTCACCCACCCCTGCTTTACATGGGCTATGTCGGCTTTGCGGTGGCGTTTGCGTTTGCCATTGCTGCACTGATCAATGGCCGCTTGGACGCGGCATGGGCCAGATGGTCACGGCCTTGGACAACCGTGGCCTGGGCATTTCTATCCGTTGGTATTGCCCTGGGAAGCTGGTGGGCATACTACGAGCTTGGCTGGGGTGGCTGGTGGTTCTGGGATCCGGTTGAAAACGCCTCCTTGTTGCCGTGGCTGTCTGGTACGGCCCTGATGCACTCACTGGCAGTAACAGAAAAACGCGGTGTGTTCAAAAGTTGGACGGTACTGCTGGCGATTGTCACCTTTTCGCTGAGCCTGCTGGGTACCTTTCTAGTTCGGTCTGGTGTGCTTACCTCAGTTCATGCCTTTGCATCGGATCCAGAGCGCGGCACCTTTTTGCTGGCGCTGCTGGCAGTCACTATTATTGCAAGCTTGGTGCTTTACGCGTTCAGAGCGCCGGTTGTTCACGTACGCTCACGCTACGGCTCACTGTCCCGGGAAATATTCTTGCTGCTAAACAACGTGTTGCTGGTTTCTGCAACGCTGCTGGTAGCGGTAGGCACCCTGTACCCGCTGGTTCTCGATTTCTTCGATCTGGGGAAAATCTCCATCGGCGAGCCGTTCTTTAACCTCACCTTCAGCCCGCTTGCAGTGGCGGCCGGCCTTCTGATGGGCGTCGGCATATTTTCTCGCTGGAAGAAGACCGATGCCGGTTGGCTTGCGCGCAAGCTGTTGTGGCCACTGGCGGCGAGTGTGCTGATCAGCACGGCTGTTATGGTTGGTTATGGCGGCTTCACACCCTGGGCATTTCTTGGCGTGTTTGCGTCTGTTTGGGTAACCACGGCAACGTTTTGGGATCTGTGGGACAAATCCTCCTCCAGAAAAGGGCGTATCCATGGTCTCAAGCGCCAATCTCGCAGTTACTACGGCATGGTGCTGGGGCATCTTGGCCTAGCCATCACCATGGCCGGCGCAACGGTTGTATCGAACTACGGCATCGAACGTGATGTGCGCATGGTGCCCGGCGATATTGCCGAAGTGGGCGACTATCAGTTTCTCTTTAAGGGTATCGGTGAGCGGCAGGGCAAGAACTTCACGGCGCAGTACGGCAGCTTTGATGTCATGCGAGACGGAAAGCTTGTTGCTGAACTGCACCCTGAAAAGCGCCAGTACGCGGTTGGCATGAGCGTTATGACTGAAGCGGATATTGACGGCGGCCTGTTCCGGGATATCTTTGTTGCCGTGGGTGAGCGGATTTCTGATGACGCTTGGGCTATCCGGCTCCAGTACAAACCTTTGATCCGCTGGCTTTGGCTTGGGGCTCTGTTTATGGCTGCCGGCGGCTTTCTTGCGATATCAGATCGTCGCTACAGGATCCGTGAGCGGGTTACTGAGCCCTCCTCGGTACCTTCAACCAAAATGCCACCTGCGCAGAAAGATGCACAGGGCACAGCCGGAGCGGTTTCATGAAGCGGGTTTTGCTGTTCCTTCCCTTGTTGGTGGCCATCGTAGTGGGTGTTGTTCTGTTTGCCGGCATTGGCAAAGATCCGACTAAGCTCGACTCCGCGCTGGTAGGAAAGCAGGTTCCAGCATTCAGCCTTAAGGATCTGAAAAATCCCGATAGCACGTTGGACGAGCGCCTTTTCAGCGGCGAGATTACGCTGCTGAACGTTTGGGGCACCTGGTGTCCCTCATGCCGCGATGAACATGATGACCTCATGTGGCTTGCCCGGGAAAAGAAGGTCGCGATCATTGGGCTGAACTACAAAGACAGCCGCGACGATGCGCTGATCTGGCTGGATAGGCTGGGCGATCCATACCGCACAATTATCTACGACCCCAAAGGCACGCTGGGTTTTGATCTGGGCGTTTACGGCGCACCGGAAACCTTTGTAATCGATGCCGCCGGTATTGTGCGCTATCGCCATGTGGGCGTTGTGAACAATGAGGTATGGGAGCAGGTTCTGTTGCCGGTGATTAACGAAGCGCGGGAGAACGGCTGATGCTCCGCGTTATGTGTTTGTTCATAGCCTTAGCGGCATCTGGATTGGCCGTTGCGGATGTGGCTGCTGTTTACGATTTTGAAAGCCGCAGCGAAGAGCAGCGTTACCAAAATCTTATTTCGGAACTGCGGTGCCCCAAGTGCCAGAACCAGAATATTGCGGACTCAAATTCGCCTATTTCCAAAGATATGAGAACGGCTGTCTACCAGATGATGCTCGATGGCTCCAGCAACGACGAAATAGTCGAATCTCTGGTGGGCCGCTTTGGCGAGTTTGTGAAATACAAGCCTGACCTAGACAGCCGTACCTTCTTGCTCTGGGCCACACCTGCGATTGCGGTTCTGGGCGGCCTTCTTGTGGTCGGCGGCGTTGTTGTACGCTCCCGCAGGGCCGGCATAGCAGCGCCGGAGCTGAGCACCGAAGAGCAAGCCCGGATTGATAAAATGCTTGTGGAAAAAAATCAGAACGGCAACGCCTGATCTGCACTGCTCTATTCATTTTTGAACCTGTGATGATATCTCCATGACTGAAACTTTCTGGATTGCCGCAACGGTACTGATCATTATTGCCTTGGCATTTGTACTCTACCCCGTGATGTTCCACCGTCGGGGCGCCCGACAGCAGACAGATCTCAGAAACCAGAACCTGATGGCCTATCGCAGCCGGATGGCGGAGCTGGAAAAAGAGCACCAAGCAGGAATCATCGATAAAGAAAGCCACCGGCAACTTCGGGATGAGCTTGCTGGCGCCATGCTGGATGATGTCCCGGATAACGAAGCCCCTGCCAAAACGGTACCAGGTCGCAAAGCCGCCATGGCGGTTGCGCTGTTCTCAATACTCGTGATTCCTGCGGCCACGGTTCTGCTCTACGAAGAGTGGGGGTCGATGGACAGCGTTGAAGCGTTCGTTGCTATGCAGGAGCTGGGCAGCTCGGATGATGCTCGGTCCGCGCAAATGAATGAACTGACGCAGCAACTGCGTGAACGGCTTGAAGCAAGCCCGGACAACCCAGATGGCTGGGCTATGTTGGGCCAGACCTATATGCGCCTGGAACGGCATGACGATGCAGCCTGGGCATTCCGTAAGCTGGCTGATAGCGTCAGCTCTGATGATGAATCCCGGGCGGTCGCCCTGGGCTTGGCGGCTCAAGCACAGTTTTTCCGGAGCCAGGGCGCGATGACCGAAAAGGTAACGTCTGCGATTGAAGAGGCGAGGGCGTTGAACCCTGATGAGGTTAACTCGCTTGGGCTGCTTGGAATTCACGCATTTAGCCAAAACAACTATCGTGAGGCAATCCGTTACTGGGAGCGCGTTCAAACAGTAGCGCCTGACCATCCGCAGCTGGCTTCTATTCAGGGCGGCATAAAAGAAGCATACACGCGTCTTGGCGAGCAGCCGCCTGCAGCAAAGCCTGCTTTTCCAGCTCCGAATGACGGTTTGGAAGCACAGAGTGTGGGCGTAACCGTTCGGGTGGCTCTTGATGACGCCTTCCAAAAGGATGTTCCCGCAGATACCACGTTGTTCCTTTTTGCCCGTGCGGCCAATATTCAGCAAGGCCCGCCCTTGGCCGTTGTTAGGTTAACCGCTGGCGATTTGCCCATTGAGATCCGGTTGGACGACAGCCATGCCATGGCGCCGCAAGCGGTGATATCCGGCGTAGAAGAAGTGGTTGTGACTGCACGGCTGACACGTTCAGGCAATATTAATGCTCAGCCTGGAGATTGGCAGGGCAGCACAGATTCGCCCATTGCAGTTTCCGAAGACCAGGGTTCGCCGGTAGCACTGGTTATTGACCAGCAGTTGATCGACTGAGGCGCTAAACCTATCCCGACACCGAAAGATTGTCGGGGTAGAGCGGCGGCAAGCCCGCTTCTGAAGACGCGTTTGCCATGCCTTCTCGGGCTTGCTTGAGTGCTAAGATCAAAACGCGGCCGTCCCACCTGTCGCTACCGGCATGGCCCCGGCTGAAAAGGTGCGCCTGCAGTTTGTTGAGCTCCCTTTCCAGATGTGGCTCTGGGAATACACGGAAAACGTCCCCTGCAGCGCTGAAATCTTGGCCAGGCAGGCGTAAATTGGCCCAGCTTACGAACCGCCCGGGTGTGGAAACACGGCCCTGCTTTGCAGCATTAAGCAGTTGCTCGAATGCTGATCTTTCGTCCCTGACATCTGATGAGTTACCACTGGCCGACGGCTCGGATGCCATTTTACGGGTTCGCCACCAAACCAGCATGGTCAACGCCCAGATGCCAGCCAGCGTAAGACTAACCCACTGCCAGAAGTTACTGTTGGCGGTTGTACCTTCAGCGTTGGCGGCACTCTCTTGGCTGCCGGTTCCCGGTGGCGTGCTCTGGCTATCGTTTGAGCCCGCTATAGGCACAGCTGCATTATTTTCATTACTCGCTTCACTATTTTTGTCACTGCGCACACCGGTTATGTTCAGGGTTTGCGCGGGGATAATAGCTACTTTTTCGCTGTTCGACACGGTATCCCACCAGGGAATACGAATTGCGGGGAGAGTGAGGCTGCCCGCTTCCACCGGAACCAGCGCTCTGGTTTGTGTAAGAGTCGACGTAATACCATCGGGGCCGACATTGGTGTCCCTTTGTGGATTCTCGGGATAGCTGCGAAGCCCGTCCGGAACAGCATCGGGCAGGGGCGGCAGGGCTTCTGAAGGTAAGCCGATGGCCTGCAGGCTAAGAGTACGTGTGAGGTTGTCGCCGGTCTTCAAATTAAGTGTTGGCGGCATGCCCGCCTCAGCTAGCGTAAGACTGGTCGCCGGGAGCCAGGTTGAGCCGCTGAACGCTGCAGGCACATCGTTCACCTGCACCTCAAACAGTTGTGCGCTGTCCCGCAGGAACTTAAGCGAACCGTCAGCATCCCTCGCCTGGCCCTCAAAACGAATGGCGGGCAGGTTCAATGTGCCAGACTTTTGTGGAAACACCGCATAACGTCGTTCCACCACTCGATAGCGCACACCATCGCGCAGGCGGGAAGACTCATTCTGCTTTCCCAGGGTTTCTATGATGGCGTTGGGGTGTTCAGGGTCGGACAGCTCGCCGCGTATAAGGTTACCCCGAAAAAACAGCCGCACGGTCAGAATAAGCTGCTCTTGAACGTAGACTTCTGCTTTGTCGGTCGTCAGTTCAATGAAACTGTTTCGGTTAGCGTTCGCCTGATCCGGAGGGTTGCCGTCCACTACCTCGATGGTTACCGGGCTGGACACAGAATCCTTGAAGGTGAGGGCAGGGATGGTGAGCTCGCCAGTTGATGTGGGCGCAAGCTGGTAGATCCACGTGATTTCTCCAACCATGTCGCCGTTTACGGTGCGAATGCTATAGCGCTGGTTGCGGGCCAGTATGTCAAAGTTTGGAGACACCTTTTCAATATCCGGCGAGGGTAGGCTTGAGATATCAAAATCAAATAGATTGCTCAGGTTGATATCGATCTTTGTGGTGCCCTTCACGGTAAGTGTTAACACCTCGCCTTCATATAGCTGGGTTCTGTCCGGCTCCGCCGTGAGTTCGCCAGCCTGGGCAGGCACACACAGAGCCATCAGAACCGCCAAAACCGCCGGCCAGATTGTGGAAATGATCAGCCGTTTTACCATGGTGTATCGCCCTCATCGGATGGTGTCTGGCGTTCCTGATATTGCTGCAGGAATTTTCTCTGTAAAAGGCCGCCGGGATTATCAGGAATCCGCCGCAGTGATTGTTCTTGGCTTTGAGTCAGAGGTGTTTCGGATACCGAGGCGGGTGCCTGGACTTCTTCGCTGCCAGGCTCTGCCCCCGAGGCCTGCGCATTTGCACCGCTGTTTTCCGGGGAATCCTCAGATTGCTCCTCGCCAGATTCCTCTTGCGCCCCGTTTTGCCCCTGTTCTTGGGAATTATCTTGGGACTGCTCAGATTCCCCATCAGGTTTTTGCGAGTCCTGGGAGTTTTCGGAGCCCTGAGAGCCGTCCTGGCTCTGATTTTTGCCGGACGGATCGGAACTGTCCCCCTGCTGTTGGCTGCTATCCTCGCTTGAATCGGAAGAGCTCTGATCGCCGTCGCCCTGATCTTGGCTGGAATCTTTTTTTTGTTGTTTGAGTAAGTCTTCCACCAGTTGTCGGTTTACCCGGGCGTCCTCCATATCCGGGTTGCGATCCAGAGCGCTGTCATAGGCCTTAACGGCTTCTTTCAGCTTGTCGGCCCGGGCTAAGGCGTTGCCGCGATTATAATCAGCCAAGGGCGACGGTTTTCCCGCAAACGCACTGGCGGCTTCATCATAGCGCTCGGCTCTGTAAAGCGCGGAACCCCGCCATTCTGATGATTCGAGTATCGTTGCGGCCGCTCCGGGATCTTCACGAATCAGCTCCGCTGCCCTCTGATCCTCGCGTTGCCAAAGGCTGTCCCAGTCCATGGCTGCGACCGGCTGTGGCATGGCGGGTAAAAGAATCAACGCCATTGCGGTAAATGCTCCCCGGCGCCAGCCCAGCAATAGCAGCGGCAGAGCCAGCCATAGCAGCCAGTAGCCGTCGTCTGTCCAGCGGTTGATGGTGAGCCCGGTGTCTGTGTCTTGCCACTCGTCTGAGTCAATGGGGCTTAGGTTCAGGGTAGCTATGTCGCTGGCATCCAGTGTCAGTTCATGGCTTTTGCCGCCATTTTTGCGGGCAATCTTTGCGAGCATGTCCGGGTCGGTGCGCACTATGACAATATTGCCGTTATCCCGGATGAAACCACGCCGTGCAAGGGGAATAGGGCCGCCATCACGGGTCCCTGCCGCCAAAGTGCTCAGTGCAAAGCCGGTACCCGTTAGCGCATCGTTAATCGGCCCCATGTAGCGATCTGACACGCCATCTGTAATCAACAGAATGCGCCCTTTGCCCGGAGCGCCGCGTTCCAGAAG
Source organism: Marinobacter sp. LV10R510-11A (assembly GCF_900215155.1). Taxonomy (NCBI): domain Bacteria; kingdom Pseudomonadati; phylum Pseudomonadota; class Gammaproteobacteria; order Pseudomonadales; family Marinobacteraceae; genus Marinobacter; species Marinobacter sp. LV10R510-11A. The sequence goes on from NZ_LT907980.1 coordinate 379,461, forward strand.
AGTGCGGGCCTTCGCAATAGCCAGGTCGGAGCGGTTGCCTTGAACCGGCATGATCACGGGCTCGAGTACGTTGAGCATACCTGTCAGTGTGTTGCTGTCGTCTGTCAGGGGTGTCACCACGTGCGCATCGCCGGAATACACAACCAACCCAGTGAGGCTGCCTTCACGAATCGTTAGGATATCTCGAATCTTGCGTTTTGCCCGGGTAAGGCGATCTGGCTCCAGATCCGTTGCCAGCATGGACAACGACAGGTCGAGCACAATCACCAGGCTGTCTCCCGGTTTTTTCAGGGGCGTGGGCGCTTCACGCCAGGCTGGCCCGGCAAGAGCGACAGCCAGGATGAAAACGGCGCTGATTGCCGGGAAGAGCCGTGATCCGCGTTTTTTTAAAGCGCTGCCATATCGCCGGATGACCGGGGACAAAAACTGGTCAGGGATTAAGCTAGACCAACCGCTGTCACCAGAACCTTTGCGTTTCAGTGCCAAGTAAAGCACGGGCACAATCAGCAATAGCAGAAGCCAGAGCGGGCGAAGGAAGTGAAAGTCAGTCATTGTTCACGCGCCCGCCGGAAAAGAAAAAGGCTTAGCCAGAGTGCAGCGGCTATGCCTGCAGGCCAAAAGAAAAGATCGGTAACCGGGCGGTAAAACTTACCATCCAGCTCAATGGGTTCGAGTTGGTTGATGGTTTCGTAAATCAGCTCCAGCTCTGGCAGGCTACGGGCGCGAAAATACTCGCCGCCGGTTTGTTGGGCCATTCGGGTCAGCAGGTTTTCATCCAGATCCCTCGAGGGGTTTACTCGCCGTGATCCGAGCAGCCCTCGCTGGATCATCGATTCCGCACCAATGCCGATGGTATAGAGCCGGACACTTGCGGCTGCGGCTATCTCTGTGGCCTTATCGGGAGTGATCTCACCGGCGGTGTTGGCGCCATCTGTTAGCAATACCACCACCCGCTGCTGCTGGGGCCTGTCTCTTAAACGCTTGGTGGCCAAACCAACCGCATCACCTATAGCGGTTGCTCGCCCGGCCATGCCGATACCGGCTTCCTGCAAAAGCGTCTCAAGGGTTGCGAGATCAAATGTCAGGGGCGCCTGAACATAGGGTTCTGTGCCGAACAGTATGAGGCCGAGCCGGTCTCCCTCCCGGCGGGCAATGAATTCATTCAGCACTCTTTTAACGGCCTGCAAGCGGTTAATGCTTCGGCCCTGAATGATCATGTCCTGCTCTTCCATGCTGGGTGAAATATCCACTACCAGCATTAGATCGCGCCCAGACACGGGCATTTGAACCTGCTCGCCCACATGCTGCGGTCGTGCCATTGCCGCCACCAGTAATGCCCAAGCCATTAGTAGCACAAGAGTTTGCCAGCGAGGCACACCATTGCCCTGGCGGGTAACGCCGGGCAGGTCCGATAGCCAGTGTCCAATCGGGAACACCGGAGCATCCACGGTATGTACGGCGGGTTTTTTCCATTGCAAAAGCAGGGGTACCAAAAACAGCACCAGCACCCAAGGGTAGGCCAGGCTCAGCATTTTTGTGCCTCCAGCCAGGTTCGCGCGAAATCTAGGGATTGTGCGGGTTCGGCCGTTGGTGTCGGCTGCCAGGCGCTGTTCACCAGCGCATTCACAATCGGCTGCTGGGCAATGCGGCCATCAGGGAGGTGGCGTAAAAGGCAAGCGGCCCATTGCTCGCCAGATTGCGCTTCAGGGTGTTCATTCGGGTAGCGCTCCCGCGCCACTCGTTTGAGCAGCGCATTGAGTTGCGTAAACCACTGGGGCTCTTTCGCAGCTGTGTGCTCTAAGCTGGCCAATTCAGCCTTAGCCAACCTCAGCCAACGGTTTCGGCGGTGACGACGGCGGGCTAACCAAACCAGAGCAGCCACGGCAACAAGGATAACAAGCGCCAGAATCCACCAACCCGGAGCCGGTGGCCAGAAGCCGCCGGCTTGTGGCAAGTGAATATCACGAAGTTGACTTAGGGGATCGTCTGGCATCATCCGATTCGCCCCCCTGGCCCGAGTATAGATTTAAGGCTTAAAGCCGGTGCTTCTTGGGTTGAAACGTCTGTTGCTCTGACGCCAGACAAACGAAAGCACTCCTCAAGCTTCGCTTCATGATCGGTGATCTTTGCACGCCAAGCTTGCTGAAAGCTGCTGTTGGATGCATCAAACCACACCGGGCCTTCCGCTCCCGCAATGGCAAAGCGCCCGCTCTGCGGCAGCTCCTGTTCCAGCGGGTCGACAACCCGCAGTGCACTGACACTATTGTGACGCGCCAGCGCACCAAGCAAAGATGTGGTCTTCTCCGAAAGGCTGAGGAAATCGCTGATTACGAAGATCCGGCTGCCGGTATGGGCGACCCGCCGGGCTTCCACAAGCGCTGTATCAAGGGTGGTTTCTGCTGCAAAGCTATCCACAGACGTGCGTTGTTGGCTGGCAAGTGTATCCAGCAGCCGTAACACAGATTTTTTGCGCCGAGCCGGGCGCTGAACGGTCAAGGTGTTGCCGTTAAAAACAATGCCGCCGACCTGATCGCCTGCCGACAGAGCGAGCCAAGCAAGAATGCTGGCAAGCTGGGCACAGCGTACCTGTTTGAAGGCGCCGGTGCTGGCAAAGAACAGGGTAGGCCCGAGATCGCACAGCAGTAGCACCGGGCGTTCCCGTTCTTCTTCGAACAGTTTGGTGTGAGGTGCCTGGCGCCGGGCAGTCACACGCCAGTCAATGCTGCGGATATCGTCTCCCGGCTGGTACAGTCGCACCTCAGAAAACGCCATCCCGCGCCCGCGCTGGGAAGATTGCTGCAGCCCGGCCTGCCGTGCTCGCGCCGGACGTGCCGATGGCAGTTTCAGCGCCCTAGCATCAGCCTGCAGGCGAATGAGTGCCTGCAGGCTGATGTGGGTTGTTGCATCGCTATCGGTTACATCCATGTTGAGCCTCAGGCGCTCACCGGCACACGATCAATCAGGCGTTGTATCACTGTGTCGGACGTTATGCCCTCCGCCTCGGCTTCAAAGGTCAGCAGAATACGGTGTCGGAGTACGTCGAACGCCACCGCTCGAACATCGTCTGGGGTTACATAATCCCGGCCCTCTAGCCACGCAATGGCGCGGGCGCAGCGGTCTAGGGCAATGGTGCCCCGCGGGCTGGCGCCAAACGCTGTCCAGCGTGCCAACTCCGGATCCAATACGCCAGGATCTCTGGTTGCTAGCACCAGAGCCAACAGATACTGCTCTACCGAGTCAGCCATGTAGATATCTGCTGCCTGGGCCCTAGCTTCGAAAACCTGATCGGCGGTCAGGCGAGTATCAGCGGCGGGCTGGCCCTGGCGATAATCGTTTCTGGCCAAATGCAGAATTGCTTGTTCGGCCTGTGCCGACGGGTAGCCAATCACCACGTGCATTAAGAAGCGATCGAGCTGGGCTTCGGGCAGAGGATAGGTACCTTCCTGCTCAATGGGGTTCTGGGTGGCCATCACCATGAACAGGCGATCAAGCGGGAACGTGCGCATACCCACGCTAACCTGGCGTTCGCCCATGGCTTCCAACAACGCGGACTGTACTTTTGCGGGTGCCCGGTTAATTTCATCTGCCAACACAAGGTTGTGGAAAATCGGCCCGCGCTGGAATTCGAACAGCCCGGTTTCAGCACGGTAGATTTCACTGCCGGTAACGTCTGACGGCAACAAGTCTGGTGTGAACTGAATGCGGTGAAAGTCACCCATGAGGTGATCTGCCAGAACTTTTATGGCTGTGGTTTTTGCCAGCCCCGGCGCACCTTCAACTAAAAGGTGCCCATCGGCAAGCAATGCGACAAGAAGACGATCAACCAGCTTTTCCTGCCCAATAATCCTTTTTGCTAACTGTGAACGTAGCTCACCGAACGTATGCTGTAACGACATTGGAAGTGATTACTCTCTTGGAAGTGATTACTCTCATGCGTGATAAGTAGTTGCCGCAGTTTTGGCGTCTGCCCGGCAAAAATCAAGGGTTTGACTATGCTTATCTCACGATATCCCGATTACGTTTATTTCACACTACCTGAGGTTGCCCATGAATGCGCTGACAGTGGCTAGCAGAGATCAGTTTTTCGAGCGTTTAACTGATGAGTTCTCCAAAAAGATTGCTAAAGCCGAAGCCGAAAAAATCAGCGAATTTGTAAAACAGCATTACGCGCATATTCCGTTAGAGGAGCTGCTCAGTCGGCGGCTCTCGGATACCTACGGCGCGGCATTGGCTGCTTGGCAATTTCTGCAAAAGCGCAGTGCCGAAGAAACATCTGTGTCGGTATTCAATCCGGAATTGGAAAGCGACGGCTGGCAATCTACTCATACTGTTGTGTTCATCCTGCACCCGAATATTCCGTTTTTGATTGATTCTCTGCGTGTCGCCGTTAACCAGCAAGAAATCGGAACCCACTCTATCCAGCATTCCATACTGCGGGTGGAACGTGACAAAGCCGGTAAGCTAAAAGAGCTGATGCCGACCAAAAAAAGCCAGCCGTCGTCCGCCTATGAAGCGTTCATCGTTCTGGAAATAGACAAACACAGCAATCCCGAAGACCTAAGAGAGCTTGAGAAAACTCTGCAAACGGTATTGCACGAAGTGCGAATTGCCGTGTCTGATTTCCCTTTGGTTACTGACAAAGTAAACGAGATTGTCAAAGAGCTAGATGTCATTACGGCGGGTATCAGTAGCGAGAAAAAGGAAGAAGCAAAGGCGTTTCTCAACTGGCTGGTGCGCGATCACTTTACCTTCCTTGGTTATGATGAGTACGACTTCGTTAAAGATAAGTCGGGCATGACCGTCAGCCGAGTAGAGAATTCCGAGTTGGGTATATTACGGGTACACAACGAGCGACCTGATCGGGTTCGGCTCAATGAACTCCCGCAGCGCACCCGCAACGAGATGACCCGCGCGGATGATCTACTGATTTTTGCCAAATCTGCACAGCGCTCCAGAGTACATCGCCCTGCGTACCCAGATTATATTGCGGTCAAAAAATTCAATAAAAAAGGCGAAGTTGTTGGTGAGCGCCGTTTTCTGGGCCTGTATACCGCCCGGGCATACAACGAACGGCCAGACGAGATTCCGCTGCTTCGAATCAAGTTCCAGAATGTCATAAAGCGCTCGGGGTTCATGCGTGAAGACTATGCCGGCAAGGAGCTGGAACAAATTCTTACCCTCTATCCCCGGGACGAGTTGTTCCAGATTGAAGAGGGCGAGTTGCTGAAGGTGGCAAAGAACATCCTGTACATACAAGAGCGTCGCCGCATTGAGCTGTTCATGCGCGAAGATGTTTACGGCCAGTTTGTTACCTGCCTCGCGTTTTTCCCGAGGGACATCTACAACACCGAGCTTCGCCTGAAGGTGCAACAGGTGCTTATGGATAGCCTGGAAGCCGAAGACATTGAGTTCGTTACACACTTCTCGGAATCCGTGCTGGCTCGGGTCCAATTCACAATTCGTGTACCCCAAGTTGAAAACCGCACACTGCCGATTGCCGAGATCCGGGCAAAGGTCATCGAGATGGCCCAGTCCTGGCGCGACGGCCTCTCGAGCGCACTCACTGAGACCTGCGGTGAAGAGCAGGGGAATGAGCTGTACCGGCGTTGGGCCGGTGGTTTCCCAGCGAGTTACACTGAAATGTTCTCGCCGCGTCGCGCCGCGATTGACCTAGAACATATTTCCGCCGCGTCGACTGACAACGACTTGAACATGAGCTTTTACCGGGCGTTGGAGGAAGATGAAAGCACGCTACACTTCAAGCTGTTCTATCCCGACCAGCCGCTGCCGTTGTCTGATGTTATGCCCATTTTCGACAATTTGGGCTTCCGGGTGCTGGGCGAACACCCATTTGAGGTAACCGATCGCAATAACAAAACCGTCTGGATTCACGATTTTACTCTCTACGCCCATGGCGGGACGGTGATTGATATCCATCGGGTTCGGCCGATATTTGAGGAGCTGTTCCACCGGGTATGGTACGGCGAAGCAGAAAACGATGCGTTTAACCGGATGCTCATCACCTCGTACATGAGCTGGCGGGAAATTGCCCTGTTGCGCACCTATGCCCGATACATGCGCCAAATCCGTTTCTCCAACAGCCAAACGTTTATCTCCAATACGCTGGTCAACCACGTCGCGCTCACCCGGATTCTGTTGGAGTACTTTGAGGTACGCTTCAATCCTGATCGCTTTCAAAGCGAGGGCAAGTGCCAAGCTGCACAACAGAAGCTCGAGATCGAATTTAATGCAGGGCTGGAAGAGGTGGCAAACCTCAGTGAGGACCGTGTTCTGCGCCTGTACCTAGAATTAATGCAGGCCACGCTGCGCACTAACTACTATCAGCTCGACGAGGCTGGTGGGCCAAAATCTTATATCAGTGTGAAGTTTGATCCTTCCGGAATTCCAGACATGCCGCTACCGCGGCCTGTGTACGAAATCTTCGTATACTCGCCTCGAGTGGAGGGCGTCCACCTGCGCGGTGGCAAGGTCGCCCGAGGCGGTCTGCGCTGGTCCGATCGTTTTGAGGATTATCGAACCGAGGTGCTGGGCCTTGTAAAAGCTCAGCAGGTGAAAAACGCGGTGATCGTTCCGGTGGGCGCCAAGGGTGGTTTTGTCGCCAAACAGCTGCCGGATTCGTCCGATCGCGAAGCTTTCCAAGCGGAAGGCATTGCGGCCTACAAAATGTTTATCCGCGGCCTGCTCGATATTACCGACAACCTAGTAGATTCAGGCATTCAACCGCCCGAGCGTGTTGTTCGCCATGATTCGGATGATCACTATCTGGTGGTTGCAGCAGACAAAGGCACTGCCACATTCTCCGACATTGCCAATGGCTTGGCTGCAGAATACGGTTTCTGGATGGGTGATGCGTTTGCCTCTGGTGGTAGTAATGGCTACGACCACAAAAAGATGGGCATTACCGCCTCCGGTGCTTGGGTGTCTGTTGAGCGGCATTTCCGCGAAGTAGGCATCAACCCAGCGGTGGACGAGTTTACCGCCATCGGTATCGGCGACATGGCCGGGGATGTGTTCGGCAATGGCTTGCTGAGCTCCGAGAAAACCCGGTTGGTGGCAGCGTTTAACCACATCCACATTTTTGTGGATCCGTCACCGGATGCGGCTAAGAGCTACAAAGAACGTAAGCGGCTGTTTGAGATGCCGCGCTCGGCGTGGACAGACTATGACGAGAAGCTGATCTCGAAGGGCGGCGGTGTGTTCAGCCGAAGCTCTAAATCTATACCCATCAGCCCGGAAATCAAGAAGCTCCTAGGCATCAATTCTGATCGGGTGCCTCCGAATATGCTGATCTCCCATATCCTGAAAGCTCAGGTTGATTTGCTCTGGGTAGGTGGTATCGGCACGTACGTAAAAGGCAGTGGCGAATCCCACAGTGATGTGGGTGATAAAGCCAACGATGGTGTGCGAATCAACGGAGTGGATTTGCGTTGCAAGATTGTAGGTGAGGGCGCCAACCTGGGCATGACCCAGGTTGGCCGTATTGGCTTTGCCCTTAAGGGTGGGCGATTAAATACCGACTTTATTGATAACTCCGGGGGTGTCGATTGCTCGGATCATGAAGTTAATATGAAGATCCTGCTCAATCGCTGTGTTGCCATGGGAGATCTTACGGCCAAGCAACGTAACGTTATGCTGGAAGAGATGACCGGCGATGTGGCGGCGCTTGTTCTCAAGAACAACTACCGGCAAACCCAAGCGATCAGTATTGCCAACGTGGACGCACCAGCACGCCTAGAAGAATACCGTAGGTTGATGAATACCTTTGAAAGTGAAGGCAAGCTGAATCGGGCGCTAGAATTCCTGCCAGATGATGAGGTGCTGAACGAGCGCAAGTTGAACAAACGAGGTCTCACTCGGCCAGAGCTGGCGGTCATGATTGCTTATGTGAAAGGAGATCTAAAGCAAACTCTGATAAACAGCAGCTTGCCGGACGATCCGATACTTGCCCGGGAAATGTACAAAGTATTCCCCCGCGACTTGACGCAAAAGTTCTCTAAAGAGCTCGGCGAGCATCAGCTAAGAAGGGAAATTATCGCCACACAGATTGCCAATGACATGGTCAACCACATGGGCATTACCTTTGTGGAGCGGCTGACCCAGTCCACAGGCGCCGACGCAGCAACGATTGCTCTGGCTTGGTTGATCACCAGGGATGTGTTCAGGATAGACAACTGGTGGGACAAGATCGAAGATCTGGATTTCCATATTCCGGCACAACTGCAGATGGAGCTGATGGGCGATCTCATGCGCTTGATGCGCAGATCCGTGCAGTGGCTGTTGCGTAACCGCCGGGCAGAGCTGAGCATTGAAGGGCACATGGAGCGCTTTGCCGACAGTGTCTGGGCCATGACTTCTAACCTGCCAGACTACTTAGGAGGGCAGGCCCGCACCGATTGGGAAGAACGCAACAAAGCACTGGAGAAAGCTGGATTGCCTGCAGATCTGGCTTCGGTTTTGGCCGGCACCGGGTACCTGTACTCGTCGCTTGGCATTATTGAAGCTCAGAAGGCAACGGGAATGCCGCTGAAAACGGTCGCTAATCTTTATTACGAACTGGGTGACCTTCTTGATCTCAGCTGGTTTGGCACCACGATTGCCAGCCTTGCGTCTGCAACACACTGGCAGGCACTGGCGCGGGAAAGTTTTCGTGAAGACCTAGGCTGGCAGCAACGTGCACTGACCACGGGTGTGCTTAACCTAGCGGACAAGCCAGAGGACGTACCTGCGTGCGTTGAAAGCTGGATGCAGCGGCATGAGCATATGATCGGTCGTTGGAAGTCCATGCTGGTGGAGCTCAAGGGCGTTGGAGAGCCGGAATACGCGATGTTCTCTGTTGCCCTGCGTGAGTTGCTTGATTTGGCGCAAAGTACGCTGTATCAGCCTGAAGGTTCCTGAAGATGTTTGAAGGCGTTAGGCAGGCCAAACGCACCTGATGACATGATCCAGATAAACTGAGTATTGCGTTGGAGTCGTGATTCCCGTTCAATTGCGATCGGGAATCACCAAATGGAGTCTGTTAATGGGTCAACTTGACCATATTCTTAAAAAAAACCGGGCTTGGGCCGATGGCATCAAGGCCGAGGATCCGCAGTTCTTCCATCGCCTCTCGAACCAGCAGGCGCCAGAATATCTGTGGATTGGCTGTGCCGATAGTCGAGTGCCGGCCAACCAGATTGTTGATATGCTTCCGGGTGAACTGTTCGTGCACCGGAACGTTGCCAACGTTGTTGTACATACAGATTTTAACTGCCTTTCCGTATTGCAATTTGCGATTGAGGTGTTAAAGGTCAAGCATATTCTTGTGGTAGGTCACTATGGCTGCGGCGGTGTAAAAGCTGCTCTGCGCAATGAAGGTTTTGGGCTGATCAGTCACTGGCTGAGGCATGTACAGGATGTGCGTGATCTCCATCAGTCCGTACTAGATGCCAGTAGCAGTGAGCTTGACCAGGTTGACCGTTTGTGTGAACTAAACGTGGTTGAACAGGTAGGGCACGTGTGCCAAAACAGCATCGTTCAGGAAGCTTGGAAGCGTGGCCAACAGCTTAACGTGCACGGCGTAGTGTACGATGTGGCTGACGGCATACTCCGGGATATGGGCTTGTCGGTTTCCGGCGCTAAAGACTGGGAGCAGAGCAAGCAAACCAGCTTAGATGAGCTGGTATTGCGCCCGGTGCGCTCAGGTCGCGAGAAAAAAGTTTAACCTTCACTGCAAAACGGCACCATCCAATTCATGCAGAATTTACCTGTTTCCAGTTTGCTTAATTCGCATCAGGCGTTGCTTAAAAACCAGCACCTGTTAACGGGTCGCTTGGCATTACTGGGTGTTGCATCCGCACATCTGTTGCCAGAGCTTCCTGCAGGCGGCCTTGCCATGAGCGAGCACGCGGGTGTTTATCGTGCGCTTCAGAGCCATGAAGCCTGGCAGGCCTGTTTTGGCTACGAAGACCCTGCGCTACTGGCAGAAGGTACCTACGACAGCATTGTGGTGTTTCTGCCCAAGGCCCGTGCCGAGTTGGAGATGCGCTTAGCGCTTGCTCGCTCTTTGGCATCGGAAAATGCGCGGCTGATACTGGTGGGCGAAAAAAAGGAAGGCATTGTTGGTGCCATCAAACAGCTCAAAGCGGTTGCTCCGCAGGTAGCAAAAGTCGATAGCGCACGTCACTGCCAGGTCTGGTGTGCACAAGCGATTGAGCCGGCTCCCGGGTTTCGGGTTCAGGACTGGTTAACCTGGAGCGTCGCGGAGTGCGCAGGGATGTCCGTTGAGGTTGCCGGGCTGCCCGGAATCTTCAGCCAAGATGGCTTAGATAATGGCACGCGCATGCTGCTGGACACTCTGGCAGAACAGCCAGTTCGGGCTGACCGGGTTTTGGACTTTGCCTGTGGTGCGGGCGTTATTGGTGCCTGGCTTCAGGCCAAGCAGGTAGCGCGAGAGGAGCCCGTTGCCAGTGTTGACGGTGTGGATGTTCAAGCGCAGGCGGTTATCTGCGCAAGGGAAACCTACCAACGCAATCGCGTTACCGGCACGATTCACGCCTCAGACGGCCTCGCGGGCATTGACGCCCTCTGGTCGGGCATAATTAGCAATCCCCCCTTCCACACGGGTGTAAAAACCGATACCTCCATGACCGAGCAGTTTCTTCAGGACGTGAAACGGCACCTAAAACCAGGTGGCGAACTGCGTCTGGTGGCGAACAGTTTTTTGCCTTACGAGTCCTTGATCAAACGCCACATCGGCCGCGTTGAACGCCTGCGTGAAGACCGGCGCTTTACGGTTTATCGCGCTTTTCGGGGTAAATAGGTGCCTGATCGGACAACTGCAGTACTGGATTTTCCCGGTGGTAGCCTGACCTTGAGCCGCCCCGGAACCGATGATCTGAGCCTTCGTGGCTGGAGCGCCGCCGACGAACTGCTCTTGCAGGAATCTTGTAGCCGCCTAGAAGCAGCGCCCGATTCCCAGGTTCTGGTGGTAGACGACCAGTATGGCGCGTGATCACCTGTGGCTCCGGCCAAGCCACGCTAGACAACTGGCCCGGTACCTGGAAGGGCTACGAACTTGGGGAGGGCAGTGGCGTTCGCGTCTCGGCCATGCCCGCAGTATTCGCCCGGGAAAAGCTGGACATCGGCACACGGCTGATGCTGCCCCACCTAAAGCCCACTCTTAAGTCCTGCCGCCCCGGTGCCCGGGTGCTGGATCTCGCCTGCGGTAACGGTGTTCTCGGCCTGAGTGCGTTGGCCGCGAAACCGGGCATTGAAATAACCTTCAGTGATGTGTCCAGTCAGGCAGTTCTGAGTGCTCGCAGTAACCTAGAAGCAGCATTTCCTGATGCCCAAGCTTTGTTCGTGCATGTGGATGGAATTGCAGGTGACAGCGAGCCGTTTGAGCGAATCCTGTTAAATCCGCCGTTTCATGAAGGCGGTGTGGTGGGGGATCATATCGCCTTGAGGCTTTTTGAGTAGGCTTCCCAGAACCTGGCCTAAACGGGCCGCCTGCTTATGGTGGGCAACCGGCATCTTGGTTACCACCGAAGTTTGCGACACTTTTTTTCGCAAGTCCGTCAGCTAGATGCTAACCCCAAATTTGTGGTGTTCGAAGCCTGGAACGAGTGATGGCTACTCCGCGCTAAAGCAGTGGAGCAGGGCGGTCATAACCCAGGCGCGCCAACGTATCCACGATGGTTTGTGTTTGGCTGTCGATCTCGATGTTGACCCGCATTCCCTCTTCTATTGCGCCGAAGGTTGTCGCCCGTAGAGTTTCGGGAATAAGGTGAACATTGAATCGGTTGTCTGCAACCTCGCCAATGGTAAGGCTGGCGCCATTGATTGCAATATAGCCTTTGGCAAAGATGTAGCGGGCCCACTGATCCGGAACTTCAAACCAAATGGTCACGTTGTTTTCTGGCCGAAGAATATCCACCACATTAGCCGTTGTGTGTATGTGCCCCGACAGCAAATGGCCGCCAATCTCATCTCCAATCCGCGCCGCTCGTTCAAAGTTGAGTGTGTGCCCCGGCTTCAAGCTGCCGAGTGTTGTCAGGCTCAAGGTTTCCTGCATGGCATCAAAAAACAGTGTGTTTCCGGCTTGGCGGGTAACAGTCAGGCAGGTGCCATTGACAGCCACCGACGCCCCAATGCTGACGCCCTCTGCACGGTTATCCGGCAAGCGGATTGCAAAAGTACTCAGCCCGGTTGCAGCGGTAACCTCTTCAATAATCGCAATACCTTGGACAATACCTGTGAACATAAGCGGGCCTCATGAGGGAGCGAAGTGCGGCATGGAGCAAAAGGATAAGGCTAAATTCAAGATATTTCGAGCGCTGTCGATACGCTAGTAGGTGAAGCTCAAATAATAGAGGCCCTTTAACGCGCTGGAAGAATTGTCATGGCTCAGAACCAGAACGCCGCAGAGGCGCTAACAGGAACAGCTCAAGGCGCGGTATTGCGGCCCGGGCGAGCGGCTGACCCGGTTCCTGTGCCCGAAGAGGCTGCGCAGGACGCAAGCCAAAATAGCCCGTCAGCGCTTGCACTTGCGACCCAGCAAGAAGGCCATGAAGAATCGGGCCCGGTGCCGGCAGAATCCCGTCAGCGCAAGCTAAGGTTAATGTTGCGCCAGTGCGACCGTGTATTGTTGATGGATTTTGAGTTGATGGCAATGAACGATTGGCCCGATAACTTCACTGTTGCGGCCGCCCGCCGTAGCCGGGATTTGTGGTTGTTCAGTGCGTTAGTGGCGGCAATCGTATTTCTCAGCGGGCTGACAGGTTTTGTACCTGCCTGGATAGCTGGTGGCGGATTCGGCGCTTTTGTAATTATTTTATTGCTGGGCATCCCGGTGGTTCGCGGCGTCTATACCTCGGAGCCTTCTTATCTAGACCTGTTGATCAAACGCCAGCGCATGATGCGAGACGCGCGAAAGCATGCTGAGCACCTTGAGGGTAAAGAGGGGTTGATTTGGCAATGCGCCCGCATGGCAGATTTCAACCCCGCTTTGAAGAGTGCCCGATTCAGCAGTTTGTTGCGTTTATCGGAGCAGAAGGCTTTGCCTCGAGCGCTGTCCCGACGTGAGCATATAAGGCTTTATCTGATTTATCTTCTTGAAGCCGAAAAAGCCTATGGTCAGGTTCAAACGGCTTTCTTCGAGGGTAATCAGAGCGCCATCGACCAAGGTTGGCAAACAGTCGCGGCGGAACCAGAGCACAGAACTTGACATAAATGTGCGTCAAACGTATGTTTCAAACAGACGTTTGCTAGAGGCACTGAAAACAAAATGGCCCAGTCGGATACTGTTGACCGAATTCTTAATGCCGCAGAAGAACTGTTTGCTGAGCGAGGTTTTTCAGAGACGTCACTGCGCATGATTACCAGCAAGGCCAGAGTAAATCTGGCCGCTGTGAATTACCACTTTGGCTCCAAAAATGCGCTGATTCAAGCTGTTTTTGGCCGCTTCCTGACGCCGTTTTCAGCGACTCTTGAAAACGCGTTTGATGAGCTTGAGGCCAGCTGCGAAGGCAGCCCACCTTCGCTGAACCAGACGCTCTGGGCGCTTACGGAAAGTGCTGTTCGCATGCCCCAGCGGAATGAAAAGGGTATTTCGATTTTCATGCGGCTCCTCGGGCTGGCATATACCCAGTCGCAAGGGCATTTGCGCAAGTTTCTGGAGCAGGAATACAGCCAGCCGTTCGGCCGCTTCATGCGCCTGTTAAAAGGGGCAACACCTCAGCTTTCAGCCGTAGATCGGTACTGGCGCATCCAGTTTATGCTCGGCGCCACAGCGTTTACCATGTCCAGTAGCGATGCTCTGCAGGACATTCTGCGCAACAAGCTGGGTGTGGAGACGACTGTTCAAGAAATTTCTGCGCGCCTCGTGCCATTCCTGGCCGCTGGTATGCAAGCCCAAGACGCCTTCTTGGTTTCCCCCGCCAACAGCAACATCCCGGTTGCCTGAGCTGTACTCTCTCAGTTAGGCTTCCTCCTGAACTCTTGGGGGAGCCCATACCGTTTTGAATCATCACAACCGCACTGCCTGCTCAATTGACATCAGCCTGCATGATCAGACCCTTGCTCTGCTGGATGAGAGTGGCTGTGTTGTTGCAAGCTACCCTGTTTCCACTGCACTGAACGGCGTGGGCGAACAAAACGGCAGCGGTTGTACTCCAAAGGGCGAGCATTACATACGCGCGATGATGGGGGCCGGGCTTCCTGCCAATACTGTTTTCCGAGCCCGTCGCCCCACCGGTGAGATATACAGCCCCGAACTGGCCGCCAGCCACCCCGAGCGGGACTGGATTCTGAGCCGAATCCTTTGGCTTTGTGGGCTGGAGCTTGAGAAAAATCGCGGTGCCGACGTTGATACCTTCCGTCGATTTATATACATACATGGTACCCCCGATACGGAACCCATGGGCCTGGCGCTTTCACATGGGTGTGTTCGCATGCGCAATGCCGATGTCGTTGAACTGTTTGACTTTGCCCGGCCGGGTATGCCGGTTACTATCCGCTGACACCAGATTGTCAACACTGATTAGAGGAATCCGATGATCGGAGAAATGATGTCCGTGCTCAACGGCTGGATCGAGAATTTCGGTCTGCTGTCTGAGGCATGGCGCGTGGGTATTGTTGTGTTCGCACTGGTATTCGGCACGGCCACAGCTGCCTATATTGCCAGCCATATTATCCGTGCGCTGGAACGAAAATGTGCGAGCACCGGCAACTTCTGGGATGACACAGCGCTGCATGCTGCCCGCAAACCTGTGGTGGCTTTTGTCTGGCTTCAAGGTGTGTACTGGGCTGCTGAAGTGGCCCATCGCTACTCATCCGCCGAGATCTTCAAAGTCAATGACACTGTGCTCCAGGTCGGCTTCATTTTTATCTTTGTCTGGGCCCTGCTCAGGACAATAAAGGAAGGAGAGAGCATTCTTGTCTCTCCGGTAAAAATGAAAAAACCCATGGATTACACCACTATTAACGCGATCAGTAAGCTTTCGCGAGCCGTGGTGATCATTACGGCCGTGCTGATCAGTCTGCAGTCGCTGGGCTTTAGTATTTCGGGCGTGCTTGCCTTTGGTGGCGTGGGTGGTATTGCTGTGGCTTTTGCGGCCAAGGACCTGCTGGCCAACTTTTTCGGCGGCTTTATTATTCATCTGGATCGGCCGTTCAAGGTCGGAGACTGGGTGCGTTCACCGGATCGCAATATCGAGGGTACTGTAGAAAATATCGGATGGCGGCTTACGACTATGCGGACGTTTGACAAGCGGCCTCTCTATGTTCCGAATGCCGTGTTTACAACCATCGCAGTAGAAAACCCCTCTCGAATGACCAACCGGCGTATATACGAAAACATCGGTATCCGTTATGCAGATGTCAGCCAGATGGCGACCATTGTTTCAGACATCCGCTCAATGCTGGACAAGCATGAAGATATTGATAACCAGCAAACGTTGATAGTGACTTTTCTGGCGTTCAGTCAGTCATCGTTGGATATCATGGTTTATGCCTTCACCAAAACGACCCAGTGGGTTCGGTATCACGAAGTGAAGCAGGACGTGCTGCTGAAAATCAGCGAAGTTATCGTAGGTTACGGTGGCGAAATAGCGTTCCCAACGCAAACTATATACCTCAACGAAGACAGCCGTATTTCCGAGCATGAAAACGGTCGCGACGGGCAAGCTGAAAGCGAAGGGGATAGCGATAGAAACCAGGCGCCCCGCAGTAATAAAAGTGTCAACAAGCACGAACGTAGCCGCCGCCAAGATACCCAGGCGGGCGACGTGGGTGAGCAGTCTCTGGACGCGGGAGAAGGAGAGGGGGATGGCGATTGATGTCTGAAATCAGCGGAGCGATAGGTATTATTGGTGGCACCGGCCTGACCACCCTAGCGGGCCTGGAGATTACCGGAACGCGAACCGTGGAAACACCCTGGGGGGCACCTTCCTCTGAGTTGACGGAAGGGCGTCTCGATGGCCAGCCTGTTGTGTTCCTGTCCCGGCACGGTAATCCTCACAGGATACCGCCCCATGAAGTGAACTACAGGGCGAACTTAAAAGCGCTTTACGACGCTGGCGTGCGCACGGTGGTTGGAGTAAATGCGGTAGGCGGGATACACCCGGATATGGGCCCCGCCTGTGTGGTCATCCCCGAGCAGATTATTGATTACACCTGGGGCAGGCCCAGCACTTTCTTTGAGGGCAGTTTAGAGGGCAATCTGGATAAAGTGACCCACATTGATTTCACCTGGCCCTATGACCAGGCCGCGCGGGACATTCTGGCGCAGGCCGCTACAGCCCATAACGTATCGTTTGCCGGGTTTGGGGTTTACGGTGCAACCCAAGGCCCCAGGCTGGAGACAGCGGCAGAAATACGCCGTATGGAGCGCGACGGGTGTGATCTGGTAGGGATGACCGGCATGCCCGAAGCCGCTCTGGCGGCCGAACTGGGTATGCGATACGTGTGTTTGGGGCTGGTGGTCAACTGGGCCGCCGGGAAGTCAGACCACATCATTACCATGGAAGAAATCGAAGCGGCCATCGAGCAAGGTATGTCTGGTGTAAGGCATATACTCGAAGCGTCGATGGCCGATCTTGGTGCTCTTACTGCTCTGCCTCAACCTTCTTGAAGAACACGAGAACCCCAAGGGTGGGGGAATCCAAAAAGTGGATTTCCTCACTCCGCATCCTGCGGGTCTCCCGAATCCATGTCAGTAGTTCCAGCGGTATCTCAGGCTGAAGGTTCAGCTCGGCGCCTGTTGTAGGGAGGGTGGTTGGTGCCGCAGCCGCAGCCGCAACCTTTCCTTCCTGCCAGTGGTTCAGGTGCACGGCAACGTGCAGGTAACGCTGCCTATCGATGGTGATATTCCCCTCGATCTCTCGCTGGTCTGCTTGCTCCAGCCAGTCTCCTATCTCGATGCGCAGCGGCTCGCCTTTGTAATCGGGCGGGAAGGCCTCGTACCAACCTGCAGACATAAGCACTCGGTATTTGCCGCTGCTTTCAAGCCGGTTGGCAGCGTTGCCAAGATGCAGCTGGTTGCGGTTAACGAGTTCTAGGGAGGAGCTCACGGACCCACCCTGAGCGACACGGTAAAGAGTCTTATCTGTCTCTACAGGTGGCTTGACCTTTCGGTTAATCATGCGTTCGTTTACGGCATCTGGGTCAATGATGCGCTCCAGAATCACGAACTCGGCCCGGTAGTAATCGTCGGGCGTCTGCTGCGCATGGCTCAGCATTGAGGTGGCCACCAAAAGGGCGGTCAGTAGTGTGTGTGCCAATAGCCGACACAAGCGATTACCATCAGTCTGCAAGAGATTGCTCCAGTTATATTCAGGCCGTTTTAGGCAGTGGCTGCGCCCTGCGCGGGTACAAGTTCGTCCAGCATTCCGGAAATACCGTCGAGCTTACCATTGGTTGAGGTGTCCTTCAGCCGAAAACGGAAGCTGTTGCCGCCCTCAAGGCGGTAAGTGTCCGGTGCAGATTGCATTTTTTTAACCAAAACCAGCGGGTCGACGGGTGTGGAGCTGCCAAATTCAAGGCGAGCCCACTCTTTGCCCGCGTCTACTTTCACTATGCCCAGAGCTTCCGCCTGGAGCCGAAGCTCAGTTTGCCGCACAAGATTTTTTGCCGGTTCTGGTAATAATCCGAAGCGATCAATCATCTCAACCTGAAGCTCTTTTAATGCGCTACGGTCGCTCACACTGGCAATGCGCTTATAGAGCATTAAGCGGTTATGAACATCTGGCAGATAGTCTTCCGGGATCAGCGCCGGTATGCGCAGGTTCATTTCCGTGCCGTGGCTTAAAGGCAGTTGTGCGTTGGGTGTGCGGCCGTCGCGAATGGCTTTTACAGCTTCGTCTAGCAATTGCATGTACAGGGTGAAGCCGATGCTCTCGATTTGCCCGCTTTGTTCGTCACCCAGCAATTCGCCCGCACCACGAATCTCCATGTCTTGAGTTGCGAGCATAAAACCCGCCCCCAAATCTTGGGCTTCAGAAATCGCCTCGAGCCTTTTTTTGGCATCTGCCGAGATGGCTTTCGGTGGCGGTGTAAGCAAATACGCATAAGCCTGATGGTGTGAGCGACCAACCCGGCCACGGAGTTGGTGCAGCTGGGCCAAGCCGAACTTATCTGCCCGCTCGATAATAATGGTGTTGGCGCTGGGGATGTCGATACCGGTTTCGATGATGGTGGTGCACACCAGGACGTTGAAGCGCTTGTGGTAAAAATCCGACATAATCTGCTCAAGCTTCCTCTCCCGTATTTGGCCGTGGGCTACGCCCACACGGGCTTCTGGGACAAGCTCTCGCAAATCCTTGGCGGTTTTTTCGATGCTTGCCACATCGTTGTGTAGAACGTAGACCTGACCACCCCGCAGAACCTCACGCAGGACCGCTTCTTTTACCATTGCATCGTCCCTTTGACGCACAAAGGTTTTCACCGAAAGCCGTCGGGCAGGGGGTGTGGCGATGATAGAAAGGTCTCTGAGGTGACCCATAGCCATGTTGAGGGTTCTGGGAATCGGCGTTGCCGTGAGGTTAAGCATATCCACTTCAGCGCGCAGAGCTTTGAGTTTTTCCTTCTGCCCCACGCCGAACCGGTGCTCCTCATCAATGATCACCAGTCCCAAGTTTTTAAACCGAACGTCGCCCTGCAAGAGCTTGTGAGTGCCTATGACGATATCGGCTCTGCCGCCTTCAATGGCTTCCAAGGCTTTGTTGGTTTGGCTTGTACTGCGAAAGCGGCTCAACAGCTCGATGTTAACCGGTGTATCCGAGAAGCGATCCCGGAAGGAGTCGAAATGTTGCTGGGCCAATAGTGTTGTGGGCACCAGCACGGCGACCTGCTTCCCAGACCAGGTGGCTAGAAAGGCTGCGCGCATAGCAACTTCGGTTTTACCAAAGCCAACATCACCACACACCAGCCTGTCCATGGGTTTTTCGTTGGTCATGTCCTCAAAAACAGCCTCGATCGCAATCTCTTGATCAGGCGTTTCCTCGAATGGGAATCCAGATGCAAACGCTCGGTAGGCTTCTTTGGGATCCTCAAACGCGAAACCTTTTCGGGCTTCCCGGCGAGCGTATACATCCAGAAGCTCTGCGGCGGTATCGCGGATCTTTTCTAGCGCTTTTTGCTTGGCGTTGCTCCAGCGTTCCGTGCCTAGCTTGTGTAGGGGCGCGTATTCTGTATCTGCGCCGGCATAACGAGAAATCAGGTGCAGGCTGGATACCGGCACATACAGTTTTGATCCGCCGGCGTATTCGAGCATCAGGAACTCACTGGCTTCCCCTTCAACCGTAATGGTTTCCAGGCCCAGGTAGCGCCCAACGCCGTGATCTATGTGCACCACAGGTGAGCCAGTTCGCAACTCAGACAGGTCTCGATAGCCGTCATCATTGATTTCAGTAGGCTTTTCGCGTCGGCGGCGCTGCAATACACGTTCGCCAAAAAGAGCTGTTTCGGTTATCAGAGCAATGTTGTGCTCAGGCAGCACCAGCCCCTGTTCCATGGGTGCGATGGTGATGCCCAGCGTGCAACTTTCATCAGCCAGAAAGTCCCGCCAGTTGTCGCAACCCTTAAGTCGCAGCTGGTGCTCGCCCAGGTTTTCAATCAGAGCTTCTCGGCGGCCTGAAGACTCTGCACAAATCAGCACCCGCCCAGCAAAGTTCTTTATAAAACGCTTCAGGTGGCCCGCAGGATCCGCGGCCCGAGCGTTGATGGCAATATCCGGAAGTGCGTCGCTGGTGCAATTTACAGCGCCACCGCCTTCTGCCGTTTCCGGTGTTGTGGTTACCCGGGGAAAGGCCTTGAGGTAGCCAAACAATTCATCTTGCTGCAAAAACAAACTGGCGGGCGGAAGTATGGGCCGGTGTAGGTCGTGACGCCGGTCTTCGTAACGATTTCGGGTTTCAGCGTCGAACAACGTGACCGCCTCGTTCAGGCCCTCAGCGGTAAAAACGTGCGTCGTTCCAGGCAGATAGTCGAAAAGCGTAGCCGTCTCTTCGAAAAACAATGGCAGGTAATATTCAATACCCGGTGGCGTAATGCCGTGGCTGACATCCTGATAAACAGTTGAATCCTTGTTGGCGTTTGGAAATTGCTCGAACCAACGATTCCGGAAGCCAGAGCGAGCCTCCTTGTGCCATGGGAATTCGTAAGCGGGTAGGAGTTCGATGCGCTCAATCCGATCGATGGAACGTTGTGTTTCAGGGTCGAACGTTCGAAGGGTTTCTACCTCGTTATCAAACAGATCAATTCGGTAGGGCAGGTTGGAGCCCATGGGGAATATGTCGAGTATCGAGCCGCGAACCGCGTACTCACCATGCTCGTATACGTTTTCGGCGTGCCGGTAGCCGGCCGTTGTCAGCTGCATGCGCCAGTTTTCGATATCCAGAGATTGGCCGGTTTCAAGCAACAACGTATTGCCCTGAAGATAACCGACCGGCGGCAGCCGGTGCATCAGAGTTCGCGCGGGCACCACAATAACGCCATGCGCAATGCCAGGCAGCCGGTGTAAGGTGCGGATGCGCCGGGAGGTAATATCCTGGTGTGGGGAAAATAGATCGTAGGGCAGGGTTTCCCAGTCTGGCAGCGACAGCAGCTCCAAACCGCCCTCTGTCACGGTGGCTCCATCTTCCTCTGGCGGTAACCCCAGGAAAAAACGCATGGATTGCTCCAGGCGAATCGCCTCAGCCGTGCTGCGAGTAATCACCAGGGTTAGCCCCTTATGCGCCCGGGCGCTCTCGCAAATGGCCAGGGCATCGCTGCTGCCATGTAACTGCCCCCAGGTGCGGTGATCGGCGGGTTTCGCAGGGAATGCCGGCGCAATCAGTGTTTGCAGTGAAGCGGAAGTAGGGGCACCTTGATTCATGGGCAGTCGTGTTCTCCTGCTTTGGGTGTGGGGGAGCCAATATGGCGGCTATTCTAACGCCCGCAGATGGCGGTGTCATGGCGATAAACCTACGATGTCCGTGTCAGTTCGTATTTGCCGTTAGCCGGTTTAAGTTGGATAATGCCCGTCCTTAATTATTCCACGTGCGAAACAGGGGTCTCTACCGTGAGCCACGAACAGATGAACCAGTGCCTGTCCAACTGGATGGACAGAGAATCTACAGCGGAGGCTATGATTCCGCTGATTGGCCGTCTTTATCGGAAAAACAACGTTGTTACCTCCGTATACGGTCGCGCCATTATCAACCAATCGGTTATCGATATTATCCGCGCCCACAGGTTTGTGCGTCAGGTAGAGGACAGTGAGCTGTCCGTGAACGATACCTTGCCAATTCTGCAGGCCATGGATCAGATGGAGCTCGGGCGTGCGCACGTCGATATTGGTAAGTTGGCGGTGAAATTTAAGGCACAAAGCGATGATCTGGCCGAGTTTCTTAAAAAAGAAATCGGCCCGGTGATTGGTCAGTATCCCTTACAGTCAGAAGAAGACGCCAATAACGGCACCAAAGATGTCGTGCTTTACGGCTTCGGTCGCATCGGCCGCTTACTTGCCCGCATTTTGATCGAAAAAGCTGGGGGTGGTAACAACCTTCGCCTGCGAGCCATTGTGGTGCGCCAGGGTGGCGCAGACAACGATCTGGAGAAGCGTGCCAGCCTTTTGCGCCGCGATTCGGTACACGGCCCCTTTGATGGCACCATTCGCGTAGATGAGAAAGAATCCGCGCTGATTGCCAACGGCAACTTCATCAAAGTGATCTACTCTGATGGCCCGGATAAAGTGGACTACACCCAGTATGGCATCAAAAACGCCATCGTTATTGATAACACCGGTAAGTGGCGTGACGAAGAAGGTCTGGGTCTGCACCTGAAATCCAAGGGCGTAAGCCGGGTTATGCTGACGGCACCGGGCAAAGGCGATATCAAGAACATCGTTTACGGCATTAATAACGACTCTATCACCGACGAAGACAAAATTCTGTCGGCTGCCTCCTGTACGACCAACGCCATTACGCCGGTGTTGAAAGCGATTTATGATGAGTACGGCATCGTAGACGGGCACGTTGAAACGGTTCACTCCTACACCAACGACCAGAACCTGATCGATAACTACCATAAAGGTAGCCGTCGTGGCCGGAGTGCTGCGCTGAACATGGTAATTACCGAGACAGGCGCGGCAAAAGCGGTATCCAAAGCTCTGCCGGAGCTGGCAGGCAAACTGACCGGTAACGCCATTCGGGTGCCAACACCGAACGTTTCCATGGCCATCCTGAACCTCAATTTGAAGAAAGAGGTGGATGTCGAAGGTGTAAATAACTATCTGCGCGAGATGGCTTTGCACTCCGAACTGCAGAAGCAGATCGATTTTGTGAACTCTCCAGAAGTTGTATCTTCAGACTTTGTAGGCTCACGCCATGCTGGCATTGTTGATGCTCAGGCGACGATTGCCGGGGGCAAGCGCTTGATTCTCTATGTCTGGTACGACAACGAGTTTGGCTACAGCGCCCAGGTGATCCGTGTAGTAAGTCAGATGGCCGGTATCGATTACCCCATCTTCCCGAAGCGCGCACGCGACTGACGGTAGTGCGCTTGCGTTGGCGCTGTTTTCTCCAAAAACCCGGCGCCGAAAGTCGCCGGGTTTTTGTTAATGATGGTATGTTGTTTCGGCTTTACGTTCCGGTACAAACCTGTTCTCGTTTCAGGTGGAAATAGCTTGCCTTAAACTCTATAATTGGCAAGATTTTGGGTATGTCTGTCTCCCCGTTACTCAACTGTTTCTGGGCCGCAGGGGTCAGGCACTACTAATCCATAGAATAGTTTCTGATGATTGGATGAGGCTAATGATTAAGATCAAAAAAGGCCTGGATCTTCCCATCAGCGGCGCTCCCGAACAGACCATTTCAGACGGCAAACCAGTTCGCCACGTGGCGTTAATTGGTTTCGACTACATCGGCATGAAGCCGACGATGGCTGTGAAAGAAGGAGACCGTGTTAAGCGCGGTACGCTGCTGTTCACGGACAAGAAGACCGAGGGCGTTCGTTATACATCACCTGCCGCTGGTGTGGTTAAAGAGCTTAATCGTGGTGAGCGTCGAGTGTTCCAGTCTATTGTCATCGAAATAGATGGCGACGATGCTGAGACCTTTGCCCGCTTTAGTGACTCGGAACTTGCCGGGCTGGAGCGCCAACAGGTAGTCGATAACCTGGTTGAGTCTGGCCT
Organism: Marinobacter sp. LV10R510-11A; assembly: GCF_900215155.1. Classification (NCBI taxonomy): domain Bacteria; kingdom Pseudomonadati; phylum Pseudomonadota; class Gammaproteobacteria; order Pseudomonadales; family Marinobacteraceae; genus Marinobacter; species Marinobacter sp. LV10R510-11A. Next base: position 402,631 of record NZ_LT907980.1, read on the forward strand.
GTGGGCGGCGCTTAAAACGCGTCCTTACAGCAAGGTGCCGGCAATCGATACCGCTCCGCACTCTATTTTTGTGTCTGTTATGGACACCAACCCGTTGGCAGCTGATCCCACTGCGGTGATCGCTGAGAACGCGGCAGCATTTGAGAGCGGCCTGACCATTCTTGGCCGGCTTACCTCAGGCAAGGTGTTTGTAACCGGTCGGCCCGGGTCTAACGTGTCCGTTCCCAAGGCCGATAATATCGAAGTTCAACAATTTGATGGCTTGCATCCCGCCGGAAACGTTGGGACTCATATCCATTATCTTGATCCGGTTTCTGCCTCCAAGTCTGTCTGGACGATTAATTACCAGGACGTGATCGATATTGGGCAGCTGTTTACAACCGGCGAACTGCAAGTTGGGCGTATAATTGCGCTGGGCGGCCCCAAGGTGCTGAAACCACGATTGGTTCGTACCCGTTTGGGCGCTAGTCTATCTGAGCTTCTGGATGGCGAAGTGGCCACAGACTGCGATGTGCGAACTGTTTCCGGCTCGGTATTCGGTGGTCGTCGGGGCGATGGCCCCTGCGCTTATCTTGGCCGTTTTGCCAATCAGGTTTCGGTTTTGGAAGAGGGCAGTAAGCGTGAGTTCCTAGGCTACCTAACGCCAGGGATCAACAAGTTCTCGGTTCTGAATATCTACCTGTCCAAGCTTACCAGCGGCAAACTGTTCAACTTCACCACCATCACCAATGGCAGCGAGAGAGCCATGGTGCCGGTTGGTTCGTACGAGCAAGTTATGCCTCTGGACATCCTCCCGACCCAGTTACTGCGTGCCCTAATTGTGGGTGACACAGAAATGGCTCAGAAACTCGGAGCTCTGGAGCTGGATGAAGAAGATCTGGCGCTGTGCACCTTCGTGTGCCCGGGTAAATATGAATACGGTCCGATTCTCCGCGAGAACCTGACCCGAATCGAGATCGAGGGCTAATACGAATGGCTATCCGACAGTTTCTCGATGGAATCGAGCATCATTTTGAAAAAGGTGGCAAGTACGAGCGCTGGTATGCGCTGTATGAAGCCGCCGACACCATGTTCTTCACGCCCAGTTCGGTAACCGCTACAACCTCCCACGTGCGTGATGGCATTGATCTCAAGCGCATTATGATTTCGGTGTGGTTGTGTGCTTTTCCGGCGATGTTCTTTGGTATGTGGAACATTGGCTTTCAGGCCAACAGCTTTCTGGCGACCAACCCGGACGCGTTGATTGCAGACGGTGGCCTGCGCACAGCCTTCATTCAGGCACTTGCCGTGACCGGAGCCGGAGCGGGTATCTGGGATAACTTTGTTTACGGGATGGCTTACTTTGTTCCCGTTTACGTCGTTACTTTCGTGGTTGGTGGTTTCTGGGAAGTCATGTTCGCGACCGTGCGTCGTCACGAAGTGAACGAAGGCTTCTTTGTAACGTCTATCCTGTTCGCACTGATTTGCCCGCCAACCATTCCTCTTTGGCAGGTGGCACTGGGTATCACATTTGGTGTGGTAATCGGTAAAGAAGTCTTTGGTGGTACCGGCAAAAACTTCCTGAACCCAGCATTAACCGGGCGTGCATTCCTGTACTTTGCCTATCCGGCACAGATCTCCGGCGATGCAGTTTGGACCGCAGTTGACGGCTTCAGTGGCGCAACCGCCCTAAGCATGGCAGCGAGCGGTGGCCTTGAGGCGCTGGAAGAGGGAATCGGCTGGATGAACGCATTTATGGGTTCTGTTCAGGGTTCCATGGGCGAAACCTCCACGGTGGCTGTCATGATTGGCGGCCTGATACTGGTAGGTATGCGAATCGCCAGTTACCGGATTGTAGGTGGTGTGCTGATCGGCATGATCGCCACGGCGGTTCTGATGAACGTTGTTGGTTCTGAAACCAACCCGATGTTTTCCGTTCCAGCCCATTGGCATCTGGTTATAGGTGGCTTTGCCTTCGGTATGATGTTCATGGCTACCGACCCAGTTTCAGCGTCAATGACCAACACGGGTCGTTGGTGCTTCGGTATTCTGGTGGGTGTAATGACCATTCTGATCCGGGTTGTTAACCCCGCATTCCCAGAAGGCATCATGCTGGCGATCCTGTTCGCTAACCTTTTTGCGCCGCTTATGGATCACTACGTGGTTCAGGCAAACGTTAAACGGAGGCTCGCTCGTGGCTAAGGGTAAAGAAACTGTCCCAAGAACGCTGCTTGTTGCTCTGGTACTGAGTATCGTGTTCTCCGTAGTGGTATCAACCGCTGCGGTCGTACTTCGCCCGGCCCAGATCAAGAACCAGAATCTGGACATCAAAACCAATATTCTGTCTGCCTCAGGCATGTTGCCCAATGGCGCGGGCGCCGAGGAAATCGAGAGCATCTTTGAGCAGTTCGAAGTGCGCTTGGTAGACTTGGAAACCGGTGACTACGTGGAACCGTCTTTCGTGGGTGTACAAGATCCGATGAAGTACGACATGTACAAAGCCTCCTCGGATCCCGAGATGTCTACCAGAATTCTGTCTACTGCAGATAAGGCTGGCATCAAGCGTCGGCCCAACATCTCCAAAATTTACACTCTGAGCGAAAACGGAAGTGTTAAACGGGTGGTATTGCCTATTCATGGTTATGGCCTCTGGTCTACCCTGTACGGCTTTATGTCGCTAGAAAGTGACCTGAACACCATCGAAGGGCTGGGTTTCTATGCGCACGCAGAAACACCGGGCCTCGGCGGCGAAGTGGATAATCCACGGTGGAAATCTCAGTGGGTTGGCAAGACGCTTTACGATGAGGATAAAACTGAACCGCAGATCCGCCTGATGAAGGGTGGAGTAGGCGCCAATACTCCCGACAAAGAGCATAAGGTCGATGCGCTTTCCGGAGCCACACTGACCAGTCGTGGTGTTCAGAACTTGGTCAATTACTGGATGGGTGACCGGGGTTACGCGCCGTTCCTCAAGAAACTTCGCGAAGGGGAGGTCTGATCATGGCCGAAATAACCGCCAAACAGGTTCTTTTCGAACCGATATTCAGTAACAACCCAATCGGGCTGCAGATCCTTGGTATCTGTTCAGCGCTTGCCGTAACCACCAGCATGAACGTCACCATCGTGATGTGTCTGTCGGTTATCGCGGTTACCGCATTTTCCAACTTGGCTGTATCGCTGGTTCGTACCCAAATACCGGCCAGCATCCGGATCATCGTTCAGATGACCATTATTGCGTCCTTGGTAATTGTGGTTGATCAGTTACTCAAGGCGTATGCCTACGAAATCAGTAAACAGCTGTCGGTATTCGTTGGCCTGATCATCACCAACTGTATTGTTATGGGGCGTGCCGAAGGCTTCGCCATGAAAAACGGCCCTTGGCTGAGTTTCTTGGATGGCATCGGTAACGGTATGGGCTACTCGATTATGCTGCTGTTCGTGGCATTTTTCCGCGAGCTTCTTGGTGCCGGTTCACTATTCGGTGTAACCCTGCTGACTCCGGTTAACGAGGGTGGCTGGTACATTACCAACGGCCTGCTTCTGCTGCCGCCGAGCGCCTTCTTCATTATTGGTTTGGCGATTTGGGGCCTGCGTACGTGGATGCCTGAGCAAGTAGAAGAGCTGGACTACAAAATGTCCCGCCATACCCATAAGGAGGCCTTCTGATGGAGCATTATATTAGCCTGCTTCTCAAGGCAATCTTCATTGAGAACATGGCGCTCGCGTTCTTCTTGGGTATGTGTACGTTTCTTGCTATTTCCAAGAAGATAGAAGCCGCTACGGGTCTTGGCATTGCTGTTGTTGTTGTTCTAACGCTGACCGTGCCGGTCAACAACCTGATCTACAACAACATCCTGCGTGAAGGTGCACTGTCGTGGGCAGGGTTGCCTGATGTAGACCTTAGCTTCCTTGGCTTGATTACCTACATTGGTGTTATCGCAGCCATTGTTCAGATTATGGAAATGATTCTGGACAAATATATCCCCGCACTTTACTCCGCACTGGGCGTTTTCCTGCCCCTGATTACGGTGAACTGCGCCATTATGGGTGCCGCACTGTTCATGGTGGAGCGTGACTACACCTTCAGTGAAAGTGTGGTTTATGGTTTCGGTGCAGGTGTGGGCTGGGCTTTGGCTATTATTGCTTTAGCCGGTATCCGTGAAAAACTGAAGTACAGCGATGTTCCAGAAGGGCTGCGTGGCCTGGGTATCACCTTTATTACAGTCGGTTTGATGTCCCTTGGCTTTATGTCTTTTTCAGGGATTTCCCTGTAATTCACCCGGTGATTCGGTTTAACGAAAAGGCGAGACCATGTTTATAGAAATAACACTCGGCGTGGTCATGTTCACCGTTATCGTTCTGGCGCTTGTGGCGATCATCCTCGCGGCGAGATCCAAACTGGTAAGCACCGGTGATGTGACCATCGAAATCAATGACGATCCGGAACATACCGTGAAAACGGAAGCCGGTGGCAAGTTGCTGGGCACACTGTCAGGCAGTGGTATCTTCCTGTCGTCTGCTTGTGGCGGCGGCGGTACCTGCGCCCAGTGCAAGTGTAAGGTGTTTGATGGCGGCGGCGCGATGCTGGCCACGGAAAAAACGCACTTCACCAACCGTGAAGAGAAGGAAGGCTGGCGCTTGTCGTGCCAGGTTCCGGTAAAACAGGACATGAAGATTGAAGTGCCCGAGGAATTCTTCGGTGTTAAGAAGTGGGAGTGCGAAGTTGCCTCCAACCACAACGTGGCTACCTTTATCAAAGAGCTAATACTGACACTGCCAGAAGGCGAGGAAGTAGACTTCCGCGCTGGCGGCTATGTACAGCTGGAGTGTGATCCTTACGAAATCGACTTTAAGGATTTTGATATTGGAAAGGATTTCCACGGTGACTGGGACAAGCTCGACATCTGGCGCTTCAAGGCGATCAACAAGGAAGAGACCATCCGCGCCTACTCCATGGCGAACTATCCGGAAGAAAAGGGCGTTCTCAAGTTCAATATCCGTATTGCGACTCCGCCTCCGGGCACTGATCACGTGCCGGGCATCATGTCTAGCTACACCTTCAACCTGAAGCCGGGTGATAAGGTTACGGTTATGGGGCCATTTGGTGAGTTCTTCGCCAAGAAGACCGAAGCGGAAATGGTGTTTATCGGCGGCGGTGCCGGCATGGCGCCCATGCGCTCCCATATCTTTGATCAGCTCAAGCGCTTGAACTCGAAGCGTAAGATTACCTTCTGGTACGGTGCCCGAAGTGTCCGCGAGATGTTCTACGTGGAAGACTTCGACATGCTTGCAGAAGAGAACGAAAACTTTGAGTGGCATGTTGCGCTCTCGGATGCGCAGCCAGAGGACAACTGGGACGGCCCGACCGGGTTTATCCACAACGTACTCTACGACAAATACCTGAAGGATCATCCTGCGCCTGAAGATTGTGAGTACTATATGTGTGGGCCTCCCATCATGAACTCATCTGTTATCAAGATGCTGAAAGATATGGGCGTTGAAGAAGAGAACATCATGCTGGATGACTTCGGAGGTTAAACCGCTCAGATGACATCTTGTATTTTACAACCCGCCAGGGTGGCCAGCGCCAGCATTGTTATGATGCTGGCACTGGTGGCCCTGGCGGGTTGCTCGTTTCAGCCAGATGAAGAAATCTGGGAAGTCTCAGGCCCTGTGTTCGGCACCCGTTACCACATCAGCGTTGTGTTACCGGAAGACCGCGAGCGGATTGAGGCGCTGGCAGAAGGCATCGGTGAAGCCCTTGATGGGGTTGATGCGTCTATGTCGACCTGGAGGGAAGACTCTGAGCTGTCGAAGCTAAACCGCCTTGAAGATCAGTCGGACTGGATTCCCGTATCCGATCCACTTTTTGAAGTGCTTGCCAGATCGGATCAGATATCACGGCTAACCGATGGTGCGTTTGATATAACCATCGGGCCGGTGGTTAATCTTTGGGGCTTTGGCCCAGACGCGCGGCCGGACCAGGTTCCTTCAGATAAAGCTCTCGCGCAGGCGTTGGCTTCAACGGGTTTTGAAAACCTTAGGCTACGGGCCGATCCGCCTGCGGTGAAAGCGGCACTGCCTCAATACATTGATCTTTCTGCCATCGCCAAAGGCTACGGTGTGGATGTGGTGGCACGGTATCTCGATAGCGAGGGCGTTAAGGCTTACCTAGTGGAAATAGGCGGCGAAGTGCGCACCCAGGGGAAGAAGCCCGACGGCAGCGTGTGGAGACTTGCCATTGAGCAGCCAGCAGAGGGCGGAGAACATACGGTGAATCGTATCGTTACTCTGCCGTCCCGGGCCATGGCTACCTCCGGTGACTATCGTAACTATTACGAATCGGAAGGGCGCCGTTTTTCACATACAATAGACCCAGAAACTGGTGAACCGATTGCGCATAATTTGGCTTCGGTATCCGTTATTGCAGATGACAGCATGAGCGCTGACGCACTGGCGACCGGTTTTACGGCAATGGGTTATGAGCGGGCGATTGCGCTCGCAACGCGGGAGAACATTCCGGCCTATTTTATTATCCGGACGGAAAACGGGTTTGAGTCTCATCAAACGCCGGCGTTTTCGTCCTACGTTACTGAGTAAGGGGAGGGCAACATGGGTACCTTTCTTCTGGTATTAATGATTGTGGTTTTGCTGATAGCAGGTATGTCTGTCGGCGTAATTTTTGGTCGCAAGCCGATTAGTGGTACTTGTGGCGGTATTGGCGCACTGGGCATTAGCTCTTCGTGCGACATCTGTGGTGGTAACACACAAAAGTGCGACGAAGAAAACCAGCGCACGACGTCGGAAGAAGCGCCCAAGGGGCTGGCTTATGATGCGAGCGCCAAGAACCACTAAGCGCTGGCCGGGTTTGAGATAATCATAATTACAATTTCACGACGTAGATAAGGAGTCACTGCGCGCATGGCGGAACATCATTACGACGTCGTCGTTATCGGTTCTGGGCCTTCAGGTGAAGGTGCAGCAATGAATGCGACGAAGCACGGCAAGCGTGTTGCTATTATCGAAGACAAACCGACCGTGGGCGGAAACTGCACTCACTGGGGTACGATTCCTTCTAAGGCTTTGCGTCACTCGGTTAAACAGATTATTACGTTCAATACCAATCAGATGTTCCGGGATATCGGCGAGCCTCGCTGGTTTTCGTTTCCCCGAGTGCTGCAGAACGCACAGAAGGTTATTGATACACAGGTAAAGCTGAGAACCCAGTTCTACGCCCGCAACCGCGTAGATTTGATCAACGGGCGCGCATCTTTCCTAGACGAGAACCGTCTTGAAGTCCGTGGTAATAAGTCCATCGAGACACTGCACTTCAAACAGGCAGTGATCGCGACAGGTTCACGCCCGTACCTGCCGCCTGATGTGGATTTCCGTCATCACCGTATTTATAACTCAGACACCATTCTTGACCTGTCCCACACACCGCGCACGCTGATCATTTACGGTGCTGGCGTTATTGGTTCGGAATACGCGTCTATCTTTGCAGGCCTTGGCGTGAAGGTTGATCTGATCAACCCAGGCAGTCGCTTGCTCTCATTCCTTGACGATGAGATCTCCGATGCGCTCAGCTATCACCTGCGCAACAACGGCGTGCTGGTGCGACACAACGAGCAGTATGAGTCTGTAGACGGAGATGAGCATGGCGTTGTTCTCTCCTTGCAGTCAGGCAAAAAAATCCGCGGGGATGCGTTCCTCTGGTGTAATGGCCGCAGTGGCAACACCGACAGCCTGGGGCTTGAGAACATCGGCCTGACACCGAATGGCCGAGGCCAGTTATCGATTGACGACCATTACCGCACACAGGTAGAGCACATATACGCCGCCGGTGACGTGATCGGGTGGCCGAGCTTGGCGAGTGCCGCTTATGATCAAGGCCGCTCTGTGTCTTCGGACATTGTTAAAGATGATCACTTCCGGTTTGTATCAGATGTCCCGACAGGCATTTATACGATTCCCGAGATCAGTTCCGTAGGGAAAACTGAGCGTGAGCTAACCGCTGCTAAAGTGCCCTATGAAGTCGGGCAGGCCTTTTTCAAGGATCTTGCCCGGGCACAGATCACCGGCGAGGATGTCGGCATGCTGAAAATTCTGTTCCACCGTGAGACTCGGCAAATTCTGGGCATTCACTGCTTTGGAGACCAAGCAGCTGAGATCGTCCATATCGGGCAGGCCATCATGAACCAAGAGGGTGAGGCTAACTCGCTGAACTACTTCATCAGTACAACCTTTAACTACCCGACCATGGCGGAAGCTTATCGGGTAGCCGCGTTGAACGGCTTGAACCGGATCTTCTGACCGGTTCAGGCTTTTTTGATTGGTTAAGACTTTTTTTGATTGGTTAAGACTTAGTTGGCGGGTAAGGCTTCATTACCCGCCGCCATGCTTTCCTGGCGATCAGGCAGCGTTAGCGACGAGCTTGCGCGGTTGTCAAAGAACATCTGCGTACTTGTGGGGTAGTCGGTGATAATGCTGTCTACGCCCATAGCTTCAAGACGAAGCATGTCCTGGATGCGGTTAACGGTCCAGCAGGAAACGTGCATACCCTTGCGATGAGCATTTTCCACAAGTTCTGTCGAACACATCTTCCAGTTAATGCACAGATACTTGCAGCCCAAACGTGTTGCAAGCCCCATGGGCCGAGGGAAGCGCCGCTCTGATACCAGCCCGGTGCGAATACGCTTATTTCTTCGGTGCATTTCTTTCAAAAACCACGTGTCTGCCGACGTAATCGCTGCTGTTTGATACAGATTTCGGCTTTGGATGATTTCTGTTAACCGGTTGCCGAGAATATTCAGCCTAGCGCGTGAATCCTTTTTCACCTCAAACTGAAAATGCTCAACCTCATCAAACTGATCGAGCAGTTGTTCCAGCTCCGGAATGCCGGCTTTATTCGGCCATGGGCTGGTATTGCGGCGAGCGTCCATTTGGCCAAGCTCGGCCGCCGTATACTGGTCCACATTGCCTTTCTGGCCGGTTGTGCGGTCTGTGGTGAGATCGTGTATCACAACGGGCTTACCATCTTTTGACAGCACGATATCCAGCTCAAAATACCGAACACCCTGCCGGTAGGCGTGCCTGAATCCGGACAGAGTGTTTTCTGGGGCTTCTCCTTTAGCGCCTCGGTGTCCGTAGACGATCATTCCGGTGTTTCACCTTTTAAACGTTGGTAAATGGCCTGGCGTTTAGTCCACGTGTCGTGGCACAGTTGGATGTCTTCCAGATAGGCTGGCAGCTCGTTCATAAGCAGCGCCTGAGGCCCGTCTACAAGTGCTTTCTCGGGCTTCGGGTGGAAGTCCACCAGCACCATGTTGGCCCCGGCGATCACGCCTTGAGCGGTGGCATGCATCACATCCAGAATGCCATCTGGCGCCTTCTCACGGGTGCCTACTGAGTGCGAGGGGTCGATGCAGACAGGCATGCGAGTTAGCCGTTTAACGGCCGGTACGTGGGCAAAGTCCACCATGTTGCGGTGCGGCTGGCCGGCTTCGGTTTTCATGCCACGTAGGCAGAAGATCACGTTTGCGTTGCCTTCGCTGGCCAGATACTCCGCCGCATTCAGGGATTCGTTCAGAGTAATGCCGAACCCGCGCTTTAGTAGTACCGGGTAGGTGCTTTGTCGGCCGATGGCTTTCAGAAGCTCAAAGTTCTGGGTGTTCCGGGTGCCCACCTGAAGCATAACGCCGGTGGGCCGCCCAAGTTTTTCCAGGCAATTATCGATTTCTTCAATGTGGCTTTCATGGGTAATTTCCATGGCAACCACTTTGATGCCGTGTTTACCGGCTTTTTCAAATACCCATGGCAGGCAGCCCTTGCCATGCCCCTGAAACGAATAGGGATTGGTGCGCGGCTTGTAGGCGCCCATACGCGTGCACACTTGGCCGTTGTCCTCCAGAGCCTTCAGCATCATTTCAACATGCTCGGGAACATCGACCGCACAAAGCCCGGCGAAAACATTGAGGTTGGACTGGTTGAAGTCCACACCGTTATAGCTGAAACCCGTTTGCCGGTCGTCATCCTTGTGGCGCCCCAGAATCCGGTAGTCCTCGGATATGCGGATAGCACGCTCGACAGCGGGCAGAGCTTCAATCTCTTCCTTGAGAAGCGGTTTGGTATCGCCCAACAGGTATAGCTCGGTCAGACGCTGGCTGGCACCCTGAATCTCGTGTACCCGCACAGTGACACCTGGTAGGTTTTCCAGGTAGTGCATCGTCTGGCGATAAGCTTCGCTGTCCAGCGGAGTGTTGGGGTGAAGAATGGCTAGCATGCTGTCTCCTTAGCTATGTGCAGGCTAAGAGCGTGTGCTCTCGGCTTTGTGACGTGCCTGCATAAATTCCCGATGATTAAGATGCAGCAAATCGGCGATACGGCGAATAAGGTGTTCTTCGTATTTATCGATGCGGTCATCTGCAAGAGCAACATGCCAGATGCATTCTAGCAGTACCTGCTTACCTTCTTGATCTAGGGATTCGTTGATTTGCTCGGTGAATTCATAGAGTGAGGTGGCATCCTCTGCTTGAGCCAACGCACTTTTGAGGATGTCTTCTGCTTCTTCCCGAGTTACCTGATGTGCTTTTACCGCACAGTTTACTATGGCTTGCAGCTCGCGCTCATCTTGATCGTTATCCACCCGCGAAAGCTGAACCATCAACGCGGTTGCAGCGATCGCAAGCTGGCGATCATCGGGTTTACGATGCTCCGTTTCGGGGGCGCTAAACAGTGTTTTCAGGCTTTCAATCATAATTTGATACGGTCATTAGGGTGTATTGAAAGTGCATTAAACGTACGTTGAAAATCAGGCCGCTTAGCTGACCAGTTGCCGAACTTGATGCTCCAGTTCAATCTGGTCTGCGGTGAACCGGCGAATGCCGTCTGCCAGCTTTTCCGTAGCCATAGCATCTTCGTTGGACTCCCAACGAAACCGCTTTTCATCCAGCGTTTCGAAGCCGTCCGTGGACGTGGCGCCGGTCGACGAGAGTTGTTGTTTCAGGCTTCCGTTATCGTCTTTCAATTCCTGCAGTAGCGCCGGGCTGATGGTGAGCCTGTCGCAACCTGCCAGCATTTCGATTTCCCCGATATTGCGGAAGCTCGCACCCATAACCACCGTATTTAAGCCATTGGCTTTGTAGTAGTTGTAAATGCGGGCAACCGACAGCACACCGGGATCTTCCGCTGCGGGATAGCATTCACGACCACTGCTGGCAAGGTGCCAGTCTAGAATGCGCCCTACGAACGGCGAGATTAGAAAGGCACCGGCCTGAGCGCAGGCGGCCGCCTGAACGAAAGAGAACAGAAGCGTGAGGTTGCAATGTATGCCTTCTTGCTCAAGGATCTCGGCGGCACGTATGCCCTCCCAAGTAGAGGCGATCTTGATCAGAACACGGCTGGTGTCCACGCCTTGCTGATCGTAGAGCGCTAGCAGGCGACGTGCCCGCTTGAGAGTGGCCTCAGTATCGAACGACAATCGCGCATCCACTTCTGTGGAAACCACACCAGGTATCAGATTGAGTATTTCTTGACCCGCCAAAACCGCCAACATATCGGTTGCCATGGTTAACCGCTCGGCGTTCGAACCGCCTTGTCTTTTGGCTAGGGCAACCGCTTTCTCTAGCATGGGCCGATAGGCCTCAGAAGCCGCAGCTTTCAGCAATAGCGACGGGTTGGTTGTCGCATCCTGCGGGCGCCACTGGGCGATAGCATCGATATCGCCGGTATCCGCCACTACCGTGGTCATGGTTTTGAGTTGGTCAAGCTTGTTGGTCATTCGTACTGTCGTCCCAGTTGATATTGTTATCAGCACATCCTACTCCCGGATGCGGGTTGTACCTCTACAATAACGGGCTGCACAGGCAGGAACAAGACAGCAAAAAGTAAGGTTTTGGCAATAGAGCGTTAACCTAGCGATTGGCGAGCGATTAAAGAGCCGTTAAGCGTAGGCGGCCGTGCGAGCAAGTGCAGACTGCTCCTGCTCACGAACCTTCTCAAGTGCTGTTTGAATCACCTCCAAGCCAGCCCCCGATTTATGAGCATTTTCACTAATATAGCGGCGAAACAGCCGGCCACCGGGCATGCCGTGGAACAGCCCAAGCAAGTGCCGGGATATGTGGGCGAGGAACACGCCGCGTTCCAGTTCGCTCTGGATAAACGGGTACATAGATTCCAGCGCTTCATAACGTGAGGTAAGAGGAGCTTCCTGACCAAAGAATTCCGAATCCACGCCCGCCAAAAGCCAAGGGTTGTGATAAGCCTCGCGACCCAGCATCACGCCATCTGTATGCTCTAAGTGCTCATGACACTCCGCAAAGGTTTTTATGCCGCCGTTGATAATGATCTCAAGGTGCGGGTACTTCTGCTTAAGGTGGTACACCCAATTGTACTTTAACGGCGGAACATCCCGGTTTTCCTTAGGGCTCAGGCCTTCAAGAACGGCAATGCGAGCATGCACAATAAACGTCCGGCACCCAGCCGCGCTTACTTTATCCACAAATTCACACAAATCCTCCCAAGACTCCCGACCATTAATACCTATGCGGTGCTTAACCGTAACTGGAAGGCTGGTGGCCTCAATCATCGCGCGAACGCCCTCAGCCACCTTATCGGGGTGCTCCATCAGGCAGGCGCCAATCATATTGTTCTGCACCCGGTCGCTGGGGCAGCCAATGTTAAGGTTTACCTCACTGAAACCAAACTGCTCAGCCAGCCTTGCGCAATGCGCCAGCTCACCAGCATCACTGCCCCCAAGCTGAAGCGCCAGCGGGTACTCGGCAGAGTTGTGGCGCAAAAACCGCTCAGTATCCCCGTGAATCAGCGCACCGGTGGTAATCATCTCGGTGTAGAGCAGCGTGTGCTTGCTTAGCAGGCGAGCGAGATAGCGATAGTGCGGGGTTGTCCAATCCATCATTGGAGCCACGCAGAAGCGCCGGGATGGCTCCTGGCGAGTGTTTTTAGGAGCTTTGGACGGTGTCGAGTGTATTTCTGAAGGTGCCTTATTGATCATTTATTGCTCGGTTGTGCCCGTTTGAATCACTGATTCTATCAGGAAAGCGGTTTCTTTGGTTTATTGGGAAGAGACGTTTGCTTCTTTAGGCCGACAAAGACAAAAATGGCGATTATTCACACCTTTCCCAGACCTTAAAGGATTCTTGATCGAATGAACCCACACATACTGGCGGCCGTTCTTTCTGCCGTTTTCATGGGCACAATTGGTGCGATTTCTATTTATGCCGATGTGTGTGAGCGCCGAAACGGTTACGTTTTATCGTCTGTTTATTGGCGCCGTTTTAATGGGTTGTTTCCTTCTGGTTACCGGCCAGAAAGATAAAGTGTTCACATGGCCAGGCATTAAGGTCTTGGTAACAGGCGCGTTCCTCGCAGGCTTTGTGGTCTTTTATGTTATGGCTATGAATTATACCAGCATGGCGAACGCTGTAATGTTGGTGTATCTGGCCTCCGTAACAGCGGCCACTGTTGCACACTTTTTTATGGGTGAGCGGTTGTCGGGAACCAGCACTGCCTTGATAGGCGTGGCGCTGTTTGGCTTTGCTATGATGATGGAGTTCAACGTTAATCTCTCAGGGCGAAAGGAAGAAGCGGTTGGTCTCTTTTACGCACTGTGTGCCATGTTGTGTTACGCAGCTTTTATTCTTACCAATCGATTAATTCACGAACGGGTACATGTGCTGACTCGTGGTGGCTTTCAAATGCTGGCTGGAGCCCTGTGCATGTTGCCTTTTATGCTGCAACAAGGTGACAGCATCGATGCGGGGCAGTGGGGCTGGCTGATTGCCGCAGGTGTCGTTCCGGGATTCCTGGCAATTATGTTTGCAGTGGTGGCGCTGAAGGCACTCCCGGCAGCGACCTTTGGCACCCTGGCTTATCTGGAGCCTATTACCGTTGTCGCACTGGGGTGGGTTCTGTTCAATCAAAGCTTGAACACGTTGCAACTGTGCGGGAGTGCTTTGATCATCGTATCGGGCGTGACTCAGGCAGTGTTGTCACAGCGACGTTTACGCTGGGCTTGTTCAGAGGTTTCTTAACTAAGAGAGCGTTATGTCACTCGGATCTTCAACACTCACCATGACGGTTTTGATGACACCGGATAAGGCCAATTTTTCTGGCAATGTGCACGGTGGCACCCTGCTTAAATACCTTGATGAAGTGGCCTATGCCTGTGCCAGCCGTTATGCAGGCAACTATGTCGTTACCCTGTCTGTTGACCAGGTGACTTTTCGGCAGCCTGTTCATGTGGGGGAGCTGGTCACATTTCTGGCCAGTGTAAACTACACCGGAAACACCTCAATGGAGGTGGGCATCAAAGTGATCACAGAAAACATCAGTGAAAGTCTGGTCAGACACACCAATAGTTGCTTTTTTACGATGGTGGCGGTGGATGAGACTGGGGCAGCAATAAAGGTACCCAAACTAGAGCCAGGCACGGATGATGAAATCAGACGCTTCACTAACGGCCAGCAACGTCGTGAGATTCGCGCTGAGTTAGCGGAACGGTATAAAGCACTGGAACCCCGAAAGGTAGAATGAGCGTAGCTTGCCGCGAAGTTTAAGAGCCTGTTTTACCACTACTATGGCTGTCAGAATTCGTGTCTATGGCGCCCATAACCTCTCGAAACCACGTTAATGACGGGCATCTACGGTTACTGCCGCCATGCCCAATAATCTGGTTCGCGGCGAAGGTTCATAACTGCAAGAATGAAAATGCCATTGACCCGTTAGACGTAAAGAATGCCGTATGGAAATCGTTTAACGAGGGAGCGTCGCACAGGCTTGCGAATGAAACTCCAAGCTTGGGGGAATTTGAGGGCTCTGGCTATCGCTTGTTGAACTTCTTGTGCCAGATCAATGCCAAGGCTAGGTTGAATTGATTCATAATAGTCAATTGCGTCATTCAGTTCCGCTTCCGCTGCGGGGTGGAAAGTGTAGTCCATTACTTGTTCAGCCTGCTCCGAATCTTTCTGAAAACTTCTTCGCCTGGCACCGCTTGCACTTGGCCAGACTCCAGTTCCGCCAGTCGGTTTTGGGCTACCTCCGCCCATTGTTCATCAATGGCGGCTTCGATTGGATTGAGGCTTTTCAAAAGTGATTCCACAACCAGTGTTCGATCGTCGACGGGTAGTGCGCTTGCTTCGTCAATCAATTCTTGTATACGCATACTATTCGCTCCCAAGATAGTGAAGGGCGATTGATTATATGGGTTATATTAACGCTTTATTGATATTTTTTCTCTACGTAAAAAATCGAGAAGCTCAGTCATGATTATCTTTCCGATTTCGCAAGTTCGCCACCCCAAACGGAATATGCACCATCGGAATATCCCCCGCATCGGATTCCAAGTGTGATCGTTGATCATCAAAGAACATGTGAGGCTTAAGCACGTTCAGAATTCGGTCTTTCTTCATCCCGCCTAGGAAGAAAACCTCATTGGCGTCCACGCCCCAGTGTTCCAGCGTTGTAATCACTCGTTCGTGGGACGGCGCATTGCGGGCCGTCACAATGGCGATTCGCAATACCCGCAGATAATCGGGATCGTCCGTTACAGCTTTGTCTTCAAGCTTTTGCAGGTGTGACAGCTTGCGAAACAAACCCGCAAGTGGGCCGGGGCTGTGGGGAACCTGAGAACGGGACGTCTCGTGCTCCTGAAAGTCCTCCAGCGAGCCGGCTTTGTATACCTGCTCAGAGGCATCATCTGCAATCACACCATCAAAATCGAACGCAATGCGCAGCTCTGCATCACCTTCATCATCCACTACCTGGCTCGGCAGCACAGTACCAGCCGGGTGGCCATAGTCTATTGCTTGCGACACATCAGCAGCATTGGCAGACAAAAAAAGCGAAGCATTGAACGCCGGAATGTAGGCATAGGGCGATTTGCCCTCCAGAAAGGCCGCGCGAGTAATGTCCAAGCCGTGGTGGTGAATAGAGTGAAACACCCGCTTACCGGTAATTACCGAGTTTCGGGATAGCAACACCACTTCTACCGGGCACTGCTCCGGAAACTTCTGATTCACGCTCAAAAAACGCTTTACGAACGGGAAGGCAACGCCCTTGCGCAAGGGCTCATTCAGGTGAGCTTCCTGATACTTCCGATAGGCCTGCTCACCCTGTTCCCGGAATACACGGTCAGACCCAGACAGATCAAACAGAGCGCTGGAGGCAACCGCAATAACGAGCTTGTCTTCAATGGGGTAGGGCATCGGCAGAGCGTTCCTTTCTTTGCGGGTATCGAAATTCAAATCTGTAGAATCTGAACTATAGTCGCACGATGCGACACGTTCCGTCGCATTCGTGTGGCATAGTTATCATATCAAACAGGAGGGAACTTATGATTGATAACTTCAAAACCGATCTGGTTATCCGCGTGGCCGCTGTTCCTCAAGAAGAACTCCTTAAGGCCATGGGTTATCAGAAGCGGACCTCCGCAAACCTCGAGCGCCTGCAGCATGTATTGGACAGCCCCGAGTTTGGCTTAAATGACGCTGGATTCGACTTCAAGTTTAGCAGCGAAGGTTTTTTGAGAGCCATGTGCACATTGGTCGGCATGGATATGGCGTTGACGGACCAGCGCATAACCCGCGTGAAAAAGCGGCTCGCGGAAGAGAAGGCGGCCTTTCAGCCTTACCTCTGGGTAGATACGGGATTCAAACGTAAAAACCAGCCGCTATTTGCGCTGGCGGTCTGTGAGCACCAGCGATACCTGCACTTTCCAAAAGGGTTTTGGCGCCTGACCCTCGACAGACAACTGGGTCGCGCCCAGTGTATGGTTCGTGAACATGTTTATGAAACTGGCGGAGATCTTGGGATTTGGGGTGGGATCGAGCAGTATTCGTTTTATTACAAAAAAGACGCCGCCTATCTGTTAGCTCGCAATGGTGAGGTGATGGGTAAGCGCGAGGGACCTGTTCCCAACCAAGCCATTGGAAGCCAAGAGTTGGATGTAATTTCATCTGCCGCTCGCGAAGCCCAACAGTAATCGAAGAAGGATGTGGTATCGATGTACGACCTGATTGGTGATATTCACGGCCATGCGAAGGAGGCTTAAATCCCTGCCGGTTCATCTCGGCCTGCTGGAACTGTCAACAACAGTGGAATTTGACCGTTTTGGGTCAGTATTACTCCGGTGTTAACACTTGGCTGCTTCGGCACGTTTCTTGGCCATTTCTTTTTCTACGCGGTTAATACTTTTTCTCCCTGTCTTTACATTCTATTGCCAGACTAGCACCAGCAGGCCGACCGATGCGACCCCATGTGTCGCATATCCGGTTTAAGATGAATTCAACAAAGGAGGGCAGAATGAACATGCAGCTAACCACCGATCAAATCTCTAGAGCCTTGTTTGAAAACGATCCGATGAACACCTGTTGCAAGGAAAATGACTGTTTCGACGAATACGACCGTGTAGCCGTAGATGTAGCGCAGTGCCTTGAGGCCGGATCAACCCTGAAAGACGCTCTGGCCGGAGCCATCAACGAATGGTTTTACGACGGCGAAGACATGCCAAAAAGTGAGTCGATCGTTGAGCCGACAATTGTGTGGCTGGAGCAGGCGGGCGCGCCATGATCGACAACTTCAGAGCAGACCTGATTGTGCAGGTTAACGAGTCAGAATGGTCTCGCGAAGCCATTCTCAAAAAAATGGGATACCACAAACCGTCAGCAACCAATCTCGAACGCCTACAAAAAGTGTTGAACAGCCCAACCTTGGGGCTGGATGTTGGCGGTTATGATCTGCGATACCAGAGCCATGAATTTGTTCATGAGCTGTGCCGGGCACTGGAGCTGCCTTTGGATGAATGTGACGCCAATATCGCTCGTATCAAACGCCAAACCGACGATGACCGCGCTTCATTCAAGCCTTATCTGTGGGTAGATACCGATTTTAAACGTGAAGACCAGCGTGTGTTTGTGTTGGCGGCTCTTGAAAGCAGGCGCTATCTAGGGTTCCCAAAATGGTTTTTAAGGCTCACTCCTGAGCAGCAGTTGGTGCAAGCGCAAGAGTTGGTACAGGAACATATGCGAGAAACGGAAGGTGAATTGCTGATCTGGGGAACGATCAAGCGGTACTGGTTTTTTTATGCGCCCAATCGCAGTTATTGGCTGGCACCGGACGGCGAAATTATTGCCAAAAACGAGGGGCCGGTGAGAAACCGGGCGGGAAGTCCAGTAATTGAGGCCATGAATAAAGCCCTTTCATAAACGAAAAATAAGCCTGAGCTGTCCGCTTGTCGCTATTACCAATCTGGCCGAAGAGCTGGCAGAGTCAGCTAACTAACAAAATGACACTTCATGGAGGAATCACTATGTATGACATCATCGGCGATATTCACGGCTACGCCACCGAGTTGAAAGCGCTACTCACCAAAATGGATTACCGAGAAATTGATGGCGTTTGGCAGCATCCTGAGCGGACGGTGATTTTTCTGGGTGATTTTGTGGACCGCGGTCCGGAGCAGGTTGAAACGGTTCAGATTGCCAAAGCGATGGTCGATAAGGGCAAAGCAATGGCCGTTATGGGTAACCACGAATTCAATGCGGTTTGCTGGGCTACTGAAGACCCCGATCATGAATTTGATGCCGATTGTTGGGATACTGAAGATCCCGAACATGAACTTAATGCCGTTGCTGGGGACACTCCCAATCCAGAAAATCAGAAAAAATATTTACGCCTTCATACCGACAAGAATCATCGCCAGCATAAGGAGTTTCTGGAACAGGTAGTTGAGGGCAGTGAACTTCACGAGGATTTTGTTGAGTGGTTTAAAACTCTTCCAATATTTCTGGACCTACCAGAGCTCAGAGTTGTTCACGCCTGTTGGTCTCCCGAGCATCTGGAGCAAGCTCGTGGTTACATCGATAAAGAGAATCGATTGTTGTCGGACTCTTGGGAAAAAGCCAGTCGAGATGGCAGTGAAGCCTACGATATGATCGAAACCTTGCTGAAAGGGCTGGAGATATTGCTGCCAAAACCGCACTTTTTCCTTGATAAAGAAGGGAACCCTCGCCATGAAATCAGGACCAGGTGGTGGCAAACAGAGAACCTGACCTATCATGCTCTTGCCATGGTGCCCGGCTCAGAGATTGACAAGATCCCTCACGACCCTGTGGAGGCGCACATTCTTCCTGGTTACGACGAGAAAAAGCCGGTGTTTGTTGGCCATTACTGGAGGACAGGGGAGCCAGCGCCATTGACTGAGTACATTGCCTGCTTAGATTATAGTGTGGCGGGCGAGAACGGCGGAAAGCTATGCGCGTATCGTTTTAATAACGATTCTAAGATTGATCCGAACAGATTTGTTTGGGTCAATCGTTATTAGCGCAGAGCAATTTCCGGGGAGCATCTCCTATAATTCCAAGTGGATTTCGAGCCGATAGCGACTTAAAACGTATTCAACAGGAAAGTAAAATGACGAGTACCCAACAACGCGCCGCCCTGCAACGCCAAATCTGGCAAATTGCCAATAATGTAAGAGGCTCAGTGGACGGCTGGGATTTTAAGCAGTATGTACTCGGCACCCTGTTTTACCGCTTTATCAGTGAAAACTTCGCCAGTTACATTGAAGCCGGTGACGACAGTATCCACTACGCAGAGTTGCCTGATAGCGTCATCACCAACGACATCAAAGACGACGCAATTAAGACTAAGGGCTATTTTATTTACCCTAGTGAGCTGTTTTCCAACATCGCCAAGGGTGCCAATAACAACGAGAGTCTAAACACCGACCTTGCTGCCATTTTTGCCGCCATTGAAAGTTCTGCCAATGGCTACCCCTCTGAGCCGGACATCAAAGGCCTGTTTGCCGACTTTGACACCACCAGCAACCGCCTCGGTAATACGGTAAAAGACAAAAACTCCCGTTTGGCTGCTGTACTCAAGGGCGTAGCCGGGCTTGATTTTGGTGACTTTGAAGGCAGTCACATCGACTTGTTTGGCGATGCTTATGAATTTCTCATCTCCAACTACGCCGCCAATGCCGGTAAATCTGGCGGCGAGTTTTTCACCCCACAGCATGTGTCTAGGTTGATTGCCCAGCTCGCCATGCACAAGCAAACCAGCGTCAATAAAATTTATGACCCCGCTGCGGGTTCTGGCTCTTTACTGCTGCAAGCCAAAAAACACTTTGATGCCCACATTATTGAAGACGGTTTTTTTGGCCAAGAGATCAACCACACCACCTTTAACCTTGCTCGTATGAACATGTTTTTGCACAACATCAACTACGATAAATTCAATATTATGTTAGGTGATACCTTACGAAATCCGCATTTTGGTGATAACAAACCCTTTGATGCTATCGTCTCTAACCCACCTTACTCATTAAAGTGGATAGGCTCAGACGACCCAACTCTGATCAACGACGATCGCTTTGCTCCAGCGGGTGTGCTTGCGCCCAAATCCAAGGCCGACTTTGCTTTTGTACTGCATGCACTCAGCTACTTATCCAGTAAAGGCCGTGCAGCCATCGTCTGTTTCCCCGGCATTTTTTACCGAGGCGGTGCAGAGAAGAAAATTCGTCAATACTTAGTTGATAATAACTATGTGGAAACGATAATTTCACTCGCACCCAATTTTTTTTTTGGTACTACTATTTCGGTGACCATACTGGTGCTATCGAAACATAAAACCGACACCGCCACACAGTTTATTGATGCCAGCGGCCTGTTTAAAAAAGAAACAAACAACAATACCCTCACCGATGAAAACATCGAACAGATTATGCAGGTGTTCGATAGCAAAGCGAATACTGAATACTTCGCTAGATCAGTGCCTTTTGAAGAAGTCGCCGCCAACGACTACAACCTGTCGGTGAGCAGCTATGTGGAAGCCGAAGACACCCGCGAAGTCGTTGATATTACGGAACTGAACGCCGAGCTAAAAACTACCGTCGCCAAGATTGACCAGCTACATGAAGATATTGATGCCATTGTGGCCCAGATAGAAGGCGACGTGAGCGAAGTCGATGGGGTTGAAGTATGAGCAGTATGAGCTGCTTGGAAAAGCTGTTGGGTGGCGTTGAAGTGGAATGGAAAGCATTGAATAGCGTGTTTGATGTTTACGCAGGCGGCGATGCTCCAAAAGGTGCATTGTCGGAGATTAAAACCGAGGAATTTAACATCCCCATTTTATCTAATGGAATCGGCAATAAATCTCTATATGGATGGACTGACAAATCAAAAATTGAAAAACCGAGTCTAACTATATCGGCAAGAGGAACAATTGGCTGGACAAGCTTTAGAACCAAACCTTTTTTCCCGATTGTCCGTTTGCTAGTGCTAACACCGAAGATTGAATTAGACCTGAAGTATGCCTACTACTTCATGAAAACCATTGAAAATAGTTATGAAGTTCCAGTGGCTGGTATACCGCAGCTTACCAAGCCGATGATAAAAAACATTCCAATCCCCATCCCATGCCCTGCCTACCCAGAAAAATCACTTGAAATCCAAGCCGAAATCGTCCGCATTTTGGACACATTCACCGAGCTGACCGCCGAACTCACCGCCCGCAAAAAACAATACAACTACTATCGCGACCAGTTGTTGAGTTTTGAAGAAAGGGAAGTGGAGTGGAAGACGTTGGGAGAAGTTGCCGTAATTGGTACGGGTAGTCATGACACAAAGGATGCCATCGAGGGTGGCGATTATATCTTCTATGCCCGCGGTCGGGCACCGTTAAAGCTAGACGTGTTTGACTTTGATGAAACTGCAATCATCACTGCTGGAGATGGTGCTGGAGTAGGAAAAGTATATCACTATGCAGAGGGGAAATATGCGTTACATCAGCGAGCATATCGTATCGTTCCAAAGGAAGTTATGGAACCGAGATTTATATATCACTATATAGCTGCATATTTTTACGCGTACATCCAAAAAGCATCGGTGAGTTCATCTGTTACCTCTCTCCGTAGGCCAATGTTTTTAAATTTCCAGGTACCCGTTCCCACGCTCTCGGAACAGAAGCATATCGTCTCCATTCTCGATAAATTCGACGCGCTGACCAACTCCATCAGCGAAGGCTTGCCGCGTGAGATTGCATTGCGCCAAAAGCAATACGAGTATTACCGCGATCTACTGTTGAGCTTTCCTAAGCCTGAAGCTGAAACTGCCGTTAATACATAAGGAAGGAACCCTATGTCCAAAAATATCAGCTTGCAAGACCAGACCACAGAGTTTCTGCTGTACACAGCACCTAGTGGCGAAATAAAGGTAGAGGTGTTACTGAGTAACGAGACCATCTGGCTAACGCAGGAGCGCATGGCCGAGTTGTTTGGCGTACAGCGCCCTGCGATTACCAAGCACTTAAAGAATATATTTGAGAGCGGTGAATTAGAGGAACAAGTGGTATGTTCCATTTTGGAACAAACCACAGAGCACGGCGCCATCGCGGGAAAAACCCAAACCAATAAGGTCAAATATTACAACCTCGACGCGGTAATTTCTGTTGGCTATCGGGTGAATTCTGCGCAAGCCACCCAGTTCCGGATATGGGCAACGCAGTTGATTAAAGAATACGTCATCAAGGGCTTTGCCATGGATGATGAGCGCCTTAAAAACGGCCAGTTTTTTGGTAAAGATTACTTTAAAGAGCTGCTGGAGCGGGTACGCTCAATCCGCGCCAGTGAGCGTCGTGTCTATCAACAGATTACCGACATTTTTGCCGAGTGCAGCATTGATTACGACCGCAAATCAGAAACCACTCGATTGTTTTATGCCCATGTGCAAGACAAGTTTCATTTTGCCATCACCGGCCATACGGCAGCGGAAATTATCTCGCTGAATGCTGATGCGAATATGCCGCTAATGGGTATGACCAGCTATAAGAATGCCCCGGCAGGTCGCGTATTAAAATCAGACACTGTTGTTGCGAAAAACTATTTGAGCGAAAGCGATATTGGAAAATTGGAACGCACAGTATCGTCGTTCTTTGATTACATCGAAGGCATTATTGAGCGCCGCAACACCTTTACCATGGAAGCCTTTGCCGAGAGCGTTAATAAGTTTCTAGCCTTCAATGAATATCAAGTACTGGAAGGTTATGGTCGCATGTCGCGCAAAGCTGCTGAGCAAAAAGCTTTCCTTGAATATGAGCAATTTAACCAGCAACAAAAAATCGAATCGGATTTTGACCGAGAAGTGCAAAAACTACTGCAGAAAAAGGATGCACAGAAATGATTACCTACACCCCCATCGCCGAATCGAACAACTTCATCGTTCTGGATACATACACCAAGGCATGGCAGGTGGCTGATAGCTACCAAAGCGAAGACGCGTTGGAGCGTGAACTTATTCAAGATCTGCAAAACCAGGGTTATGAATTTGTCCCTGGCTTGAACACGCCTGAGAAGATGCTGGCTAACGTGCGTGTGCAGTTGCAAACTTTGAATAATGTGCAGTTTGCAGAGGGTGAGTGGTTGCGCTTTGTGGAAACCTATTTGGATAGGCCCAGCGACGGCATTACCGATAAAGCCCGCAAAATTCATGACGACTATATTTATGATTTTGTGTTTGACGATGGCCGTATTCAAAACATCTACTTGCTTGATAAAAACAACATTGCCCGTAACAAGGTGCAAGTTATTAAACAGTTTGAACAAACCGGCAGTTACGCCAACCGTTACGATGTCACTATTTTGGTGAATGGCTTACCGCTAGTGCAAATTGAGCTGAAAAAACGCGGTGTGGCAATTCGCGAGGCGTTTAATCAAGTACACCGTTACAGCAAGGAGAGCTTCAACACAGATAACTCTTTGTATAAATATTTGCAGTTATTTGTGATTTCCAACGGTACCGACACCCGCTATTTTGCTAATACCGTGAAGCGCAATATTAACAGTTTCGATTTCACCATGAACTGGGCGCGTGCAGATAACTCATTAATTAAAGACTTAAAGGATTTTACCGCGACGTTTTTTTAAAAAAACGCTTTATTGAATGTGCTGTTGCATTACTCGGTGTTTGATGTCAACGATACCTTACTGGTGATGCGCCCTTATCAAATTGCCGCCACCGAGCGTATCTTATGGAAAATTAGTAGTGCGTACCAAGCCAAGAATTGGAGCAACACAGAAAGCGGTGGTTTTATTTGGCATACCACCGGCTCTGGTAAAACCTTAACCAGTTTTAAAGCGGCGCGTCTGGCCACCGAGTTGGAGTTTATCGACAAGGTGTTTTTCGTGGTCGATCGAAAAGACCTCGATTACCAAACCATGAAAGAATACCAGCGCTTTTCACCCGATAGTGTCAACGGTTCTGACAGCACCGCGGGGCTAAAGCGTAATCTGGATAAAGACGACAATAAAATCATTGTCACCACCATCCAAAAGCTCAACAATCTGATAAAGGGAGAAGGCGATCGAGCCATCTACCACAAGCAAGTGGTATTTATTTTTGATGAATGCCACCGCAGCCAGTTTGGTGAAGCGCAGAAAAATTTGCAGCGAAAGTTTAAGCGCTATTATCAGTTTGGCTTCACGGGTACGCCGATTTTTCCAGAAAATGCCCTGGGTGCTGAAACCACCGCCGACGTGTTTGGCCGTGAGATGCACTCTTATGTGATTACTGACGCTATTCGTGATGAAAAGGTGTTGAAGTTTAAGGTCGATTACAATGATGTGCGCCCGCAGTTTAAAGTGTTTGAAGCTGAACAAGACGAGAAAAAGCTGACGGCGGCGGAAAACAAGCAAGCCTTATTGCACCCAGACCGTATTCGGGAAATTTCTCGGTATATTTTAAATAACTATCGCCAAAAAACCCATCGCAAACAAGCGGGCAGCAACGGCTTTAATGCCATGTTCGCCGTCAGCAGTGTTGATGCCGCGAAGCTGTATTATGAAACGCTGAGTCAGTTGCAGGCCGATCCTTTATATCAAGAAAAGAATAAGCCACTGAAAATTGCCACCATCTTCTCGTTTGCCGCCAATGAAGAACAAAATGCTGTGGGCGACATTCCGGACGAAAGTTTTGACGTGTCGGCCATGAACAGCAGCGCCAAAGAATTTTTAAGCGCCGCGATTTCCGACTACAATGTCCTTTTTAAAACCAACTTCGGTGTAGATAGCAACGGATTTCAAAACTATTACCGTGACTTGGCCAAACGCGTTAAATCTAAGGAAGTTGACCTGCTGATTGTGGTCGGCATGTTTTTAACCGGCTTTAATGCCCCCATGCTGAACACCCTTTTTGTGGATAAAAACCTGCGTTACCACGGTTTAATGCAGGCCTATTCGCGCACCAACCGTATTTATGATGCCACCAAGACCTTCGGCAATATCGTGACTTTTCGGGATTTGGAAAAAGCGACGATTGACTCCATTACCCTGTTCGGTGTTAAAAACACCAAAAATGTGGTGCTTGAAAAAAGTTACAGAGAATACATGGATGGCTTTACCGATGTTGTCACGGGTGAAGCGCGGCGTGGTTTTATGGATGTGGTCTCGGAATTGGAACAACGCTTTCCTGACCCGGATAAGATTGTTTTAGAAAAAGACAAGAAAGACTTTACTAAAGTATTTGGCGAGTACTTGCGCGCAGAGAACATCCTGCAAAACTACGACGAGTTTGCCAGCCTTAAGGCCTTGCAAAACGTTGATGTAAGCGACCAAGAGGCAGTTGAAGTCTTCAAGGCTGAGCACTACTTAGGTGATGAAGATTTAGCGACGTTACAAACTATCAGGATGCCAGCTGAACGAAAGATTCAGGATTATCGTTCAACCTATAATGACATTCGGGATTGGTTGCGCCGCGAAAAATCAGCTGAAAACCAGGCTCAATCTACCCTTGATTGGGACGATGTGGTATTTGAAGTGGACTTGCTTAAGTCGCAAGAAATTAACCTTGATTATATACTCGAGCTAATTTTCGAGCAAAACAAAAAGAAAAAAACCAAGAGTGAATTAATCGAAGAAGTGCGCCGGTTGATTCGTGCGAGCCTGGATAATCGAGCGAAAGAAATCCTGATTGTCGACTTTATCAGCCAGACCGACCTCGACGATATTGGCGATAAGGCCACTATTATTGACGAGTTCTTTAAATTTGCACAGGCAGAGCAGAGCCGTGAGGCAGAAGAGCTGATTCGTTCAGAGGGCTTGAATAAAACAGCGGCTAAACGCTATATCAGCGCCTCGCTGAAACGAGAATATGCCAGCGAGAACGGTACAGAGTTAAATGCAACACTGCCTAAAATGAGCCCGCTGAATCCACAGTACAAAGCCAAGAAGCAGAGCGTTTTTCAAAAGATATCAAGTTTTGTTGAGAAATTTAGAGGTGTCGGCGGGCATTTTTAGGCGTGGCTTCAGGCTAATCAATGAGGCGACGAGACTGGTATGCATAAGTTCAGTAGCTTTAGATTGTCTCTGACCTCGTAACCTGATTCCGGGCTTCACGATAGGCGAAATCCCAGCTGTCATTGTTGGTTGGCATGCCGTTTGGTCCAAGTGGGCTTACCCCGAGTTCCTCACGACGCGCATTCACTTTCGCCGTGTATTCAGCGTTCATTGGGTTAATGCCGCGCCGGCGGTCGGCGGCGTCGGAAATTGAATCAAGTTGGTTATCGGACTCTTCCGGAAACAATTCAAAATGCAGGGTACGTGCAAGCTGTGAAATTTGCTGGTTACGGGCATCTTCTTCGTTTACCCGTTTGATGTCAGCTTCGCTCAAACCCTCGCGTGCTTTTTGGTACGCGCGGGCTTCTTCTTTTTTAAGGCGGTTCATAGGTTTTCCTTGGCAGGTTGTTTGATGCTGATACGAAAGGTCATCGCGTTGTGTTGTTTTCTTTGTTAACTGACTTGCCTTATTTATTATTTATTATTTATTGCCAGCTGTTCCAAAGAACAACACGATAATAGCGGATACGTTGCGACAGATTATGTCGCAACGTATCGCAAGTCTAGATTCGAACGATAAATGCACTGACGGGGAGTTCTACAACTCGCGCTTGGTCAGCTTTGCTTCAGAAACCCCTCTGGCTCCAGAATTTCCAGCTCTGTTTCTATTCGCCGCGACAACCATCGGCGTAGCTGCGGGCTGTCTTCTATATAGGTGGTAACGATGTAATGGCTCGGACTGTCGCTGCTCCGCTCCAGGTTCTGCTCCCGGCCAATGGGGCGGTTGAACAGGGCTTCGGCCAAGGGCTGATTTACGCGTATGACTAAACGAAACGAGCCTTCCATACCCAGCGCGAACTGTTGCGCAAGGTCCGGCTCCAGTGAGCTGTCGTTAAAGCTCAGGCTGGCGCTTGCTTGGGTAATGCGGTGCAGCGGGATCAGTTTAATGCTGTCGTCGATGGTGTTGGCGCCGGGGTTTTCGGCGAGTAGATACAGAACTTCTTCCTGTAGCAGCAGGCGCAATGGCTGAAGTTTGCTGTAGGTTGTCTCGCCATTCAGTGTTGTGACGATCAGGTCTAGTGCATCGGTGTCCCTAAGCGCATCTTCGACGATGCTTTGTACTTCTGCACTAATGGGCGGAGACTCCGGGCGCATTGGGTCAGGCAGGTACTGAATCAGCTGCATCCACTGTTGAGTGTCGCGGTTTTGAGCGGCCGTAGCGGTTGCTTGTTCCCATAGGGAGTCGAGGCGATTGTAAACGCCGCGGGGTAATCGGTTGTAGGCCTGCTGTTTTAGCAGGGTAAGGGCTAAAGCCGCGTCGCTGTTGTTGATTAGCGTTTCCGGCAACAGGCCTTTAAGGCTCGTTAAATGCCAGTAACTTGCTCGCCCGTTATCGCCCTGATTGTCTTCACAATAAATGGCTTGCGGGAACGTATCGAGAAGGCTGGCCAGATCCCGCTCTACGCTGCGTTTGCTGGTGGCATAGCCACGCTCACCGAGGATTTTGTGGATTTCCTTGGTGGACTTCGCCTGGCCCGGGCGAGGGAGAATTTTAAGTATTTCAATTTGCCGTTGAAGCTGAGTCGCCATGGGTACGATGCATTCCCTGTCGTTATTCGCCTTGAGGCGTCATGCCGATTAACTGCTTGGCCAATGTTTCTATGCGACGTTTGCCCACCAACACGTTTAGCCAGTCTTTGGGAATTCCGTCGATGCCATAATGGCATCCAGCAAGCTGGCCTGTTACGGCGGCGACCGTATCGCAATCGTCACCAAGGTTGGCGGCGGTGAGCAATGCGGATTCCAACGAACTGGTTGATGCGAAGCACCAAAGGGCAGCTTCCAGGGTGTCGACCACATAGCTTTTAGCTTTGATCAGCGTCTCCGGTTTATTGAGGTATTCGCCTCGGGCTAGTGCCAGGATTTTTTTGCTTTGCCAGGCTTGGTCAGCCGCTGCTGATAGCGCGTCGGATTTGTCCTCGCCAAGGAGTAAGAGGTGGAGGATAAAGGCGAGCAATTCACTGGCTTCCAGACACTCTTGGGCACCATGCGTGGTGCGTGTGGCTTCCCGCGCCCAAAGGCGCACAAGTGCCATGTCCGGGTGGGCGGCCAGCACAACAGGAAGAAGGCGCATCAAACCGCCGTTCCCTGCCGCTAGGGGGTGAGTGGAACCCGAAAAGGCTTCACCGGTGTTTTCGAATTTGTTCAGTGCTGCACCAAGGGTGTTGCCCGGGGTGAGTGCCAGCTCACACGGCCAACCTTCTTTGCGATCGTAAAACCCCTCGTAACGGCGCATTTGATCGGCGGGATCAAAGCCGTTTGTCTTAGCCAGGCTTTCTCCCAGGCACAACGCCAGTCCCGTATCGTCAGACCATTGGCCGACCGGAAGGTAGCGGCGGGTGCTGTGCATATCTGTGATTTCAGTGCTTCCACGGGGACTGAATTCAACGCCGTTGGCCAGAGCATCTCCACAAGCCAGTGCTAAAAGTCCACCAAGCGCGCGATCGTTCAGGGTCATGGGTTTTCCGGTTGTTTGGGTGATGTCGCTGTGCAATTCATTATTATAGCCCGTTGCGACAAAATGTGACGCATAGAGTGTATAGGCTGCTTCCATCATTAAGGAGACGGCAAATGAAAGACAATACCGAATTTGCGAAAAGTATACTGCTGGGTTTGGCTTGTGGCGACGCGCTGGGGACCACCGTCGAGTTTCGACGCCGGGATACCTTCCCGTTGCATACGGAAATGACCGGAGGTGGCGCATTCAATGTAAAGCCTGGCGAGTGGACGGATGATACCTCTATGGCTTTGTGCCTGGCACAGAGCATAGTTCAGTGCCAAGGGTTTGACTCGAAAGACCAGCTTGAACGCTATCTTCGTTGGATGAATGACGGGTATTTGTCGTGCCACGGCTGCTGCATTGATATTGGCGGTACCACTCGCAACGCCTTAAAACGTTTTGAGCAAACTCGTGTGAGTTATGCCGGCACGGATAACCCGTTCGAAAGCGGCAACGGTGGAATTATGCGCCTGGCGCCAGCCATTTTTGCGAGCACGGACCGCGCTAAGGCTTTGGAACATGTGATTGACAGCAGCCGCACAACACATTCCAGTGCAGACTGCCTGGATGCGGCGGAGTTACTGGGTGCAATTCTCTGGGAGCTGCGAGAGGGCGCGGAGTTGAAAGCGGTGCTTGAAAATCTGCCTGACACTTGCGAGCGAGGTATGAAAATTGGCCGAATCAAGCGCGGGTTTTTTCGTAAGCTTGGGCGTGAGCAGGTCTCATCAAGTGGCTACGTGATCGACACCTTGGAGGCCGCACTCTGGTCCTGTTACCACTCGGAGGACTTCGAAACCGCACTCATTACAGCGGTGAATCTGGGAGACGATGCCGACACGGTTGGGGCGGTTACGGGACAGGTCGCGGGTGCGGCATGGGGCGACGCCAGCATACCCTCGCGGTGGCTAAACAGTTTGGCGTGGCGGAGCCAAATTGAGGACATGGCGAATGGATTGGGGCGGCTGGCAAGTTGCACATCGGGCTAATCACATGCGGCATATATCCGCTTAGTTCTCTTGGTGACGCCTGTCATCCAGTGGTGGAGTAGATGCTAGTGCGATCTGCAATGCTACATGCTAGCGTGTTTTTGTCACATAACACCGCTAGTCATAGAGGACTCAAGCGCTATGGCAGTTGGAAAGAGCGGCAGGATCGTTATAGCGCTCACCGATCACGACAAACGCAAGAGTTACGCAAACCTAAAAGCTCGCGGACACACAATGCGTGAATGATTTCTTCAAAAAGCTAAACGGGACAACATGTTTACCGACGGTGTTCTTTCAGATATCAATCGGCCCGATACATCAAAGGAGCAAAAATGAAGGCAGGAGAAGCCAACCTAATGGAAGTTCTGGAAAAGCCGCGCCAATTCCGGATCCCGATCTACCAACGCAACTACTCCTGGAGAGAAAGTCAGTGTTGGCAACTCCTCAAAGACGTGCTTGCCGTCGGCAACGATGAGCATGCGGCCGCACACTTTCTAGGAACAATCGTCTACGTCGAGCGCGCGCAATCAATCTTGGTTAAACAAGAACCGCTTATGGTGATTGATGGTCAGCAGCGCCTGACAACCGTTACCTTGATGCTCCTTGCCCTCTATGATCATCTTGCCAATGATGGTGTTAATGAAAAGGCTGAAATGCTCCGTCGCCGATTTTTAATCAATCCAAATGAGAGCGGTGACATGATGTACAAGGTCGTGTTGTCTGACGTCGACCGCCCTACCTTGATTTCCCTAATTGACAAGACCCCGATGCCAGAGCCGCACAGCACGTGTGTCATGGCAAATTATGATTTCTTTAAGGAGTGGTTTAAAGCCAACCCAGAGAAGTTGGATAATGTGTACCTTGGATTATCTAAACTAGAAATCGTTGCAGTAGCGTTAGAGCGTAAACGCGACAATCCTCAACTCGTTTTCGAGAGCATGAACTCCACCGGACTGGATCTCAGCCAGGCCGATCTGATTCGTAACTACATCCTAATGGGGCAAAATCCGGATGAGCAGGAATACCTTTATTGCCATTATTGGCGAAGCATGGAGGATGGTTTTGGGCAAGCGGCATATGACCGCCACTTCGACAGTTTTATGCGCCACTATCTCACGACAGTAACCGGTGATATCCCAAATATTAACAATGTTTACGCTGCCTTTAAGCGCTATGCAGCACGCTATAATGGAACTACCCGCAACTTAGTGGCTGAAGTCCACACCTACGCCAAGCATTACTGTGCCATGGCTCTGGGCAAAGAGCCCCATACGTCTTTGAAAGCAGCTTTCAGAGATTTGCGGGAGTTAAAGGTAGATGTAGCTTACCCACTCCTGCTTGAGGTCTACCATGATTACAAAGAGAGGGCTCTGTTAAGCGCCGAGGAGCTGGAAGAGATCGTCAGACTCATAGAGAGCTACGTCTTTCGCCGCGCTATTTGCAGTATACCTACCAACTCCCTCAACCGGACCTTCGCGCGCTTTACGCACAGCCTCAAAAAAGACAGATACTTAGAGAGTCTCAAAGCCGCGTTTTTGTTTTTGCCATCCTACCGTCGATTCCCGCGTGATAGCGAGTTTCAAGAGCTACTCCGTGAACGGGATCTTTATCACTTCCGCAATCAACGCTACTGGCTGAGACGCTTGGAGAATTATGGTCGCAAAGAACCTGTCTTGGTAGATGAATTTACAGTCGAACACGTGATGCCTCAGAACCCGGAGCTATCGCTTGAGTGGCGCGAGGCATTGGGTTTAGATTGGGAGAACATCCACGGGAAGTACTTACACACCCTCGGCAATCTTACACTGACGGCTTACAACAGTTCCTATTCCGATAAGCCGTTTTTGCAGAAGCGTGACGCCAAGGATAAACAGGGAAAATTTATTGGCTTCGCCCACAGTCCACTGCACCTCAATGAAGAACTGAGGCACAGAGACTCATGGGGTGTGGAAGCGATCGAAGAGCGCGCGGAAGCGCTTTCGAAACGAGCAGCAAGCGTCTGGAAAGCGCCGTCTTTGAGTGAAGATGTTTTAGACGCCTATCGTAACCCCGTACAACCTAACGCCGTTGAGTATACTCTGGAAACGCATCCTTCCCTTGCCGGCGGGCACGCTAGAGAGTTATTCGACGCACTGAATCAAGAGGTGTTAGCGCTTGATCCTTGTGTCTACATGGACATTAGAAAGCTCTATATCGCCTTCAAAGCTGAGACCAATTTTGTGGATGTTATACCGCAGGCCAAACGCTTGCTTCTTTCACTGAATATTTCAGTCTCCGACCTGGATGATCCCCATAGCCTGACTCGCGATGTTACTAATATTGGTCGCTGGGGTAACGGTGATGTAGAGCTACCCTTGGCCTCAAAAGAGGAGCTTCCTTATGCAATGGGACTGATTAGGCAGGCACTACAGCAACAATTGGACGAAAAAGCTGATTGAATTGAATTAAGATTTTGAAACCGCGAGCGCTAATGTGTAGATCCCGGCTTAGGTTTACCGCTAATGAGAGTTTTCCACTTTTTGAAGAGTAATCTGTTCCATGGAAAGTCTTATAGATCTTCACCTGAAGCCTGAATTACTAGATCGGCTCGGTTTACCCAATATTGCTTACCCTATCTCTGAGGAGCATCTCACCCAGGCAGTAGCGGGTAATGGCCAGCTATCTTTCGAGCTGATGCTTTATGGACTGCAGCTGCGAAGCGACGAAGCTGGCCATAACTGGCAAATTCTGGAAGTAGCACAGAGCCGGTTACTCGGCCTTCTCGACACCGCTGATGAGCGTGAATCGATCACGGCTGCGGGCGATACCTGGTGGCTGGAAGTGGGGCCGGTAAATCTGAACGATGGACTGATTGCCGTCCAGCGGGCTGAGCGTGTGCTGGCGGCTATAATTCCGAGAAGCGATGGCAGGTTGAGGGTGGCGGTCTATCAGCCGTTGGATGCAGGCTCTATTCGCTCACTGATTGGTCTGGCGCGAAAACCTCATCCGGAGCATGGGGTTGCTACGCGTGAGAATAACTGGGAATACGCCTTGGATGCATCTGCTGGCAATGGACAGCTTTATGCGGCGGATGCAGGCCGCCCCTATTTGTCTTACTGGCAATATGGGCTGGGTGTTTTTAGCGATGGTGGAAAAAGTCCCGAATTTCGGCCACAGGCTAACTATCAACCTCGTAATGTCGGATCTGTTGTGCAAGAAATCGGTCTTTTTTACAGCCTGGCGCCTGATTATGAACCCGAGGCGGAAACGATCTGGCATGGTGAAACAATGGAAGACAATTCTCAGCTTTGGAACTCGACCACTGAACCCAAGAGCGGCACCAGAGAGCGCTTTCTAGGATGCCTGTTGGGTGGCGCAGTAGGCGACGCTCTGGGTGGTGCCGTGGAATTCATGTCTCGCTCCGAGATCCTTCAGCGGTTCGGTGAAAACGGTCTGACGGACTATGCCGATGCTTACGGAGGCAAGGGCAAGATCACCGATGATACTCAGATGACCCTGTATACAGCTGAAGGTTTGCTGAGGGGGCAGGTGCAAGGGCTTCACAAGGGAATTACGAGCTTTACGAGCACCGTAGCTCACGCCTACATTCGCTGGCTGGCTACTCAAGGTGAGCGTAACCAGCGCGTGCCGGCGCATATGGATGGTTGGCTGCATCAACAACGGGAGCTTCACAATCAGCGTGCCCCAGGGATGACATGCCTGAGTGCGCTGCGAGATATGGAACAGGCGGGTGAACCTGCGGTAAATGACAGCAAAGGCTGCGGTGGGGTTATGCGGGTAGCGCCAGTAGGGCTTTTCTGTTGGCACTTTACCGATAAGTCCGAGACGGAAAAAGTCTTTGAGATGGGCGCAGACATTGCTGCTCTCACCCACGGCCATCCAAGTGGATACCTTACTGGTGGGGTGCTTGCGGCGATGATATACGCGCTGGCTGATGGCGCCACTTTGTTGGAAGCCCTTGAGCACGCCAAAATACTGTTAATGTCTCACCGAGGCCATGGGGAAACCCTTAATGCACTCGATGATGCGGTTCGGCTTAGCAAGGCAGGCACCTCGCATCACGAGGCAATAACTCAGTTGGGGGAGGGCTGGGTAGCTGAAGAAGCTCTCGCCATTTCTCTTTACTGTGCACTAGTTGCAGAGAGCTTTGAGCAGGCTATCGTTCTGGCGGTAAATCATGATGGTGATTCGGATTCGACTGGTGCCATCACTGGGAATATTCTAGGCACGATGCTAGGCGTGAATGTAATCCCGCAACGGTGGCTGAAACCGCTGGAACTCAAGCCGGTCATCGAGGCCGTTGCTGAGGATCTGTGGAACTTCAAGCTTTTGGCGGAGCACAAATCATGAAAGTGCCGATCTACCAATTAATAGCCCAATCTGACATTTCTCCTATGTACCAACAAAAATTCATCAGCGCTTGCTGAACTCAAACAATCTTTGCTACAAAAGGCATTCGCCGGCGAACTCACAGCGGAAACATGGAAAGCTAGGCTAGGGAGGCCATGATATGACCACAGAAAACGAAACCCCAATCATCATTTATGAAAACTCCGAGAATGCTGTTGAAGTGCGGCTAGACTCGGGCCACGAAACGCTCTGGCTGACGCAGGCACAGATGGGAATTCTGTTTGATGTCAAACCACAAAGCATCACGACGCACCTGAAAAATATCTATGCGGAAGGTGAGTTGGCAGAGCCGGCAACTTGTAAGGATTTCTTACAGGTTCAATCCGAAGGTGGCCGAAGCGTTGAACGCAAGCGCAAACACTACAGTCTGGATGCCGTTATTTCAGGAAGCTACCGTAAATGAAGCCGAAACCCACACAGAGCTGATCGACTCGGCCTTGAAAACTTCCGGCTGGGGCGTGGTGGATGCTAGCTGGGTGCGCCGGTTGGGAATTTCCGGGAAGTGTTCGTTGGATTTCAGAAAAGCCTGTATTAAAGCGTCTAGGGTTACGCCACCCTCTGTAGGTCTGGCATTACAATAACGAACAATCCAATATGGGACTCGGAGAATTATCCCTCAACAGAAATTGGCCGTGGTGGCCTGCTGTCTACTGTTGAATCCACTCCTGCTTATAGTGTGAGATAACCACGACACGAACCACCAATATAGGACGCGTTATCATGGCTACCTTTAATCAATTGCGTCGCGATCACGTCAATATGGCGCGGCTGCTGCATGTACTCTTGCTCAGGCACACGACCTTGGAACAGGGAGAGCGCCCAGACTTTCATCTGATACGTGAGATCGTGGACTACATTCTCGAGTATATGGACGGCTTCATCATGCCCTTGGAGCGTCTGTACAGCGAGCATCTGCTAGCCAAGGAGCCCGACGCCGAGGCGTTGAGCCGTCAAATGGCCGAGGATTACCAAGCCTTGCGTAAGCGCCTGGACCTGCTTTCCAAGAATGTCGACATGATCCTAATGGATGCCGTGGTGCCCATGGATCGTTTCGCCGCCGACCTCAAGGCCTATCTCGATGCTCATCGCGCCTACTTGCAGGTCGAGCGTGATCAGCTATTCCCGTTCCTCCGTAAACATCTGACCGATGCAGAGCAGAAGGACTTACTCAAGATGTTGCCAGGCGGCGCACAAGCCAACCTGTCACGACTCCGTGAGGATCATCCAGAGCTTTATGCGGAGTTTAAGGCGGCGCCTTCGCCATTTGCCTGATCAGTCCAGTTCCTGAACGCCGCCACCAGATACCGTCAGAATCTGCCCGCTGACCCAGCCTGCGGCAGGTGAGCACAGAAACAGGGCGGCGTTGGCCATGTCCTGGGGCTCGCCCAGTCGCTGAATAGGGGTGTGTTCCAGCATTTTTTTCTCGATGTCGTCGTTCAACACAGATTTAAGAGCATCGGTGCGGATGGCTGCTTTTGATGACCCGTAAGAAGCCATACGCTTGTTTTTGTTCTCGCGTTTGGTTGGTTTGGGTTTTAGAGCAAGTCTAGATGCAGGACTACTCCCCCGTCGACAAGTGGCTCCGAATCAGTTCAGCTAATTGCTTCGCGGGCTCCGACGGCCGGCCGGATGGCCGGTGCAGGGCAATCTCCACGGATTGCAGCGCGGGCATGCCGCTGCGCTCGTCCAGCACTCGCAACTGGGGCGTGAGCATATTACGGGTGATAACGGCGACTGCCAGCCCTGCTGCGACTACCGGCATGAGGCCAGTCATTGACTGGCTGGAGTAGGCCATTCGCCAATCCCGCCCCGCGTTTGCCAAAACCTGCTCGGCAACCTCGCGGAATACGTCGGCGCCGGGGGAGTAGAGCGCCAGCGGTATCGGATCGGTCAGAGAGGGTTGGGCGTTGGCGCCGACAGCCCACATCAGTGGCTCCCGCCGGATGACTTCACCTCCCGGGGATCGCGACTGGCGCGTAACCACGGCCAGATCCATATTTCCCGCCTGTACCTGCTTCACCAGCTCCACGCTTGATCTGCAGGTAACCTGTAACTGTACCGCGGGAAACTGTCGGTTGAAGTGAGAGAGGACCGAGGTCAGCAGGAACGCATAATCCTCCGGAATACCAAGGTTCAGCTGCCCGGAAACCTGGCGTTGCTGCACGTCATCAACGGCCTCGTTGTTGAGTTCCAGCATCTTTCTGGCATACCCCGCCAGCTTCTGGCCCTCGGCCGTAAACCGGATGCGCCGCCCGTCCTTTTCGTGAAGCGGAACGCCAAGCGCGGCTTCCAGTCGGTTCAACTGCATGCTTACCGTGGACTGGGTGTAGGCCAGGCGCTCCGCTGCTGCTGTCACGGTTCCGGTGTCTGCGATGGTCACCAGCGTGAGCAGCATGTTCAAGTCCAGTACTCGTGTTCTCAATGTATCAATCCTGTTGATGTAACCTATCAAAAACCATTGATGTTGTGATGAATCTTAGGTGTATAGGCTGTCACTGTCGAGTCCAATCCATCTCTTTTCAATCCACCCACAGCAACAGGAGTCACGACGGTGCGCACATTGACAAGCCCTTCCCGCCCACTAGTTATCAGTATTATTGCCGCGCTTTTTGCCGTTGTGCTCTGGGCTGGCGCGCCCTTGCTGGTGGATATTGCCAGTTCGGTACCGCCGTTCCAGCTCACCACCATTGCTCTGCTCAGTGGTGCCATAGTGGCTTTGCCGATGAGCATTCGCAAACGGCGTAGCCGTGGTGACCAAAAGGTTCATGCGCCGATGTCCCTTAAGTGGAAACTGGCTATTTATGGCCTGTTACCGGCTTTGATACTTGGGGCTGTTGGCGGTTATCTGACGGGTATCGGAATGGCGCCGACCGCCGAGGCAGCGCTGATTACCTACACCTGGCCGGTGATGTTCATTGTGATGAGTCAGTGGCTTTTCCATCACCGGCTCCCTCTTCCTGTTCTGTGTGGCGCACTTATCGCGTTCTCTGGCGCTGCGGTGTTACTTTCCCCGGAAGCGGGAGGTGCGGGACTTTCGCAATACATGGTCGGGTACGCGCTGGCTCTGATGGCCGGTTGCTGCTGGGCATTGTATTCGTGGATTTGCCAGGCGGCGCCTGTTGCGATTGCACCGCTAATGCCCGGGCTTTTTCTGCTGGCGGCGGTGGGAGCGGCAATCGCTGATGTTCTTTCGGGTAGCGCTTTCGGGTTGCCATCCGGCCTGGCGCTTGTTGCCGGCGTTGCGCTTGGCGTCGGGCCTTATGGGCTTGCCATGGTGGCATGGGACCTGGCGCTCCGTAATGGACCGGCGGCCCTGGTGGGTAGCCTCGCCTATGGAGTGCCCGTGCTGGCGGCTGCGTTTCTGGTGATTGCTGGCGTTACGGCTCCGGATTGGCGGTTACCACTTGCGGCTTTACTGGTGGTCGCCGGATCGATTGTGGCGACCATGAAGCGCAGTGATGACCGTCTGAAATGTTGATGCAAAAGTAATAGACTGCAGGTTGACGGATTTATCGCTGCAACCCGGTGACCTATTAAAAAACCAACGCTGCAAAACCTCCTGAGACGGCCGACTGATGAAGCCGGCCAGAACTTCGTGGCCGTGTGTGTATCGCTCACTTTCTGCTTCGTTGTTTACTCGATGCTACTGGTGACCGTACCGGTTTACGGCCTCGAGCTCGGTGCTTCTCCCCTGATGCTGGGTGTCATTCTTAGTTCTCAGTATCTGCTTCCTTTTTTGCTGGCCATTCCTCTGGGCGGCTTGGTGGCGCGCCACGGAGGCCGGATTACACTGGTGGCCGGCGCGCTTGTAATGACTGCGGGCCTGCTGCTTATGCAGCTTCTGCCCGGCTATTACGGGCTCATTGGCGGCCAGCTGTTAATAGGGCTGGCACACCTTCAGATGGTGTTGTCGGCCCAGACGATCATCTCGTCGCTGGCAACCGGCCCAAAGCTGGAAGGCTATTTTGGCTGGTATGCCACCTGGCTGTCTGGCGGGCAGGTGATTGGGCCTTTGCTGGCAGGTGGCTGGATTCATTGGGCAGGTGGCGTCGATAACCTGTTTCTGGTTATGGCCGGTATTGCTTTGCTGGGCGGGCTCTCAGGCTTGGCGCTGACCGGTGATGCAACATTGGGCATGTCTGTTAGCGGCAAGCAGACCGGGTTTCGTGCCCAGGCCTCACTGATACGCGGCAATACAGGTGTTCAGGTATCAATCGCCATTACTGTGGCGGGTATGTTTGCTCTGGGTGTTTACGGCAGTTATATGCCCGTCTACCTTGATAGCCTGGAAATGAGCGCGGTGATGATCGGTGTGCTGATCAGCCTGAGGTCGGGCGTTTCCATGGTGATACGGCCGTTTATTCCCCGGATTATTCACGCCGTTGGCGGGCGCGAGAAAGCAACAATTCTGGCGTTGTGCACTATGTCGGCAGGCCTGGCCTGTATGGGATTCGCGAGTAATGTGTTTGCAATTGCACTCTTGTCGATGCTGGTGGGGCTGGGTGGGGGTCTCACGCAACCCCTGTCGATGGTTGTTCTGGCTGAGAGTGTAGGGCGGGAGCAGAGGTCCGGGGCGCTGGGTATGCGCCTGATGGCCAACCGGGCTGTTCACTTTGTGGCACCGCTACTGTTCGGCGCGGTTCTTGGAATGAGTGGTTTTGGTTTGTCTTTTGGGCTTTCAGGCATGTTCATAGCCTTGGTTGCCGTTGTACTGCTGTGGCTTCACGGCCAGCGCAGAGCTATTTAGCAATCGCTACATAGCGCGCTCTACGTAGCACTCTCTACACAGCACTCCCTAGAGGAATCGTCTGGGTGTTTTTGATCTCCCGCAGCACGAAGTTGGAGTTAACCTGCGCAATGCCCTGCAAGGTGAAGATTTTTTCGTTCAGGAAGCGGTCGTAACTGGCCATATCCGGCACGATTACCCGCAATACAAAATCCGCATTACCGGTAACTGCGAAGCATTGCAGTACCTCCGGGTAACTGCTCACCTGCTGTTCGATCTCCGCCGTACTGTCTATGGTGTGCCGCAGAAGGGAAAGGTTGATCAGTACGCACAGCCCCTGGCCGATGCGTTCCGCGGCGAGGTGTGCGCTATAACCTGTGATGACGCCGCTTTCTTCAAGCGTTCTTACCCGCCGCCAGCAGGCTGCTGGTGATAGCCCGATCTGCTCTGCCAGTTGCTGGTTACTGATTCGGCCATCCTGTTGCAGTATCGCAAGAATGCGCTGGTCGAGTTTATCCAGTCCCACCTGTTTCATTTAGTAACACCTGATTTTCACAAAAGGATCTTCGGTAGAATTGTCATTCATCAAAGAATCTTGTGCAATCAGTAAAAATTCTCGCCCAATAAGCAAGCACCTTTTGCGAACTTCCCTCTAGACTTTTGGTCATAAAATCGACAATGAAGGAGGGTGCCATGTCAGCCGACATCTCTCAGCTAGATAATTACACACTTGAAGATCGCTACCTGCGGGACTCGGGCCGGGTATTCCTGACTGGAACCCAGGCGCTGGTTCGCATTCCTTTGATGCAGGCCGCGCTGGATCGCAAGCTGGGGCTCAATACGGCCGGTATGGTGAGCGGCTATCGAGGCTCACCCCTGGGTGCTTATGATCTGGCCCTTTGGCAAGCTCAAAAGCACCTTGATGAAAACCGCATCGATTTTGTGCCCGCGATTAATGAGGACCTTGCGGCGACCATCATGCTGGGTACTCAGCAGGTGGAGACCGATGATGATCGCCAGGTGGATGGCGTATTCGGGATCTGGTACGGCAAAGGGCCCGGTGTTGACCGTGCCGGGGATGCATTGAAGCACGGCACCACATATGGCAGTTCACCTCATGGTGGCGTTCTGGTGGTTGCCGGTGATGACCACGGCTGTGTGTCGTCCTCCATGCCGCACCAGTCTGATGTGGCGTTCATGAGCTTTTTCATGCCCACGATTAACCCGGCTAATATTGCCGAGTACCTGGAGTTTGGGCTTTGGGGTATTGCGTTGTCGCGCTACAGCGGCTGCTGGGTGGGCTTCAAAGCGGTGTCTGAAACCGTGGAAAGTGCTGCGTCGGTAGAGCTGCCGCCGTTGCCGGAGTTTGTAACCCCGGACGATTTCACTCCGCCTGAAACCGGCCTTCACTATCGCTGGCCGGATCTGCCGGGCCCTCAGCTGGAAACCCGCATTGAGCACAAGCTGGCGGCTGTGCAGGCGTTTGCTCGCGCTAACCCCATCGACCGCTGCCTGTTCAATGATGCCCAGGCACGTTTTGGCATTGTCACCACCGGTAAAGGCCACCTTGATCTGCTGGAAGCGCTTGATCTGCTGGGTATTGATGAAGATCGTGCCCGTGAGATGGGGCTGGATATCTACAAAGTGGGCCTGGTATGGCCGATCGAGCGCCGTGGTATTCTCAACTTTGTGCACAGCAAGGAAGAAGTGCTGGTTGTCGAGGAAAAGCGGGGCATTATTGAGAGCCAGATCAAAGAGGCTATGTCTGAACCGGATCGCCCCGGCGAGGTGCTGATTACCGGTAAGCAGGATGAACTGGGCCGCCCCTTGATTCCCTATGTCGGCGAGCTGAGCCCCCTTCTGATAGCCGGCTTTCTGGCCGCCCGCCTCGGCCGCTTCTTCGGCGAGGATTTCAGCGAGCGTCTGGCCGCTATAAACAGTATGAGCAACGCTCAGGACCCGGGTGGCGTAAAACGCCTGCCGTATTTCTGTTCGGGCTGCCCCCATAATACGTCTACCAAAGTGCCGGACGGCAGTAAGGCACAGGCCGGTATCGGCTGCCATGTTATGGCGACCTGGATGGACCGTAACACGGAATCGCTGACCCAGATGGGGGGCGAAGGGGTTAATTGGGTCGGCAAGAGCCGGTACATCGGCAACCCCCATATATTCCAGAACCTGGGTGAGGGCACGTATTTTCATTCCGGATCCATGGCTATTCGCCAGGCGGTGGCGGCCGGCATCAACATTACCTACAAGATCCTGTTCAACGACGCGGTGGCCATGACCGGCGGCCAACCCGTGGATGGCGAGATCACCGTACCGATGATCGCGCAGCAGGTTGCCGCTGAGGGCGTGCGCCGGGTTGTGGTGCTTAGTGATGAGCCCGAAAAGTACGATGGCCACAAGCAGCTGTTTCCAGATGACGTAACCTTTCATGACCGGTCCGAGCTGGATGGAGTACAGAGGGAACTGCGTGACATTCCCGGCTGTACCGTTCTGATTTACGACCAGACCTGTGCTGCAGAGAAGCGTCGCCGGCGCAAGCGTAACCTGTATCCGGATCCCGCCAAGCGGGCGTTTATCAACCATCACGTGTGTGAAGGCTGTGGCGACTGTTCTGTGCAGTCGAACTGTCTTTCGGTGGTGCCGCGCCAAACGGAGCTGGGCCGCAAACGCAAGATTGATCAGTCTTCCTGCAACAAGGATTTCTCGTGCTTGAATGGATTCTGCCCGAGCTTTGTCACCATCGAAGGTGGCCAGCTGCGCAAATCCCGCGGCATGGATACGGGCTCTGTGCTCACAGGCAAGCTTACCGATATCCAGGAGCCAGTTTTGC
This sequence comes from Marinobacter sp. LV10R510-11A, assembly GCF_900215155.1. NCBI lineage: Bacteria > Pseudomonadati > Pseudomonadota > Gammaproteobacteria > Pseudomonadales > Marinobacteraceae > Marinobacter > Marinobacter sp. LV10R510-11A. The sequence goes on from NZ_LT907980.1 coordinate 444,475, forward strand.
CGGAGCTGACGGGTTCATACGATCTGTTGGTGGGTGGTGTCGGCGGCACCGGCGTCGTAACCGTGGGCCAGCTCATCACCATGGCGGCGCACCTTGAATCAAAGGGCACCTCGGTGCTGGATTTCACCGGCTTTGCCCAGAAGGGCGGTACGGTACTCAGTTACGTTCGCATGGCACCGTCTCCAGACAAACTGCATCAGGTTCGTATCAGTAACGGCCAGGCCGATGCAGTGATTGCCTGTGATCTGGTAGTTGCTTCTTCCCAGAAAGCGCTGAGCGTTCTGCGGCCCAATCACACCCGTGTAGTGGCCAACGAAGCGGAACTGCCTACTGCAGATTATGTGCTGTTTAGGGATGCGGACATGCAGGCAGACAAACGCCTGGATCTGATCCGTAACGCTGTTGGCGATAATAACTTTGCACAGATGGATGCCAATGGCATTGCCGAGAAGCTGTTGGGCGACACGGTGTTTTCCAACGTGATGATGCTGGGCTTTGCCTGGCAGCGCAGCCTGTTACCTCTGTCTCAGGCTGCGCTGATGAAAGCCATTGAGCTGAATGGCGTGGCGGTTGAGCGCAACAAGGAAGCCTTCGGCTGGGGGCGCGTGGCCGCTACAGATGTGAAGGTCATTACCGACCTGCTGAATACCGGCGAGGCCAGAGTAGAAGACGTGAAGCCGGAGCCGGGGCTGGACGAGCTGATCGCTATCCGCCACAAGCATCTGGTGAACTATCAGAACCGGCGCTGGGCGGATCGCTATACGGAGATGGTAAAGCGCGTTCGTAAAGCAGAGGCGAAACTGGGCGAGAGCAACAACTTGCTGACTCGTGCCGTAGCCCAGCAGTTATATCGGTTTATGGCCTTCAAGGACGAATACGAAGTGGCCCGCCTTTTTGCGGAAACTGACTTCATGAAGGAGGTGAACAACACCTTCGAAGGCGACTTCAAGGTTCACTTCCACCTGGCTCCGCCCATTATGAATCGGGGCACTGATGTCCAGGGCCGGCCTAAAAAGCGCCAGTTTGGTCCCTGGATGTTCCGCGCATTCAAACTGTTGGCAAAATTCCGCGTGCTGCGTGGCACGGCTATTGATCCGTTCAGCTATTCCGCCGACCGGAAGATGGATCGGGCTCAGCTAAAAGATTATCGGCAATTGGTTGAGCGGATTGTCAGAGAGCTGGATGCCAGCAATTACGACACCTTCCTTCAGCTGGCGGAACTGGTTAGTGAAGTGCGGGGCTATGGCCCGGTGCGTGAGCAGGCTGCACAGGGTATTCAGGAGAAGCAAGGCCAGTTGATCAAAGCGCTGGATACAGGCCGCCCGACACTGATACGAACCAGCCAGGCAGACAACAAGGAGGCAGATCATGTTTGAGGCATTTGAGCAGTTACTATAACCTTTTCAGCTATAGCGACCAATGTGCGGTAGAGCTGTATTATCAAATCGGTAAAGGCTCAGGAGATAGCCCGCAATGCGCATTGCCTGGAAACCACTTGCATGGGGTCTGTTCACGGTTTGGGTAGTATCCATACTGTTGAGTGCTCTGGCGGTTCGCCACTTCTGGAACGAGACGCTGCAACAAAACGGTATTGAAACGCTGGAGTGGCAGGGGCTGGATCTCTCGTTCAGTGGCGTATCGGTGCGCGAGCTAACGCTTACCCAGTCCGTTCCGGCAAGGGATGTAGCGTTGCACGGCAGGGATGTGTCACTGGGTTGGCGCTTGCCTGAATGGGGAGGCGGGTGGCAGCCGCAGTTGACGGCACTGACGGCCGGGTATCTGAGGCTCGATTTGTACACAAAACTGGGTGAGCCGCTCGAAGCTGAGCCGCGACAAAAGAATCAATGGCGGTCAGAATTGCTAGCCTGGCTGCCTTCGGAAGTAACCGTTCAGCAGTTTGAGGTGACTCTTCCCTGTGAAGCAGGGCGTTGCCCGCTGGCCGGGAGCCTGTCGGTTACCAGTTCGCAACAGGGGCCGGTTTCTGAGGCTGCATCTGCTGATCCTTTGCTCGCGGTCATAAGCAGACGGTTTCCAATCAAAGCCCATGTGCAGCTTGATCACGAAAGCCATCGAGTGGATGTATTGGCGACTCTTGATGGCTCCCCGAACGATGACCTGAACTTTACCGCAGAACTGTCGATTGACGGTAAGCGCTATCTGTCTGCGGTTTCGGGCTTCAGTCGTCGGAATGCGAGTGCCCTGGTGTCTTGGCGTGGCTCAGTTGAAATGCCGGATCTACCCCAGACAGACTGGTTACTGGCCTGGCTGCAAACCTGGCAGAGTATTCCCATGGAGCAGTGGCCAGAACAGCCGGAGACGGGTTCAGTAGAAGCCAGTTGGAAGCTGGAAGGCCCTGGAGACGAGAATTTTTTGGCGCAGGCGACGGGGAGCGTGAGCGCTCAGGCGCGAGTGCCCCAGCCATGGCCGGCGCGAGGCTTACAAGAAAATTGCGGAAAAACATGGTATTACGGCTACCAAAGTAGAGACAGTCGCAGGCCAGAAAGCGGTCGAAAAAACGCCGTCTGGGCAGTATATCCAGGTAGATGAGCACTGGATAAAAAAATAGGAGCCAACCGTTAGCTGTTTGAGGGCTTTATAACCAATCGATCTTAATGCCGAGCCAATGCCTGCCGATAAACGTTACAGATAGAACCTTGCAGGAGGTAAAGGCTATGGTAGCGCCAATCATTGGTCGCGGGCCGGATGTAGCCGGTCGAGTGAATACTGGGCAGTTAGAGGCTAAACCCGCCGGGCGTGTAGCCACAGAGGCACGTGTCGATAAGCAGGCCTCTATCCGCACACCCGCAGATGCCATTAATGTTATGCGTGCGCGCATAGAACAGCGGTTACAGGAAGCCATGGGCGGCCAGAACAAGGCTGTCGCTGGGGCCGATAAGTACGCCGCGCAGGCACAACCTCCCACCGCTTCTGACGTTGCCGGTGTGATTCTTGGATTTGTGCAAAATCGCCTACAACAAGAGGCAGACGGCGGCGCAGACGTTGAGAAGCTTGCCGGTTTGATGGAACAAGCCCGCGCGGGTATTGAGAAAGGCTATGCGGAAGCCCGAGATCAAATTGCGGCTCTGGGCATGATGAACGAGACCCTTGGCGCGGAAATCGACGAAGGTTTCAATCTTATCCGAGAAGGCATTCTGAATTTAGAGAAGCTTTTTTTAGGTAAAGAACCGGAAGTGGATAGCCCAACCGAAACCGGTTAATCGACTGCCTTGGGCTTGCCTTGTTTGGCCAATGCCTCGGCTAGGTTATTCCAGCCGGCGTTAATGTCCGGGAACTTCTCGGTCATGGCGCGGTAGTAATTTTCTGCTTCTGACCACAGGCCTTGCTGGTAGGCAATGTTACCCAAACCTAACAAAGCGGCAGGCTGGTCCGGCCAAACGCCGGCTGCGGCCTTGTAAGCAGATTTTGCCGCTGCAGTTTGTTGTGTTGTTTCTAAGTCGTGGGCCGCCATCAAAAAAGTGAGCGGTTCGGCTGTTGCGGGAATCTGCTCTGGTGGCAGGATTACCCGTGCCCAGCGTTCTGAGCGATCCCAGGTTGCCATAAACGCGCTGGCGGGCTGGCGGTAATTCTCTTCCATACCTGTATGGAGGATCAGCGCTTTGGTTTGTCTGTCGTAACCAATCACTACTGCAAAATGCCATTGTGGCCACCAGCCAAAGCGCAGGTTTTGCAGAATTAGAACCGGGTTCCCGGCTTTAACTTCTTCCAAAACATCGTCTAGCTCGGGTGCCAGGGGATAAACCAACATTCCGTATTGGCGTGCAGCTGCAACCATCTCTACTTGCAGGGCGCCTTTGCGTTGCGGCAGGTACACCTTGCTTACCAACTCATCGGGCGTAGCCTCCACATCCTGTGTATTGAGCATCATCGCCAGTGAGGCAGGCCCACACTGGTATTGCTCCTGTGGATGAAACGGCACATCGATGAGTGTGGTGGTGTTAAAGGAGTCTGGCCATGGCGGCTGGCTGGCGCAGCCTGAGAGTATGACTCCCAGGAGCGCAGCCAAAAGAAGCCGGGCTGGTTTCAGCCGCAAAGCCTGAAAGGCCATTCCGCTTAGCGGACGCAGTTAATGAACGGAAATATATCCGTTGCGCACAGCATGTCTGTAATGATGAAAACCAGCAGGAACAGCACGATTATACCCACGACACCCTCGCCGGTAGGGGCTTCGGCCAGCTGCTGTTTGAAGTCAGAAAGTTCAGAAGGTGTGAGGCTTTGAATCCTGTCGCGCACTTCTTGTTCGCCCACGCCCATGCTGGTCAAGGTATTTTTAACGTCTTCGCGCTCTAGCATGCCCGTTAAAGCCTCGCGATCGATATCAGCGCGTTGCTCAGTGAGGAGTTCGCCCGTGCCGACAATGCTGGCAGAGGCGGGAATTGCCCACATTGAGCTCAAGATCATTACCAGCGTCATAATCGCTGAAACGGACTGGGTATAGGATCGGATTGCTTGCATCAGGCTGCTCCTTCTATTGACCTATTCAGGTTCGTGCTTGGGGTCAGTTAGCGCACAAGTGTAAACACTTGCGCGCCATTTGCCGATTAAATCGGATTAAGAAGCATTAATGGCCAGTTTAGACTTGGTGTCGAACGAGCATAGCCTTGATTCGGCCAATTTCTTTCATAGGGTTGAGCCCTTTTGGGCAATAAGCTACGCAGTTGCCTATCCCCCTGCAGCGGAACACGCTGAACGGGTCTTCCAGCTTTGCCAGCCGTTCTGCGGTCGCTGTGTCTCGCGAGTCGAGCAGAAAACGATGGGCTTGCAGCAAGCCTGCGGGCCCCACGTATTTTTCTGGGTTCCACCACCAAGATGGGCAGGCAGAAGAGCAACAGGCGCACAGAATACATTCATACAAACCATCGAGCTTTGCTCGGTCTTCTGGGCTCTGCAGCCGCTCAATGGCCGGCCGGGGCGTGTCGTTGATTAACCACGGCTGAATACTTTCGTACTGCTTGAAGAAGAGCGTTTGGTCGACCACTAAATCACGAATAACTGGCATGCCGGGCAACGGCCGAATGACCAGTTTTTTGGATTTGCCAAGCGCGTCGGTTACTCGAGTGATACAACCTAGCCCGTTGCGACCGTTCATGTTCAGACCATCGGAGCCGCAAACACCCTCGCGGCAGGAGCGGCGGAAGGAGAGGGTGGGATCAATTGTTTTCAGGTGCTCCAAAACATCCAAAACCATGCGCTTTCGGTAACTCGAATCCACCTCGAAGTCCTGCACATAGGGCGCATTGTCGGTTTCCGGGTTGTAGCGATAAAGCTGAACGGTGATTGTATCCATGGAATAATCATCCTTTGCTGGTCACGGTCACGGCTAGCCGTGTGGTTAACTTAGCGCTGGAGTCACTTGGAAAGCCCGGGAAAACGATCAGAAACATATTCTTCGTGACACTGAACGCAGTTTTGCGTCATTTCATTGAATATTGTGAGTTGCTTGCCGGTATTGTTTTTGCTTCCAGCAGCGGCCAGTTCTGCAGCCAGCTGGTGGAATTCTTTATCGAGTTTTATGAAGCCCTCTGGGACAGCGGACATAAGATCTTTCTTGTCTTGGTCGGTCAGCGACTGCTGGAGAATAAAACTGTCATGAATGGCTTGTGCACTCTTGGCAACGGTGGCGTGGTCACCCATTACAATTGCAGAATGCACTTGGCCCATTGCGGACTGTATTGACCGCATTTCCTCCCGCAGGAGTCTGTCCAGTTTTTCTGTCAGTTTTGGAGTAACAGGCTCAGCTGCAGTGGCGAATGTGGAGAAAAGTAGAGTTGCCACAAGCACAGCTGATAATCTTAAGACGTGAGTTTTCATGAGCCTGACCTTTTTAAAGAAGTATGCGGAATAAATGTCCATGAGAAATACTACTACATGGCGAGATATCTTCAAGAAGCCGTCGTGACCTCAAGCAACTTTCGCTCCTGCATTCAGTCGCAGCTGCAAGCCATGGCTATAAAATACCAGCTTGGGCTTTTGCCCATGAATCCCCAGATCCCGCAGCCGCTGGGCCATTGCATGGGAGCTTGCGCCAACGGAAGCCCGGATGCTGCCCGGCAAACACAAGCGACCACCACCACGAGTAACCACCAGAGTTCTCAATAGTTCGTCTTTGTGTTCTGAATAAAGAACAAGATCCAGCTGCGGGCCGGGTAAGCCAGCGCCCGGTTTGCCACTGATGGTTAGAATGCTTTCTTCGCCTTCCGGGTCTTTAGTCGTGCTGGAAAACCCGGTTTTGGAAAGTGAGAAGCTGATGTTGGTGATGAACTTCGGGAATCCCCAGACTTCTTTGCCGGCGCTGCAGGCTGCGGCTGTGGTGACTGGAAGGTCAATGACTGTGAGCCCAAGCCTGCGCGTGTCCAGGGCCTGATACATCGCCAGCCATGGTTGTTTGGGCTGAGGCGTTCCGGCAGGTACCGTGGCAATGGCGACACCGACTTCGTTATAGACACCAACAGCCGTGTCGCGGTACTCGTACGTGGCAATGGCAAGCAGGGCCTTACCACCCGGAAATTTCACTGCCTCAACGGCTTGGCTATTCAACATCGAGCTTGCTTTATCCAGTTCGATTTCATAAAGCGCCAGAAAATTCGAATTGTCATAGTACAGAATGGGTAAATCTATTTCGCCTTCACTGGTTTTGAAGGGGATAAGTGGGTATTGAAAAAACGGATCCTGCTGCCAGTTGGTCATGATTACACTCCAATGCCTGTTGTTGATGATTGCGAACAAAGTGGAACTAGCTGGTCTTGCCAGTCTTCGATAACAGAAAGCTGATTGATCTGGTTGGTGCCTTCGAAAATCCGGGTTAGACGAACGTCTCTGAATATCTTTTCAACGTTCTGCTCATGCAGACCGCCCTGATCGGCAAGCAGATCCAGTGCCATTTCTACAACAACTTGAGCACGATCTGTCGCGTGGAATTTGCAGGCTGAAGCGTTTAGTTGGCGCGGCTTCCAAGCATTCCGCGCCTCTTGCCAGACTAGGCTGCGTAATGCCCGGGTTTCCGCGAGCATGGTGACAATGTGTTGCTGCACATCCTGATATTGGATCAGCGGTTTGCCGCCGAGCTGATAGCGGCAAGCGAAGGTGATGGCTTGTTCGGTTGCTGCACGGGCAAATCCCACAGCCATCGAGGCCACGGGGATTCTAGATGTGTTCAGGCTTGCCCGGTTTAGCACCCAGCCTTTGCGCAAGCCGCCGATAACATGGCTATCTGGTACGAATACATCCATGAACTCCAGCTCTGAGGCCCCGGATGCGCGCATACCCATTTTCATTTCATTTCGCGCAACCCTGAATCCCTGGCTTGCCGCGTCCACATAAAAGCACGTCCAGGACTCCATACCCTCGCCTTCGAGCGCTGCGAATACAGTCAGGGTTCGCGCTATATCTCCGCCACTTATAAAACACTTGCGACCATTGAGATTCCAGCCACCATGGCAGCGGGTGGCAACGACCCCTGGGCGGTAATCCTGGGCGCCATGACCGTCCTCGGCGTCCGAGCCCGCGCCTGGCTCGGTAATGGCGAAAGCCACTAGATGCGGATCGCCTTTGTGGCAAGAGCGGTACACGGGCGCCAAAAAGCGCCGAACAACACCTATATCTCCAGAGAGTAATAGTGGTATACAGCCGAGATGGTGAGCTGAGAGCAAAAGCATAAGCCCGCCGCAGGCCCTGCTGAACTCCTCAACCACCAAGCTGGATTGCCACACGGGCGGGTAAAGGCCTCTCCTCCATTTCATGCTGCCCAAGGGGCTGGGCAGGAAGTAACTCAACCATCCCTCGCGTGCGGCAGTTTTCAGCATGTCGGTGATTGCCTGTGAAGGCTTTCCCGGCGCCTTGTGTGCGGCAAGATCAGCTTCTGCAGAAAGAGGAGCGATATGTGTTTCGGCGAAAGCTCGGGCTCGGCGTCGAAGATCGGCCAGTGGCGCGGGTAGTGTGCGGGTATCAGATTCCCACAAGTCATCACGCTGGTAACTGGTGATCTGTTGAGCGATCTTGGACAGATCACGGAACTGCCAATGGGGCGCCAGTCTGTGGTCTGCCGGGAGGTGGCCTTCCAAATGCGTTACTCGGGTCATCATTTACCTTCTCCCCATGCGTGAGTGAACAAGGGTATCTCTCGGATACCGCCACTTTGTAAGCGCAACATATTCTGATCTCGCAACAGTTTCTCCGGCCCACAATCCTGCATATACCCGAGGCCGCCGTGAACTTGCATCACAAGATTGGCAGCCAGGCATAGTTTAGGATGGAGTTGCTGGCGTGCCATCAGCGCATCTTTGACGGTTAGGGCGGAAAGCGGCTTCGTAAGACTGCCAAGGGTGATCTCAGTTTCCCATTGAGCTTGCTCAATGGTTGCCAGCATAGACTGGACAGCGGCGTGCTGATTGATGACTTGGCCACCCTGACGGCGCTGACTCGCAAATGCCTGCGCCATGGTTTCGCCGTGCTGGTTGATGCCAGCCGCTATGGCAAGCAGTCCCAAGGCGTCCAGAATAAGCATGGAGGAGACCTGTTGCTGCGTTGCTTTGTTGACTACACCTGCCTCTAAACTTGCGCTGACTTGCCAAGTGTTCAGTTCATCGAGCCCGTGCTGCGGAAGGCATGGCGTAATTGCAATCTCCCTGCGGTTCAGAAATTGCCAGCTCATAACGCCGTTGTGCCATACAGGCCAGATCAGGTTCTGCCACTGTGAAGGTGCTGTGACGGTCGTCTTGTGAACATCTCGATCCAGCCAGTCGGCCAGCATGGATTGATCCTCGTTCACAGCTTTCTGGTTTAGCCAGCGGGCCAGAGAGCCTCTGGCAAGGCCATGGTGGCCCGTTGAGATTACTGTTAAGGCCAGTGGCGCTTGCTGCGCTGCGGTAAGGCGGGATTCGATAGACCGTGCCAGGAAACGGGCTAATGCATTACGGTGCCATGCCAGAGCTATACTGGCATTAACGGAAGCTATCTGTTTAAGGGCGTCGATACTGAAAGCGATTGCATTCACATTCTCAGGCTGCTCCCACAGAGCAAAATCTGGCTCCTGAGAATCCCCGGGCAGAATGCCAAATTCGAAAGCAGATTGACTGAGCTTCGAAATATCTTCAACAGAAGCCGGTGTTTCCGGACGGATGGTTATTAAGGCCATTTCGGCACTGCAGAATCGAGAGACCTCGTCCAGCAGTGGCTGAAGGTCGTCGGCCGAAAGGAGGGAGGGGGCCATAAAAAGGTACCTGATCTGTTGTTTTTGTCTGGTCAGGCTCAGAGTATTTCTTTAATTACCTTGCGTGAATGCTGAACAGGGTCAATAATTTTAGTTTCTGGGCCATGGAGGCTTGCATGACCGGATTCTTGAATTTCAGGCGCAGTATCACCAGTGTCCGTTTGATGGCTGATTATGGCGTTGAACACGGAGTGACTATCGGAGAGTTGCTCGAGGGCAGCCAGATATCCCCGGCGTTGCTGATGAATCCAAACACTGAAATCACGGCGAGCCAGGAATTGCAGGTAATCCGGAATCTCGTAGACAAGCTTGATGATGTGGAGCGCACCGCCCGGAATATTGGACAAAGATACCACTGTTCTGCCTACGGGCTATGGGGCTACGGCCTCATGTGTAGTGCTACAGCAAGAGATGCCCTGCAGTTGGCGCTGCGTTTTTTACCACTCACCTATGCTTATACGGTAATTTCATATCACGAAGAAAATGGTATGGGCGTTCTGGATTTCGGTGAGCCGCAGCTTGAGGATCGCTTGAGGCAGTTTGTTGTCGCACGGGATATGGCGGCAGCAGCCGTTCTGATGCAGGAGTTGATGGGGGAGTCTTTCGAGGTTGCGGAGGTTTCCGACAACACGTTTGTGTTTGCCAGAGAGCAATTGTCCCGAAAATTGCCGCAGGCGAATCCGGTAACCGCAGAATTATGCGAACAACAGTGTCGTACGTTAATGGAGCGGCGGCGCAGCACTGCCGGAGTTCAAGCGATCGTCATGCATTATCTGCAAAATTCCGGTACGCGTATGCCTACTTTAACGGCCGCCGCGCGCCATCTTCATATAAGCGAACGAACCCTGAAACGCCATTTGCAGGCCGAAGGAGTCAGTTTCCGGCAATTGCTAGAGCTCGTCCGTAAAAACAGAGCCGAGCGCCTGCTGAATCAGGGTGCAATGAGCATTTCTGAGATTGCAGACCGCTTGGGCTTCAGCGATGCCTCGACATTCTCTCAGGCATTCAAACGCTGGACAGGAGAGGCTCCCAGCTACTGGGCTGGAAAATGAGATAAACCCAGTGTAGCCCTTACGTTCATAGGCTATGCTATTGAGAATATTTCCTTTTTTACTGCAGAGCCCTCCGACATGAGTGATGCCGCCGACACAGTTTTTGAAATTTTTCCGTGGAACCGGAATTTCGAAACGGGTATCGCGAAGATCGACGAACAGCACAAGGTGCTTGTTGAAATTCTGAATCGGCTCGCCTGGCATTTCGCTTCTAGCAATTCGGAGCTTGAATGCGGTCATATTCTTGATGAACTGCTTTCTTATGCCGCCTATCACTTCAAAGCGGAGGAGGAAATATGGAAAACGGCTCTGGGTGAGCAGGAAATGGTGCGAAGTCATCATGATGGCCACCAGCTTTTTTTTGTACAGATCCAGATGTACCGCTCAAGCGATGAGCCAGAGGAGAAAGTGATGGGTGAGCTCTTCAGCTATCTGACCCGATGGCTGGCTTTTCATATTCTGGAGTCGGATCGTCGAATGGCCATGACTATCAAAGCAGTAGAGCGCGGAGCCTCCATTTCTGAAGCCAGAAGCGAAGTTGATGGCAAGCTGAGCGGGGCGGTATCCGTCATGGTCTCGGCTTTGCTGGAGATATACGGCAGGCTCTCTTCCAGCACCATACAGTTGATGCGCGAAAAAATGGCGAGGCTCAGAGCCGAGGATGAATTGGCCCGGCTGCAGCATGAAAAACTCCATGCTGCACTGGAGGAACAGGCGTCGGACCATGAGGAACAGCTTCAGTTTTTGGCGTATTCAGATCCTGTAACCGGCCTGATGAATCGTAACGGAATGCTCAGGGAAATCCGCGGAGTTATGCAGCAGAACCATTTGCCAGCTGGATCCGCAGCGTTGATCTCCATCGATCTGGATAATTTTCATAAAGTGAATGCCCGTTTTGGTGAAGAGACTGCCGACCGGCTGCTTGGCTTGCTTGCGAGGCGTTGGGGGGAGACCTTAGCCCAAGGCGGGCAGCTCGCGCGAATTAGTGGAGACGAGTTTGTGCTGCTGCTGGCCGACAGCGGGAAAGTGGAAGCCCAGTTAAACGCACTGAGACTCACAGCGGGGCAACCGTTTATTCTGGATGGTGGCAGTATTTCTATAGCCTTCACCGCCGGTGTTGTCCTGTTCCCCCATGGTGGCGCAGGTGATGCAGATACGGTTCTGCGGCAAGCAGATAACACACTGTTTCGTGCCAAGCAGGAGCAAAAGGGCGACTGGCTGTTTCTGGATGCTGACGAACAGCGCCAATCCGTGGAGCGTCAGCAGCTTCTGGCCGACGTTAGAGCAGGGCTTGCCGACAACCAGTTCAGATTGGAGTACCAGCCCAAAGTTTGCATGCGGTCGGGCAATGTGGTTGGTGTGGAAGCGCTTATCCGTTGGGATCATCCGATAAAAGGCTTGTTAAGCCCGATACACTTTATACCGGCACTTGAGCACCACCCATTGATTATCGATATTGGCGAATGGGTTATTGAACAGGCGTTCCGGCAGATGACCACTTGGGATAGCGAAGGGCTAACTCTGGATGTCGGGGTGAATATCGCGGCAATGCATCTTCAGCAATCGGGCTTTGCGGAAAATCTGGCGGGAATTCTGGCACGCTACCCCCATGTGGCCCCGCAACGGCTCGACCTCGAAATACTTGAAACGGCGGCACTTAGCGAGCTTGATAAAGCATGCAGTATTATCCGGGACTGCGAGAGCCTTGGCGTAACTTTTTCTCTGGATGATTTTGGCACGGGTTACTCTTCGCTTTCATACCTTAAGCAGTTACCGGTTAAAACCCTGAAAATAGATCAGGGTTTTGTGAGAGGCGCACTCTCGAACGCGGATGACATTGCCATACTTAAAGGCATCATCGGCCTGTCTAAGGCATTTGACAGGAAGTTGGTCGCTGAGGGCGTGGAAACCAGAGAGCACGGGGAGCTACTGATCAGCCTTGGCTGCTACGATGCTCAGGGTTATGCCATTGCCAGGCCGATGAAACCGGAGAAAATAGCAGCCTGGAAAAACCAGTGGCGACCTTACCCTGAATGGTCTGCCGGAGAGAATGCAACGCTATGATTACACCTGCCAATACAACGGATAACCGCAAACTTGCCAAAGCCCGGTTGCCCCGGATGATGTTCGACTATTTTGATGGCGGTGCTTTTTCTGAACAAACTCTCAGAGAGAACACGGGGGATTTCCAAAACCTGCATTTTCGCCAGCGGGTTATGCGGGACGTTTCCAGCGCTTCTGCCGCAGCCCGGATATTGGGCCAGGACGTTTCACTGCCACTGGTACTCGCACCGGTTGGCCTTGCCGGCATGCTCGCGCGTCGGGGAGAGGTGCAGGCGGCCCGGGCAGCTCAGAACAGAGGCGTGCCGTTTTGCCTGAGCACCGTCTCCATCTGCTCGCTGGAAGAGGTTGCTGAGGCAACTAATTCGGCCAACTGGTTTCAGTTGTACGTGCTGAAGGACAGGGCCTACTCAGAAGCTCTGCTCAATCGGGCGCACAAAGCCGGATATTCCACACTGGTTTTCACGGTGGATCTTCCCAAACTTGGCGTGCGGTATCGGGATGTGCGCAACGGCATGAATGGGGGGCTTTCAGCTTGGGGGAAAATGCAGAAACTGTCTGACCTGCTTTACCATCCACTCTGGCTGTGGGACGTTGCCATCAAGGGTAAGCCTCTCACGTTTGGTAATCTCTCCGATGCGGTTCCTTCGGGCCGCAGCCCGGAGGATTTTAAAGCCTGGGTTGATCAACAGTTTGATGCATCTGTTACCTGGAAGGATTTGGAATGGGTACGGCACCATTGGCCAGGCAAGCTTGTGATAAAAGGGATTATGGATCCCGACGACGCCCGTTCGGCGGTGGATGTTGGGGCTGATGGGATTGTTGTGTCTAACCACGGTGGGCGACAGCTTGATGGCGCGCCTTCAACCATCTCGGCGTTGCCAGCTATCGTAGAAGCCGTATCCGGGAAAACCGAGATTTTGTTTGATGGTGGCATACAGTCGGGCCAGGATATTGTGCGAGCACTTTGCTTGGGCGCAGACGCCTGCCTGGTGGGCCGTGCTTGGGCTTATGCGCTGGCAGCCGGTGGCGAGGCAGCCGTGTCTAAAATGCTGGAAAACTTTCGTTATGAGGTGGAGTTGACGCTTGCACTGCTGGGTAAAAATTCGGTAGAACAGTTGAGCCCGGACGATATTATCTAACCGGTGTTTGTTTTTCTGAGTGGTGAAACGGAGGCTTGATGATGGAAATTCGAATCAAAAGAGCTTACGAAGAGGCTGCGCGCTCTGATGGGCCGCGTATTCTTGTCGATAGAATATGGCCCCGTGGCGTTGCCAAGGAAGACGCAGAGCTTGAGACCTGGCTGAAAGGATTGGCCCCGTCTACCGAGCTGCGAAAGTGGTTCGGTCACGATCCTGAAAAGTGGAATGAGTTTCGGCAGAGATACCTGAAGGAGCTAAAGACATCGGGCGCTGCTGAAGATCTTGAAAAATTGCAGTCGATTGTCAAAGAGCACAAGCGCATAACGCTGGTGTTCGCCGCAAAGGACACAGAGCATAACAATGCTGCGGCCCTTCGCGACTTTCTCGACAACGGCGATCTTGGCAACGGCGACCTATAACTGGCCCAGTGCCTGATGCAGATCTGCGATCAGGTCGCCGGCATCTTCTAGCCCAACAGACAGCCGCAGCATGCTATCGGTTATCCCCCGGCGCTCTCGCTCCTCGCGGCTTATACCCTGATGACTTGTGGCGCAGGGCTGGGAAACCAGGCTTTCTACGCCGCCCAGGCTGGTGGCCAGCAGGAAAACCTGCAGGTTGTCGGCTACTTTTGCAGCCTGCTCCCTGCCCCCCTTAACCTCCAGAGTCAGTACACCGCCAAACCCCTCCATTTGCTGGGCGGCCATTGCGTGGCCGGGGAAACTCGGTAAACCCGGATACAGCACTCGCTTGATCGCCGGGTGGTCTGCCATCGCACAAGCAACCTTCATGGCATTTTCGTTGTGCTGTCGTACCCGTACCGGCAAGGTTCTGAGGCTGCGGGAGAGTAGGGCGGCGGTTTCTGGCGCCAGAATCTGGCCAAGGTTTTTCCGCCATTGGGCGATGGGTTTAATACGCTCTGCCGAGGCCATCACAGCGCCAGCGGTGAGGTCGCTGTGGCCGCCCAGGAACTTGGTTGCACTGTGAATGCTGAGGTCGGCACCCAGTGCCAGCGGGCGCTGATTCACCGGCGAGGCAAAGGTGTTGTCTACGGCAAGAAGGGCGCCCTTGGCATGGGCCTGTTCCGCCAGCTCCTGAATATCCAGTATACCCAACGTTGGGTTGGCCGGGGTTTCGCAGTACACCAGCATGCCGGGCTTGTTCAGGGCGTCGGCCAGTTGTTCGGGTTCATGTTGCAACAGGAAGGTGACGGGGATACCCAGAGGCTGGAAATGCTTGGTGAGCAGTTCTTGAGTTCCCCCGTACAGGTCCCCAACGCAGACAATGCCGTTGCGACCATGGGCAAACAAGGATGCCGAAATAGCAGCCATGCCAGAGGCAAATGCCAACGCATCTTCTGCCTCTTCAAGACCAGCCAGCCCCTGCTCAAGCTCCCGAATGGTGGGGTTGCTGCCCCAACGGGTGTATAGATTGCCTGGCGTACGGCCTTCAATAACATCCTGTAGGGAGGCCGTATCTGGGAAGCGGTAAGTGGTGGTGTTGTAAACCGGCGAATAGGGGCTGCCAAGGCTATCCTTGTGGCGGCGGTTGTGAATAATGCGGGTGGCACTGCCTTGCTCTGGCTTGGGCTCTGATTTAGGCTCTGAATCGGACTGCATGGGCTCTCCCTGAAGCTGGCTATAACGTTTAAACGGAATATGGCGGTTTAGTGGGAATTATTCTGGCATGTATGGCTCGCCGTGTATTATGAATTATTGATGCTGGAGTGTTTGGTATGCCGGTTATGGTTCAGGCTCTGGTGCCTGTTTTTGCGCTGATTGTGCTAGGGCACCTGTTCAGGCGCTGGGCATTTCCGTCGATTGAGTTTTGGCCTCAGGCGGAGCGTTTTACCTACTACGTACTCTTTCCCGCCATGTTGGTATTCAAGCTTGGCGAGGCCCGCCTGCCGGCTTCCGCTTATGGCGACACGGCCTTGCTTATTGGCTCTATGCTGCTGGCGATGACGTTGGTGTTAGCTGCCGTGCAGTTTTTCTGGCGCTGGAACGGGCCGGTATTTTCCTCGGTATACCAAGGCGCTATTCGGTTTAATTCCTACGTGGGCCTGGCTGCAGGCGGAATGCTACTTGGCGATGAAGGTCTGTCACTCACTGCGGTCGCTGTTGCCATCATGGTGCCCCTGCTAAACCTGCTGTGCATCCTGATGTTCTCACTGATAGCCACTCAGGGCCCGGTGCGGGTGGGGCCGGTACTACGCGCGATTGCTTCAAACCCTCTGATTATCGGGTCGATCCTCGGCGTGACCTGGAGCTTTTTCGAGATTGGCTTTCACCCGCTCCTTGCCGGCACACTTGAACCCCTGAGCAATCTGGCGTTGCCTATGGGGCTGATGACGGTTGGTGCGGGGCTTGAACTCAAAGCCCTGAGAGGCGGTTCGATGCCGTTTGTGGTGTCGTCCGTATTGAAACTGTTGCTGTTTCCGCTGATGGCGGCAGGCCTTGCTCTTTTATTGGGACTTGAAGGCACGTTGGTTCAGGTGGCGGTGCTTCTGGCCACCCTTCCAACGGCAACGTCGGCTTATATTCTGGCCCGGCAGCTAGGCGGGGATGCACCGCTGATGGCGGGCATAATCAGTGGCCAGACGCTCCTCGCCATGGTGACCATTCCATTAATGCTCAGCATTCTCTGGTAAGCATTTGAGAACGGCGTCGGCGATGCTTTGCTGAAATTCTGCATAACCGTTCGCGGTTGCATCAATATCTGTGGCCAGCGGATCCCAGGTGCTGAATTTTACATCCAGCCCCTGGGTGATAGAGCGCCACCACTGCCGGTTGAATTGCGGCTCCGTCAGCAGGCAGGGGTGATTCGCGCTGCGCAGGCTGTTCTGAACGTCTGCGATATGCCGGGCCCCCGGCGATAGCTCCGGGTTGAGTGTCAGCACGCCCTCAACCTTCAGGTTGTAGTGTTCTGCGAACCGGGTGAAGGCGCTATGATAGGCAAACAGGCTGACATCCTGCAAGGGCGCTAACTGCTCTCTTATCTGTTCTTCTTTCTGCGTAACGGCTGCCCGGAATCTCTCCAGGTTGCGATCCAAAGCTGGCTTGTCTGTCCCATCTAGTCCTGCCAGAGTATCCCGAATGTTTTCTGCCATGGTAACGGCCATTTGCGGATCTACCCAGATGTGCGGGTCTTCTCCATCTCCGTGATCATGCCCGTCGCCATGTTTGTCGTTGTGTTGGCTGTGGTCTTGGTTTTCTCTTTCCGAACTAGCTGCGTCGGCGTCTGGCGCCATCAGTGCAACTGAGCGCCCACCAAATTCATCGCCGGTTAAGAGACGGTTCAGAAATGTCTCCATTTCAGGGCCTACCCAGAAAATGACATCGGCGTTTTCCAGTGCCCGGCGCTTCGAAGGCGCCATAGAATAGTTATGGGGACTGGAGCCTGCAGGTACTAAGGTACTTGTGTGCATGTCTTCGGTGGCCACTGCGCGCACCAGAAGCTCCAGCGGTTTGAGGGAGGCCAGTATGTAGGTCTCTGCAAGAGCACTGTTGCCATAGAGCAGGGCGCTGGCACTCAGGACTAAAGAGATGGCTGTTTTGGCGATGCGCATGGTGGTTTGAGTCCTAGGTTGGCTGCAATGTTATAATATTACATCAATGAGAGAAGAGCTGCAAAATAGGATGCGCCTCCGATGGGTGGTGCAATGATACGCTTGGTGCTCATGCGAAATAATGCCCGGGCCGGTATAATACTAGGCTTAACACACGGCCACTGATTTTCAGGAAGGTTTCATGACTGTACGTACCCGAATTGCTCCATCACCCACCGGTGATCCACACGTTGGTACCGCCTACGTGGCCCTGTTCAACCTGTGTTTTGCCCGGCAGCATGGTGGACAGTTTATTCTGCGTATAGAAGACACGGATCAAGTGCGCAGTACGCCAGAATCGGAACAGGAGATCCTCAAGGCGTTGCGTTGGCTTGGGCTCAATTGGGATGAAGGCCCCGATGTAGGTGGGCCCCACGGGCCGTATCGCCAGTCTGAGCGCAAGCATTCTTACGGCCAGTACGCGGAAGACTTGGTTACTGCGGGCCACGCGTTCTATTGTTTCCGCACGCCGGAAGAATTGGATGTTATTCGTGAGGATCGTAAGGCACACGGCCTGAACCCTGGCATCAAAGGAAATCTTGAGATTTCTCAGGAAGAGGTTAAACGCCGCTTGGATGCGGGTGAGTCCTACGTAATTCGTATGAAGGTGCCAGATGAAGGCACCTGCGAAATTGATGACATGCTTCGGGGCATTATTGAAATCGATTGGGCGCAGGTGGATTGCCAAATCCTACTGAAATCCGATGGCATGCCGACTTACCACTTGGCTAACGTGGTTGACGACCACCTGATGGAAATTACCCACGTGCTGCGTGGCGAAGAATGGATTAATTCTGCGCCCAAACACAAGTTGTTGTACGAGTATTTTGGCTGGGACATGCCGGCACTCTGCCACCTGCCACTGCTGCGTAACCCGGATAAGAGCAAGCTTTCCAAACGCAAGAACCCGACCAGCATTAATTTTTATGAGCGCATGGGCTTCCTGCCTGAAGCAGTAACTAACTACTTGGGCCGTATGGGCTGGTCTATGCCGGATGAACGCGAAAAGTTCACTCTGGATGAAATGATCGCAAACTTCGACATTCAACGTGTCTCTCTTGGCGGCCCGGTTTTTGATGTGGAGAAGCTGCGCTGGCTAAACGGCCAGTGGCTGCGGGACGAACTTACAGAAGACCAGTTTGTCGAACGCATGCGTCAGTGGTGGTTTAACGAAGATGCGCTCAAGGCGCTGGTGCCGCATATTAAGGGTAGGGCAGAAGTGTTCTCCGATGTAGCGCCCATGGCGCAGTTCATGTTCTCAGGCATGCTAGACCTGAAGCCGGAAGACTTTGCGCACAACAAGCTGGAAGAGAGTCAGATTAAGCGAGTGCTTCAGTTCACCTTGTGGAAGCTGGAAGCCCAGCGTCATTGGAGCAAGGATACTATCTTCGCCGATATTAAATTCTTGGCTAAGGCCATGGATCTGAAAATGGGCGACTTCATGTTCTCTGTTTTCGTAGCCATTGCGGGTACGCCGAACTCTTGGTCTGTTATGGACTCCATGGATGTGCTTGGCCCAGACATGACCCGTGCCCGTTTGCGCAAGGCTTTGGAGCTGCTTGGTGGCTTCTCTAAGAAAGAAACTAAGAAGGTGGAAAAAGAGTACGCGGCGCTGGGTGCTTAGCAGCCAATTTGGTGAAGAAATGAACGTTCTGGGCAAGGAAGTTCGTAAAACTGGAAAAAAGTAGGGCTAAAGGTTGACGCCCATGGGGTGGTTCCTTAATATACGCGCCGTTGGGGGCCATAGCTCAGCTGGGAGAGCGCAACACTGGCAGTGTTGAGGTCGACGGTTCGATCCCGTCTGGCTCCACCAATTTCTAGTCCCCTTCGTCTAGTGGCCTAGGACTCCGCCCTTTCACGGCGGCAACAGGGGTTCGAACCCCCTAGGGGACGCCAATACGGCTAAACGGTTTAGTCCGCCGGATAGCCATCAAAAAAACCGCCTTCGGGCGGTTTTTTTGTGCGCAAGTAAAAAAAACAAAAGCGTTAGCGCGAGGCAATAGCGCCCTTGCCCACGCCCTCGTAAGCTTTCACCAAGATTGTATCTAATGGAAACTGAAGTTTGAGCTGGTCGGCGATGTGTGCCGCGATCAGTTCAACGGTGGTATCCGTGCCCATCATGTAAACCCGCGCCTCGGGCAGGGTCAGCGCAAACTCCCCTTGGTTGGCCTCATACGCAAAGGTTATGTAGCGCACGCCATTCTCTTCTACGTGGCGATTGACTACATCTTCTTCGGAGCCTACGTAAATGTCCTGCCAGAGCTTGGCCCAGGAATGTTCCAGCTCTTGATCCCGGTGGCCGTTACGGTCGATGCGAATGGGTGAGCGGTGGCCGTGGGCAATGCGCTGACAGTTGCCCAAATGCTTTTTCAGGCCGTGAACATAGTGATAGTAGGCGCCTTCAATCACGTCTTCTCGGAGATTGATCTCCACCGAGGTGACGTTCGCTGGCAGTACCGCCAACAGTTCACGCTCAAGCAGCGCAGCAACGTCGGGTGACGCAACCCGCTCTGCAGAAAGCCATACAATCGCCTCGTCCGGTGAGCGGTGCACAATGTGGCTGCCGTCGGTAAGGGCCCAGGTGAAGGTGCCAGGCGTGTCCTGGTTGCAGGAGAGACCGCTGTAGCCCCGGGGTATCACCAGCCGATGGTCTACGCGCTCGTCTATAATGCGCTTGATCGTGCGCTTCACATTGCTGAAATCGAATACCATGCCTTGGTCATCAAGCTCGCCTCCAAGCACAACGTCGGCAATCCAGCTTTCCCCAACCAACCCACGGGCGGGGTCCAGGTAAGCGAAATCAATAACGGTGAGGTTGTCTACAAACAGATGGTTCATCAAATTTCCGGGCGGGTATGGTTGAATGAGATGCGGATTCTAGCAAAAATTTCCATTTTCATCTTTTAATCAGGAGCGACATCATAACTGCCTCTAGCAATGACATCGATCAGGAATTTCCGACACTCATTCTCGCGGCGGGTGCTTCCCGTCGTTTTGGACGCGCCAAGGCGCTACTTACGTTGAGTGAACGGGCTGAAACGGGTGAAAAGAGTAGGCAGCGGCATACATTGCTAGACTGTGCCATTGGCCAGGGCAGATTGCTCAGCCGGGATGTTCTTGTGGTGTGTGGCGCTTGGTATCCGCTGGTTCGCTTTCGTTGCCGCGCGCAGCCGTCTCGTTGGATACCTGTGGCCGACTGGGATCAGGGTATGGCGACGTCTTTGGCAGCGGGTATTCGCAGCTTAGGGCCGCGTGTGAAAGGTGTATTTGTATTGGTGGCAGATCAGCCCCTGCTGGACAGGCAAGCCCTTAAGGCATTTAGCGCGGCTGCACGGTGTTTCCCCAGGCAGCCTGCAGCGGCGGATTACGGTCGGCGCCCCGGTGTGCCAGCCTATCTGCCCCGCTGGTTGTGGCCTGAAGTGCTGGCACTGGAGGGGGATCGGGGTGCAGGCCGTTTACTGGCGTTAGCCAATGCCACTCGGCTGGATATTCCGGGTGTCCATGACGACATAGACACGCCGGAAGACTGGGCACGGATTCGCGAGGCGGTTAGCCGAACAGGCCCGCAAGCCAGGCAATTCCCAGGCTGAACACCCCAAGGCTAACGGCCAGCCCGACGGTGTAGATTCTGGATGATGCAGAACGCTGCTGGGTTACAAACAGGTCAATCGTGCGTTGGGCAATGTCTTCAGCTGTCTCACGGGAGATTTCGTGGGCTTGCTGTATGGCTTCAGATTGCAGTGTTTGCCAAAACTCGGTGTCGATGGTCTGCACGCTGGTAATGTGATCCTTTAGCTCAGCCATGTGGTTGCTGGTGAATCCGGAGTTGCGTGACAGCTCTTTTTTCAGGTCTGCTAGCTCCCGGCCGAGGTTGAGATTTACCTCGGCTGCTACTTCGTCCCGCAGGTGCTTGGTGCGCTGCTCTACCATCCCGCTCATTGCGTTCAGGCGCTCTTCAATCATGCTTTCTTGCTTGCCGCGAGACTCGTCCAATGCCCGCTTCAGGTGGTCGAACTGTTCGTCAAACAAAGAACTGAGCAGTTCGTGAAGGCGGTTGTTGATGTGAGTTTTGACTGCGGAGCGGGAAATTTGCTCGATCAGATCGCTTGTGAGCGGCACGGTGCTGGGCGAAGTGCGGGGTGAGCTGCTGCCATTCAGGGCGCGCTCATGTTCAGCCTGTTGTGACGACATTTCCAGCGAGGCGTCATCTGGAATTCCCGTGAAGTAGTTGTCTGCTTCTGGCTCCTGATCAGCCATGGGGCCTGTTGGTAAGGCTCCTTCGCTGACATCGATTGCCAGTTGCTGCAGCACCAGGCCCAGGCCGTCAGGCTGTGTTGGCTTGGTCAGAATGTTATACACGCCAAAGTTTTTCGCTTCTTTTGTGAACGAAGACGACTTCTGGGAAGTACACATAATGATGGGTATACCGGCGGTACCAGGGTTGCTCTTGATGGCCTTGGTGGCTTCTACGCCATTCATCCCGGGCATCAGGTGGTCCATAAAAATAACATCCGGATGCTCATTGGTACTGAGAAACTCCAGGGCTTCTTCGGCAGAGCCAGCCATGTTGACCTGCATATCAAGATGTTCCAGCAATTTGCTTAGAGCAAATCTGGCCACCTTGGAGTCGTCCACCAAAAGAGCGTTCTTGATCGCCATCTCACTACCTCAAGCTGTTACTTCAATCTCGTTGGTTATCGGGCTGGTGTTACCATTGGAGCTACCAGCCTTCCAGTTTCGGACACTGTGTTGCCCTGTAGCTCTTGTCCCGATAACACACGCCGGGCTCTGTGGTGCGGGCAGTGAATACTTCACCGGACGCTGTGGTCAGGCGTACCTGCCCATAGGGTTCGCCGTGGCGGAAAGTCGCCTCGATGGAGCTGCCATTCGGGTTGCGCAGCAAGCCATTTCCGTGGAACTTGCCTTCAATGTATTCGCCTTCGTATTTCTTGCCGTTGGCGAAAACTTCCGAGCCGTTGCCATGGAAAGTGCCGCTGGAAAAATCGCCTTCATAGTGGCGGCCATCCGGATAAGTGAGGGTGCCGCGCCCGTGGAAGTCGCTGTTACGAAAGCCACCCACGTATAGCATGCCGTCGGCGGTTGTTAGAGATCCGTGGCCGTTCAGCCGTCCCTGAGACCATTCTCCGGTCAGGATGTCACCCTTGCTAAGTGTGAGCGTGCCCTGGCCGTGAAACGCGTTATCCCTGAACTGGCCGGTATAGCGGGAGCCATCTGCTTCGCGCCACACGCCTTCGCCGATGCGCTTGCCATTCTCCCAGTCGCCTTCATAGCGGCTGCCATCGGAGTACCAAGCTGTTCCTAAACCGTGAAAAGCGCCGTCTATAAAATGACCTTCGTACTTGAGGCCATCGCTGTCTTCGTAGGTTCCGTCACCGGTTTTTACGCCACCAATCCAAACCCCGTTCTGGTAGTTAACGGTGGTGTAGGCTTCTAATTTGCCCACCAGTGTCAGTTCGTTACCGGCATCGAGAGCGACGCTTTGCTGCCAAGATTTGAAGCCGGCTTTGCTTATTGTAATGTCATATTTTCCCGGGGCCAGCTCTAGATCTAGACGTGTAGCACCATAGGTTTTGCCATTGATTTCAACGTGATCGCCCGCCACGTTTGAGCGCAAGGTAAGAGCGCCTGTTGTTGGAGTTGGCTCTTGCTCGGGAGCGGGTTCGACCTTATCAGCAGTATAGTTGGCCATAGCGGCCGGCGGCTCGGCAGAGGCAACAAGCAAGGGCTCCTTCGGGAGCTCGGGCATACGGAAAGGCTCGGTGTTCACCACCGGTCGCGCAGGTACGGCTTTAGGTTCGGCCGGTGTTTCTGGCGCAGAAACAGGCGCCGGGGCTTTGACAATAGTTTGTGGGGCTTCGAGCGCCGCCGGTTTGTTGGTGGGTTTCGGCAGTCGGTTGTCCTGCACCGGTTGCTGAGCAGCGTCTGCGGTTGCCAGTTCATCACGAACCGAAGCAAAGCCGGCCGTAACCAAAAGCATAAGGGCCAGAGCATTCAAAAATAGAAGTGGTCTGAAATCGACCATGGCGGAACCTCTTAATCCAGCATTCTACAAATTCGGTAGCGGTTTCATCTTACCCAGCGAAAGCCGAGATATGTAACAGAAAGTGTCTGAACTTGGCGAGAATGCTGGCCAAATCACACTTTGGCCGGAAGTTGATCATGATTGAGCTGCTCCCATGCCCGCATGTACACATCGGCCTCGTATGTATAAGGCGACCTAAACGGGGTGAGAACAAAATCAAAAATCAGAAAGAAAAAGCCAATGGAGACCCAGGCAATGGCCAACGTGCTGAGCGTTGTGGCCTGAACTTCGGGATTGGAGCTCACGAAATCTTGCAGCAGGGGGATCAGGTTCGACGCCATAACAACCGGGTTGAAGCTGGATAGTACGAAGGGTACCCAGAAGGCCATGAATACCGGGAAGAAACCGAACGACCAGAGCAAGCGACGCGCCAGATAGATAAGAACCTCGCGCCAGAAACGCTGCCTCACTTCCGGGGATTTCCGGATACGCTCAAGGTATCGGCGGCGCTCTGCCCAGTATGCGGCTACTTCGGGAGCTTGCGCAGCTCGTGCTGGGCTTGGAGATGTGCTCATGGATCTGGTTACTACCTTATCGCTGGGGGACGCATACATGATAATCGATACTACGTGTTACCCTGTCATTCTCCAATTGTTTAACGACAGGATAGTATGAATGGCTGCAGTGATCGATAACGCAACTCATCCGGCTTTTGAGAAGCTTCGCAGTCACCGGATCGATACGCTCAACCTTGATGTTGAAGAGTATCGCCATAGAAAAACCGGTGCCCGCCACCTCCATCTTGCGGCGGATAACGACGAAAACGTCTTTTTTGTGGCGCTCAAAACCTTCCCGATGGATTCGACGGGCGTTGCCCATGTCCTTGAGCACACGGCGCTGTGCGGCAGTGAACGTTACCCTGTTCGCGATCCGTTTTTTATGATGATTCGCCGTTCTTTGAATACGTTTATGAACGCGTTCACCAGCAGCGATTGGACGGCTTATCCCTTCGCAAGTATGAATCGCAAAGATTTCGATAATCTACTGTCTGTTTATATGGATTCGGTGTTTTTCTCCAAACTGGATCCGCTGGACTTCGCTCAAGAAGGTCACCGTTTAGAATTTGAAAAGCCAGACGATCCAAGCACGGATCTTGTGTACCGGGGCATTGTGTACAACGAGATGAAAGGCGCCATGAGCTCGGCTACCTCGCAACTGTGGCAAAACCTGAGCAGCCATCTGTTCCCGACCACCACCTATCACTACAACAGCGGTGGCGAGCCAGATCATATCGTTGATCTGAGTTACGATGATTTGATCGGTTTTTATCGGCACCACTACCACCCAAGCAATGCGATTTTTGCCACCTACGGCAACATTCCAGCCCACGAGCACCACGAGCGGTTTGAAGAACTTGCGCTCAAGCGCTTCGACAAGCTGGACATTGAACTGCCAGTGCGCGATGAAAAGCGCATGTACGCGCCGGTGCGAGTGGAGCAGGGCTATGGTGTGACTGAGGGCGAAGACACAGCCAATAAGACCCATATTGTTGTGGGTTGGTTGCTAGGCCACAGCTTTGACCTGCAAGAAAACCTTGAAGGACAATTGTTGTCCGCCGTATTGCTAGAAAACAGCGCCTCGCCGCTGATGCGAGCGCTGGAAACAACCGATATAGGCCAGGCGCCTTCACCCATGTGCGGCCTGGAAGATTCCAACCGGGAAATGACCTTTGTCTGCGGCATTGAAGGCAGTGAGCCGGAGAAGCAGAAAGATTTGGAAGCTCTGCTCGAGAGCACGCTTCAAAAAGTGGTCGAAGAGGGCGTTAGCGAGGAGCGGCTGG
This sequence comes from Marinobacter sp. LV10R510-11A, assembly GCF_900215155.1. Lineage (NCBI taxonomy): Bacteria > Pseudomonadati > Pseudomonadota > Gammaproteobacteria > Pseudomonadales > Marinobacteraceae > Marinobacter > Marinobacter sp. LV10R510-11A. The sequence goes on from NZ_LT907980.1 coordinate 469,443, forward strand.
AAGCGATCCTTCATCAACTGGAACTGCACCAGCGTGAAATTGCCGGAGACAGCTTTCCTTATGGCCTTCAGCTGATCATGAGTGCGATTGCCCCCATGGTTCACGGTGGCGATCCGGTTGAGCTCCTTGATCTTGAGCCGGTTCTGGCAACTCTGCGTGAGAAAATTCATGATCCGCAGTTCATTCCGGGCCTTATTCGTCGCAAGCTGCTGGATAACCCGCACCGGGTAACGCTCACTTTGCGCCCAGATGACAAGCTGGATGCGCGTCGCCAGCAAGCCATTCGCGAAGCTCTCGCAAAGCGCAAAGCAGAGCTTACCAGCGAGGAAGTCACACAGATCGTCGATCGCGCGCAAGCTCTGGAAGATCGCCAGATGCGCAAAGATGATGATTCCATTCTGCCGAAAGTGGACCTTACCGATGTGCCGCTGCAAATGCCGGAGCCGGAAGCCAGCTTTGATGGCGATATTTCTGCAACCGTGTTTTCGCGGGGCACCAACGGACTGGTTTACGAGCAGGTGGTACTCCCTCTGCCGAACCTGACCGAAGAGGAGTTATTGCTGCTGCCGTATTACAGCGCCCTGATTTCTGAGGTGGGTTGTGGTGATCTGGACTACCTGCAGATGCAGGATAGGATGTCGGCTGAGTCTGGTGGCATTGGTGCCTCTTTCACCGCCAAAGGTCGCATTGATGACGTTCAGGATCTCTCTGGCTATATGATTTTCAGTGGCAAGGCGCTGGCCCGTAACCGGACCGTGCTGACCAAGCTGCTCCGGGACGTTTATACCAGTGCTCGGTTTGATGAAAAAGACCGTATTCGGGAGCTTATCGCCCAGATTCGCGCTCGCCGGGAACAAGCGGTAACCGGCAGTGGTCATGCGCTGGCCATGGGTGCGGCGGCCCAGGGCGTGAGCCCCGGTGCTTGGCTGTCGTTTCGCCTTGGTGGTCTCGCCGGGATTCGCGGCACCAAAGAATTGGATCAGTCCTTGAAGGATCCCGCTGCGCTTGATGAGTTCTGCCAGCAGCTCGCGAGCCTGCACGACAGGATTCGCAAACAAGCGCGAGAGTTCCTAATTATTGGTGAGGAAGAGCATCTTCCCGCTTTGATCGACGATCTTAAATCATGCTGGCTAAATGATAAGGGCGTTGAATCATCGCGCTGGAGCATGGAGCCGGTGAGCTTTGTAACCCGCGAAGCTTGGTTGACGTCTACGCAGGTTAACTTCTGCGCTCGGGCATACAGCACCGTGCCGATTGACCATCCGGATTCGGCTGCGCTAACCGTGCTTGGTGGCTTTTTGCGCAATGGCTATTTGCACAGAGCCATTCGGGAAAAAGGTGGCGCCTATGGCGGCGGAGCTTCCCAGGATAGCGTGAATGGCAACTTCCGCTTTTTCTCATATCGGGATCCGCGCTTGGCTGAAACCCTTGAGGATTTCGATAACGCTCTGGTATGGCTTCAGGAAACTGAGCATGAATATCAGGAGTTGGAAGAGTCTATTCTTGGCGTGATTGGTCAGCTGGATCGGCCGCACTCGCCCGCTGGTGCCGCGCGCCATGCCTTCCATAATAAGCTGTTTGGGCGGAGCCCAGAGCAGCGGTCACGCTTCCGGAAGCGGGTGCTGTCGGTAACGCTTGATGATCTCAAGCGGGTTGCAACAACTTGGCTGGTGCCGGAAAAAGCGAGCACGGCTGTTGTGACAGGCCCCGACAACCGCAGCCTTGTTGAAGGGCTTGGCCTGAGCATTCAGGAGCTGTAGGTAAAAAAGCAGGCAGGCCGGTAGCGGCCTGTCTGTGTGTTCTGCATTAGAGCTTTTAGCGGTTTCGCTTCAAGCCGGTGGCGACCATGATACGCGTCGATATTTCTTCAACAGAGTAGGCTGTCGTGTTCAGGAACGGAATGCGCTCCCTTCGGTACATCAACTCAATCTCTTCGATTTCGAGCATGCACTGCTTTATGGACGAGTAGCGGGAGTTGGGGCGCCGCTCATTGCGGATGGTGGCCAGTCTCTCAGGCTCAATCGTTAGGCCATAGATCTTTTCTTTGTGCGGCCGGAGTGCCTTGGGCAGCTGCTGGTCTGAAAGATCCTCTTCGGTGATCGGGTAGTTGGCGGCTTTAACGCCGTACTGAAGCGCGAGATACAGGCAAGTGGGGGTTTTGCCGCTGCGGGACGCGCCCACAAGAATCAGATCTGCCTCATCATAATGCCGCGTGCGCGCACCATCATCGTTATCCAGTGCAAAGTTTACAGCGTGAATGCGACGCTCATAAACGCCTCCGTTGTTGATCGCGTGGGATTTCCCAACGGAATAGGATGAAGACGACTGCAATTCCATTTCCAGTGGGTTCAGGAATGTCCCGAAAATATCCACCATAAAACCTTTGGCGTCCGAGATAATGTCACGAATGCTGCTGTCCACAATGGTGTCGAAAATCAACGGTCGTGCGCCATCGATTTCGGTGGCTTTGTTTATGCGTTTAACCATGTCCCGGGCTTTTTCAACGTCGTCGATATAGGGTACGGTTATACGCTCAAATTCAATTTTTTCGAATTGGGCCAATAGGCTATGCCCGAGAGCCTCGGCGGTTAGGCCAGTGCCATCGGAAATAAAGAAGGCTGTACGTTTCATGATGTTGTTCCGGCTCCCTAGGTAAAATCCGAAGGTTACAGTATCATACACGCCAAGTTCGAGACTCCGCAGTGGCTGTTATCCGCTTTTTACGTTTGATACCGCTGGCCCGGTTTTATTCTTTGTTATATAGATTCGAGGGAGACACACTTTGGAAGATTACATAATCTGGTTTGATCACCTAGGAATGTCCGATGTTGACCGGGTAGGCGGTAAAAACGCCTCCCTCGGGGAAATGATCAGTAATCTCGCCAATGCCGGTGTGACCGTTCCTGGAGGTTTCGCCACAACCTCGCATGCATACCGCGAGTTTCTTGCCAAAGACGGCCTGAAGGATAAGATCGACAACGTCCTCGACAGCCTCGACATTAACGATGTGAACGAGCTTGCGCGTGTAGGGGCGGAAATTCGCCAGTGGGTTATTGATACACCCTTTCCGGATGCGCTGGAATGTGCTCTGAAAGAAGCCTACAGCACCATGTTGAATGGCAATGACAAGATGGCAGTTGCCGTGCGTTCTTCTGCAACGGCGGAAGACTTGCCAGACGCGTCCTTTGCTGGGCAGCAGGAAACTTTTTTGAACGTGGTTGGGCTTGAGCAAGTACGTACGTCGGTAAAAGAAGTGTTCGCTTCTCTTTTTAACGACCGTGCTATTTCCTACCGAGTTCACCACGGCTTTGATCACAAGCTTGTGGCTTTGTCTGCCGGCATCCAGAAGATGGTGCGCAGTGAGACAGCCTCAAGTGGCGTTATGTTTACGCTGGATACTGAATCTGGTTTCCGAGACGTTGTGTTTATCACCGGCTCGTATGGTCTTGGTGAGACGGTGGTGCAAGGCGCGGTTAACCCGGATGAATTCTACGTTCACAAGCCCACGCTTGATGCCGGCCGGCCAGCTGTGTTGCGCCGCAATCTCGGCAGCAAAGCCATCAAAATGGTTTACCACTCAGATCCTAGCAGTGGCCAGCTTGTCGAGACCATTAAAGTGGATCCCAAAGAGCGCGGCCGGTTCTGTATTACCGATGCAGAAGTCGAAGAGCTAGCCAAGCAGGCCATGATCATCGAGAAGCACTATCAGCGTCCCATGGACATTGAATGGGCGAAAGATGGCGATGACGGCAAAATCTATATCGTTCAGGCGCGCCCTGAAACGGTCAAAAGCCGGGCGTCTGCTAATGTGATGGAGCGTTACCTGCTGAACGAAACTGGCAAGGTGCTGGTTGAAGGCCGCAGTATTGGCCACAAAATTGGTGCCGGCCCGGTCAAGATCATTACCAGCATCAAGGAAATGGACCGAGTGCAGGAAGGCGATGTTCTGGTTACGGACATGACAGACCCAGATTGGGAGCCCGTTATGAAGCGTGCTTCCGCGATTATTACCGACCGTGGTGGCCGTACCTGTCACGCAGCTATCATTGCCCGCGAGCTGGGTATTCCTGCTGTTGTAGGTTGTGGGGATGCCACTGAGACCCTTAATAATGGCCAGGAAGTGACCGTATCCTGTGCGGAAGGCGACACCGGCTTGGTTTATGAGGGGGCTTTGGACTTTGAGCTGCGTGAAAACACCGTAGATTCGATGCCTAACATTCCGTTCAAGATCATGATGAACGTAGGCAACCCCGATCGTGCCTTTGATTTCCAATCACTACCTAACGAAGGTGTGGGTTTGGCACGCCTTGAGTTCATCATTAATCGTATGATTGGTGTGCACCCGAAAGCACTTCTCAACTTTGACGGACTGCCAAGTGATATTAAGCAGACGGTGGAAAAGCGTATTTCCGGTTACAGCTCGCCGGTGGATTTCTATGTCGACAAGCTGGTAGAGGGGATTTCTACCCTGGCAGCAGCGTTCTCACCCAAGAAGGTGATTGTACGTTTGTCTGATTTCAAATCCAACGAGTACGCCAACCTGATTGGTGGCACTCTATATGAGCCAGACGAAGAAAACCCGATGTTGGGTTTCCGGGGCGCATCACGTTATATCTCGGAAACCTTCCGCGACTGTTTTGAGCTGGAATGCCGCGCGCTCAAAAGAGTGCGCAATGAAATGGGCTTTACCAACGTAGAAGTTATGGTGCCATTCGTGCGTACCGTGGGTGAAGCAGAGCAGGTGGTTAGCCTGCTGGCGGAAAACGGCCTGAAACGGGGTGAAAATGGCCTGCGCTTGATTATGATGTGTGAGTTGCCCGCCAACGCCATACTGGCAGAGCAGTTCCTTGAGCACTTTGACGGCTTCTCAATTGGCTCTAACGATCTTACTCAGCTCACTCTAGGCTTGGATCGCGATTCGGGCATTATCGCGCACCTGTTTGATGAGCGTAACGATGCCGTTAAAGCACTCCTTTCCAGCGCCATTCAGGCGTGTAGAAAGGCAGGTAAGTACATAGGTATCTGCGGCCAGGGGCCGTCTGATTATCCGGATTTTGCAAAATGGCTGATGGATCAAGGTATTGATTCCGTGTCTCTTAATCCAGACTCGGTACTGGATACCTGGATTTTCCTAGCGGATGAGAAAGTCGACTGAAACCATTTCTGCGCGTAAGGAGAGCAATAACGTGGCAACAATTATTACCCCAGATCTGTGTGATGAGTTTCCAGAAGTAAAAGTGGTCGCACCCGGCTTTAATAACTATGGTGGAATTAAAGCCTTCGGTGGCGAGATTGTCACCGTAAAATGCTTTGAAGATAATTCCGTGGTTAAGGAGCAGGTGGGCTTGCCCGGCAAAGGTCGAGTCATGGTTGTAGATGGTGGCGGCTCAATGCGCCACGCGTTGCTGGGCGATATGCTGGCGGAGAAGGCCGCCAGTAACGGCTGGGCAGGGTTGATTATTTATGGTTGTGTACGGGATGTTGACGAGATCGGTAACACAGATCTCGGGGTTCAGGCTTTAGCCACTTATCCTCGGAAAAGCGAAAAGCGCGGCCTTGGAGATCTGGATGTGCCAGTGACCTTTCACGGCGTGACCTTTCAGCCCGGCCACTACGTGTACGCTGATAACAACGGCATTGTTGTGTCAGAGAAGCCCCTGGTTAACTAGCACAGGAGCAGGAGACTAGCGGGTGACTTCGCTGATGTTGGCTCCGAGCAAAAAGCCGTCACCCTCCGACTCGCACCGGATGATCTCGCAAATAGTCTCCAGAGGAGGGAACTGATCATTGTTCGGATGCAGTACCGTGGTCAGTTCTTCCCCAACCGCTACAGGCTTTTCTACAAAAATCTGCATTCCTGTGGCGCTGAGGTTCCTGCACGTACCGGCAAAGGTGACGCCTTTGCTGTCTGTGATCTCAATGACTGATTCAACCTGCATGCGATGAAAATCGCGCTTCTCCGAATAGTCCTTCATAAGGTTCATGCCCAGTTATCGGTTTTTCTTGTGGGTTTGAGCATCGGAATCAACAGTGCCAGTAGCACGCCCCCAAGTACGAGGGCACCACCTACCAGCATGACATCCGATTCCTTGCTGGCTTCCAACCGCTCATTCTCGGCGGTTAATACTTCCAAGTCGTTGCGTAGCGTCTGATTCTCTCCTAGTAGTTCACCATTCCGGCGCTCTAGATTGATTGAGTTCGAGGCAATGTTCTTGATGCGCATGAGTTCTTGCTGCAACTCATCGGAGCGGGTTGATAGTGACGACTCCACATCGCTCAGATTATCCCGTTCGCTGGAGACATCTTTTAGTTGCTCTCTTAGAGAGGATAGCTCAGTTTTTGCCTGCTCAAGCTGTCGGCTTACCGTTTTGAGTTGGTCTGCCGCAATGGGCGAGTCGCTGAGGTATTGGCTGGAAACCCACCCGTCATTGCCTTTTGCGGTGCGTACACGAGTGTAGCCAGTATCTGACGTTTCAATAACTTCCATGGCCGTGCCGCTGGGAACCGCATTCTCGATGATCCTGTATTGAGAACCTGCGCCTGAGCGGACAGGAAGATAGAGTTGATCGTCAACCCAGACGGTTTTCGCCTGAGCTGCGGCGATGGAAGACAATATAAAGAGCGCACTGATGGCAAGGCGAAAAAGCGTCACTGGTAAGGTTCCCAAAAGATTCGGTTAAAAAGCACGTTATTATCAAAGCCGCAATTTTGTCACAGATATACAGCCGTTCAAGCAGGCTGTCATTACAATAAGCTCATGGAGCGCTGTCGGCAGCTTCAGGGTAAAACCACCTTAAACGGCTTAACGGTTACTTTACGGTAAACACCGGCGTCCATATAGGGGTCGCTGTCTGCCCAGGTTTGAGCTGCGACCAAGGAATCAAACTCTGCCACCACAAGGCTGCCAGAAAAGCCGGCATTCCCGGGATCTGGCGTGTCTATCGCAGGGTGTGGCCCTGCCACCAAAAGCCTGCCTTCCGCTTTCAGCTTCTGTAATCGCTCTAAATGAGCGGCCCTTGCGGTTTGACGCAAGGGTAGGCTGTTATCGACATCTTCACTGATAATGGCGTAATACATAAAGATCTCCGGTTCCGTGGCGTGCCTTGTAAATAATGCATGGAGTGGATTGGCTGGTACACTGTGTTTTCCGCCATTCACTCCACCATTCATTCCGCCATTTATTATACTAGGGAATTTTTGTGACTATACCGCAAGATCCTGTTTTGTGCATTGATCTGCACTGTCATAGCACCGCGTCAGACGGGGCTCTCACGCCCACGGAGCTGTTGGTTCGTGCAGCAGAGAAAAAGGTCACGCATCTAGCCCTCACGGATCACGATACCGTTAAGGGCCTAGCGGAAGCGCAAATCGCTGCAGAAGCCAACGGCGTCGTGCTGATTCCTGGCATTGAGCTTTCCTGTTTGTGGCGAAGCCGCACCATACATATTGTGGGTCTGGATTTTGATATCGACGACAGTGGCTTTCGTGCTGTGCTGGAGCAGCAGCATCGTAACCGCTGGGCTAGAGCCGCCATGATCGACGATCGCCTGAGCAAGCTTGCCATTCCAGACCTGCTTGAGCGTGCGACCACTGAGGCCGGTGGAGATGTTCCTGGGCGGCCGCACTTTGCGCGGGTGATGGTTGAGGTAGGTATCGTGAAGAATGCCGCACAGGCGTTCAAGCGTTATCTGGGTGCCGGGAAGGTGGGCGATGTAAAAGCGTTTTGGCCGGAGCTTGAGGAAGTGGTGCAGTGGATTAATTCGGCGGGCGGGCTGGCTGTGCTGGCTCATCCCAGAAAATATCAGCTTACGGCAACAAAACTTCGGGATCTGACCGCTGATTTTCGTCGGGCTGGCGGCCGTTCCATTGAGGTGTCCACATCTGGGCAGTCCAGCGGAGATCTGGGGTTTCTCACCGAGTTATGTGCACGGGAGAAATTGTTGGCATCCCAGGGCAGTGATTTTCACTTTCCCGGCGCACCCTGGTGTGAGCTTGGCCGGATAATGAAAATGCCAGACGGGCTGGAGCCGGTCTGGCATCATTTCAAGCAAGGTCCTGGAGCCGACGCGCCGGTTTAAGCCGGTGCGTGAAACAGCAGGTACAGGTCTGTCAGGGAGTCGGGGATGGCATCCGCCATCTGACGTGACAGTTTTTCGCTGTTGCGAACGTTCTGGAAGTCTTCATCGTCGAACAATCCCGACAATGTCAGCATGGGGACCATCAGGTCTGCTGTATGTTCCTCGCTGACCGCATCCAACCACTCGTCTTCATTCTCCATGAACGTGTCGACAAAGCCCGCGCACCAGTTTTCCAGTGCGTTCATCGGGTCACCGTCTTCAGGTTCCGGTAGTTCCAAGTCTTCGCCCATATCGAGGGCTCGAGTCATGTCACCCGCCAGGCGCGTGACGCACTGGCGGAAGATGTCTGGAATACCATCGCTGGGTGTCTCCTCGGTACTTGTAACAAGGCGGAAGACAGCCTCCACACTCAGTGTGGTCGGTCCGACAACGCAGGCGCAGACAGCGCCATGGAAGCCGAAAAAGTCTAGGGCCTCATCACCCCAAGGTTCGGCGAACAGTATGTCTTCCAGCGCTTCAATGTCGGAATTGGACAGCATGAATCAGTTGCTCCCCGAATTTTTGGCTTCTTCCGCCGCCCGTTGGCGCTTGCGCACTTCGCGGGGGTCGTTATAGGCACGGCCAGGCGCTACCGGAACACTCGGTTCATCGGCAGGCCAGTCTGCAGCCTCGGGAGCAGCATTATCCTGCGCCGCTTCGGGCTTATCAGCAGGTGCTTTCTCTGCAGGCTTGTCTGCCGCTGGAGCCTTGCTGCGGCTTCTAACGGGTGCCGATCTCTGCTTCTTTACCGGAGCTGCTTCGTTCTCTTCTTCAGTTGAGCTTGCCACCGGGCTTTCAGACGGCTTTTCACTGTCGGTAGCCGAGGGCTTCTTATCTGCCTCGTCGGCCTCTGCTATAGCTTCAGGCGCTGCCGCTTTTGGCTTGGCTACTGGCGTCTCTGCCGCTTCTGCAACCGGGGCTTCGGGCTTCTGAGCCTGGGGAGCTTTTTGCTCTTGCGGCTTTGGCTCCGAAGTAGCCTCAGCCTTGTCAGCTGTTGGCTGCTTATCAGCGAAAGCTTCGTTCTCTTTTGGAGCTAAAGCTTCTTTGTCCTTTGATGCTGAAGAAGGCTTTTTAACCTCGGGAGCTGCATCCGGCTTTTGGGCAGCCTTGGCTTCGGGGGCTACCGTCTGCTCTGGTTGCTTCTGTTCGCTTGGCTGAGCCGCTGGCGCTTTGGTCGTAGCCTGGTCTGCACTCTTGTTGGTTGCCGCAGATGTTGCTTTTACGTCGGTGTTGTCGCTGCTTGCTTCCGGCTGAGTGTCCTTTTGGTGCTTCTCGTTGCGGGCACTCTTACGAGCTGCTGGCGTGGAAGCGGGAGTTTCGGAAGATGAACCGTCGCGGTTGCGAGGACGACGCGGCTTGCGACGACTATCGTCAGTGCTTTGCTTATCAGTGCTTTGCTTATCAGTGCTTTGCTTGTCGGCGCTCTGCTTGTCGGTGGTTGCCGCTTTCGGGGCTTCCTGCGGAGCCTGGGTAGTGTCTTTCTGATCGCCATTGCTCTTGGCATCACGCTGTGGCCGGTTACGACCCTGGCCGCGAGTCTGGCCATCTTTGCGAGCATCCCGACGGCCATCGCCGCCGCGGTTGTCTGCGACTTTGCTCTCAGGGCCTTTGCTTTCAGAAGCTTTGTTGTCAGAGGCTTTGCTTGCAGCCTGACGGTTCTGGTTGGGGCGATTTTGATCGTCATTGCGATTGCGGCCCCGCGAACGGCTATCGTCGTTGCGGTTTTGCGGGCTGTTACTTGGGCGGCGCTCGTTACCGTTCCGGTTATTAGTGTTGCCGGAGCTTTGACCGTCCTGCGCAACGCGGGATTTACGACGATCTTGGCGCACCTGATTCCGCTGATCTTCGCGGCTAGCGGTTGCCTTTGCGTTGTCGCGGGTTTCGGTTTGCTGGTCTTCTTCGCCACTAAAGAATACCGCAATCTTGCGACCAATCCGACGCATCAAGCCGTCGTCATGATCTGCAGCTTCTGGGGCTTCTGCAACTTTAGGGGTTGGAGTCGGTGCGCTTGTGCGTACAGCTTTTACGGCTGCCTGCTCGCGAACTGGCTTTTCAGCGGCTGGCACTTCAAGCACTTCTTCTTCGCGCTCGCTGTATTCCTGCGCGACCTGATTGCTCGAGATGTGCTCGGGCGTGGTTTCGTCATCACGCATGCGCAGGATTTCGAAGTGCGGTGTTTCCATATGGGGAACAGGCACGACAACAATATTCACTTCTTGGTTGGCTTCGATATCGGCCAGCTGCTTGCGCTTTTCGTTCAGCAGGAATGTGGCCACGGATACGGGCACGATAGCCCGAACTTCGTCGGTCTTTTCTTTGGACGACTCTTCGTAGATCAGGCGCATGATGCTCAGCGCCAGAGATTCGATACCACGAATGGTTCCCTGGCCTTCACAGCGTGGGCAAACTTCGCTACGAGTTTCACCCAGGGAAGGGCGTAGCCGTTGACGAGACATTTCCAGCAGGCCAAACCGCGAGATTTTGCCTACCTGAACCCGAGCCCGGTCGATTTCCAGCGCTTCGCGCATCTTTTGCTCTACTTCACGCTGGTGCCTGGCCGGTGTCATGTCGATAAAATCGATCACGATCAGGCCGCCCATGTCTCGCAGGCGAAGCTGGCGTGCAATTTCTTCTGCCGCTTCCAAGTTGGTCTGGAATGCGGTTTCTTCAATATCGTGGCCCTTGGTGGCGCGGGATGAGTTGATGTCGATAGACACCAGCGCCTCGGTGGGGTCGATAACAATAGAGCCGCCAGAGGGGAGCTTTACTTCACGCTGGAACGCGGTCTCGATCTGGCCTTCAATTTGGTATCGGCTGAACAGGGGGATTTCGTCCTTGTACAGCTTGATCTTGTTTTCAAACGTTGGCATTACAGCGCGAACGAAGTTAAGTACGTCCTCGTAAACGCTCTCTGAGTCGATCAGTACCTCGCCGATATCCTGGCGCAGGTAGTCGCGAACAGCACGAATGATAACGTTGCTTTCCTGATGGATAAGGAAAGGAGCCTTGCGCTCGCCGGCGGCCTGGGTAATGGCTTCCCAGAACTGCACCAGGTAGTCGAGATCCCACTGAAGCTCTTCAGTGGTGCGGCCAATACCGGCCGTACGCACGATAATGCCCATGGGCTTGGGCACCTGTACGCTGTTCATGGCTTCTTTCAGTTGCGCCCGCTCTTCGCCCTCTATGCGGCGCGAGATACCACCTGCACGGGGGTTATTGGGCATTAGGACAAGGTAGCGACCAGCAAGGGACACAAACGTTGTGAGTGCGGCGCCTTTGTTGCCGCGCTCTTCCTTGTCGACCTGAACAATAACTTCCTGACCTTCGGAAACAACTTCCTTGATGTTCACTTTGCCTTCGATCTGGCCCGGTGACTTTTTGAAGTAATCTCTGGAAATTTCTTTTAGAGGAAGGAATCCGTGGCGATCGGCGCCGAAATCAACAAATGCGGCTTCCAAGCTTGGCTCTACACGGGTAATGCGCCCTTTGTAGATGTTAGCTTTTTTCTGCTCGCGGGAGCTGGATTCGATATCTAGGTCAAACAGACGCTGGCCGTCAACTAAGGCGACGCGCAACTCTTCTGGGTGAGTTGCATTGATTAACATTCTTTTCATGGAAAGTGAGTTTTCCTGTCGTTAAATTTTGACAGAAAACCTTAGGGCGTCGCATCTGCGAAGCAGGATATGCGTGCCGCTGCCCCTGTTAAATCAAGGGATGAGCGGCGAACAGACGGATCACTCCCTTCCGGGGTATGATCCTGTTGATCTGAGACCGCTGCCGATATCCTGCCTGCCTGCTGGCAGGGAGGTGTCGTGTAGGGTTCGTGTCTGTTGGCGCATATAATCCGTTTTCAAGTTCACATAAGTACCTGGGTCTCACGTCGTATTCGTATGCTGGACGGCCCGGCCTTGCGTGGCAGTGATTCTTCGCGATATCGCCCCGGCGGTTTTCCGCGCGGTTTTAGTTTTTCCGGTGTCAGCTCGCCGTTTCTTTTTACGGGTCTGCTCTGACACTCCGGAAGCATTTCTTGCGCCGTGCCCGATAGTGATTGGGCGCTCGGCGTTCAAACTCTTGGATAGTGTCGGTATACTCTTCTGCCGCTCCGGCTTCTGACTAGAGTTGGTCAGGCCGTAAACAAACGACAGATCACGCCGGAATATAACAGCATTCGGGTAACCGTTCAATCCTGCTCGTATCGCCAGTTATACCACCTATTGAAGGAACTTTATGTCCCGCAAAACTGCTACCGGAAAGCCCGCTAAAGCACGGGTTAGAAAACCGGCGCCTCGCCCGGCGCGCGGGGTGGGTACCCGTCAGGCTAATGCTGGGCAAGACGCAGTTCAGCGCGAGGCGGTAGAAAGCGCCCCGAAAGGCGTGTTGCAAGGCGTTCTGTGGGTAACGGTTGATGAGGATAACCATGGGCAGAGGCTGGATAACTTTCTATTGGCGCAGCTTCGTGGTGTGCCCCGAAGCATTATTTACCGCATGGTTCGCAAAGGTGAGGTTCGGGTTAATAAGGGTAGGGTGAAGCCCGACACACGGATAACGACAGGCGACCTAGTGCGCATTCCACCCGTTATCCGCAAGGAAAAGGCGCCTCAGACGGCCCCGGGTAGCCGTATTCAAGGTGTGGTGGAAGCGGCCGTTGTATTTGAAAATGACCAGATGCTAGTCGTTAACAAGCCATCGGGTATTGCGGTACATGGCGGCAGCGGTTTGAGCTTTGGCTTGATTGAGGTGCTGCGTTCGGCTCGCCCGGAAGCACGCTTTCTTGAGTTGGTGCATCGCTTGGACAGAGATACATCCGGGCTGGTCATGATTGCCAAGAAGCGGTCGGCACTGCGTTACCTGCAAGATGAGCTCCGGCAAAGGCGCATTCGTAAGCAGTACCACGCCTTGGTGGCTGGAGACTGGCCAGATAGGCTTGGCCGAGTTGACGAGCCGTTGCTGCGCTATGAAATGGCTAACGGAGAGCGCAGGGTTCGGGTGGATGAGGCAGGCAAGGCTTCGTTGACAACGTTTCGCTGCCTTGGGCGTTATAAAGGTTACAGCTTGGTAGAGGCTTCGCCAGTTACCGGTCGAACCCATCAAATTCGCGTGCACTGTGTTTGTGCCGGTCATCCGATAGCGGGGGATGACAAGTATATGGATGATGTAAGCCTCAAAGCCTTCCGGGCGGTTGGCGGTCAGCGCTTAATGCTGCACGCCAGGGCTCTTGAGATTGCCTTGCCGGTTACCGGGGAGGCGGTTCGGTTTGAGGCTCCTTATGACGATGTATTTGGTCACGTGCTGAGCAGGCTCGAAGTACGTGCAGCAGGAGCAAGTTGATGGACGTCAAAGTTGTTATTTTTGATTGGGATGGAACTCTGGTGGATTCTGTAGACCATATTGCAGACAGCCTGCACCAGGCTGCCACCGACTTAGGATACCCAGCGCTTGAGAGGGAGGCCTATCGTGACATTATTGGTCTGGGAATGGTTGAGGCTCTAGAAAGGCTTTACCCGGGCATCGGTCATGATGAAATGACGACCATGAGGGAGGGCTACGCCAATTATTTCTTCCGTAAAGTAACAACGCCACAGACTCTTTTTGAAGGTATGGCGGATGTTGTGACGGACCTCCAAGGTTCTGGTCGTGGGTGCTCTGTGGCAACCGGTAAAAACCGCAAAGGCCTTGAGCCAGCACTTGTTTCTAGCGGCCTTGGTGCGCATTTTGATATTACCCGCTGCGCTGACGAAACCCGGTCCAAGCCGGATCCGCGTATGCTTGAAGAAATCCTTCTTTTTTACGGAATTGAGCCTTCTGAGGCCGTTATGATCGGCGATACTCGCTATGATCTGGAAATGGCCCAGCGTATTGGCATGCCCTCAATTGGTGTGGAGTGGGGGGTGCACAAGCGTGATGTGCTTGGGGCGTACGCTCCACACGCCATCGTAAATTCTGTGCCGGATCTTCGCAGCGTGCTCGGGTTGTAAGTAGACTTTAGTGATTTCATTTCTAACAGGAAAAGTGCATGAGTGACTGGGATTCCGATAAGACTCCAGAGTGGGGAGACAAGCCTGCAGAGCATAGCTCAGGGCGAAACCAGCCGCGGGTTCCGCCTGAATCGGGCCGCGACTGGAAGCTGATACAAAAACTGGTTATGTCTCTGCAGTCTGAGCAGCGCCGTAGCCGACGCTGGGGGATTTTCTTTAAACTCCTTACATTTGTGTATCTGTTTTCTTTGCTGGCCATTGTGTGGTCGCCATTTGGCGGTAGTTTTGAGGCAACGACCGGCAAGCACACGGCCTTGGTTGAGATAAACGGTGTAATTGCTGCAGATGAGCTAGCCAGTGCGGATAACATTGCCGGCTCCTTGCGCTCTGCGTTCGAGCAGGAGAACGCCGTGGCGGTAATCCTGCGCATTAACAGCCCAGGTGGGAGCCCGGTTCAATCTGGCTATGTTTACGATGAGATTGCGCGCTTAAGGGAAGAGTATCCGGAAAAGAAGGTTTATGCGGTGATCTCCGATATTGGCGCGTCCGGCGCCTACTATATTGCCGCGGCTGCGGATGAAATTTATGCAAATCGCGCCAGCCTTGTGGGGTCTATCGGGGTTGTTGCTGGTGGTTTTGGGTTTACCGGTGCTATGGATAAGTTGGGCGTCGAGCGCCGGCTATACACGGCAGGCGAAAACAAGGCCTTCTTGGACCCGTTCTCGCCCGAGCAGGAGCGGGAGGTCGAATTCTGGCAAAGCGTGCTCGAAAATACTCATCAGCAGTTTATAGAGGCCGTAAAGAAAGGTCGTGGTGATCGCCTTGTAGATGATGAGCGTCTATTCAGCGGGCTGGTGTGGAGCGGCGAGCAGGCTCTGGAGTTGGGTCTTATTGATGGACTTGGTAGTACCTCTCATGTTGCCAAGCAGATTATCGGCCAAGAGGATCTGGTTGATTACAGCCAGCGCAAAGGCCCGTTGCTCGATTTTGTTGATCAGCTTGGCCTGTCTTTTGGTCAGGGTGTTGCCAGTCAACTGGTTGAGTCGCGTCTGCAGTTGCGGTAGAGAGTTGCGGTAGAAAACGGCGCCTGCAAACACCGTTAAGGTTCTAAGAGAGGGTTTCTGCCCCAGGCTATCAGCATGTTGTTGAGAGCGATTAGGGGTAGGCCGATGAGGCTGTTCGGGTCTCGGCCCTGCAGCTCTCGAAACAGCGTGATGCCTAGGCCTTCCATTTTGAAGCTGCCGGCGCAGTTATAGGGTTCTTCTTTGTGAAGGTAGGCCTCGATTTCGCGGGCCGTGAGCTCCCGGAAGTGAACGGTAAAGTGCTCGCAGCAGGATTGCAGTTTTCCCGAATAGGCATCAAGGAGAGCGAGTCCGGTCAGAAAGCTAACGCTCTGGCCGCTGCTTCGTTCCAGTTGTTGGCAAGCTTTCGAGTAAGTTCCAGGCTTACTCAGCAGAGTGCCATCAGATAACGCGGCCACTTGATCGGAGCCAATAATCCAATGCCCCTGGTGAGTAGCTGCTAGAGCTTGGGCTTTGGTTTCCGCCAAGCGCACGGCCAGAGCCTCTGGAGACTCTCCTAGGGCGGGCGATTCATCAATGTCCGGGCTGGCGCAGGTGAATGGCAGCCCAAGCCTCGTCAGAAGCTCCCGGCGATACGGAGATGATGAAGCCAATAGCAGGCGTGTTTGGAGCATGAGCTGTGATCCTTTGAGAGTTTTCGCCATTTCTGTGCACGTATCGTAGAATACACCTACAGAAACCGGAACCCCCGGCCAAAACCTGACGAAGTCTTTGACAGAAGCAAGCTTCGTCCCTAGAATTGCGCGCCTATGTCATATGCGTCTAGTGTTGAGTTACCGAAAATAGTCGACCCCTACAAGTTGGCGGAGCGCATCAGTGTGCTGGAGGGAGAAATTCCTCTTAGTGCTTTGTCTCGTTTTCGTGAAGCTGTTTTGGGATTTGATGATGACGCTGCATGCCGCGTAAAGCTGTCCTTTTATATGGACGGCCAGCGTCGCCGCATCGTCTCTGGCGAGTTGGAGGCTCCGGTAAATTTGGAGTGTCAGCGTTGCATGGGATCTATGAGGTCTGTGCTGGTTTCTCAGTTCACACTGGGACTAGTGACCAGCGACGAACAGGCGCAGCAGTTGCCAAAAGATCTTGAACCGTTTCAGACCGATGATTTTAGTGCGGATCTCTGGTCGATGGCGGAGGACGAGTTGCTGTTGGTTTTGGCTCCGTATCCGCTTCACGATCGGGGCGAATGCCCGGCTAGTGAAGTTCTGGAAGCCTATGAGCCAGACGGTTCTTCTGCAGAGCCGGAAAAGAAATCAGGCGATAACCCGTTCAGCGTGCTGGCGGGGCTCAAGAACACAAAGCATTAATTCGGGCGTGGGCATCCTATGGAAGCCGGCGCAATCAAGCGAACACGTTAGTCGTAACCATATTCAAGCAAAGTTTACGTTAACAGGTCAGGAGTAGAACCATGGCTGTACAGAAGAACCGTAAGACCCGTTCCAAGCGTGGCATGCGCCGTGCCCACGATGCTTTGAGCCCTGCAGCTCTGAGCACGGATTCAACCACTGGCGAAATTCATCGTCGCCATCACGTGTCTCCGGACGGGTTCTATCGTGGCAAGCAGGTTATTGAATCCAGCGACGAGTAATATCGTTGTATAGCTGCACCAACCTCAATCGAATGGGCGAACGGTGAAACCGATCACCATAGCGATTGACGCCATGAGTGGCGATCGGGGCCCGGCAGTGGTGGTTGCCGCAGCCCTGGTAGCGGTGCGTGAAAACAAAGCCTTGAGCTTCATTCTGGTGGGAATCCGGAGTGAGCTTGAGGCTTTTTTGTGTGATGGGCATCCGCGAATACACATTGCGGAGGCTGCAGATGTTGTCCGCATGAATGAACGCCCCTCTCATGCGCTGCGTCACAAGAAAAACTCCTCGATGGCTATCGCTCTGGCGCTGGTGCGTGACGGCGAAGCTCAGGGGTGTGTCAGCGCGGGTAATACCGGCGCTTTGATGGCGTTTGGTCGCTCCATTATCCGTATGTACCCGGGTATAGAGCGCCCCGCAATTACCAAGCTGATTCCTTCCCTTCGCGGGCGGTGCCATGTTCTGGATCTTGGTGCCAACGTAGACTCCAGCGCGGAAAATCTTTATCAGTATGCCCTGATGGGCTCGCTCATGGCCTCGGCTATCTGTGAGCAAGGCGAGCCGCGGGTTGCTCTGCTGAATGTCGGCGAGGAAGAGATAAAAGGCAACGAGCAGGTTCGCTTAGCTTCCCATATGCTCGCCCAGTGCGATTCTATTAACTACATAGGTTATGTGGAAGGCAGCGATCTCTTTCGGGACGTGGCCGATGTAGTGGTGTGCGATGGCTTTGTAGGTAACATTGCGCTAAAAACCGGCGAAGGTGTGGCCGGACTGCTGATAGAACTAATGGAGCAGGCGTTCTCTCGCACGCTTTATGGTCGCTTTGTGGGCCTTCTTGCCCGCCCTATTATCGGGCGACTTCTTCGCTTG
Organism: Marinobacter sp. LV10R510-11A; assembly: GCF_900215155.1. Taxonomy (NCBI): domain Bacteria; kingdom Pseudomonadati; phylum Pseudomonadota; class Gammaproteobacteria; order Pseudomonadales; family Marinobacteraceae; genus Marinobacter; species Marinobacter sp. LV10R510-11A. The sequence goes on from NZ_LT907980.1 coordinate 487,070, forward strand.
GTGGATCCGTCTCGTCATAATGGTGCCAGCCTTCTTGGTCTCCAGGGAGTGGTCATAAAAAGCCACGGTAACGCCAATGAGCGCGCGATGCTGGCAGCTATTCGTCAGGCTGTCCTTGAGGTTGAACTGGAAGTGCCGCAGCGCATCAACGAACGTCTTGATGATCTGATGCTTTGAGCGCCTGAGCCTAAAGCCGGTTTCGCTTATACGGCTTACTCGCGCAAAATCCATCCAACTTGTACTATTGGCTAATCTCCTGAAACTTCCAATGACGATAAGATCCAGCTTATGAAATCAGCCTTTATATTTCCCGGACAAGGCTCGCAGTCGGTTGGCATGCTTTCCGTTGCTGCCGAGTCTTGGCCCATGATCAACAAAACGTTTGCTGAAGCCTCCAATGTGCTTGGCTACGACCTCTGGCACCTTTGCCAGAAAGGCCCGGCAGAAGAGCTTAATCAGACCATGGTCACCCAGCCGGCAATGCTGACCGCAAGCATCGCGCTTTGGCGGCAGTGGTTTGTATCCGGCGGATCAAAACCCGACTTTCTGGCAGGCCATAGCCTGGGTGAGTACAGTGCGCTGGTGGCCGCAGAAAGCCTTGATTTTGTGGAAGCCGTCAAACTGGTACGCCTGCGCGGCGAACTGATGCAGGAAGCTGTTCCCGCCGGTGAAGGTAAAATGGCTGCTATTCTGGGCTTGGAAGATGCTGATGTTATTGCGGCCTGTGAAGAGGCCGCCTATGGCGATGTTGTGTCTGCAGTGAACTTCAATGCGCCAGGCCAGGTCGTCATTGCGGGATCGCTTGCCGCCGTTGATCGGGCAATAGAGGCGTGTAAGGCGAAGGGCGCTCGTAAAGCTATGTCCCTGCCGGTCAGCGTCCCTTCCCACTGCGCCCTGATGAAAGGCGCTGCTGAGGAGCTGGCTCGAGCTTTGGATGAGGTTCGCTTTAGCGACGCACTCATCCCGGTTATACAGAATGTTAACGCTGCAGCAGAGTCAGATTCGGCTACACTGAAAGCCAATCTTCTCAAGCAGCTTTATTCGCCTGTACTATGGGCGGATTCGGTTCGCACTCTGGTTAAGAGTGATGTCAACGTAGCCTTGGAATGTGGCACTGGCAAAGTGCTTGCAGGACTGGCCAAGCGAATTGACCGAGGACTTGCCGTTCATGGGACGGAAGACTCGCAGGCATTGATCGCTGCACTAGCGGCATTTGAATCGTCTTGAAGACGTCTTGATGAAAGGGAGTTGTGCATGTCTCTGGAAGGCAAAACAGCGCTGGTAACCGGTGCTACCCGGGGAATTGGAAAAGCAATTGCTCTAGCGCTAGCAAAGCAGGGTGCAGAGGTAGTGGGTACTGCCACCACCGCAGAGGGGGCCGCAACCATTACGGATAACCTTCAGGCTGCTGGCGTAAACGGCTACGGCATTGTGATGAACGTTGCGGATGCTGAAAGCATCGATGCGGGCTTAAAAGAGATGACCGGAAAATCCGGTGCGCCTCTGATTTTGGTCAACAACGCAGGTATAACCCGTGATAATCTGCTGATGCGGCTAAAAGATGACGACTGGGCGTCGGTGCTCGAAACCAACCTCTCAAGCGTGTACCGTACCAGTAAAGCTGTTTTACGAGGTATGGCAAAAGCACGGTGGGGGCGCGTTATCAACGTAAGCTCCGTGGTAGCCAGTATGGGTAATGCGGGGCAGGCTAATTATTGTGCCGCAAAGGCGGGCGTAGAGGGTTTTACTCGCAGCCTAGCGAAGGAAATGTCGAATCGTGGCATCACAGCGAATTGTGTTGCGCCCGGATTTATCGACACAGATATGACAAAAAAACTGGACGACAAGCAACGCGAGGCTATGCTGGAAATTATACCCGCGGGTCGTCTGGGGCAGCCGGAAGAAGTAGCCGCTCTGGTTGCTTTTCTGGCATCGGATGTTGCCGCATATGTGACTGGAGAAACCATTCATGTGAACGGCGGTATGTACATGGGATAAGCTCCGGTTCCGGAGCTCGTGCGCAACCCCTTGTCGCACAACATGTTTAACCGGATCCCTGCTTGTTTGCAGGTGGGGTTTACACTAAACTGGCAGCACTTGAGTTGCTTGGTTGATACACAAAGTGAGGACATTATGAGTACAGTTGAAGAGCGCGTTAAGAAGATCGTTTGTGAGCAGTTGGGCGTTAAAGAGTCCGAAGTTCAAAACTCATCTTCTTTTGTAGAGGATCTTGGCGCTGACTCACTGGACACCGTTGAGCTGGTCATGGCACTGGAAGAGGAGTTTGAAACTGAAATTCCGGATGAAGAGGCCGAAAAGCTGGCCAGTGTTCAGGACGCGATCGACTACATCGTCGCGCATACCTGATACTCTGCAGTTAAGTTAGCCAGGCAAAAAGCCGTCCTTATCATTCAATGAGGGACGGCTTTTTTATTGCCTGTGAATGGCCCCTGTTGTGGGTTCATTTAACACAACCTACAGATGAAAAAAGATCAGGTGAGCGGGGTTATGAGTAAACGACGGGTTGTTATCACTGGTATGGGAATGTTGTCTCCGTTGGGAAACGATGTCGCGTCTTCCTGGGAGGGTATCCTGGCCGGCCGAAGCGGAATCGGTATGATCGATCGCTTTGATGCCTCCGAATACAACACCCGCATTGGTGGTGCGATCAAAGATCTAGATCTGGAGCCTTACCTTTCTGTTAAAGAGGCCAGAAAGCTGGATGCGTTTATCCATTATGGCCTGATTGCAGCTCAACAGGCAGTAGACCACAGTGGCCTTGCGGAATACGAAGAACTGGATCGCGAGCGCGCCGGCATCGCTATAGGGTCTGGGATTGGTGGGCTGGAGTACATCGAAAAGAGCGTGCTCACGATGGAAAGATCCGGCCCGCGCAAAGTGTCGCCGTTCTTTGTTCCAGCGTCGGTGATCAACATGATTTCCGGCAATGCCGCTATTCGGTTCGGTTATCAAGGGCCGAATATCGCGATAGTCACAGCCTGCACCACAGGTACGCATAATATTGGATACGCTGCCCGCACCATTGCGTACGGAGACGCCGACGTAATGCTTGCCGGTGGCTCTGAAATGGCAACAACACGCACAGGTATAGCCGCGTTTTCTTCTGCCCGAGCCCTTTCGACCCGCAATGATGAACCGGAGAAAGCCAGCCGTCCCTGGGACAAAGACAGAGATGGTTTTGTGCTCAGTGACGGTGCCGGGGTGGTCGTGTTGGAAGAGTTGGAGCATGCCAAAAACCGCGGTGCAACCATTTACGGTGAGCTGGCCGGCTTTGGCATGAGTGATGACGCCCATCATATTACTTCGCCACCCGAAGATGGAAAAGGCGCCGCGCTCTCCATGAATAATGCATTGAGAGACGCCGGGCTAAAACCGGAAGACGTTGATTACATCAATGCTCATGGAACCTCAACGCAAGTAGGCGATGTTACGGAAATTGCGGCGGTTAAACGTGTCTTTGGTGACCACGCGAGCCGGCTGGCCATGAGTAGCACCAAATCCATGACCGGCCACCAGTTGGGCGCAGCCGGCGCCGTTGAGGCGATTTTTTCACTGCTTGCCATACGTGACGGCGTGCTGCCGCCAACTATTAATCTTGATAATCCCGATGTGGGCTGCGATCTGGATCTCGTTCCCAATACCTGTCGCAAGTCCGATGTACGCGTAGCCTTGTCGAACTCATTTGGCTTTGGCGGTACCAATGGCACGCTAATTATCCGTCGTTACGAAGGCTGAGGCAATATGTTCAACCTTTGTTGGGCTGATGAAGGTGGCCTGCCGGCCGGTGACCGGGGCGCAGCATACGGTGACGGCCTGTTTGAGACCATAAGTATGCGTGGCGATCGGGGCGTGTTTTTGGCTCGCCACCTCGACCGGATGGTTCGTGATGCTGGCAGGCTGGGTATTCCTATTGCTTTTACCGATCTTCGCAAAGCCTGCGCCGCAGCGGTTAGCCGTTACGCAGACCGTTATGCAAATCCGCAGGCAGATGGCGGCTGGGTGCTTAAACTAACACTCACCCGTGGAAAGGGGGGGCGTGGTTACCAGCCAGGCCCCCGAAGTTGCCCAAACCTGATGGTGTCTGCCGGTGCCATGCCGGCAATACCGATTGTCACTGGTGTTGCCGCAGATTTCTCCCGAGTCCCGCTCACGGTGAATCCCCTGCTTGCTGGCATCAAATCACTCAATCGGCTGGAACAGGTTATGGCCGCCAGAGAGATTGAGGGCGACCTGTTTGAAGTCATTATGTCAGACAGTGCCGGCAATCTGGTTGAGGGGACTCGTACAAACCTACTTATTAAGGCACCCGAAGGGTGGGTGACGCCGCCCGCTAAAAGCCTTGCTGTGGCTGGCATACTGCGCCAGTGGATGCTGGAAAGGCTCAGGGCTAGAGGAGAAATGGTTGTAGAGCGTGCTGTGAGTATTGCGGATGTAATGGGCTCGCACTGCCTAGGGCTTTATCTTCTGAACAGCGTTATTGGCGTGGTTCCTGTGCGTTGTCTCGCCGGCGAGAATTTGCCAGTGGATGGTGGACTTGCGACAATCTTCAATCCTCTCGATCTACTGGAATAATTCGTTTGTTTAAGAAACTTATAGTTGCGGTTATGTGTGCCGCCGTACTGGTTGGTGCGGGCACAGGCTTATGGGTTTGGCAGGGGCTGGGCTCACTGTCAAAACCGGTGGTTATGACCGAGCCTGTACTATTTGATGTGTCTGTGGGAACCGCATTCGGTGGTGTTGCCAGGCAGTTGGAGGCTCGTGGGCTGGTTGAACAAAGCCTGTGGGTGCGGGTTTACGGCCGTTTGTTTCCCGGCCAGGCCAGAATCAAAGCTGGAGAGTATGAATTCACCGACGGGATGACCGTTGAAGCCATGCTTGAAAAGATGGTTGATGGTGACATCAAACACTGGGCTGTGCAGTTTATTGAAGGCTGGATGTTCAGCGACTTGCGCGCAGCGCTTGCGTCAACAGAGCGCCTTGAAAAGCTCACTTCGGACTGGTCGGATGCGCAAATTATGGAGGCGGTTGGTGCAGAAGGGGAGCATCCGGAAGGGCGTTTTTTCCCGGACACCTACCTGTTTACGGGCAGCGAGTCGGATCTCGACCTGCTTCGACGCTCGTTCGAGCGTATGGAGAGTGTTCTCGCCGAAGAGTGGGAGAGCCGGGAAGAAGGCCTGCCATACGACAGCGCCTACGAGGCGCTGATTATGGCATCCATCGTTGAGCGGGAAACCGGCGCGCCGCATGAGCGGGAACAGGTGGCGGGCGTGTTTGTGCGCCGGTTGCAAAAACCCATGCGTTTGCAGACAGACCCTACCGTGATTTACGGCATGGGAGACAAGTACAAAGGCCGCATAGGCAGCCGAGATCTGCGCACCCACACACCGTATAACACCTATCGTATTGATGGGTTGCCGCCTACACCTATTGCTTTGGCAGGCCGTGAAGCCATTTATGCTTCGCTGCATCCAGGCTCCGGAAAAGCGCTCTACTTTGTGGCTCGCGGTGACGGTACCCATAAGTTTTCCAATACGCTGGCAGAACATCAAAAGGCCGTTCGCGCATTTCAGCTGAATCGTCGGTCGGATTACCGTTCGTCGCCGGCAGGGAAGGATGATAAAGAATGACTGTCCGTGGCCGGTTTATCACCTTTGAAGGCACCGAGGGTGTGGGTAAATCCACCCAGATCGTCAATGCTGCTGAAACCCTAGAAAACCTCGGTATCGATTGCATGGTTACCCGTGAGCCTGGCGGCACACCCATGGCTGAGGCGATTCGGGAACTGCTCTTGGCGCCACGGGATGAACCTGTAAACGAACTCACCGAACTGCTTCTAATGTTTGCTGCTCGAGCGCAACACCTTCATACGTATATCCTTCCCGCCCTTGATAAGGGACTGTGGGTGCTTTGTGATCGTTTTACCGATGCGACTTTTGCCTATCAGGGAGGAGGGCGCGGCGTTCCAAGCGAGCGAATCGCGTTACTGGAAAACCTGGTGCAGGGCGACGTGCGCCCCGATCACGTGGTTTTGCTGGATGCACCCGTCGAAACCGGTATGACTCGGGCAAGAAAGCGGGGGGAGTTAGATCGGTTTGAGCAGGAAGCTGTGTCATTTTTTCAGCGTATTCGCGACACTTATCTAGCTCGCGCTGAGGCAGAGCCCGCTCGTTATAACATCGTGGATGCAGCTGCCTCGCTGGAGCAAGTAAACGCCACCGTCAGCGAACTTATGTGCAAGTTCCAGTCAGATCTGCTTTAATTCAGTTATATTCTCAATTGAAGGTGCCGGTTGCGTCTATGCTGGATGGCAAATTACTCAAGCTACCAACCGCATCTCATCAGCATCGCCATGAGCATCATCAAATAGTGGTTGGTGTTCACGGCGAAGCGGACTTGAGCGTTGATGGAACCGGCTCTCATCTAGATACGTGGAAAGCGTGCCTCGTGCCTACAGAGGCTCGGCACGATTACTGTGGCGACCATCAGAATCATGTTTTGGTCATCAACGTAGACCCTTCAAGCCCTGCCATTTCGAGCCCCGCCCACGCCGATTACGAGCGCATGGTGCGAGTGTTCGAACGCCCGCGTACGATCCACATGGACAGCCGCTTGCAAGCGTTGGTTCAGTTCGCCGCAGGCGAGTTTGACCGGTCGCCCGATAATCACGCAATGCATAGCCATCTGGCGGCCAGTATTCTGTATTGCATGGCCGATCGAATGGTTGACCGGAAGGTTGCTACCTTCAACAGGCACAGCCTCAGCCCGGCCGCAATGCAACGCTATATCAGGGCCAACCTTCATCGGAAGGTTACGGTGAAGGAGCTGGCCAGTGAGGCTTGCCTGAGTGTCAGCCGATTTCATGAAGTATTCCGCGAGGTGGTTGGAACGACCCCTCACCAGTTCCTTTTACAAACACGCCTCAATCAGGCCATCACCCTTTTGGCCTCGACGTCCCTTTCGGTATCGGAAATCAGCTACCGGGTTGGCTTCTCCTCCCAGAGTGCTTTGACCAATGCATTGCGCAAACATAAAGGAACGACTCCTGCTAGACTGCAAGTTAGTGATAACGTTGCCTGATCTGGTCTGAAAAAATCGCACTCCCGTAGAATTCCGTAAAAGAATCGTAGGATTTTGTAAGCCGGGTATACGTAGTCACACTAGGCTGGTCGTGTTAAATTTCACCCCACCGACGTAGTAATCGTTTCGGTCGCAAATTGGAGATACTTAACTATAGTTAAGGTCGAGTGTGCGATACGTTACCGTGCTCAAGTTCGGAAGGAATTCGAGTAAACAAGAAGAACGACACAGTATGCTGGCATTCTTTGTCAGGTCTGTGCTTTGAGAGCGGATATAATCCGACTCATAAAACCGGAGGAGTTCCATGGCTATTGGTGTTTGGATTAGTCTATTTGCTTATTTTGCGGTGATGATTGGCATCGGCATTTTTGCGATGCGCACATCTACCTCTTCATCTGAAGATTACATGCTTGGCGGCAGGGGGCTTAGTCCAAAGGTAGCGGCTTTGTCTGCTGGCGCCTCCGACATGAGCGGATGGTTGCTTCTGGGTCTTCCGGGAGCGATGTATGTATCAGGCCTTGCCTCCGCGTGGATCGGCATTGGTCTGTTTGCGGGTGCGTTTGTTAACTGGGTTATCGTTGCGCCTAGGTTGCGGTCACAAACCGTTCATTACGGCAACGCGCTAACTATTCCGGCCTTCTTGGCGAACCGGTTCCCTACCCAGGCATTGCCGCTGCGAACCGTGTCTGCTGTCGTTATTGTGGTGTTTTTCGCGGTCTATACGGCTTCGGGCTTGGTAGCGGGTGGCAAGTTATTCGAAAGTGCATTTTCCGGAATCTTCAACTTCGGTGGAATGGGTGACTATGGCGTGGGTATCACCATAACTCTGGGCGTCGTACTGGCCTACACAGTGGTTGGCGGGTTCCTGGCTGTGAGCATGACTGACTTTGTTCAGGGTTGCATCATGATGGTTGCGCTGGTTCTTATGCCGGCTGTAGTGCTCTTTGGCGAAGGCGGCGGCGGTTTCGCCCAGGCGACAGCAACGCTGAATGAGGTAGACCCCACACTGCTCTCCTGGACGGAAGGGCTTACCATCGTGGGATGGCTCTCAGCAGTGACGTGGGGCTTGGGTTATTTTGGTCAGCCGCACATTATTGTTCGCTTCATGGCAATCCGTTCAGTGAAAGAAGTTCCGACTGCTCGTAACATCGGCATGTCGTGGATGGCTATTTCTCTGATTGGCGCGATTGGTCTAGGTATTTTCGGCCGGGCGTACGCAGTGCGTAATGGCGTAGAAATTGACGATCCCGAGACCATCTTTATTATCCTCGCAGATTTGCTGTTCCATCCGTTGATCACAGGCTTCCTGTATGCAGCCTTGCTGGCCGCGGTAATGAGCACCATTTCCAGCCAGCTGTTGGTGGCTTCTTCGTCGCTGACAGAAGACTTTTACCGCTTGTTCCTGCGCAAAGAAGCAGGTGACCGCGAGTGTGTAAACGTTGGCCGTGTATGCGTCGTGCTTGTTGGTCTAGTGGCTGCTGTCATTGCCTCTGACCCTACCTCAAATGTTCTGAGTCTGGTTGGTAACGCGTGGGCAGGCTTTGGTTCTGCGTTTGGTCCGCTGATCATTCTCGCACTCATGTGGCCGCGCGCGAATGGCGCTGGTGCACTGGCGGGTCTGATTGTGGGTGCAGGTACCGCGATGATATGGGTATCCTTGGGCTGGAACAGTGAGTTCATGGGTGGCCCTGGCGTCTATGAAATCATGCCAGGCTTCGTTGCCTCCTTCATTGCTATCGTGGTGGTGAGTCTTGCCACTTCCGATGCAAATGAATATCAGGCAGAGACTGCAGAGTAACTGACAGCGCGAAAGGCGCTTGAGGTAAAAAAGGGGCTCCTACGGGCAAGCCGTTCAGCTAAAGTGGATCTGGTTTGGTTCTGTCGGGCAGCGGAAAGGGTCGGTGAATTTTCACCGACCCTTTTTTTATGATTTTGCTTTAATGTATTTATCTAGGTAGATGATCTTTTCCAGATCCACCGGCCCTTTTGCCAGCCCCAAAAGCATGGCTGGGGTTTTGCCTTTCTCATTCACTTTGCAGTAGTTGTAATAAACTCTGTAGATGTCGCCAAGCTGAGTGTATCTATCCGGATTGTAGGGTGAATATCCATACCAGATTCGCCTTCCGTTGGTTCCAGAACCAAATGGTCGTTCAAAGCAGGTCACGGCTCGTCGAATTTGCATAAAGAAACGATCTACAGCATGAAGAGAAGCCTTTTTATAAAGGTTTGCCTGGTGTTCTGGTGTGTAACGATCAATCTCAGTGATCGCCGCAATCATCTTTTCTGACTCCGCCATTGTAGCGAGAGGATGTTGAATCCATTTTTCTGGAGATTGCGGAAACGAGAGCGGTTTTTCTAGGCGCTCGATCAGCATTTTATTGATCACTTCCCCTTTTTCCTTCACCGACATCTTCTGGAACGACGTGCCCGCATAATTACTGATCACTTCGTGAGAATCCTGGATCAGTCGTCGTTTGGCATCGACGGTTTTATCTTTACTCGCCCTGATCAAAAAGCCGTCAGATTCTCCTTCCAGAATTTTATCCCGGAACGCTGCAATATAAGCGCCTCTCATGCCCGTATCCTGATCCATAAAGAATCGGGTTCGACCAACAGAGCCCATAAGCCTTCTTAGCAGAAAGAAATGAGCGGTCATCGTGTATTCGTTATGGATCAAGGCACCTTGTGACGGAAGCCGGGTTGTGACATCGAAATCTTCGGAGGAACCGTTCGCGTTCACAGTGCTATCGTATGCGGCCTTGCGTCGTACCTCGTCAGCCAGAGATGCGGCTGCAAGCTGCTCAGCACGTTGTGATGACCGCTTTGTGGCATCATTGAACTCCTGCTTTAGCCATACCCGTGCATATTCACGATGGTATTTGGGGCGGTCGTAATCACTGAGTTCAACAGCATGCTTTTCTGTGCTTTCTTGATCCACACTAGCATCAAAATTGAAGTTGAAGGCGAAGACATACCCAGTTCTGAGGCAGGCGGTGGCGATGCCATAAACTTCGCAATTTCGCTTATCTTTCCGTTGTGTCCAGTTACTGATCTGAACCTGCCGGTCCGTCGCCAGATATAACCGGGGTATTTCCAGGATTTTTAGTTCTGCCTCCCGGCGACTCACGAAATCCAAACACTGCCGGTGCAGAAACTCTATTTTTCCATAGAGAGTCTGAGGATGAATGGATAAGATTTCAGCAATGCGCCGGAGGGGAACCCGGTTAACGAGTAGTTTGAAGAACTGCTTATTGATTTCAGGCTTGCGATGGGCGCGATTTCTTTTCTTTGGAGTAAACGTTTTTCGGCACGAGAGACATTGGTATCGCTGCGAACCCGAGGATGTTTTCCCTCTTCTTTTTACCTGACCACCATTTTCCATACACCCGTTTGGGCAATTCGTATCTGGCCCTATCAAATAACTGCTGATGCGGTGAAGTTCTTGGGCAACCGCTTTGTTGCTTTTAAGCGCTGAGCTAATGCCACCAGAATACTCACCAGATCGTTTCCTGGCTTCGCACGACTTACAGGCCAGAGTGGCGGCATTCAAGCCTGTACCTTGAACACGGAAGGGTTCCGGAGCATTCAGTAATTGACGGTCACCGATTTCGCTATTAGATTCTTTGTATATCCTTTCACCTGGGACTGGCGAGAGTTCAAAGTTCTCACAGTTTGGAGCCCCACATCCGTTGACTTGAATTCCCTCATACCTTTCGGGAACCCTGGGCCAATCCTTCTGGCAAGATTTCTTTCTCATAAAAAAGGCACCATACTGTCTGGATATGGCGCTGTTGTGCTTACCTGTTGGTGGTCTACACTTACTCCATACCTGAATGTATTTGGAGGCTACCGTGCAGCACGATGATTTCAACGACCTTCTACGCCGCGTTCCTGACTTCACCACCCCACAGTTGAAAAGGCTACGGCATCATATTGAAAAACGCGTCAAACTGGATGCTGTTTACGAGACGCTGACGGCCAGTGAAGAGGCGGTTACCCAGTGCCCTTATTGCCAGTCCAAGACGTTTATTCGCTGGGGATCATCCGAGAATGAGCGCCAGCGCTACCGCTGTAAACGTTGCGCAAAGACCTTCAACGCGCTGGTGGGTAGCCCGCTGTACCGCATGCGTAAAGAAGAGCTCTGGCTAGAGTATGTGGAAACGATGCGCTATGGCCTATCCCTACGCAAAGCGGCCAAGGTGACCGGTGTCAGCCTACGCACGGCCTTTCGTTGGCGTCATGCCTTTCTAAGCAGTCCCAGAGATCATAAGGCTACGTCGTTGTCCGGCATCATCGAGGCCGACGAGACATTCCTGCCGGAGTCCTTCAAGGGAAAAAAGACGATGCCTCGGCCAGCCCGTAAACGTGGGGGCGGTAAGGTGACTCTGGTGCCCATCGCATTGGCGCTGGATCGCTCCGGACACATTACCCACCATGTTCTAGAGCACGACACTAAGGAGGAAATTATCGCAGCCTTGGCCCCAGTGATCCGCGAGAACTCCGTCTTGTGCACAGATGGCAACCTTTCCTATGTAGAAATGGTGAAGACGTTTGACCATATTGAGCATAAGCGATTGATTGCGAAGGATAACAGCCGGGTTGTTGAGGGTGTTTACCACATCCAGACCCTGAACAATTTTACCCAACGCTGGAAGGGTTGGCTTAAGCGCTTCCACGGTGTCGGAACGGCCCGCGTGGACAATTACCTGGCGTGGTTCCGCTTTATGGACGAAAGGGAGGAGTTTCAAGATATTGTTTGGGTTCGGGGGGCGATTCCCAGTTTGGAGTGGCCTGCCAACAGGTAAGCACAACAGCGCCCTGGATATCCAGTAGTATAGCGCCTTTTTAGGCTACGCCAAGTCGCTCAGATCCACTTTAGCTGAACGGCTTGTCCTACGGGAGCCCTTTTTTTGTTTGTGTCCCCGGCTTGATACTCGGCTGGAAGAACCGGTGCCGTGCAGCTCTCTTTAGAAGGTTACACTTCCGAGTGTGAGCCAGAATAATGATAAAAAGGAGCCGCTTTTTGGGTAAGGACAGAATTCTGAAATGCGCCTCGGGGCTGTTGGCAGCGGGTGGGCTTGGCAAGAAAGAGGGGGTTGCGGGCGCTGCATGACTCCAATTGAGGTTTTAGCTCTGCTTGCGCTGGGCGGCATTGCCGGGTTCATTAATGTGCTTTCTGCAGGTGGGTCGATGCTGACTCTGCCTCTTCTGATGTTCCTGGGGCTGCCGCCACAGGTTGCGAACGGTACTAACCGGGTTGCGATAATTCTGCAGAGCACAACCGCTGTTGCTGGCTTCAGACGACTGGGTCACGGCGACCTTCGGGTCAGTCTGCACCTTGCGATGCCGGCGGTTCTAGGGTCGTTGCTGGGCGCCTGGATGGCAACCTGGGTGGCAGACGCGATATTTGAGTGGGTGCTGATCGTTGCCATGATGGGAGCTTCCGTGTTCATGCTGCTGCCTCAGCCTAAGCTGGATACCAATCCGCTTACTCCGGAACGGCTTGGCCCGGTCATATATGTTGCCATGTTTCTGATTGGCGTATACGGCGGTTTTATTCAGGTAGGTGTAGGCGCGCTGTTTATAGTGGTTTTGTACCGCATGCTGCGCATCGATTTGCGCCAGGTTAATGTATTCAAGGTGTCTATTATTCTATTGTACACAGTACCCGCGTTGCTGATTTTTGCCCTTAACGGGCAGGTTCGCTGGAGTATGGGGTTGATTCTTGCCCTCGGTAATATCACGGGCGCTTTTTTTGCCGTGAGAGTGAATCTGAGCGAGAAGGGCGCCCAGTGGGTGAAGTGGATTACCCTTGTTATGGCTGGCGCAATATTGATCCGGCTTATGGCTTATTAACTACAGTCGATTAACCATTTATAAAAAGCCCATAAAAAACGCCAGCCCGGAGGCCAAGCCATTTACCTTAAGTGTGGCCGAGCTTGAGCAAGCCGAGTTAAAACGAAAAACCAGCGACCAAAAATAGCTGGTTTTCCAATTTACAGCAATACTTCTCTCTGCACTCCTGTCTGAGCGTTTTTAAGAAATCTTGTTATTGATATAATAATGATTTTATTTAAGGACGAGGACAAATTATGAAAAACTTAATCTATTTAGCGCTTTTATTTATTTTAGGGACTTCGCTAGCCAGTGCCCAGGGTTACTATTTTGTCGTTCCGACTAATAGCGTTAAATCATCGCCACAGCCCTGGTAAGCTCCAGTTGGGGAAGGCGCTCTGCACCCAAACGGCGTGACAGTAACTTGCTTGGGCATGAGTAATCTGGAAACTTTTACCCCTTCAAGAAAATGGTTTGGAATATATCGTTGTCGATAACAAATCAGACGCTAAAGCCTATGCGGCTACGGCTTGTACTTCAAATGTTATTGATTTATCGGAAACATTCTTATTTTACGCTTCTTTTAATGAAGATATTTCTCATTGGGATACGTCGTCAGTAACTACAATTTCAAGTATGTTCTCGATCGCAGATTCATTTAACCAGGATATTGGGTTATGGGACACGTCGAATGTAAAAGATATGTCTGGTATTTTTTTAAATGCTTCTTCTTTCAACCGGGATATTTCTAACTGGGATACCTCAAGTGTAGAAGATATGACGGAAATGTTTTTGAATGCATACAATTTTAATAAAGATATTGGTAGCTGGGATACTTAAAATGTTACCAGTATGTTAGCAATGTTTCATAATGCGATTAATTTTAATCAGGATATCAGTAACTGGAATACGTCGAATGTAAGCAATATGAGGAGAATGTTTTATGAGGCAAACAATTTCAATCAAGATCTTTCGGACTGGTGTGTTAGTAAGATTGGGTCAAAACCAAACAGTTTTGATGCTAGTGCAATTGCATGGACTGATCCAAAACCAAGCTGGGGAAATTGTCATTAATAGTAATAATTTATAACCGGTGGGCTGATAAATGCTATCCGCCTTTTTGCGTTTTGAGCTAGTGATGGCGATATGACAGATTATATTATTTGATCTGAAAGCAAAGAGTATGCGGCGAAGCCGACTCTGGATAGTCAGTATTATAAACGCTTCCCATGGTTTTGTCAGCAGACCAAACCACACTTAAGGTAAGTTGCTTGCTCTTGGGCTATATTTTTCCCATCTATCCCAAGATGTTAATTTATGTTGTTTTTACGCATAAACATTTCCCCACAGAGATCACGTTAAAATTTATAATCTGCCATGTATAGAGCGAGAGCGAAAACGATGGCGCCACAAAAAACCATAATTGCCCAAGGTTTTCTGAGTTTCTGATCAAAAAACGGAAGAATAGGAAGGCTAATCCAAAATGTTGCCTTTGCAATATTAGAATCCCACATCCAAAGTGAGATTAACGCTAGAATTCCAGCCCCAATGGCGCACATGGTGAATCTTGCAGACATATCTGTCATGGACTCATGTAATCCGGCATCCATTAGTCTTCTCCAATATTACGAATATTGTTTCAATTTTTGATCCGTGGATTATAGCTCAACCTATATTTAATTCAAACATAAAATAGAAAAATCCATCCTGATTAAAATGCAAAAAAAGTTAGAATAGTAAATATTTTGTTAATTAGCAATATTATTTTGTTTGAAATGTTGCGAAATAAGATTTTTCAAATACATTATTACTATAGGCTCGTTATTTAACATAGCCAAAAATATTTAAACCTAGGGACCAAAACCAATGTAAATGTTCGAAATCGTTGAAGATAGCCACCAAAATGCCGTCATTAAAGTAATTGGCGTCGGCGGTGGCGGCGGAAATGCCGTTAGGCACATGGTTGAATCAGAAATTGAGGGAGTTGAGTTTATCGGAGCAAACACCGATGCTCAGGCACTTTCTCAGATGGGCGCCAATCACACGATTCAACTGGGCGTTAGTATTACAAAGGGGCTTGCGCCCTCTGCCAGCCTAGTTGTGTGTGCCACAGCAATGCGGCTCGGTTTTACAGGAGTTTACCGAGCTACATGAGAAGCTGTTGAAGTGATGGGGGAACCGAACCCCCGGAGTCCGCCTGCAGGGGCTGGCTCCAAACCACCCCGAGCGGCATTGGCTGAAGACCGTTGTCGTAAGCATCGAGGGAAAAGGCTCACCCATGTGGTGTGTCAGGTAAGGGCCGAGAAGGCGAGTACAAGCGAACCATCGTTAAGGTGTCGAAATTGACAGACGATATCAAAACCGGGGGCCACAACTATCCCCGGGATAAGCCCATCGGAAACCTGTTTACTGGGTGGGCGGTATCCGGCATAGAGATGGCGCGAGCTCGGTTCAGGCACTTCAACGGAACTGTGGGAACTCAATACCGTGATGTTAAGGGAGGGCGTCAAGTGAAGAAAAGCGAGATGCAGAGTACCGATGCACGGGTTGAGGACGGATTGCCTCGTAATAGTGTTGATGCATCTGTAATGGATGCGGAGCGAAGGAGGCGAGTTGCTTCAGCGGATCCATGGGTCAACTTCTTTGGAAGGATGAACCCGTGACATCCGCAAAACCGTTTGTAGTTCCAAAACGACTGATATGGGATGCGTATCAGCGTGTTAAAGCGAACCGAGGTGCAGCAGGTGTTGATGGGCAATCAATCTCCGACTTCGATCGGAATTTAAGCAGGAATCTTTACCAAATTTGGAATCGGATGTCGTCGGGCTGCTATTTTCCGCCCGCCGTCAAAGCGGTGCCGATCCCAAAGAAATCCGGTGGAGAACGAATACTTGGCGTGCCAACGGTTAGTGACCGAATTGCACAGACCGTCGTCACAATGACGCTCGAACCGATTCTGGAGCCGGTCTTTCATGACGACTCTTATGGTTACCGCCGAGGCAAGTCCGCACATGATGCACTGGCAGTGACGCGCAAGCGTTGCTGGGAGCGCGATTGGGTGCTGGAGTACGATATTCGTGGCCTGTTTGATCACATTGACCATACCTTGCTGATGAAAGCCCTTCGTCATCATTGTCAGGATCGGTGGGTGTTGCTGTGCGTAGAACGTTGGCTTACAGCACCAATGCAAAGTCGAGACGGGACGCAAGAATCAAGGAGCGTTGGCACACCACAAGGTGGGATATGAAAAGCTTTTCATATCCCACCTTATGTATAGCTACTCGTTATGCAAAGTGGATCGCTGTATCCGCGTAGTGCGTACTGACTTGGAGAGAACACTTTGCATAACGAGGTGATGCGTATGCTACAACGTGCTCAACCACGAGAGAAGATTACGGTCCTTTGTCCAATGGGGTAAAGTGCTGGTGACGATGTCTGGATACGCGCCCTCAAGCGCTTTGCGCTTCATCTCGGTATCAGCCCTGGCATAGACCTCTGTGGTCGCGATATCAACGTGTCCCAACAGATCGCGTATATAGATAAGGTTCACTCCCGATTGAAGTAACAACATCGCCTTGGTGTGTCTTAAAATATGCGGCGTTACCTTTTCGGGAATGAGTGGTGACGTTGAACGAGCTTGGCATGCATATTTGCCGAGGATGTACGAGATTCCAGCACGTGTCATCTTGGTACGCATGCGATTGGAAAATAGAGGCTGATCAGCCACACCCGCAAGTTCGCTAAAAGCCTCGCTAAAATACTGCTTCAGCAGAGATTCGGTGTTGAGCATTAACGGCACCTGCCGTGTTTTCCGCCCTTTTCCTGTCAAAGTAATAATGGCTGGCGGATCAAACCTGACATCACGGACCCTGATATCAACCAGCTCTTGCACACGCGCTCCTGTATCATAGAGAACGCTGAGTAACGCCAGATCCCGCCGTCCAGAAGACGTTGACAGATCTGGTTGAGCCAGTATCAGTGTTAATGCCTCAGGCGACAGGTGCGACACCGCTGCCGCAGGTGCTTTTTTGCTGGGAATTGACAAGATCTGCTGATATTGAAGTAACCCTGCTGGATCCTCAATATGCATGTACCGATAGAACCCATGGATGCAGGCGAGTCGCTGATTACGAGTCGAGATACCGTTGTGCCGTTGTTGTTCAAGCCAGTCCAGAAAGCCCAGCACCAATGACTTGTCGATGTCCTTTAAGCACAGTTTATCCGCAGATCGGTGGTGCGATTGCTGGCAATAGATCAACAACAACTTGAACGTGTCACGATAGGACTTGATAGTATTCGTGCTTACGTTTCGCTGTCCAGGTAGATAGATCCCCAGATAGTGCGACAGCGCCTTGGCAAAATCAGTTGGTTTCATTGCCATCTCCTCCCAGTGTTGGAACAATGTCACCAAAAGCCCGCTCGGATTTGGCTGTAATATCTGGGAAGAGTTCTGCGGTCAGGCGTAGGTAATGCGCTGTATCCTGGAACGAATAGTGACCCATGTAAGTCTTTAGAATCGGCAAGTACGCGGCAAGGTCTGCACCTTCGAGAACCCATCGCCTCAGGCAGTGAACGCAGTGTGTATGCCTGAGATCATGCAGCCGAGGACCCTTTCCCCAGCCCCCGTGCGATATACCTGCTTGCCAAAGAAAACGCCTGTAATTCTTGTAGACGTTCCCGATGGTCATCGGATTGCCAGTTGGCGAAGGGAAGAAGTAGGCTTGATCATCCGACAGGGTGTGCGCTGCCTGGGCGTAGCGGCGGCAACGATCCAGGTTATTCATCGACATGGGGACCAACCGGTCTTTGTTGAACTTGCCATCGATGATGGTCAGAACACCTTCGTCGAGGTCAACGTCACTCCGGTGCAAATTCAGTGCCTCAGAAAGGCGTAAACCACAGCCGTACAGCAGACGGAACAGCAGCGGCATGATGAGGTGCCGCAATGGCACTTGCGAGCAGTAATGGCAGGCGTCGACTTTGCTCAAGATCGCAGTGACTTCTGCGTCGCTGAATATATAGGGTTGGTAGTGCTCCTTGCGCGGCAGTATTTTTGGCGGTAACACATAGGATGGAAGGCCGAGTCGTGTCATATACAGGGCTAGCTGCCTCAGGACCCCAGCTCTGTTTTGCTGGGTGGCGAGCGCTTCATTGGGTTTGCGCTGGATCCAGGCATGGGCCAGATCCCGAGTAATCACGGTTTCTGTATAACTCTGGCTGATACAGAACTGATCAAATTTGTAGAGAGACCAAGCGCTGGTGGTGTATTTGTACCCCACAGCGCGTTTCTCAAGGATGCAGCCACTGATGAACTCATGCAACGAACTCTGAAAGGGAAGTTTTCTCATCATTCCATCTCCCCGGCAGAATCCAGCGCACACTGACGTAGCTGTTGGATATCCACCTTCAAGTAAACAGCCGTGGATTCCGTACTGGCATGACCAAGAATGTCAGAGATGATTGGCAGTGGTGTGTTCTCTGCCAACAGACGGCTCGCCAGTGTATGGCGCAAGGAGTGCATGCCCTTTTTCTTGTTTGGCGAAATGGGGATTCTGGCAATCCTCATGTACTTAATGATGATTTGATGCAGGCGATGTTCATCTGAGAACGGTTCCAGAGGTGCTAGATGTCGCAGAAAAACGTAAGGGGAGTCGACTTTTGGGCGTCCATTTTTCAGATACTCAATGATGGCCCAACCAATATCTGGCAGTAGTGGCAAATGAACCAAGGCCCCTGTTTTTGATACTCGCAGTTCAATCCGGCTATCTGCCCAATTGAGATCCGTGAGTTTCAAGCGCTTGATGTCAAGTGTGCGAATACCCAGGCGAGCTGCTAACAGAATGATGGCGTAGTCTCGCTTGCCAGCGGGGTTGCCCCGATCAATGGCCTGAATCAGTTTCTCGACGTTTTCTTTGGTCCAGACTGATGGGATCCTGTTTTGTTTCCGCGCCTTTACCGTTGGTACCGCATCAAGCAAGGGCTGTGCAGGCACATCCTGCAGAATTAGAAAACGCAGAAAACAGCGCAGGCCACACAGCTGTAGCTCGACGCTCTTGTAGCTATAGCCCAGTAAGGTTTTGACGTAGTCAGGAACGTGTCTAGCAACGATATCTTCAACCTGCCACACGCGTTGTGACTCAACGAAGGCAAGAAATCTATCTGTCGCTTTTCTGTAATGATTGCACGTGACACCTGAATACGCCCGTTCCTGACAATGAGTCTCGAAGCGCTTCAACCATTGCTGGAAAGGCTTGCCGTTCAGCCGTATTTTCTGCTTGAAATAACGACGTAATATACTGCCGTGTTGCTGGAAATCACCCAGCATTCTGACGATTCGTAGTTGGTTGATCAGTGACTGAGTCAATGCGCCCGTTCTTTCCAACTCTGAAAAACCGTACTTAGCGTCAAGGAAGCGCATCCCAGCTTCTTCGCTAAAACCGGATAAGCACTCGTTATCGAGGAAGCTTGCTATGTGCTTCCAGGCTCTGCGATACCCGGCAATCGAACCCTCGGTGTAATGCAATCGGTGCAGTTCTTTGTCTAGACGATGAGTCAACTCATCAAATGTAAGCACGGACATGGTTACTGACTCCTGCGTTAATGGGAGTCTCCATTCTCACCACAGCAGTCAGGTTTTATGCAAAGTCAATCAGACGAGAATACAGCTACCTGCTGCTCTCCAGCGCAATACTTTGCATAACGAGTAGATATACATAAGGTGGCCCACTGTCTCCAGTTCTTGCAAACCTGTTTCTGCACTATGCCTTGGATCGTTGGTTAACGGTTAATCACAAAGACATTCCCTTCTGTCGTTATGCTGACGACGGCATCTTGCACTGCCGCAGCGAAGACGAAGCACACTATCTGCGAAAGCGGTTGGCGTTACGACTTCGTGACTGCGGTTTGGAGATGCACCCGACGAAAACACGGGTGGTGTACTGCAAGGACAGCAGGCGAACAGAAACTCATGAGCAAATTCAATTCGATTTTCTTGGCTACACATTCCGGCCAAGACGCACGGTTAGTCGAAACGGCAGACCCTTGCTGGGGTTTACTCCGGCAGTCAGCCGGCAAGCGATGACCGCCATGCGCCAGTCGATACGACGATGGCATTTGACCCACCGAAGTGAGCTATCACTGGATCAGCTAGCCCAGGTGCTAGCGCC
This sequence comes from Marinobacter sp. LV10R510-11A, assembly GCF_900215155.1. NCBI lineage: Bacteria > Pseudomonadati > Pseudomonadota > Gammaproteobacteria > Pseudomonadales > Marinobacteraceae > Marinobacter > Marinobacter sp. LV10R510-11A. The sequence goes on from NZ_LT907980.1 coordinate 507,169, forward strand.
ACGTGTACGAGGGTGGATCAATTATTATTGTCGGTTCAGAGGTTCTGAGTTTCAGCCTGTAGCAGATCATCTTGATCGCGCCATCATCCGATGGGCTATGCGGAAACACAAACGCTTACGTGGCCGCAAGATGAGAGCGATCTCATGGCTTGCAGGCATGAAGCGAAAACAGCCAAGCATGTTCGCACATTGGTGCGGGCGTGGGGCATTTTCGGTTGGAGCAATGGGAGCCCGGTGAGCTGAGAGGTTCACGCCGGGTTCTGAGAGCAGCTGAGGGGGCAGTTCCTTCGGCTGACTCACCCCAGTTGGCGATTTCGCCTGAATTCATATCAGATTGGGCGGTATGAGAGTTGTTATGCCACGTTATTCCGAGGAACGTAAAGCGGCCGTGTTGAAAAAATTATTGCCTCCGCAGAACAGCAGTGTGGTGTCGGTCGCCACAGAGGAAGGCATATCGAATATGACTCTGTATAGTTGGCTAAAACAGTGTCGACGACAAGGAATGCCTGTGCCGGGTAACCGTAGTATCGGGGACGATTGGTCTCCAGAAGCCAAGCTGGCCGTTGTGATCGAAACGGCTTCTATGTCCGAAGCCGAACTGAGCGCTTATTGTCGCCAGAAAGGCCTGTATCCAGAACAGGTGCAGCGTTGGAAAGAAGCCTGCCTTCAGGGCGCTGGCACGCAGGAGGGTCTGGAAAAAGCGGCCCAAAAGCAACAAAGAGACTCTCGCAAAACCATCAAGAAGCTGAAAGCGGAAGTTCGTCGTAAAGATCGGGTTTTGGCAGAAACGACCTCGTTGTTGGTACTGTCAAAAAAGCTCGAAGCCTTGTACGGCGAGGATCCGGACAGCGAGGACAACTGACCCCGCTGAACGAGCGTACAAGGCTCTTGAATGATTACGACGAAGCCGTAGCCCGCGGCGCTGCCCGCTACAAGGCGGCCAGCCTGATGGGACTGAACCAGCGTACCTTGAAACGCTGGAGGCAAGAGAATGGCGCTGTGGCGGAGGATCAACGTCCGCAAGCGGAGCGCGTTGTGGCAGTCACACCAGCTCACTCACGCTGAAGAGTCAGCTATCCTGGACACCTGCAATGAACCGGAGTACCAGAGCTTGCCACCGTCCCAGATTGTGCCGCGGTTGGCCGACAAAGGGCTTTATCTGGCGTCGGAGTCCTCGTTTTACCGAGTACTGAAAAAGCATCAACAACTGAATCATCGGGGCCGCATGAAACCGGCCCGCAACGTTCCTGAGCCGACCAGCTTCACCGCCACAGGCCCGGACCAGGTGTGGACCTGGGACATTAGCTACTGCCCTTCAGCGGTACGTGGTCAACACTGGTATCTGTACCTGATACTGGACATCTACAGCCGCAAGATCGTGGCCTGGGAAATCCATAATGCAGAATCCGGTGAACTGGCCCGAAGACTGGTTGAACGCGCTCTGTTGCGAGAGAGCTGCTGGCACAATCCGCCGGTATTACACTCCGATAATGGCGCACCAATGACGTCTTACACACTCAAGGCCAGGCTGGCAGAGCTGGGGATGTTGATGTCTCACAGCCGTCCAAGAGTCAGCAACGATAACCCGTACTCAGAGTCGCTGTTCCGGACGGTGAAGTACTGTCCCAAATGGCCAGTAAAGGGCTTTGTGTCGTTGTCAGCGGTGCGTGAATGGATGTTGTCGTTCGAGTATGCGTACAACGAGCAGCACCTGCACAGTGGCATCAACTTCGTTACGCCCGCACAACGGCACCGGGGTGTTGATACAGAGCTTTTGGCCAAACGTGAAGCCGTTTATGAGCGAGCAAAGCGACTGAATCCCCGACGCTGGTCTGGTGACATTCGAAACTGGGAAGCTGCCGGAGCCGTATCGCTCAACCCTGGAAAGTTGCAGGAAATTGAGAGGAATAAACAGGCTGCTTAAACGCAGCTATGTGGACAACTGGGTTGCAAATCACCGCTTGGCGCAGGAGCTAACCCAGAAGTTGGCCGCCAGGCAGCCATGGAGGATCGTCAAAAAATTGCCGAGATACTAAAAAACACAGATATGGTTTTCATTACGGCCGGCATGGGCGGCGGAACGGGTACCGGTGCGGCGCCAGTCGTAGCAGAAGTTGCGAAGGAAATGGGGGCGGTCTTACCAACGTAAACAGCTTACTTAACCTAAAAAGTGTAGGCATTGGTTCAATTAGTGAGTTTAATTGTGATTTGAATCTTAAAGGCAATCCTTTGGTGGACACATCAGGTCTTGCGGGTATTGAAAGTCTTGGTGGTGCTCTCAAGGTCGGCTGGTCAGTTGCAGAGACACCTGGACTGGTAAAAATTCCTGCCAGCGCATGGCTCTGCCATTCAGACCAGTATAGTGGACCCCGTTTTCAAGACAAAGGTTTAAGCTGTACTTTGTCATAAGGGGATTAGCAGCGATGAGTGAAGCGAAGAAGCGGAAGGTACACACCTCGGAGTTCAAGGGGAAGGTTGGCTTGGAAGCCGTACGAGGCGTAAAGACGATCAACGAGATTGGCCAGGAATACGGCGTACATCCAGTCCAGGTTGGTCAGTGGAAGAAAGCGATACAGGAGCAAGCCAAGACCCTGTTTGAAGGCAAGCGCGGCCCCAAGCCGCTGGCTGACCACCGGGAGCCAGAACGGCTCTACAGCGAGATCGGCAAGCTGAAGGTGGAATTGGATTGGCTCAAAAAAAAGTCTGGGATCAGCCAGTCATGACGCGGCAAGCCTGGATCAGCCAAGGCGCTGCGGTCAGCGTCGTCCAGCAATGTATTCTGGCCGGCGTATCCCGCGCCACAGCCTATGCGCAGCAAAGGCCCAAGCCGGTCGATGAAAGCGACCTGCTATTCGGTCGCCTGATTGACGAGGAGTATACCAGACACCCATTCTACGGCAGCCGCAAGATGGTCGTATTCCTCAAGGTGGCGGGTCACACCGTCAATCGCAAGCGGGTACAACGCCTGATGCGGGAGATGGGCTTGGCCGGCATGGCGCCGGGGCCGAATACCAGCCGTCCACACCCTGAACACAAGATCTATCCTTACCTGCTGCGCGGCGTTCCGATTGTCAGACCCAACCAGGTCTGGAGCACGGACATCACCTACATCCGCCTGGCGCATGGTTTCGCTTATCTGGTCGCCATTATCGACTGGTACTCGCGCCGGGTGCTCAGCTGGCGGATCAGCAACAGCATGGAAGCGGTGTTCTGCGTCGATTGCCTAGAAGATGCATTGCGCAACCACGGTCGGCCGGAAATCTTCAACAGCGATCAAGGCGCACAGTTCACCAGCGCCGTCTTCACTGACGTGCTGACCCGTGAAGGCATTGTCATCAGCATGGATGGGCGTGGGCGGGCATTCGACAACATCTTCGTCGAACGCCTCTGGCGCAGCGTCAAGCATGAGGATGTGTATCTCAATGGCTACGCTACGATGGGCGAGTTACTGGTCGGACTGACGAAGTACTTTGTCTTCTATAACGGTGAGCGCCCGCACCAGTCCTTGGGGCAAACGACACCCGACATCGTGCATAGAACCGCTATCGGTGGCGGGGCAATGATCGTGGATAAATTTCCGCGCGCGGTGGATACATCCCCTGTTCCGCTACGCTCCACAGGGGATGTATCCACCGCAGAAGCCAGATCAGACACAACGGCAACAGCCAAAGCAAAGGCAAACACGGGGCAGCGCCGTCCAGCTGCAAGTGAAGTCGAGTGCACAACTTAAACCGAGTCAATTGATGTCTTGACTCAGGGGTCCACCACACAGTTCTATGAGTTTGATAACGCCTCCCCACAGCAATCCGATCTGTGTGAACAGTAATAAACTCATAAAAGGAGAAATGTTATGATAATTAATCTAAGTTGGAAATTAATCTCTATTTAGAAGTATTTTAAAAATCCCTGTTCTTTAGAGTCGAGTGGTTCACTGTCTTTTTACGTAAATTTCAGTAAATGCAAGTTAATAGAGGCAGTATTTTTAATTACTTTTCGTATAAAAAATGACATTTATATTTTTCCATGTGAATCAGGAAAGATTTCTTTCCCGAAATATAAAACACCTAAACCTTGTAATTCCATGAAGCTTAGGTGTTTTTTCTTTCCCAAAACCTAGTCAGCCACACTTAAGGTAAATGGCTTGCCCGAAGGCTGGCGTTTTTATGGGGCTAAACCGATAAGGTCAGGGCTTAAGCGATATTCGCTGCAGCTGCCTTGCTGGTGTAGTTGTCCATCTGGTCAAAGTTGAGATACTTGTAGATCTCTTTTGACATGCTGTTCAGGTTCTTGGTGTGCTCCAAGTACTCCTGTGGCGTCGGGATTCTACCCAGTATCGCGCCCACAGACGCCAGTTCCGCAGAGGTTAGATACACGTTGGCACCATCGCCCAGGCGGTTCGGGAAGTTACGGGTAGACGTGGACAGCACGGTGCTCTTGGCAGCTACCCGTGCCTGGTTCCCCATACAAAGTGAGCAGCCTGGCATTTCGGTGCGTACACCCGCGGTACCGTAAATATTGTAATAGCCTTCTTCCATCAGCTGCGACTCGTCCATTTTGGTTGGCGGCGCCATCCATAGACGGGTTTTCAGAGGTGCTTTGTTCTGCTCTAGCAGCTTGCCAGCCGCGCGGAAGTGACCGATGTTGGTCATGCAGGAGCCGATGAATACTTCGTCTACCTTGTCGCCAGCCACTTCAGAAAGGAAGCGGGCATCGTCAGGATCGTTCGGGCAGCATACGATTGGCTCTTTGATGTCAGCCAGATCGATCTCGATCACGTGTGAGTACTCTGCGTCTTTGTCAGCACGCATCAGGCTTGGATTTGCCAGCCACTCTTCCATACCCTGAGCGCGACGCTCAAGGGTGCGTGGGTCGCCGTAACCTTCTGCAATCATCCAGCGCAGCATGGTGATGTTGGATTGCAGGTACTCTGCAACAGACTCTTCAGACAGGTTAATGGTACAGCCCGCTGCGGAGCGCTCAGCAGAAGCATCAGACAGTTCAAACGCTTGCTCGACAGTCAGCTGTTCCAGACCTTCAATTTCCAGTACGCGACCGGAGAATTCGTTGATCTTGCCTTTCTTCTCGACGTTCAATATGCCGTTCTTGATGCCGTACAGCGGAATGGCATGAACCAGATCACGCAGGGTGATGCCGGGCTGCATTTCGCCTTTGAAGCGCACCAGAACCGATTCTGGCATGTCCAGCGGCATAACGCCGGTGGCAGCTGCGAACGCAACCAGGCCAGAACCTGCAGGGAACGAGATGCCCATCGGGAAACGGGTGTGAGAGTCACCACCGGTACCCACGGTATCTGGCAGCAACATACGGTTCAGCCAAGAGTGGATGATGCCGTCGCCGGGACGCAGCGAAACACCGCCACGGGTTTTGATGAAGTCGGGCATGGTGTGTTGCATTTCAACGTCAATCGGCTTTGGGTAAGCCGCAGTGTGACAGAATGACTGCATCACCAGGTCTGCCTGGAAGCCCAGGCATGCCAGATCTTTCAGCTCATCACGAGTCATCGGTCCCGTAGTATCCTGAGAACCAACGGTTGTCATCTTCGGCTCACAGTAGGTGCCGGGACGAACGCCTTGGCCTTCTTCCAGACCACAGGCTTTACCAACCATTTTCTGGCCCAGAGTAAAGCCCTTGGTGCCCGCTTCCGGGTCAGCTGGTAGACGGAAAGTGTCCGTTACGCCCAGCCCCAGTGTTTCACGGGCCTTGGTGGTCAGGCCACGACCGATAATCAACGGAATACGGCCGCCGGCCTGTACTTCGTCAAGAATGACATCAGACTTGAAGCCGAACTCGGAGATGACATCGCCATTTTCGTTCAGAACTTTGCCTTCATACGGGCGGATATCGATAACATCGCCCATGTTCATGTCGTCTACCGGTGCTTCGAATACGAGGGCGCCGGCATCTTCCATGGTGTTGAAGAAAATAGGCGCAACCTTGTTACCGATACACACACCACCACCGCGCTTGTTCGGTACGCCGGGAAGATCATCGCCGAAAAACCAAAGTACAGAGTTGGTGGCTGACTTACGTGAAGAACCGGTACCGACTACGTCACCGACAAAGGCAACGGGCAGGCCCTTGGCTTTGATTTCGTCGATCTGACTCATCGGGCCCTTAACGCCGGGCTCTTCAGGCTTCAGGCCATCGCGTTCCATTTTGTAGGCAGCGAGGGAGTGCAGTGGAATGTCTGGGCGTGACCAGGCATCCGGTGCAGGAGACAAGTCATCGGTGTTGGTTTCACCGGTTACTTTGAAGACAGTCATCTTGATGCTGTCAGCAACCTTGTCACGCTTGGTAAACCACTCAGCGTTGGCCCAAGACTCAATGACAGATTTGGCAACCGCATTCCCGGCGTCCATTTTCACTTTCACGTCGTTAAACGCGTCAAACATCAGCAAAGTGTGCTTCAGTTCGGTACCGGCCAGTTCGGCCAGCTCTGCATTATCCAATAACTCGACCAGAGTGGTGATGTTATAACCACCCTGCATCATGCCAAACAACTGGATCGCTTTGGGCTTGTCGATCAGAGGCGAGCTTGCTTCATCTTTAACGATGGCGGTCAGAAAAGCGGCTTTTACATAAGCGGCTTCGTCAACGCCTGGCGGAACGCGATTCTCAAGCAAATCAACTAAGGTGCGTTCTTCACCTGCAGGCGGATTCTTCAGTAATTCTACCAAAGCAGAGGTTTGTTCGGCGCTCAGCGGCTTGGGGGGGATGCCCTGAGCCGCACGTTCTGCAACGTGTTCACGGTACGCTTCTAACACGGTTTGGATCCTCATCAGTTGGTATGTCCCGCACCTTAGGCAGCATGCCTGGCGGGAGCTTTATGGCGGAAAGACGTTAAGTTGGCGCTGTATTCTATAGGAAAGCACTTATAAAGTTAAGTTGGACGGTGGTCGGAGAAACCTGATAGCTGCGTTATAATCGCCGGTCCATTGAATTAACGTTGCTACTCACCATGAATCACAAAACAGACTCTATGACCCAGGCCCTGCAAGAGATCCACGATTTTCTGCCCTGTGCTACGCCGCAGCAGTGGATTGATAACGCACTGGCCAATCAAGATCTGATGCTTATTGATCATGCCCATTGCGAGAAAAAGGCAGCGTCGACGGCGCTCAGCCTGATGTACCGCTATGTAGAGAATACCGATCTGCTTAACAAAATGTCTCGCTTGGCCCGGGAGGAGTTGCGGCACTTTGAGCAGGTTCTGGCCATCATTAACAAGCGCGGCGTGACCTACTGCCACCTGACACCCGCGCGCTACGCGGCAGGGCTGCGCAAAGACGTACGCACGGAAGACCCGGGCCGCTTGGTGGATGTAATGGTGGTGGGTGCCATCATCGAAGCCCGTTCATGCGAACGGTTCGCCGCGCTGGTTCCGTTTCTGGATGATGAATTGGCAGATTTCTACAGCAGCCTACTTAAATCTGAAGCGCGCCATTATCGGGATTACTTGGCGCTGGCCGAGAAGGCCAACGGCGGGCCCGTGGACGAGAGAGTTGCGGAGTTTCTGGCGATTGAAAAACAGCTTATTCTGGAGCCGGATAAAGAGTTCAGGTTCCACAGTGGGCCAATTGCCTGAGTGTTAGGTTAGCGCGCGGCACAGGCCAATCCAGGCGTCGATACCCGCGCTCCGGTACTTCTGTTTGTGCAGAATGAAGTAGAACTGCCGTTTGAAATTCCGGTTTTCCGGGGTTTTCAGTGGCACCAGGCTGCCGCGTTTGAAGGCATCCTCAAGAACGACTTCTGACAAGCAGCCTATGCCCAAATCAGCTTCCACGGCTCGCTTGATGGCTTCGGTGTGCTCCAGTTCCAGCAGTACGTTCAGGCTTGGGAGCAGGCCGTGCATGCCGCGCTCGAAGCTTTGCCGAGTTCCGGAACCTTGCTCTCTCATGACCCAGGTGGCGTCTCGGAGATCTGCATCCGAGAGCTCTTTCTTTGCTGCCAGCGGATGTGTGGGTGAGCAGAAGACCACCAGTTGGTCGCCGCGCCAAGGCAAAACGTCCAGCTCCGAAGACTGCAGTTCACCTTCAATAAGGCCGATATCGAGTTCGAAATCTTTGACCCTGCGTGCGATGGTGCTGGTATTGGCCACTTCTAGTGACACTCTGGGCTGGGTAGGGGTATTCATGTATTGGGCCATTACGCCAACAGCTAGATAGTTACCTATAGTTAAGGTGGCTCCAACTTTTAAGGCACCTACTTCGGTATGTTTGCTAAAGGCTTGTTCCAGCTCTGTTGCTTGTGCGAGCACGGCTTCCACCTTGGGGCGATAGAGCCGCCCAAGCTCATTCAGTTGCAGGCGTTTGCCAACACGATCGAATAACTGGATATCGAATTGGTTTTCCAGTTCCTTAAGTGCGCTGCTTGCGGCAGATTGAGACATGGCAAGCGATTCTGCAGCACGGGTAATGTTCTGGAAGTGCGCGGCGGCTAAAAAAACTTCGAGTTGCCTGAAACTGTACTTCATAACAAAACGCTCTAAATCGACGTACCCGAATAAGGTTATGGGAATATCCCATTTCATCGATAGGTTAGTGGTGCGGTACACTGTACGCAATCCATATTTAAAACGTTCGCCGCCGAACCGGATAGGCAAGAGGTTTAAATGAGCAACCTGATAAAAGAAACCGTAACCAGCGTTCACCACTGGAACGATACCCTGTTCAGCTTCAAAACCAGCCGCGACCCAGGGTTTCGGTTCAAGAACGGCCATTTCGTGATGATTGGCCTGGAAACTGAAGGCAAGCCTCTAATGCGCGCCTACAGTATTGCCAGTGCGAATTACGAAGATGAGTTGGAGTTTTTTTCTATCAAGGTGCAGAACGGCCCGTTGACCTCACGCCTTCAAAAGATTCAGGTGGGGGATGAGATTCTGGTGAGCCGCAAGCCCACCGGAACTCTGATTCTGGACAACCTTCTGCCAGGCAAGAACCTGTGGTTGATCAGCACCGGTACCGGTCTGGCGCCGTTTATGAGCATTATCAAGGATCCAGAAGTATACGATGCCTTTGAGAAAGTTATTGTAACTCACGGCGTAAGATATGCCTCAGAGCTTGCTTACCAGCACGAGATTGAAGCACTACCTGAAAACGAGTTCTTTGGTGAGATGGTTGAAGGTAAGCTTGAATACTATCCCACGGTAACCCGTGAGCCTTTCCGCAATGAGGGCCGGCTTACCCAAGCCATGCAGAGCGGCAAGATAACCGGTGATTTTGGCTTGCCCGACTTAAACCCTGAGGATGATCGATTCATGATCTGTGGCAGCCCGAGCATGCTCAAGGACACCTGTTCCATCCTTGACAGCATGGGCTTCAAAGAAGCTCGGGGTGGTGACATGGGGCATTATGTGGTCGAGCGGGCCTTCGTGGAGAAGTAAAAAGTGAGCGGGTCACTATCCTGTTGGCTTGTCCCGAATTGCACGAGATCTGAAACCCGAGGCCAAGGCTTCGGGTTTTTTTATGAAGCCCAGAACAGTGTGTATAGTATTCGGTTTTAACCAACAGGATGGACGGCATGTTCTATATAGAGCTTCAGCCCCGCTTCAGCGACACGGATGCTTTGGGTCACATCAGCAATACGACATTGCCGGTATGGTTCGAGCAGGCCAGACTACCTTTGTTTAGGATCTTCCATCCGACACTGGATGTGAAAACTTGGCCACTGATTATCGCCCGCGTGGAAATAGACTTTGTGGCCCAGAGTTTCTGGCATCTGCCAGTTGAGGTTCGCACGGGCATCGGGAAGATTGGGAACAGCTCGTTCCAGGCTGTCCAGGAAGCCTGGCAGGACGGACAGTTGATTGCCCGTGGCAAGGCTGTGCTGATTCACTTTGATTACGAAGCAGAAAAAGCCGTTTCTATTTCTGAAGAAACCCGCAGCCAGTTGGCAGAGCATATGATTGAGTAATCACCCCGGCAACGGCTACATGAATGAGGTAGCGAATTTGACTAGAAACGCGTTCGGACTGATTTTTCTTGCGGGCACTCTGGCGGGCACATTGTTGCTCTCTGGCTGCGATGCTGGAAACAGCGAGCAAAGTAACGAAGAGACACGTTCAGACGCTGCCTCGACGCAGGAATTTGCCAGCGACATTTCCCTTGCCCTGAAGCCTGCCCAGTTGGACTGGGTTGGCCAGAAAATTTTCCAAAATGAATGCGCTGGTCAGTTCCAGTGCCTCATTCACTGGAATGAGTCTGAGGCGTTTCCCTCACTGGGTATTGGACATTTTATCTGGTACCCGAAAGCAGTTAACGAGCGGTTTATAGAAAGTTTTCCTGCGCTTGTTGAGTATATGGAGCAGCGCCAACTTAATATCCCCGAATGGTTGCGGGAACTCGAGCCGTTTGATGCTCCCTGGCCAGATCGGGAAACCTTCATGCAGGTTGCGGATTCGCCCGAAATGGCAGAGTTGCGGGAGTTTCTAGCTGGCACTCAGGGGGTTCAGGCTGAGTTTATCTTCCGCCGTGCAAAAGACTCACTGGCTAAAATCGTGAAGGCGGCCCCTGAGTCACGTCGCAATGACGTGCAGAAAAGACTGCGAGCGCTAAGCCAAACGCCCGGTGGTGTTTACGCGGTTATGGATTATGTGAATTTTAAAGGCGAGGGGCTTTCACCTGATGAGCGCTATAACGGCGAGGGTTGGGGGTTGCTTCAGGTATTGATGGCGATGCCTGTATCGCCTGCGGCAACAGAGCCGGGCGCTGTGGGCTCAGCGGAAGTGCAGACTAGCGAGAAAACGCTGGCTCAGTTCCGAGAGGCTGCTGCAACAGTGCTTACCCGCCGTGCCCAGAATGCGAGCAACCCTGTTGAGCGGGAGCGCTGGCTTGCAGGATGGCTCAAGCGCTTGGAAACCTACAAAGAGCCCGTAAAGATGGGCTCGGTACCGGGCATGTCGTCCTGATACAGTCCCTAGATTACTTTGCCTAAAACCGAGCGGCCTGAAGCCTAGCGGGCTTCAGGCAGGGTGCGCACATGAATATCCCGCTGCGGGAACGGGATCTCTATATCGGCTTCCGTCAGAGCGCCGGTGATTGAGGCGTGTATTTCATGGGACAGCGGCATGATATCCATTAGGTCTTTCACATAAACCCAAACCTCGAAATCGATGCTGCTGTCCCCAAGCCCCACACAGAAAACCTCCGGTGCCGGGTCACTCACCACGCGCTCATTTTTATGGGCAACCTGGGTGAGTACCTCCTGAACCTTGTTTACGTCGGATCCATAGGCAACGCCCACACGGAGGATGACGCGGGTAATTGGATCTGAGAGTGTCCAGTTGGTCAGATCCTGGGTAACAAAGGTCTTGTTGGGAATAATCTGTTCTTTTCGATCCCAGTCGATCAGTGTTGTGGCACGAATGCGTATGCGCGCAACGGTGCCGGTTATGCCGTTAATGGTCACCATATCGCCTACCCGAATTGGGCGCTCGAACAAGAGAATGATGCCAGAGACAAAGTTCGCGACTATCTCTTGAAGCCCAAACCCGAGGCCCACACCGAGTGCGGCAACCAGCCACTGCAGCTTGGACCATTGAACGCCAATCACCGCGAGGCAGGTCACCACTCCCACGATCACAAGAATGTAGGTGGTGATCGTTGTAATGGCGTAGCCAGAACCGGGTTCTAGGTTCATTCGGCTTAATACCATCACCTCCAGGGTTCCTGGAAGATTTTTAGCGGCAAGCACCGTTCCGGCCGCGACCAGCAGCGCCAGCAACGCATCGGAAAGTGTTATGGGAAGCGGGTCGCCTCCCTGCAGGTCGGTGGTAATGGTCCATAGGGTAATGTTGTTAAATAACTGAAGTGCCGGGATAACATCGGCCCAGAGAATGAGCAAGCCGGCCAGGGCCAAAGCAAAAATGACGATGCGTAGCAGGGAGGAGCTTTGTTGGCTGATGTCTTTAAGGTTCATTTTCGGCATATCCAGAGCCGGCAGAATACTCTCGTCGGAGGCGTCTTCAGCCTCTCTGGTCTCGGCTACTCTGCGTTCGACAGCGCGTTGTTCTTTGAGGCGATCGAGGGTGAGTCGCCGCTCACGTACGGATAGCGCTCTCAGGCCGAGGTAATAAAGTAACGAGCTGAAGGCCAGCCAGCATATGGAAACAAACAAGTTTCGCTCAAGCTGCAAAGCGGTGTAGTGGTAGCCGATCAGGGACGCCGACGCCAGTACAAGAGGGGCCGTAACCGCCATAACGTGCAGGAAAAGGAGTAGCCCGCCGTGGGATTTGTAAGCTCTCACTGCCTTCATGATGCGCTGTGCAAATACTGCCAGTGCGATGGATACCAGAGCAAATAGCAGGCGGCCGAGGCTGTCGTCAAATTGCGCGCCCTCAGGTGTTGAGCTGGTTGATGTGGTGATGATGGTGATGGGAATAACAAAGGCCATCAGTAAAGGTATTTCCCGGCGAATAACCAGCAAAGAGTTTGGGTTCCAGTGAAAGTGGCTTTCTCCAAGCCCTTGTTTGCGGGCTACGTTGCGGATAAAGGCGAGCAAAAACATAATAAAGGCGGCTGCGGTGAAGCCTTTCGACAGTGCCGCGAAAAATGCGTTTCCTTCCATCAGCACCAGGGCTGCCAGCGAAAACACAAGAACCCCCGGCAATGCTAGGAGAAAGCTGTTGATCAGTGCCTTTAGTGTAAAAGCTGTGCGGTCTTCACCGACGTTTCCGACATAGCGGCTGTTGGCCAGAAGGTTATTTACGACGGCTTTACGTTTTATCAAAAGCACGATGAGAAGCAGCGCCACTAGCCCTGTGCGTTCTCCGCGCTCGCTCACTGAGCGGGTAACGGCTTCTCTCAAAGCGTCAAAACGCAGTTGAGAAACAAACCACTTGGCGGATTGGTAAAGCCCTCCGGCGGTTTCTGCATTTACCACTGCCGCACTGGGAAGCCAGAACAATCTTTGCTTTAAAAGCTTTTGGTAGTCCTGTACCTGATCCTGAAGTGCGGTCACCGTACTGTAGTATTCATTGAGCACATCAATATGCTCTGTAACGGCTTTATGAAGCTCTCGTAGCAGTTCAGACCGGCGGCTGCGTAGTTGGCTTCGGGCATCGCCATCTGGCTCTGCAATGGCCTCAAATTCTTCCAGCCGCAGCTGCTCTTCTCTTGCCGCGGATAGCTTGTTCTCGATGCCTTCAATAAGGTCTTGGGCAATACTTTGCCGCTGTAAGCGCTCAAGCCTCTGTTTTAAGAGGTCGGCGTAGCTTGCGGTTAAGTTGAGCCCGGCCTTCTCGAGCCTCAGCTCGAAACTCTCGTATTCATCCTGCAGACGGGTGAGGATGGATTCGGCGTAGGTCAATCGCTCCCGGCTCGCTATAACAGCAGACTGGCGTTGATTGAGTGAGCCCAGAAGTGCTTGGATCTGTTCGTGGATATCCGCGTCGACCGCTTTCGGTAGCTTAATTTCCGGAGGCGCATCTGTGCCTTTCTCTAGCTCTGGCTGCACGGCCGGGCGAGAGTCCTGCAGCTCATCAGAGTCTTCTGCGAGGGTGGGTAGTGCTAAAAAGCAGAGTAGAAGAACCCCGGCCAGCCATGTAGTTAAAACTGAATAACGGGTCGGGCGCTGCTTCATGTTTTGCGATCCTCGCGTGGGCGGGCCTGCGTCGCGCTTTTAATTCATCGGGCAGGCGCTCTTTAATAGAAGCTAGATAGGTGGGTAGAAGTTGGAGAGTGGCGTCTTTTTCAGCTCCGGCGTCTGGCCGGGCTTTGCAATCAGCCACCACACGTTTTCATCCCAGTCACCTAGGACAATCCGCTTTGAGGTTTTGCCCTTCGCCTCTAGGTTATGCTCAGCGGGCCTGTGGGTATGGCCATGAATCAGCTGCGGCACATTATGGGCGTCCATAACACGCACAACTTCCTCGGGCGTAACATCCATAATGTCGTCTGCTTTGCCTTGGTTCGTGGCCATGCTCATTTCCCGGAGCTGTCGGGCCATTTGCAGGCGATCTTTGAGGGGGCGAGCCAGAATGAGCTTTTGGGTTTGCGGGTTTCGCATATTGGCGCGAAACTTCTGGTATTCAACATCGGCTGTGCAAAGGCTGTCGCCGTGCATTAACAGGGTAGGGGTGCCGTAAAGATCCATAAGCGTGGGGTCGTCCAGCAACGTAGCGCCGGCACGGGCGCAGAAGTCTTCGCCCAGCAGAAAATCCCGATTGCCGTGCATCAGAAAGATACGGGTGCCGCTGTCGCTGAGCTCTCGTAATGCAGCCGCAACCTGTTCTTGCAGAGGCGTGCGCTCGTCGTCCCCAATCCAGGCTTCGAAAAAGTCACCAAGGATGTATAACTTCTCTGCCCCGGGAGCTTCCTTTTTCAGAAAGCCAAGAAACGCCCCGGTAATGTCGGGACGTGACTCTTCCAAGTGGAGATCGGAAATAAACAGCGTGGTCACGCTGCGCCTCCATCCTCTCCACCACGCTTTCCACCACCTTCTACTACCGTGGCTTTTACAATTACGACGTCCTCAGAAGGCACGTCCTGGTGGCCTGCATCCATGGTGGTACGTACTGTGCGGATGGCGTTAACCGTTTCCATGCCTTCCACAACCTTGCCAAACACGCAGTAACCCCAGCCTTCGGCGTTCTTTGCTGTGTGATCCAGAAAGCCGTTGTTTTCAACGTTGAAGAAAAATTGTGCTGAGGCGGAATGCGGGTCCATGGTGCGGGCCATGGCGACGGTGCCCTGCATGTTGCTCAGGCCGTTGTCAGCTTCGTTCTTGATTGAATCGCGGGTTTTGCGTGCAATCATGCCTGGCTCAAAACCACCGCCCTGAACCATAAAGTTGCTTATTACCCGGTGAAAAATAAGGCCGTCGTAGAAGCCGTCACGCACATACTGCTCAAAGTTCTTGGCTGTTTCAGGGGCTTTTTCGTAATCGAGTTCGAGCTTGATATCGCCGTGATTGGTGGTCAGCAGAATCATCAGGGTTTCCTGTTCATTGAGTTTGAGTCGGTTAAAGCCGGTATTGTACTCAAGAGTTTCCGGCGATGCATGAGTCCGGCTCTGATTTATGAGTATAATAGACCGTTTATGATCCCACTTCTTTTAAGAGATTGTATGAGCGCCGAGCCGAAGAAAGCCCACAATTTTATTCAGAACCTGATCGAAAACGCCGTCGCCAACAGCGAGCATACCGGCCAGGTGGTCACTCGTTTTCCGCCTGAGCCCAATGGTTACTTGCACGTCGGCCACGCCAAATCCATCTGCCTAAATTTTGGTATTGCCGAGACATTTTCTGGCGCGTGCAATCTGCGGTTTGACGATACCAACCCGGAGAAGGAAAGCCAGGAGTACATTGATGCCATTAAGCGGGATGTGGAGTGGCTGGGTTATACCTGGGCAGGGGAGGTGCATTATGCCTCTGATTACTTTGATGCCCTGTATTACTTTGCCGAAGAATTGATTGAGAAGGGCAAGGCCTACGTGTGTGCGCTGTCAGCCGATGACATGGCGGACTACCGTGGAAGCCTGAAAGAGCCGGGTAAAAACAGCCCCTATCGCGAGCGTTCCGCCGACGAAAGCCTGAAGCTGTTCCGTGATATGCGCGATGGCAAATATGCTAATGGCGAGATGGTGCTGCGGGCCAAAATTGATATGGCCTCGCCCAACATCAACATGCGTGACCCTATTCTTTATCGCATTCGGTACGCAGAGCATCACCAAACGGGCAACAAGTGGTGCATCTATCCGATGTACGATTTCACTCACCCCATCTCCGACGCTATGGAAGGGGTTACCCATTCCTTGTGTACCCTGGAGTTTGAGGATCACCGCCCGCTATATGATTGGGTGCTGGACAATATTACTGCTCCGTGCAAGCCGCGGCAGATCGAGTTTTCCCGGCTCAACCTGAATTACACCCTCACCAGTAAGCGCAAGCTTAAGCGGCTGGTGGACGAGCATTTGGTGGATAGCTGGGACGACCCGCGTATGCCTACTATTTCTGGTATGCGTCGCAGGGGGTATACCCCGGAATCCCTGCGCACCTTCTGCGATATGATCGGCGTGAACAAGGCCGGCGGCACCGTGGATATGGGCATGCTGGAATTCGCCATTCGAGAAGATTTGAACACTCGCGCACCTCGCGCCATGTGTGTGATGCGCCCCTTGAAAGTAACGCTGACCAACTACCCTGCTGACAAGACCGAAACTCTAGTGTTGCCGGTACACCCGCAGAACCCCGATATGGGGCAGCGTGAGGTCACCTGGAGCCAGACCCTGTATATCGACCGGGAAGATTTCGTAGAAGAGGCACCGCGCAAGTGGAAGCGCCTGGCACCTGATAAAGCAGTTCGTCTGCGCGGCGGCTATGTAATGACCTGCAAAGAAGTGATTCGGGATGCCAGTGGTGACATTGTGGAGCTTCGATGCGAGTACGATCCGGCCACTCTGGGCGTTAATCCTGAGGGCTATAAGCCTAATGGTGTTGTCCACTGGGTGTCGCAGAACGATAGCGTAGAATGTGATATCAATCTGTACGACCGGCTGTTCAACCATGAGATGCCAGACAGCGATAAGGACGGCGACCTGACTGATCACGTCAACCCAGACTCGCTTGTGGTGCTCAAAGGTGCGCGTGCAGAGCAGAACCTGGCCACACCTGGCACGGATCTGCCGTACCAGTTCGAACGGGAAGGCTATTTCTTCTGTGATTCGAAACTGACCGCCAAAGCCGGCAAGCCGGTATTCAATCGCACCGTTACCTTGCGGGATTCCTGGGGTAAGTAAAAGGTAAGCATTCGGGAGACCAGCTGTGATCAGAATTTACAATACGCTCACCCAGCAAAAAGAAACCTTCACGCCCATCGAGCCGGGCAAGGTTCGTATGTATGTGTGTGGGATGACGGTGTATGACTACTGCCACCTGGGCCATGCCCGGGTATTGGTAGCCTTTGATGTGGTGACGCGTTACATGTGCAACCGTGGGTACGATGTCACCTATGTGCGCAACATAACGGATATCGACGACAAGATTCTCCGCCGTGCGGAGGAGAACGCAGAGCCGTTCACCGAACTGACTGATCGCATGATCGTGGCGATGCATGAGGATGAAGCGCTGCTGGGTGTGTTAACACCCAATGCGGAACCCCGTGCGACGGATTATATTGATGACATCGTCGCTATGATTAACACGCTGATTGAATCAGATCACGCTTATGCAGCGGGTAACGGCGATGTCTATTTTTCCGTTGAATCCTTTGAGGGGTATGGGAAGTTAAGCAAGAAGAAACTTGAAGACCTGCTAGCTGGCGCCCGCGTCGATGTGCAGGAAGCCAAACGCAGCCCGGCTGACTTTGCGTTGTGGAAGGCGGCTGGTGAGGGTGAGGTTAGCTGGCCATCCCCCTGGGGCGATGGTCGCCCGGGCTGGCACATTGAGTGTTCTGCCATGTCTACCCGCTGCCTGGGTGATACCTTTGATATTCACGGTGGCGGCCCGGATTTGCTGTTTCCCCACCATGAAAACGAAATTGCCCAGTCTGAAAGCGCGACTGGCCATACGTTTGTGAACACTTGGATGCATGCGGGTGCAATTCGCGTGAACAAGGAAAAGATGTCCAAGTCTTTGGGCAACTTTTTCACCATACGGGAGATTCTGGAAACTTATCCGCCCGAAGTGGTGCGCTTCTTCTTAGTTTCTAGCCACTACCGTAGCCAGGTCGATTATTCCGAAGATAACTTGGCGGAAGCGGGGCGCTCGTTGGCCCGGCTATACCATGCGTTGCGCGGTATTGCGCCAGCGAGCTCCGATGATGTGCCTGAGACCGACCACGACCGGCGTTTTGTTGAACTGATGGACGACGATTTCAACTGCCCGGGTGCCATCTCGGTTTTGCACGCCCTCGCTAACGACATTAATCAGCATCGCCGTGAAGGCCGTGATGATGAGGCAAAGGAAGCGGCGACTGTCATGATTAGGCTTGGTGCCGTTCTTGGCCTTTTACAGCAAGATTCGGATGCTTTTTTTCAGGCTGACTCTGGCGGCGAGCTGACTGCGGAAGATATTGAAGCGAAAATTCAGGCTCGTGCCGATGCCCGCAAAACCAAAGACTTTGCCGGTGCCGACCGCATTCGAGACGAGCTGGCAGAGCAGGGCATTATTCTGGATGACTCCCGTGAAGGAACAAGCTGGCGGCGCAGCTAATTGATGTAGCTAAAGCCGCGTTGTATTCCGGGAAATGACCTTGTAGGGAATCTCCCGTATAATGCGGCCTTCTAATTTTTCCAGCCCGACTGTGGCGGTCGGGACAGGCTAACTCACTGAGGCTAAAAACGATGACAGAACGCGTACAACTTGGCGGCATTCAGGTCGCAAAAAATTTGTATGACTTCGTGAACAACGAAGCCATTCCGGGTACCGGGCTGGATGCGGATAAATTTTGGGCGGAATTCGACAAGATCGTTAACGATCTGGCACCGCGTAACCGTGAATTACTGGCCAAGCGTGGCGCAATCCAGGAAAAGCTGGATAGCTGGAATAGCGACCATAAGGGGCAGAAGCTCGATGTGGCCGCCTATAAATCCTTCCTGAAGGAAATCGGCTACCTGGTAGACGAGCCCGCAGATTTCCACATTTCGACTGCCAATGTTGATCCGGAAGTTGCGACCATGGCTGGCCCTCAGCTTGTGGTACCGATCATGAACGCTCGCTTTGCGCTGAACGCAGCTAATTCTCGCTGGGGCAGCCTGTATGACGCGCTATATGGCACCGACGCCATTTCAGAAGACGATGGCGCTGAAAAAGGCCGTGGTTATAACCCTGTGCGTGGCGCGAAGGTGATTGAGTTTGCACGCAACCTTTTGGACAACTCTGCGCCGTTGGCTTCGGGAAGCCATAAAGATGCAGCTTTGTATCAGATTGTTGGCGGCAAGTTGGCCGTTAAACTGCAAAGTGGTGACGTTACCGGCCTGAAAGACGAGTCCGGTTTTGTGGGTTACACAGGGGCTGCCGATGCGCCTACTGGCATCCTGCTCGTCAAGAACGGCATGCACTTTGAAATTCAAGTCGATGCCAGTCATCCCATTGGCAAAGACGACGGGGCACACGTTAAAGATGTACTGATGGAATCTGCGCTGACCACCATCATGGATTGCGAAGACTCAGTCGCCGCAGTGGACGCCGATGATAAGACGCTGGCCTACAGCAATTGGCTGGGCCTGATGAAAGGCGATCTGGAAGAAACCTTCGAGAAAGGCGGCAAAAGCCTGACCCGTAAGATGAACGCAGATCGCGAATACACCGCGGGCGATGGCAGCGAGCTGAAGTTGAAAGGTCGCAGCCTGATGTTTATCCGTAACGTTGGTCACTTGATGACTAACCCGGCGATTCTGCTGAAAGATGGCAGTGAAGTACCTGAAGGACTCATGGACGGCATTTTGAGCTCCCTGATCGCTATTCACGATTTGAAGGGCGATGGTGAGTTCCAGAACAGTGCGACTGGTTCTGTGTACATCGTTAAGCCAAAAATGCACGGCCCCGAAGAAGTCGCGTTTACCAACGAGTTCTTCGGCCGCGTTGAAGATGCCCTGGGCCTGCCGAGCTTCACATTGAAAATTGGCATTATGGACGAAGAGCGTCGTACTACGGTCAACCTCAAAGCCTGCATTCACGCTGCCAAGGATCGTGCAGTGTTCATAAACACCGGGTTTTTGGATCGCACCGGTGATGAAATGCACACTTCTATGGAGCTTGGGCCGTTCATTCGCAAAGGCGAGATGAAGCAGGCGGCATGGATTGGTGCGTATGAGCAGTGGAACGTTGATATTGGTCTGGAGACCGGTTTCCGCGGCGTTGCTCAGATAGGTAAGGGCATGTGGGCCATGCCGGACCTGATGGCGGGTATGCTTGAGCAGAAAATTGGTCATCCGAAAGCCGGTGCTAATACTGCGTGGGTGCCATCACCAACGGCCGCAACCCTGCACGCGACACATTATCACCAGGTGTCTGTTGCTGATATCCAAAAAGATCTGGAAAGTCGTACCCGTGCCAGCCTGGACGACATCCTCACCGTGCCGGTGATGGAGGATCCATCTAAGCTGACCGAGGCAGACATTCAGCAGGAGTTGGACAACAACGCCCAGGGTATTCTCGGTTATGTTGTGCGCTGGATCGACAGTGGGGTGGGTTGTTCCAAGGTTCCTGATATCAACGATATCGGCCTGATGGAAGATCGCGCTACGTTGCGTATCTCGTCGCAGCACTTGGCTAACTGGCTGTATCACGGTATTTGCACCAAGGCGCAGGTTGAAGAAACCATGAAGCGTATGGCGCAGGTTGTTGATAAGCAGAACTCCAGTGATCCGACATACCGGGCTATGGCGCCCGATTTTGCTGACAACATTGCGTTCCAGGCCGCTATGGATTTGGTTCTCAAGGGCCGCGAGCAACCAAGTGGCTACACTGAGCCACTTCTGCACGCCTATCGCCTGAAAGCAAAAGAGAAGTATGGCCAGTAATATCGGCCGCAAATAAAAAAACCCGCTTCGGCGGGTTTTTTTATGGCTGCTTGATCACCGCAAGCGAACTTCAGTTAGCACCCTGGGATTACTCTTTGTGCAGTTCGTTCGCCGCGTACAGGGTATTTTCCAAGAGAGTCGCAATGGTCATTGGGCCGACGCCACCGGGGACAGGCGTGATATATGCCGCGCGGGCAGAAGCAGCTTCAAAGTCCACGTCGCCACGCAGTTTGCCGTTTTCCATGCGGTTGATGCCCACATCAATCACTGTGGCGCCAAGTTTTACCCACTCTCCCTTGATCAGCCCAGGTTTGCCTACAGCAGCAATCAGGATGTCGGCTTCCCGAACAAACTTTTCCAGATCCGGCGTGAAGCGATGACACACCGTGGTAGTTGCTCCTTTAAGCAGCAGTTCCATGATCATAGGGCGACCTACGATGTTGGATGCGCCCACAACCACGGCGTGCTGGCCTTTATAAGGGGTGTTGATGCTATCCAGCAGGGTTATGACGCCTGCGGGTGTGCACGGCCTTAAAGCAGGCTTACGCTGCACTAGGCGGCCGATGTTGTATGGGTGAAAGCCATCCACATCTTTATCCGGGCGGATCTTCAATAGAATAGGGTCTGCATCCAGATGATTGGGTAGCGGCAGCTGCACCAATATTCCATCGACCAGCGGGTTCTCATTCAGCTCATCAATCAGAGCTTCCAGAGCTTGCTGGGAGGTGTCCGCGGGCAAGTCGTAGGAGAGCGAGAGAATGCCTGCCGCTTCACAGGCTTTGCGCTTGTTGCCTACATATATCTCGGAGGCGGGGTCGCTTCCTACTAGCACCACGGCTAAGCCAGGCGCGCGCAGCCCCTTGCTAGTGCGGGCTTCTACGCCGGAGGCGACCTGTTGTCTGACCCCGGCGGCAATTTCTTTTCCATTGATTAGTTTGGCGCTCATGTTTCGTCTTGTCGGTTGGCGTTGGTAAATAAAAGAGGCGGCATTGTCTCACGCTTGCCTCTTAACTCCAATTGAGGAACGCGCTCTAATCTAGCCGCGATTTCTGGTGGGGTTTCATGGAAAGAGAGCCGCCGTGTGTAAGAATTTGATTTTCATTGTTGACGGAACCGATTTGCGGAGGTAATATGCGCGCCAACTTAGCTGATGCAACATGTTGTTCAGTTCAGACGGGGTATAGCGCAGCCTGGTAGCGCGCCTGCTTTGGGAGCAGGATGTCGGGAGTTCGAATCTCTCTACCCCGACCATTTTCTGAATGTTCAGATGGGTGAACGGTCATGCGCCCGTAGCTCAGCTGGATAGAGCATCGGCCTTCTAAGCCGAGGGCCGCAGGTTCGAGTCCTGCCGGGCGCACCATTTTAGTTATTGACTTAAATGGTACTGAAGCACCGCAGGTAGCAAAGTTGAAAGGTTAGTGAATTAGTTATCGAATGTACCGCAAGGTATATTCCGATGTGGTGGACGTAGCTCAGTTGGTAGAGCTCAGGATTGTGACTCCTGCGGTCGAGGGTTCGATCCCCTTCGTCCACCCCACTTTTTGAAGGATTTTCCGCTCCGGTGGTGGAATTGGTAGACACGATAGGTTTAGGTCCTGTTGCCGCAAGGTGTGGGGGTTCAAGTCCCTCCCGGAGTACCAATTTGAAGGCCCTTAGAGATTCTCTAAGGGCCTTTTTTATACTAGGCGCTCACCCTTTCTATCTGGTTGCCCCCAAGGTGCTGCACTTATTCTACGAATCCAAGGCTGCCCCCCCTTTGTTTTTCTTTTTTTGCCCCAAACTCCTGCTTATAGTGTCGCTGTGATCACGACCCCTGAAACTACCTTTGGCAGGTGATTCTCTCGCTGGGGCAAACCGTGATAAACTTCCGGCTTTTAATTTTGGGTCTTTTCCGAGGAAACCGCTCGGGATAGGCTTTTGGTTTTAATTTTATTCATATACCGAACCCGAAACTTGAGGATTTTCCATGCAAGTGTCTGTAGAAACGACCTCCAACATTGAGCGTCACATGACGATTAGTGTGCCCGCCCAAGAAATCGAACAGGCGGTTCAGAAGCGCCTGCAGGAAACTGCGCGCACGGTGCGCCTGAATGGTTTCCGCCCTGGAAAGGTTCCCATGAGTGTGGTCAAGCGTCGGTTCGGTGACAGCGTTCGCCAGGAAATTGTCGGCGATATCATGCGAGACACCTACACCAAGGCGCTGCAGGAGCAGGATATTACTCCTGCTGGGTGGCCAAAGCTTGAGCCAAAAACCATGGAAGCTGGCAAGGACCTCGAGTTCGTTGCCATTTTCGAAGTTCTTCCTGAAATTGTGCTCGGTGATTTGAGCAAGATTTCCATCGAGAAGCTGACCTCTGAAATTACCGACAAGGATATCGACACCATGATCGATAACCTGCGTCGTCAGCAGGCCACCATGAAGTCCGTTAAGCGTAAGTCGAAGAACAAGGACGTGCTGACCATCGACTTCAAGGGCACCGTCGACGGTGAAGAGTTTGAGGACGGTGCCGCTGAAGGCCACAAGCTGACCTTAGGTTCTGATCAGATGATTCCGGGCTTTGAAAAAGCCATCGTTGGCGGCAAGGCTGGCGAGGACCTTGAGATTGAAGTGACGTTCCCTGAGGACTATCACAACGAAGATCTCAAAGGTAAGCCTGCAAAGTTTGAGATTAAGATTCACGAAGTTGAAGAGCCGCAGTTGCCTGAGTTGAACGCTGAGTTCTTCACTAAGTTCGGTATTGAGGCAGAAGACGAAGCCGCATTCCGTGAAGAAGTTAAAAAGAACATGGAGCGCGAGCTCAAGCAGGCAGTGGCCAACAAGGTCAAGAACGACGTTGTAGACGGCCTTCTGGAAACGACCGAAGTCGACATTCCTAGCACTCTGGCTGATCAGGAAATTGATCGTCTGCGTCAAGACGCTGTTAAGCGTTTTGGTGGCCAAGTGGATTTCCAGCAGCTGCCTAAAGAAATTTTCCAGGATCAAGCCGAGCGTCGTGTTAAGACGGGCCTGTTGTTCCAGGAAGTTGTTAAGGCTAATGACCTGAAAGTAGATCCGGCCAAGGTTGACGAAAAGATCCAAGAGATTGCGTCAACGTATGAACAGCCAGAGGAAGTTATCGCGCACTTCAACGGTGACCCAGAACAGAAGAGCCAGATCGAGTCATCTGTGCTTGAAGATCAGGTTGTTGATTACGTGCTCTCCCAGGCCAAGGTCACGGATAAGAAAGTTAAGTACGAAGAGGCTATTCAGGCAGGCCAGTCCCAGCAGGGCTGATTCTGACCAGAAAATAGTGCCAAGGTCGGATTTAATCCGGCCTGGCTTGCCGATTTTTTCAAGAGGAGTTCAGGCGCATCATGACGCAGAAACCAATCGATGGTTCCGCAATGGATACCAGGTCCGCCCTGGTGCCGATGGTTATCGAGCAGACTGCCCGCGGGGAGCGCTCGTTCGATATTTATTCCCGTCTGCTCAAGGAGCGTGTGATCTTCATGGTGGGCCAAGTGGAAGACCACATGGCTAACCTGATCGTGGCGCAGCTTCTTTTCCTGGAATCCGAAAACCCGGATAAAGACATTCACCTGTACATTAACAGTCCAGGCGGTTCTGTATCAGCGGGTATGTCCATTTACGACACTATGCAGTTTATAAAGCCCGACGTTTCAACCCTATGTGTGGGCCAAGCGGCTAGCATGGGCGCATTCTTGTTGGCAGGCGGTGCTGCAGGTAAACGTGCCTGTTTGCCCAACTCTCGGGTAATGATTCACCAGCCATTGGGTGGTTATCAGGGGCAGGCAACGGATATTGAGATCCATACTCGCGAGATTCTCAAAATCCGTCATACCCTGAATTCGATTCTGGCTTACCACACCGGCCAGGATCTAGAGACCCTCGCTAGGGACACGGACCGTGACAATTTCATGGACCCGACCCAAGCTAAAGAGTATGGGCTGATCGATACGATACTTGATAAGCGCGTACCGAATAAATAATACTGGTAGTAATTGCATCATCCTTGGCCGGCGCACGACTATCTAACTGAAGCGCCGGCAAAACGAGATTAGAGGTATTTCAATGGCAGATGAAAAAAACGGCAGAGGCGACGATAACGGTAAGTTGCTCTACTGCTCGTTTTGTGGAAAGAGCCAGCATGAAGTCCGTAAGCTCATTGCAGGGCCTTCGGTGTTCATCTGCGACGAGTGTGTCGACCTGTGCAACGATATTATCCGTGAAGAGATTCAGGAGAACGCGCAGGAGGAGCCGAGCGATCGTCTTCCGACACCGGCTGAGATCCGCAATACGCTTGATGAATATGTCATCGGCCAGGATCGCGCCAAGGTTGTGCTCGCGGTAGCGGTCTATAACCACTACAAGCGCCTCCAGTATGGTGAAGGTAAGGGCGATGTCGAGCTTGGCAAAAGTAACATTCTGCTGATTGGCCCCACGGGTAGTGGTAAAACGCTTCTCGCAGAGACTCTGGCGCGCATGCTTAATGTGCCATTCACCATCGCAGATGCCACAACGCTTACGGAAGCCGGCTATGTGGGTGAAGATGTTGAGAACATCATCCAGAAGCTGCTTCAGAAGTGCGATTACGATGTGGAAAAAGCCCAACGGGGCATTGTGTATATCGATGAGATCGACAAGATTTCCCGCAAGTCTGATAACCCTTCCATCACCCGGGATGTTTCAGGCGAGGGCGTTCAGCAGGCATTGCTGAAGTTGATTGAAGGTACCGTTGCCTCTGTGCCACCTCAAGGTGGGCGTAAGCATCCCCAGCAGGAATTCTTGCAAGTAGATACCGGCAATATGCTGTTTATCTGCGGTGGTGCGTTTGCCGGCTTGGACAAAGTTATCCGTGATCGTACTGAAAAGAGCAGTATCGGCTTCTCGGCGGCAGTTGCCAGCCACGATGACAGCAAGAATATGGGTGACGTGATCAAGAACGTTGAGACAGAAGATCTTGTCAAATACGGTCTGATCCCGGAATTTGTAGGGCGCCTGCCGGTTGTTGCCACTCTGAACGAGTTGGATGAAGATGCTCTTGTGCAGATTCTGACGGAACCGAAAAACTCCCTAACCAGGCAGTATCAGAAGCTGTTTGATATGGAGGGAGTAGAGTTGGACTTCCGTGATGACGCGCTGCGTGCCGTCGCTGGCAAGGCTCTGATGCGCAAAACCGGCGCCCGAGGTCTTCGCTCCATCATGGAGGCCACGTTGCTCGACACCATGTATCAGATTCCGTCTGAGCATGGCATTTCCAAAGTTGTGATTGATGAAAGTGTCATCAAGGGCGACTCGGAACCGTTCAAGATTTATGCGAATACCGATCACGCCAAGGCTGTGCCTGATGATTAATAGGGCTTTCACAGCTGAGTGATATAACCGGTGGAAATAAAAAGGGGCGAAACGCCCCTTTTTTAATGGTTTGTATCAGAAGCGCTTAGTGCTGTGTTGTTTGGTAAAAAGATTGCAATTTCAACGGCCGCCCCAATGAAGGGTGATATGCTGAATGAAACAAAGTCAGAGGATTCCTTATGACCCTGATACCCGAAGATATCGTGCAAGAATACCCGCTGCTTCCTCTCCGCGACGTAGTGGTGTTTCCGCACATGGTGGTTCCCTTGTTTGTGGGCCGCGAAAAATCCATCCAGGCTCTGGAAGCCGCAATGGAAGGAAGCAAGGAAATCCTCCTGGTGGCCCAACGGGACGCCTCCACGGATGAGCCAGGCCCGAAGGATGTGTTCGATATGGGCACGCTGGCCACAGTGCTGCAGATGCTGCGCCTGCCAGACGGCACTGTAAAAGTGCTGGTTGAGGGTAATGCTCGGGCGGCAATTAGTGACATTTCTGAGGCTGAGTACATGTCCGGTGGCGCTACGCTGATGGACGAAGTAGCTCTGCCCGAGCGCGAAGAAAAAGTGCTCCTGAAAACCCTGATGGACGAGTTTGAAAAGTATGTAAAGCTGTCCAGAAAAGTGCCATCGGAAGTCTCAAACGCTCTGAGCGGAATAGAAGAGTTGGCGCGCCTTGCAGACACCATGGCCGCCCATCTTGAAATGCATATTCCGGATAAGCAGGAGCTTCTGGAAGCGCTCGACCTGAACCTTCGTGTGGAACTTCTGCTTGGTAAGCTGGATGGCGAGATCGACCTGATTGAGGTGGAGAAGCGCATCCGTGGCCGCGTAAAGAAACAGATGGAGCGCAGTCAGCGCGAGTACTATCTGAATGAACAGATGAAAGCTATTCAGAAAGAAATGGGTAACCTGGGTGAAGGTAATAACGATTTTGAAGAGCTCGAGCAGAAGCTCGAAGAAGCCGGCTTGCCTGAAGAGGCTCGCAAGAAAACCGAGGTTGAGCTGAACAAGCTCAAGATGATGTCGCCTATGTCTGCCGAGGCCACGGTTGTCCGCGGTTATATCGATTGGATGCTGGCGGTACCTTGGAAAAAACGCAGCCGTGTACGCCACGATATTGAAAAGGCCCGGGAGATTCTCGATGAGGATCACTACGGCCTTGACGAGGTCAAGAAGCGTATTCTTGAATACCTTGCGGTGCAGAGTCGCGTGAAAAAAGTAAAGGGGCCTGTGCTGTGTCTGGTGGGCCCTCCGGGTGTTGGTAAGACATCCCTTGGCCAATCAATCGCTCGGGCTACAAATCGCAAGTACACGCGGATGGCCCTTGGTGGTGTGCGCGATGAGGCTGAGATTCGTGGCCACCGTAAAACCTATATTGGCGCGCTGCCCGGAAAGTTGTTGCAGAAGCTATCCAAGGTGGGGGTAAAAAACCCGCTGTTCCTGTTCGATGAGATCGACAAGTTGGGTATGGATCACCGCGGTGACCCTGCGTCTGCGTTGCTGGAAGTCCTGGATCCTGAGCAGAACCATACGTTCAATGACCATTACCTGGAAGTGGACTACGATCTTTCCGATGTGATGTTCGTGTGTACGTCCAACTCCATGGACATTCCGGCCGCACTGCTGGATCGAATGGAAATTATCCGGATCCCGGGTTATACGGAAGATGAGAAGGTTAACATTGCGCTCAAATACCTGGTGCCTAAGCAAAACAAGGCTAACGGCCTGCGTAAGGATGAGTTGACGCTGCCAGAAGAAACCCTGCGTGATTTGGTTCGTTATTATACTCGCGAGGCTGGTGTGCGTGGTCTCGAGCGGGAAATTGCCAAGATATGCAGAAAGGTTGTTCGCGAGCATGTGGAAGCCGGTGACAAGGCGACCGTAACCATTGATCCTGAGTTGCTTGAGCATTATTCAGGCGTACGCAAGGTTAGTTTCGGGCTCGCTGAAGAAACCAATCAGGTGGGCCAGGTGACGGGTCTGGCTTGGACTCAGGTAGGCGGCGAATTGTTGACCATTGAGTGTGCACTTACTCCTGGTAAGGGCAGGGTTGTAAAAACCGGCTCCCTAGGGGACGTGATGCAGGAGTCGATTCAGACCGCGCTTACCGTGGTAAGAAGCCGTGCCCCAGGGCTCGGTATTGCTGACGATTTCCACGAAAAACACGATCTACACGTGCACGTACCTGAAGGTGCGACCCCAAAAGATGGCCCCAGTGCCGGTATTGGAATGTGCACAGCACTCGTTTCTGCACTGACCAAAATTCCGGTACGTGCAGACGTCGCGATGACCGGTGAGATTACGCTTCGTGGTCGGGTGTTGGCCATTGGCGGGCTTAAAGAGAAGCTCCTTGCGGCCCATCGAGGGGGTATAAAAACCATCATCATTCCAGATGAAAACGTTAGGGATATCAAAGAGATACCGGATAATATTAAGGCGTCTCTTGAGATTATTCCGGTGAAATGGATCGATGAAGTTTTGGATATTGCTTTGGCCTATGCACCCGAGCCACACGCGGCCAGTTCTTCGTCTAAAGCGACGTCTGGGAAACCACGTGACGACGAAAGCGACAGTGCAGAGCGCATAAATACACATTAAAGCTTGGATGAGTTGTTGACATGCCGGAGAGCCCATTGGTATAACTGTTTCGCCGTGAAGCAGCCTATACCAAGGGCTCCCGCGCAATAAGTGCCTATTCCAAACACCGGTTGAATGCCGAAAGGAATAAGAAAACCGAAGAATGGAATTCTCCGACCGCTTATGCGATAGTCGAGAACGTCCGAGAAAAAAACAAACCAACATATAACATCTTCAACCTGACAGCGAAGGGGTTTAGTGTGAATAAGTCCGAACTAATCGATGCAATTGCAGAGTCCGCAGATATTTCCAAAGCCGCCGCTGGCCGCGCTTTGGACGCAATGACCAACTCTATCACCGGTGCCCTCAAAGAAGGCGATCAGGTTACTCTGATCGGTTTTGGCACTTTCTCAGTGAAAGATCGTGCTGCACGCACGGGTCGCAACCCGCAAACGGGTGCCGAGATCAAGATTGCGGCCTCTAAAGTGCCTGGGTTCAAAGCAGGTAAGGCCCTGAAAGACGCCGTTAAGTAACGGTTCTTTCTCCGGCGTCTCCTGCCCAAGGGAGTCGCCAAGAAGAATTCAAGGCGCATTCCGACAGGGTGCGCCTTTTTACGTTGAGTGCATCGGCAGCAGGCTTTGATACCGCCGCCAAATGATAAAAACTGCACGACCTTGACAGGGGTTCGGGAGAAACATGCTTCAAGATATTCGGGATAATTCCCAAGGCACTATTGCCAAGATCATTATCGGTCTGTTGATCGTGTCACTCTCCATCTGGGGAATGGATGCCATTGTTGGTGGCTTCTCCGGCGAGCCGGAAGTGGCAACCGTTAACGGTGAGGACATCACCGAGCGGGAATTCCTGCGGGTTGTCCAGATGGAAAGTCAGCGTCGTCTGTCGGAGATGGAACGTCCCGATCCGGCCATGCTGAACGAAGACCAGATCCGCCAGAACGTACTCGATTCCCTGGTTCAGGAGCAGGTGTTGATTCAAGACGCCAAAGCCCAGGGGCTTGCTCTCAATGATGCGGGTATAGATGCTCTGATTACCCAAATGCCACAGTTTCAGGTTGATGGAGAATTTAACCGTGATCGTTTTGTAGCTTCCGTGCGCAACCTCGGCATGGGTGTGGGTGAATTCCGTGAAGCCATGCGCAAACAATATGTGGTCAATCAGATCCGTGGCGGCGTTGTGCAGAGCGGTCTTGTTGCAAGCGCGAATGCCGCGCAGCTTCTGCGTATCCAGAACCAGACTCGGAACTTCCGCGTTGTTCAGATTCCCGCAAGCGCGGTATCTGATGAGCTTGAGGTTGCCAGCGCAGACATCGAAGCCTTCTACCAAGAGAACAGCGACGCATTTCGGCAGCCTGATCAAGTAGACGCGGTCTACATAACCTTATCGCTGGGTGCCCTGGCAGAGAAAATCGAGATCAGTGAAGAGGATCTTGAAGCCTACTATGAGCAGCGCGCTGGTGACTTGGCCCGTGAGGAGCGTCGTGCGTCTCATATTCTGATTGAAGATGGTGCCGATGCTACGCAGACCATGGCCTCCATCAAGGAGCGATTGGACGCAGGCGAGAGCTTTGAAGATCTGGCGAAAGAGGTGTCAGTTGATACTGTTTCCGCGAAAGAGGGCGGCGACCTTGGTTATGCGGGCCGTGGCGTTTACGACGAGGCCTTTGAGGAAGCTTTGTTTGCACTGGAGGAGGGCAAGGTATCAGACCCTGTGAAAACCAGTTTTGGTGTACATCTGATTCGCTTGGACGACGTTCGGCGCTCAGAGGTCCCGGCGCTGGCAGAGCTTGAGCAGAAGCTTCGCACCGAACTTGCCCGTGAGCGCGCCCAAGAAGAATACGCAGAAGTACGCGCAGAACTGGCAGACTCGGCCTACAGCTCAGACGATCTGGTCGGCCCGGCCGAAGAAATGGGCCTGGAAATCCGCAAAGTTTCTGGTGTTACCAAAGATGGTGGTCAGGCACCGTTTGACCATGCAGGCTTGGTTCGTCAGCTCTTCTCAGAAGACGTCCTTGAAGGCGGATTCAATACCGAGCTGATCGACGTTGGCGATAATGTTTCCGTTGTTGCCCGTGTTGGCGAATACCGCGAGGCCCAAAAGCTTGCCCTTGAGGATGTTAAAGACGATATTCGCCGCAGTCTCGAGGCTCGCAAGACCCGAGAAATGCTTGCCGACCGCGCTGATGCCATCATTGCCAGCCTTAAGAAAGGCGAAGCTCTAGATGCGCTGAATGCGGGCGACTGGGAGCGGTTTGAAGATCAGGCGCGAAATGCTGCACGCGCTGATCCGCGGGTCGTGCAGACTGTTTTCGCTTTGGCCCGTCCCGGTGATGGTGAGCCGAGCTACGGCACCGCGATCACACAGGATGGTGTTGCGGTCATTGCACTGGATGCCGTAAATGAAGGCGAGGCAGAAAAAGGTAGCGGTGACCTAGACCAGTTGCGTACGTTCTTGGCGTCACTTGAAGGCCAGCGTGAATACGCAGCCTATCAGCAGTTCCTGAGAAACAGCGCCGAAGTATCACGGCCATAAGGCAGCGCTGAAATAAAAAACCCGGGCAACTTCACGTGTTGTCCGGGTTTTTTATTGCCTTTGGTAAGGCGCGCTTTCAGTCAGGAGTTGATGGGAACCGGGTAGGTATCAGGCTGTCTTTGATTTTCTTGAGGTGCCCAAGAAAATCTGCGCCGCGTTTTAGCGTGACTCCCGTGGCCAGTATATCGATAATTGTCAGGTGGATGATTCTGGATGACATGGGCATATAGACCTCGATATCCTCTGGGGCTGTGACTTCCAGCGCCGTTGTGCAGACCTCCGAAAGCGGGGAGTTCGGCGTTGTGATGCCAATCACGGTGGCGCCGTTATCCCGAGCAATGCGGGCAATATCGACGGTTTCTCTGGTGCGCCCAGTATAAGAGATCATCACAATGACATCCCCTACACTCGCGCCCGCAGCGACCATTCGCTGCATCAGGGCGTCGTCATAAGACATGACCGGAATGTTAAAACGGAAAAACTTGTGCTGGGCATCAAGCGCCACAGACGCGGAGCCTCCCATGCCAAAAAAGTTGATTTGTTTTGCCTGAATCAGATAGTCGATGGCCGTTGCTAATGCCTGGGGATCCAATGCCTGACGAGCTTTGTCGAGATTGGACATCGTGCTCAGCATGATTTTGTCAGCAAACTCTGCAACTGTGTCGTCAGGCTCGATGTTTTGGCCAATATAGGGTGTGCCGGTGGCGATGCTCTGGGCAAGGCGGATTTTGAAATCTGGGAAGCCCGTGGCCGAGAAGCCCCGACAAAATCGGTTGACGGTCGGCTCGCTGACGTTGGAAGCCCGGGCCAAAGCCGCAATGCTGTACCGGGTGGCGGCACTCGGGTCGCGCAGGATAGCCTCCGCCACCTTACGTTCTGACTTGTTCAGAGTCTCCAGCCGGGATTGAATATCCTCAAGCAAATTGTCATCACGATGCGCCCGATTTGCGGCCATCAAACTACTCCCTGAATTCTGGGTGGAATCATTATTGAATATGAACTGATTATACCGTGATTTTACCGTATTTTGGGTAGTAAACGTATCAATCTCAGGGATTCCACTTGGATTGATCTGAGCTCGGTGTCATTATTTAAATATAATTACTACATTTTAAACCGAATGCAGGCGCGTCTGTCGTTGCCTGGTTCTCCGGAGAGATGAATCCAATGGTCAACAAGATCACGACCCGTTGCGACATTATGCTGTTTGGCGCTCTGGGTGACTTGGCCCAACGAAAGCTGTTTCCGGCTTTTTATCAGCTGGAGAGAGCCGGCCTTTTGGCTGATGGCAGTAAAATACTGGCGCTTGCGCGGCAAGACACGGACACCACGGCTGTTCGCAAACAGTTGTTGAACAGTTTGGAGCAGCACGTAAAACCTGATGAGTTTGATCGCTCTTTGGCAGAGGCCTTTCTGCAGAGGGTTGAATATCAGGTTCTGGATTTTCGGGACAGCGAAGGGTTTCAGGTTCTCAATGATTGGCGTGATGAGCACAGCAATGAACTGATTGTTTATATGGCTTGTCCGCCCAGTATGTACGGTGTCATTGCCCGCAATCTCCGGTCATCCAGTTGTTGCACCGAAAAGACGCGGGTTGTTGTTGAAAAGCCCATTGGTCACGACCTTGAATCGTCTCGTGTGATAAATGATGAGCTTGGGGAGGTCTATGATGAAAGCCAGCTCTTTCGGATCGATCATTATCTGGGCAAGGAAACCGTTCAGAACCTGATCGCATTGCGCTTCGCCAACAATCTGTTCGCATCTCAGTGGGATCAGAATCATATTTCTCACGTGGAAATATCCGTTGCAGAGAGCGTGGGTATTGAAGGCCGCTGGGGCTATTTTGATAAAGCCGGGCAAATCCGCGACATGATACAAAACCACATGCTTCAGTTGTTGTGCCTGATTGCCATGGATCCGCCCACAGATTTGTCTGCCGACAGTATTCGTGATGAAAAGGTAAAAGTACTCAAAGCGCTGCGCACAATTACTCCGGACATGATGGAAAGTCACGTGGTACGGGGCCAGTACACCGCGGGCACCAGCATGGGGGAGTCGGTTTCCGGCTATCTGGAAGAAGACGACGCGAATAAGAGAAGCGAAACAGAAACCTTTGTGGCGTTGAAAGTAGAAATCGACAACTGGCGCTGGTCTGGCGTGCCATTTTATATCCGCACCGGTAAGCGCCTTCCGGAAAAGCTGTCCCAGATTATTATCCACTTTAAGCCGGCTCCCCATTATATTTTTGACCAGGATCAGAAGCATCTGGCGAACAACAAGCTGATTATCCGGCTGCAGCCGGATGAAGGCATGTCTCTTAAGATACTAACCAAGGATCAGGGCTTGCACAAAGGCATGCGGCTACGCCAAGGGCCGCTTGAGCTGACGTTTTCAGAAGCCTTCGAAACCGAGCGCATCCCCGATGCTTATGAGCGCCTACTTTGGGAAGTCATGAAAGGTAATCAGTACCTGTTTGTGCGGCGTGATGAAGTGGAGCATGCTTGGCGCTGGGTTGACCGGGTTATTCAGAACTGGAGCGATGGCGGTCATCCGCCCAAGCGTTACGCCGCTGGCACCTGGGGGCCGGTTGCATCCATTGCAATGATTACCCGTGATGGAAGGGGCTGGTATGAAGACGCCTGAAGTGGATTTGCCAAAGGGGATAGAGGCGCATTTTGGAGAATCGCCGCAACAGGTTGCGCTGGCGCTCGCGGACACAGTCGCGGAGTTCCTAAGGAGCCGCCTTCAGAGTGCGCAAAGTGCGAGCCTCGCGGTTTCTGGGGGCTCCACGCCGGTGCCGTTTTTTCAGGCCTTGTCGCGCAAGCAGCTGGAATGGAGCAGGGTGGATGTTCTACTGGTAGACGAGCGCTGGGTAGATGAAGCCAATGGGGCCAGCAACACCAAACTCGTAAAAGAGAACCTGCTTCGGAATAACGCAGCGGCCGCACGGTATCTATCGCTGAAGCATAAAGGCGCTACCCCCGATGAAGGCCTGAGTGCAGCCCAAGCGGAGCTTGCGAGGTTAACGCGCCCGTTGGATGTGCTGATTCTGGGAATGGGCAATGATGGCCACACTGCGTCTCTGTTCCCTGACGCCCCGGAACTTGCGCATGCTATGGATCCGGGAAACCCGGAAACCCTGGCGGCCATGACGCCGCCATCCCAAACGCAACAGCGAATTACGCTAACCTATGCACTGATGCGGGAAGCTCGCTTCACGGCACTGCATCTCAAAGGAAGCGACAAACTGGATACACTAAAGCGGGCGTTGAGCCAGCCGGACGACCTGCTCACTATGCCTGTACGCGGTTTTCTTAAACCTGGCCTGCAGATTTTCTGGAGTAAACAATGACCCAGTTATCCGGATTTCATCGCGACCGCATCAGATCGGTTCTGAGTGCTTCACTATTGATGCCTGTTATCACCATAAAGCACGCCGACGATGCGGTACCGCTTTGTCAGGCGCTGTTTGATGGTGGGATTCGCGTGATGGAAATAACCCTGCGTACGGAGCATGGGCTTAAAGCGATCAAAAGCGTGCGCGAAGCCCTCCCGGAAGCTTGGGTTGGCGCCGGAACCGTGACCAGTCTTGCCCAATACCGCCAGGCAGAAGCGGCTGGAGCCCAGTTTATCGTCACCCCCGGCCTTACTGAAGCGCTTCTTGAGTTCTCGTTAACCTCCGAAGCACCTCTTTTGCCAGGTGTTTCAACAGCCTCAGAGCTGCTTCTGGGATATGGCCTTGGCTACCGCGAGTTCAAGTTTTTTCCAGCAGAAGTGGCGGGTGGAACTCGTGCCCTCAAGGCCCTTAATGGCCCGTTCCCCGATGTCACCTTTTGCCCGACCGGCGGCATTCGCCGCGAAACAGCCAGAGACTACCTAGCCCTGAGCAATGTACAAACGGTAGGGGGCAGCTGGCTGACGCCTGACGAGGTCGTTGCGACGAAAGACTGGGCTAGGATCACTGAAATTGCGGCGGGTAGCCTCTCGGATATCAGCTGATATCTGATCCAACCCGGACAATTTTCATGGAATTGGTTCCCCCTTGGGCATTGGCGTAATCACCTTTGGTGATAACAACCAGATCCCCTTCACTGACCACCTTGCGGCCCACAAGCTGAGATACCGCCTGGGCATTGGTCTGCTCATTTGGAATCTGCGCAGAATCAAACGGAACCGTTTGAACGCCTCGGTACATCACAACCCGGTGCTGAGTGGAATGGTGCCGAGAAAATGCAAAAATCGGCAGGCTAGATTTGATGCGGGACATCAGCCGGGGTGTCTCGCCCGTCTCGGTCATACAGATAATAGCCGACACGCCATTCAGGTGATTCGCTGCGTACATGGCGGAGAGGGCAACCGCCTCGTCAACCTGCTCCATGCTTTCGTGAATCCGGTGTTTCGACTGGTGCATGGATGGCTGCTTCTCCGCACCTATACAAATACGCACCATCGCTTCCACTGCTTCCACCGGGTAGTCACCCACGGCTGTTTCTGCAGATAGCATAACGGCGTCTGTGTAATCCATAACAGCGTTTGCCACATCAGACACCTCAGCCCGAGTAGGCATGGGGCTGGTAATCATCGACTCCATCATCTGGGTGGCTGTAATCACCGCACGGTTAAGAACCCTGGCGCGGGAAATAATGTGTTTCTGCACGCCCACAAGCTCCGCATCGCCAATCTCAACGGCCAGGTCACCACGGGCCACCATCACCGTATCAGACGCCTCAATCACTGCATCCAGTGCTTCCATATTATGGGCTAGCTCTGCGCGCTCAATTTTTGCGACGAGCCCCGCGCTGGAGCCAGCTTCCTTCAGCAGCCGGCGAGCTGTGTGCATATCATCAGCGGTGCGAACAAAAGAGACGGCAACGTAATCGGCTCCAAGGCGGGCAGCGGTCACTATGTCCTGTTTGTCTTTCTCAGTAAGCGCATCGGCAGACAGGCCGCCACCACGCTTGTTCAGGCCCTTGTTGTTGGACAGTGGGCCGCCAATCAGAATCGTAGATGTGATGCTGTGGTCGTCAACAGACTTCACTTCCATTTCGATGCGGCCGTCATCCAAAACCAGGATGTCACCGGGTTTTACATCATCAATCAGCTGCTCATAATCGATGCCCACCCGCTCCTGGGTTCCAGCTTCCTTGTCCATCGAGGCATCCAGAACAAAGGTCTGACCTGCGCTTAGGATAACTTTGTTGCCGGCGAAGCGGGCAATGCGAAGTTTGGGGCCTTGTAGATCTGCCAGCAGGGCAACAAAGCGCCCCTGAGCTGCGGCCGCCTCGCGCACCCGACGCGCGCGGTCAATGTGATCTTCAGCGCTGCCGTGAGAAAAGTTGAGCCGGGCAACATCAACACCGGCTGCGATTATTGCGGCCAGAGATTCGGGGGAGTCAGTAGCAGGGCCTAGCGTGGCGACAATCTTGGTACGCCTGAGCATATTTCGTGTCCTTTGGTTGTTCGGCTTAGTCGCGTGTAAATCAGCGAGCTGTTTCAGGTCGACCGGTTTTATTGACTGGCTTTCATCAACGCAAGCGTATTATCTAGCATCCGGTTCGAGAATCCCCATTCATTATCGTACCAGACCATTACCTTTACATGACGGCCGAGCACGCGAGTGTGGTTTGCGTCGAAAATGCTGGAGAGAGCGTTGTGGTTGAAGTCTACGCTGACCAGCTTTTCGACGTTGTAACCCAATACAGGGTTTGATTCTGCAGCCATTTTTACTGCTGTATTGATCTCGTCAACAGATGTGTCCCGGCTGGCTATAAAGCTAAAATCTACCAGCGAGACGTTGATAGTCGGGACGCGAACGGCCAAGCCATCCAGCTTTCCTTCAAGCTCGGGAATGATCTTGCCAATGGCCGCGGCCGCGCCAGTTTGGGTTGGAATCATCGATTGCGTTGCGGAGCGGGCGCGGTACAGATCCGAGTGGTAAACATCGCTTAAAGTCTGATCGTTGGTGTAGGAGTGAATCGTTGTCATTAACCCGCTTTCGATACCAACCGCTTTGTGCAGGGCCTCCGCAACGGGTGCAAGGCAGTTTGTTGTGCAGGATGCGCTGGAAATAATGTCGTGCTTTGCTGACAGCATTTTGTGGTTCACGCCATAAACCACCATGGCATCAGCATCGGGGCTGGGCGCCGAAATAATAACTTTGCGCGCTCCAGCCTTCAGGTGGGCTTCCGCTTTTGCCCGTTCCGTAAATAACCCCGTGCACTCAAAGACCACGTCAACATTCAGGTCATTCCAAGGTAATTCTTCTGGATTGGGCATTGCAGTGATTACGATCCGATCGCCATTTACGCTGAGAGATTCGGCATCGTGGCTGACGTCAGCATTAAATCGCCCGTGAACACTGTCATACTTAAGGAGGTGGGCGTTGGTTTCTGCGTCGCCCAGATCGTTAATGGCGACCACCTGCAATTGCTCACGGTAGTTATTTTCATAAAGTGCGCGCAGTGTGTTGCGGCCAATCCGCCCAAAACCGTTAATTGCGATACGAATTGCCATACTCTGACTCCTGATCTGAATGTTTTTGTTCGTACTCTATTGAAGATGTAGTAAATATAACAAAATAATACAGAAATATGAATTAATTAACGTTATAAAACGAAAAAAGAAAGTAAAAATACGCATTATTCAGTGTAATTGAACAACAAACAGGAACAGGAGCCCAACATGCACCCGACTATCCACGCTGTTACCCAGCGAATTACCGATCGCAGTCGTACACACCGGCAGGAATACCTTGGCCGCATGAACGAGCTGAAAACCCGCTCGCCGCACCGAGGTGCGCTCTCTTGCGGTAATCTTGCCCACGGCTTTGCCGCTTGTAATCAGGATGACAAAAACACCCTGAAGCTGATGAACAAAGCCAATGTGGCCATGGTTTCGGCATACAACGACATGCTCTCGGCACATCAGCCCTATGCCAATTTTCCCGACATTATTCGTGAGGCCGCTCATGGCATGGGTTCCGTAGCCCAGTTTGCCGGTGGTACGCCCGCCATGTGTGACGGAGTAACCCAGGGGCAGCCGGGCATGGAGCTCAGCCTGTTCTCACGGGACACCATCGCCATGAGCACTGCGGTGGCCCTGAGCCACAACATGTTTGATGCCACGCTGCTGTTGGGCATTTGCGACAAGATTGTTCCGGGTTTATTGATTGGTGCGCTCAGCTTCGGGTATCTGCCTGCTGTTTTGATACCTGCCGGGCCTATGCCGTCGGGTCTTCCGAACAAGGAAAAGCAGCGTATTCGGCAACTGTATGCGGAGGGAAAAATCGAGAAAGACGAGCTGCTGGAGGCCGAGAGCAAGTCCTATCACAGCCCAGGCACCTGCACATTTTACGGTACGGCCAACAGCAACCAACTGCTGGTTGAAGTCATGGGGCTGCATATGCCGGGCGCAGGGTTTGTTAACCCGAACACGCCGTTGAGAGATCAGCTGACTCGCGCGGCAACGGAACAGGTCATCCGGTTATCTAAGCCTCAGGGCGGAGAGCTTGGCCTTGGGGATATGGTTAACGAGAAAAGCATTGTGAATGCGCTGGTGGCACTTCTGGTAACCGGCGGCTCCACCAACCACACGCTGCACTGGGTTGCGATTGCCCGGGCCGCAGGCATTATCATCGATTGGAACGATTACGCTGAACTGTCATCCGTAGTGCCATCGATGACCCGCATCTATCCCAATGGCGATGAGGATGTGAATACTTTTCACGAAGCAGGCGGCACGCCATTCCTGATTCGCGAGCTGCTTGCGGGCGGCTACCTGCACGGAGATGTGGAGACGGTTGTCGGGCACGGGCTAGAACGCTACACGCACATGCCCACGCTCAACGATGGCAGATTGGTTTGGCAGCCTGCGCCGGAGAAAAGCCTGCGCCCGGACGTATTAAGTAGCGCGTCTGAGCCTTTTGCCCCTGACGGCGGCCTCAAGGTATTGGATGGCAACCTCGGCCGAGGCGTGATCAAGGTGTCTGCGGTTGCCCCCGAACATCACAGAATCGAAGCGCCGGCCGTGGTTTTCAATGACCAGAACGAACTTAAGTCGGCTTTTGATGCTGGTGAATTAGATAAAGACTGTGTGGTTGTTGTTCGTTTTCAAGGGCCGAGATCCAACGGAATGCCAGAGCTGCACAAGCTGACGCCGTATCTTGGAGTGCTGCAGGATCGGGGGTATAAAGTTGGGCTGGTTACCGATGGCAGGATGTCGGGCGCGTCGGGCAAAGTACCTGCGGCGATTCACGTTTACCCGGAAGCTCTCGATGGCGGATCTCTTGCTAGGGTTCGCGATGGCGACCTGATATGCATAGATGCCGATCAAGGCACCTTATCTATTGTTGTGAATACGGCAGAGTTTGCGGAGCGTGAGCCGGCCAAGCCGGATTTGTCCGGCTATCATAATGGCTATGGCCGAGAGCTGTTTGGCTGGATGCGGCGCGCGACGAGCACGCCGGAAGAAGGCGCCAGCTTTTTCTGGAATCATGAGGCATAGCCCTAGCAGTTAATGCCTCACATGGATTTCACAGGTAGTGGATTAGGTCTTTTTGATCGAACCTGTACTGGCGGTTATAAACACCGTTATCTGCTCGCCGGCCCGCCGCAAGAACCATGGTGACAAGGCCTTTGCGGGGTAGGTTTAAGAGCTTTCTCACCCGGCATTCGTCCAATCCTTCCATCGGACAAGAATCGTAACCGTGGGCGCGCAAGGCGAGCATGAGGTTTTGCGCCGCCAATGCCGTAGATTTGGTAGCCCAGACCTTCATTTCATTAACCGAATATGGCCCACGGGGAACAGGGCGAG
Source organism: Marinobacter sp. LV10R510-11A (assembly GCF_900215155.1). Lineage (NCBI taxonomy): Bacteria > Pseudomonadati > Pseudomonadota > Gammaproteobacteria > Pseudomonadales > Marinobacteraceae > Marinobacter > Marinobacter sp. LV10R510-11A. Next base: position 546,942 of record NZ_LT907980.1, read on the forward strand.
ATAGGCCCACCACAAGCCCTGCGGTTTTTTTGGCCACACCCAGAAGCCCAAACGGCCCTTGGTTGTAGTGAATGGGTGCGATCTTTTTATAGTACTTTTCAACAACAGAGGGCAGCTTTTCGTCTTTTGGCCACTCCTCCAGCGCAAGTCGGGCGTGCTTTCGCCAGGTGTCCGGGCGCGCAACAATCACGATCAATACCGGGGCGGTGGTGGCTGCGTTCTGGCCCAGGCAGGCTTCGGCGAGTTTGCTCCGCAGCTCTGGTGTTTGAACCACAAAAAACTCCCACGGCTGCAGGTTGCTGGAGTTGGGTGCCAGTGTGGCCAGTTCAAGGCAGTCTTCCAGTACGGGCGCTGGGATGGGTTCGTCTGTGAAGCGTCGAACAGAGCGGCGGCTGCGAACGACCTTGCGGAACTCTTCAACATCAATCTCCGGCAAGGGGAGGGGGCCTACTTTTGCGTTCATGAGTAACCTCTGGTCATACACTGGTCATACAGGGGGGGCGGCAGAGCGATAGCCGCTTGCTGCCTTGTTTTTTGAGCTATATGGTTACGGTAATCTACCCTTTATGCAATCGCACGGATGACGTTAAGCCGATGACGAGTACTCTTGCCAAGCTCCCTTTTGACGAACTGCTTCGTCAGGTACGTGCCTGCACGATTTGCGCGGAGGCGTTGCCCCACGGACCACGACCGGTTGTGCAGCTGTCACCGGCGTCGCGCATTCTGGTGGTGAGTCAGGCGCCCGGAAGGCGTGTGCATGAAACAGGGCTGCCGTTCAACGATCCCAGTGGCGACCGGCTACGTCAGTGGATGGGCATGACGTGGGAGACGTTTTACGATGCCAGCAACCTCGCCATTCTTCCCATGGGTTTCTGTTTTCCCGGCACGGGTAAGTCCGGTGATTTGCCGCCCAGGCCTGAATGCGCACCTGCTTGGCACAATGCGTTACTGGATCGATTATCCAATATTGGGTTGACTTTGGTTATAGGCCAGTACGCCCATGCTTGGCACCTTCCAAACGGTAAAAGATCCGTGACGGAAAACGTCGAAAATTGGCGCCAATATTGGCCAGACTTGCTGCCGATGCCCCATCCCAGCCCGCGCAACAATCTCTGGTTGCGCCGCAACCCTTGGTTTGAGGACGAGGTAATTCCGGAACTTCAGGAGAGGGTTGCCGCGCTTTTGACCGAAGCAGACGAAAGGTAAGTTTCCAGTGTTTTGGTTTGTGCGTCAGATGCGTAGAGCCCCTGCTTAGTTCGGCGCCAAAGGATGTCTTCGGAGGTCATGGCCCACTCGTTTTTCACAAGGTGTTGGACTTCTTTCTCGTAAAGCGTGCCTGCGAAATGCTCACCTAGGTCACTCACTGAGGTGCAGCCACTGAGAATACCGCGGGACGTCGTACCGTAGGTCCGCACATAGCGGCTCAGAACCGCTTCGGGTAACCAAGGGAACTCCTGTTGGAGCGCTACTGCAAGGTTGTCCTGGTTATCAAAATCGCCGCCGGGCAAAATCGCTGTCTTTGTCCAGCGACCACTCATGTCCGGGAAGAAATGAGAGAGCTTGTTCGTGGCAGCTTCAGCGAGTTTTCGGTATGTGGTGATTTTGCCACCGAACACTGAAATCAAGGGTGCCTTGCCTTTCTCCTGGTTGACTTCAAAAGAGTAGTCACGTGATGCCTTCTGCGCATTCTCTTCCTCGCCATCCATCAGCGGCCTTACACCGGAATAGGACCACACTACATCGGACGGCGTGAGCTGCCGAATGAAGTATGCATTAACAATATCCAACAAATATTTCGTTTCTTCCGGCGATATCTTTGCTTTCTTGGGGTCGCCGTCGTATTCAACATCTGTGGTGCCTATCAAGGAGAACTCATCCTCATAGGGGATTACAAACACAATGCGCTCGTCTTCGTTCTGCAGAATATAGGCTTCCTGATCCTGGTTGAGCCGAGGCACAACAATGTGGCTGCCTTTGACCATTCGGATCATCTTGGGTGCTGGCATAGAGAGTGTTTCATCAAATAGCTTGCTCACCCATGGGCCAGAGGCATTAACAATAGATCTGGCCAAAACCGTTTTCTCGCCTTCGCTCACCATGTCACGGAGCGTAACCTTCCAATTCTTATCCCCGCGCTCAGCGTTAACGCATTTGGTTCTGGTCATGATCTTTGCGCCGAATTGCTGAGCTTTTTTGGCTGTCAGCACAACCAGCCTAGCGTCATCCACCCAGCCGTCAGAGTACTCAAACCCTTTGGTAATATCGGGCTTTAATGGCCCTGTTTCGTCGAAACGGATGGAGCTGGAGCTCGGTAGAATTTCACGCTTGGCCAAGTGGTCATAAAGGAATAAGCCGGTACGTATCATCCAAGCCGGTCGCAAGTGAGGCCGGTGAGGGAGACGGAAGCGCATAGGCCACATTATATGGGGTGAGTTTCTGAGAAGGGACTCACGTTCAGCCAGCGCTTTCTGCACAAGCCGGAACTCGTAGTGTTCAAGATAGCGCAGCCCGCCATGAATCAGTTTGCTGCTGCTTGAGGACGTTGCAGAAGCCAAGTCGTTCATTTCGCAGAGCAGTACCTTGAGGCCACGCCCGGCCGCATCCATTGCTATCCCGGTTCCGTTGACTCCGCCGCCAACGATGACAACGTCATACTGTTCTTGCTCCAAAGTCATTGTTGGTCATCTCCTGGTGCCATGGGTAAAGGCGCTTTTTGTTATGCGAACATTTTTGCATTCAAACGCATTATTGAAGCAGTATGCGAAAGACATAGATATTCGTAAAGGAAAATATAGAAAATAAACGAAAATGGCGGTATAAAACAAAAACGATGGGAGTGTTCTGCGCTCGGTCGGCCAGTTAGACGAGGTGGAGCTTGACGCTATGTTCGTTGAGAAGCTGGGAAATTTCCGCCGGAGGCTGCTGGTCTGTAAATACATGGTCTGCTTGGGTAATACTGCCCAGCCGAACCATTGCGTTGCGACCGAATTTGGAGTGATCCGCGGCGAGTAATACCTGGTTGGAATTAGCAATAATAGCTTGCGCCACGCGGACTTCCCGATAATCGAAATCAAGCAACGAGCCATCATTGTGGATGCCGCTAATTCCAATGATGCCAAAGTCCATTTTGAATTGGTTGATAAAATCCCGAGTGGCTTCGCCCACGATGCCACCATCGCGGCTCCGGACTTCGCCGCCGGCAATGATTACGTGAAAGTCTTCTTTTGCCGAGAGAATGGACGCGACATGCAAGTTGTTGGTCACAATCTGCAAGTTGTTCTTTGCGAGCAGAGCTTTGGCAATGGTTTCAGTGGTGGTGCCTATGTTGATGAACATTGAGGCGTTGTCTGGAATCAGTGCAACCATGGCTTCGGCGATACGTTCTTTGGCTTCCAAATCCATGATTTTTCTGGCGTGATAAGCCGTGTTCACTGTGCTCGAATCAGTTCCGGCGCCGCCGTGGTGCCGACGAAGTTTCTTCTCTTTTGCGAGCTCATTCAGATCCCTGCGGATCGTCTGGGGCGTTACCTTGAACTGGTCTACAAGCTGCTCGGTCGTCACGAAACCATTCTGTTGGATCAGTTCCATAATCAGATCCTGTCGCCGCCGCTGTGCCATTCAATAGCCCTCCAACGACCTTGTCGTTGTTCTTATCCGAAATAGTGAGCGTTTGTAAACTCTGCGAAAGTAAAGTTTAGTCTTTTTCGGCGTTTTATGCAGCCTTCTGAGCGGATTGCGCGCTCGTTGTCTGGTGTTGTTTTAGAAACTTCTTGGCATTCATGTTCAAAAAAGCAAACATACGAACAAATAAGAAAGCCAAGGGCGAAAACAACATGAGCCAATACCTACTTTCCATTGACCAGGGAACCACCAGTTCCCGGGCCATACTTTTTGATTTGAAAGGCAATATTCACGCGGCACGCCAGCAGGAATTCCCTCAGCATTTTCCGGACAGCGGCTGGGTGGAGCACGACCCTGAAGATATTTGGTCGTCAGTGAAGCACACTTGCGATGCGGTGATGTCGGAAGAGTTCGGAGATGGTGACGAGGTGATTGCTGTGGGCATCACCAACCAGCGTGAAACCACCATAATCTGGGACAGGGCTACCGGAAAGCCGGTTTATAATGCGATTGTTTGGCAAGACCGGCGTACGGCCTCATATTGCAAGTCACTTAAAAGCGCGAGTCATGAGCCTGGGGTTCATAGCAAAACCGGACTGTTGATCGACCCTTACTTTTCCGCCACCAAAATCCGGTGGATTCTGGAGAACGTACCGGGCACCCGTGCGCGCGCAGAGCGCGGAGAGCTGGCATTCGGAACGGTTGACAGCTTTCTGCTCTGGCGCCTAACCGGAGGGCGTGAGCATAGAACGGATGCCACCAATGCGAGCCGGACACTACTGTTCAATATCCACACTCAACAGTGGGATCCAGAGCTGCTGGAATTATTCAACATACCGGAATCACTTCTACCTGAGGTTATGGATTCTGCCGACGATTTTGGAAAAATTACGGAGGGCGGAGCGCTTAACGGAGTATCCGTACTCGGTGTGGCAGGCGATCAGCAGGCAGCCCTGTTTGGCCAGACCTGTTTTGAAGTCGGGATGGCTAAAAGCACCTATGGAACCGGCTGCTTTTTGATGCTTAACACCGGCGACAAGGCTCTAAAATCGGAGCATAGACTGCTCACGACGGTCGCTTACCGTCTGAATGGCAAGCCTACCTATGCTATAGAAGGCAGTATCTTTGTTGCCGGAGCTACTATTCAGTGGTTGCGCGATGGCCTTCAACTGATTCAGAACGCCAGTGAGACAGAGCCGTTGGCAGAAGGTACGCCGATAGATCATGGCGTTTATCTTGTACCGGCTTTTACCGGCCTAGGTGCTCCATACTGGGATCCAGATGCACGCGGGGCGATTTTTGGCCTGACCAGAGATACAGGCATCAAAGAAATCGTGACCGCGGGCCTGCAGTCAGTCTGTTATCAAACCAAAGACTTGCAAAAATCTATGGAAAAGGACGGTATTCGCCCGATCAATCTGCGTGTTGATGGCGGTATGGTGGCGAACAATTGGGTTCTTCAGTTCCTTGCAGACATCCTTGGCGCACGCGTGGACAGGCCAACACTTGTTGAAACAACGGCCTTGGGCGTGGCGTATCTGGCGGGGCTCAAAGCCGGCGTTTATGGATCGCTGGAAGAACTCGCGGGTTTGTGGCGGTGTGACCGAAGCTTTGAGCCAGTCATGACAAAGAAGAAGCGCGACGAGCTGTATGGTGGATGGATTCAGGCGGTTCGTAAACTTTGAAACGCACTTTTGAGGCCCGCAGACCAAGGCGAGAAAGAGGGATTAACGAACCCCCAGCTCCCTGAGCCGTTTGTATAGTGTATTTCGACTGATTAACAACTCTTTTGCAGCACTCGATATGTTGCCCTTACATCTGTGATAAACCGCTAGTGTATAGGTGAGGTTGTCGTGTTCAGCGCTTTTGCGCTGAACACCCAGCTTCGTGGGCTGCTCCGGCATAGCCTCGAAAGCTTCGGTATTTACTGTTCTGACAGATGCAGCGGAAGTTGTGGGATCAAACTCGGCCAGGAAGTCCGCTGGCAAGTGCCATATTTGTACGTCATCACCATCGGCAATGGCGATGGCCACTCTTAAAACGTTAACCAGCTGTCGGATATTGCCCGGCCAGGGATTGTTTTCCAGCGTCGACAGAACCCTCGGTGACAGTGATTTGCTCTGCACTGGGTCCCGATGCTGGCGATAGATATGCTGAATAAGGCTGCGTTTGTCCGTACGGTTTCGAAGCGCCGGTAGCTCAATACAGAGCCCGTTGATTCTGTAGTAAAGGTCAGCCCGGAGGTGTCCGGATTCAATGCTGGATAGAGGAGAACGGTTGGTTGCAGTGATCAGCAGAATATCCACAGCAATGTTTTCTGTGGCTCCCACGGGGGTGACTACACGCTCCTGTAACACACGGAGTAGCCTCGACTGCGCGGACAATGGCATCTCACCAATTTCATCAAGAAACAGTATGCCTTTGTGCGCCTTTCGGATAAAACCGAGGGAGCCTTGCGCTCGCGCACCCGTAAACGCACCCGCTTCGTAGCCGAACAATTCCGATTCCACGAGTTCTGGCGGGATAGCCGCGCAGTTCACTGCGACCAGTGGCTGATTCCGACGGTGTGTCGCTTTATGCAGAACATTCACCAGTACTTCCTTGCCAACTCCCGTCTCGCCGGTTATCAGAACCGGAACGCCCCGTTCGAGAACTTTCAGACCTTGTTCGGCACAGCGGCGAACCGACGCATCCCCGTATTCGAGACGAGTAGAGCCGGAAGGCTTGTCTTGAGTTAAGGGTTCTGGAAGGCTCGCCCCGGTCTCTAATGGAGTCTTTCTACTCGAGGAAGGTCGCTTAACACGTGCGCTTAGCCTAACCCTGCTTTTCGTCGTGAGTTGTATTGGGGTATGTTCCGGGTGTCCCAGGATATGGTTGCGATGAGTGTTAAAAAAATCGTCGAGCTTGGCACCTGCGGTTTGGGTGCCCAGCAGCTGATCGGCGCGCTGATTGCTGGCAACGATCTGGCCCGAATCATCACATACAAGAATGCCTGACCAGGGGCTATCAAAGTTGTCTGCCGTGGTGTTAAGGGTGATCTGAAAGTGATCCGACTCAAACTGCCGGTTGAGCAGCCGGTTTTCTACAGACTGCGAGAGCAGTCGCACCATGCCAAGCGTGTGGGCCTGAGGCAGGTAGGCATCGCTGAATACACTCAGTACACCGGTAAGCTGTCTTTTAGCATCAAATATTGGAGCGGCGGAGCCGATGAGGCTCCGGTGGAGTTTGAGAAAATGCTCGTTCCGCTGTATCTGGATCGCTCGCCCGGTGGCAACAGCGGTACCTATGGCGTTGGTGCCGCACTGCTGTTCCTGCCAATTTGAACCTTCTTGAAACCAGGGTTTCAGACGGGTTTCAGTGATGCGCTTGTCACCCCAGATTTTCAAGACCGTGGCGTGCTGGTTCGCAAGAAGGATCAGGCACCGGCTATTGGAGAGCACATTCCGGTAATAGGGAAGAACCTCTGCCTCCGTGCTCGAAAGCAATTCATCGTGCTGGCGGCTCAAATCCGCCAACCGCTCAGCGTCGAAATTTTGCAGGGTTGGCTCATACTCGTGATCGAGGCCCCAAGCGATACAACGCTCCCAGGATTTCGCTACGTCGCTCCGATCGTCCAGGTGTTTGTTCTTTCTCATCAGGTTGCATCTCTGTGTTCGTTTTTATGTTTTTTGGTGGTTGTGCTTGGCGGTGTATGTTCAGTTGAGGATGGGGAACTGTTCAATCATCTGTGCAAACAGTGTTCAGGTCAATGTTCAATCTGAACAAAGTATCGTTAAACGAACATTGCTATTTTCGATTGAGAAACGCGAGGGAAATAAAATAGCTCTTTAAATGAGTACTTTAGTGGTTTCTACGTATGGCTCTAACAGAGATGGTATAGGCTTTGCGTTAATGAATGTGAAATTGAAATTCCGGGTGTTCGTTTTGGATCCGGATGCGTTTCCATAAGAACAAGAAGGAATGCGTATGTCCCTAACACTGGAGAATCTCTCCCATGCCGTCGATGGAGTCGACTACGTGCGGGATGCCAATCTTACTTTCGAGGCAGGCTCCTTTAATGTTCTGCTTGGCCGAACGTTGGCCGGTAAAACCTCGATGATGCGACTGATGGCCGGCCTAGATAGGCCGACACAAGGTCGTCTGCTCTATAAAGGCGAGGATGTTACCGGGCAAAGCGTGCAACGCCGGAACATCTCAATGATTTACCAGCAGTTTATTAACTATCCCACGCTCACGGTGTACGAAAATATTGCCTCACCGCTGCGCCTGGCAAAAATGGCGGCGTCTGAAATTGACCGTCGGGTAAAAGAAACGGCGTCGATGCTGCAGATTGAACCCCTACTCAAGCGCTATCCCCTTGAGTTGTCTGGCGGCCAGCAGCAGCGCACTGCTATGGCCCGGGCGCTTGTAAAGGATGCAACCCTGGTGCTTTTCGATGAGCCCTTGGTGAATCTCGATTACAAGCTGAGGGAAGAGCTACGTGCAGAACTCAGGTCTCTATTTCGGGAACGCCAGTGTATTGCAGTTTATGCAACGACAGAGGCAAACGAGGCTCTGGCACTTGGTGGCACGACAACCCTATTACACGAAGGCCGTGTTGTTCAGACCGGCCCGGTTATGGATGTTTACCGTGCACCGGTAAATACCCTAGCTGCACAATTGTTCAGTGAGCCACCGATGAACATGATCCGCGGTCGTGTTACGGACACCGAAGTTACCTTTGATGAATATTCTCACCACGCACTGACCCAGGAATTACGAACGTTAACGCCTGGTGACTATTGGTTCGGGATTCGCCCCAGCCACATTGCGCTGGTTCCTGCCAACGATGACGACCTTGAGATGTCCATGGAGGTCGCGCTCAGCGAGATCAGCGGTTCTGAAACCTTCATGCACGTTGAGAACAGCCATTTCGAGATGGTGATGCAACTGATGGGGGTTCACCAGTACCACACCGGTGCCCCGGTCAAGGTTTACCTGCCGATCCACAAACTGTTCGTCTTCGATAATGTCGAGCAACTGGTGCATACACCATCCCGGACTCGGGGAGCGACTGTCTAATGGCAGAAATTCAATTGAAGGCTCTGGCGCACAGTTACAGTGACACACCAACCGGGCCGGAGGACTATGCCATTCGCCAGCTTGACCACGTTTGGCACCAAGGCGGTGCCTATGCGTTGCTTGGGCCTTCGGGTTGCGGCAAAAGCACCATGCTGAACATTATCTCCGGGCTGATTCAACCTTCTGAAGGAGACGTGCTGTTTGACGGAAAGCGGGTTAACGAACTGTCACCGCGGGACAGGAATATCGCGCAAGTGTTCCAGTTTCCTGTTGTTTACGACTCGATGACTGTTTACGAAAACCTCGCCTTTCCTCTCAAGAACAACAAGGTGTCTGCATCCAAAATCAAAACCCGTGTCCTTGAAATTGCGCAAGTGCTTGAGATAGAAGACAAGCTCTACAAGAAGGCCAAGAACCTAACTGCTGATGAAAAGCAGAAGGTGTCCATGGGGCGAGGGTTGGTGCGGGAGGATGTCTCAGCGATTCTATTCGACGAACCCTTGACAGTTATCGACCCGCAGCTCAAGTGGAAGCTACGCCGCAAACTCAAGCAGATCCATGAGCAGTTTGATATCACCATGGTGTACGTCACTCACGATCAGCTTGAGGCATCCACGTTTGCCGACAAGATCGCAGTGATGTATGGCGGTCAGATCGTTCAGTTCGGCACGCCGACAGAGCTTTTCGAAGCGCCCAACCATACGTTTGTCGGTTACTTTATCGGAAGCCCCGGTATGAACATTGTGGAAGTTGAGCGATGTTCCGGAGGTGTAGGATTTGGCTCTACTGTGTTGCCTCTCGTGCCTTGGCAGGTCGATATTCTCCGACGCATGAAATCCGACAACGTGAAAATCGGCATACGCCCTGAGTTTATCGAGATTTCGCCAATACCTTCTGATGATACCTACGAGGCGCAAGTTCTGGATGTAGAGGATCTTGGCACCTACAAAAACGTAACGGTTCAGCTTGGTGAGCAAGAGATGAAGGTGCGCCAGAATGAGGAGTTTGAAGCCGACATAGGCAGCCAGATATACCTTTCGTTCCCGAAGCAGTGGTTAATGCTGTATGTGGATGAATTCCTGGTACAGGAGCAGCATTGATGAACAAGATCCCCGATAACCGAGCCTGGTGGCTCGTACTGCCAGTATTCCTCCTGGTTGCTTTTTCGGCACTGATACCCCTGATGACCGTGGTCAACTACTCGGTTCAGGATATCTTCGGTCCCGGTCAGGCATTTTATGTTGGCACTGAATGGTTCAAGGAAGTGCTGACCGATGAGCGCTTGCAGGATTCATTGATCCGGCAGTTTGCATTCTCAGGAGCTGTTCTGCTGATTCAGATTCCCCTGGGTATTGGCGTGGCGCTGATGATGCCGAAGTCGGGTATTAAGGGCTCTCTGTGTCTTATCCTGATCGCCATTCCGTTGCTTATTCCCTGGAACGTAGTGGGTACCATCTGGCAGATTTTTGCCCGAGGTGATATCGGCCTGTTTGGCTGGGGCATTAACCAGCTTGGCATTGAGTACAACTACACCGGCGACACGGTGGACGCTTGGCTGACGGTTCTGCTGATGGACGTCTGGCACTGGACCCCACTGGTTGCTTTGCTTTGCTACTCGGGCCTGCGTGCCATTCCCGAGGCCTTTTACCAGGCGGCGGAAATCGACCGGGCCTCCAAGTGGGCCGTGTTCCGCTATATCCAGCTCCCGCGCCTGAAAAGCGTATTGATCATTGCCGTGCTGTTGCGATTTATGGACAGCTTCATGATTTATATTGAGCCGTTTGTTCTAACCGGGGGTGGCCCTGGAAGCTCCACAACCTTTCTGAGCCAAACGTTAACAACCATGGCAATAGGGCAGTTTGATCTTGGTCGCGCAGCGGCATTCTCTTTGATCTACTTTCTGATCGTATTGGTTATTTCCTGGTTGTTCTTCACGGCCATTACGCAAGCCGACAAAGAAAAATAAGGAGAGTGTGATGAGGCAGACTCGTTCCAAAAATATCGGTATTACAATTTATATCCTTCTGCTCCTGACACCGGTCTACTGGCTGTTGAACATGTCATTCAAAACCAGCCGGGAAATTCTTGGTGGCCTGACGTTGTGGCCGCAAAATTTCACGTTTGATAATTACTTGGTAATTTTTACGGATCCAAGTTGGTATAACGGCTACCTCAACTCAATGACGTATGTGTCTATCAACGTGGTCATTACTCTGTCGGTAGCGCTGCCGGCGGCCTATGCGTTCAGCCGGTACAAGTTTCTGGGCGACAAGCACCTGTTCTTCTGGTTGCTCAGTAATCGGATGGCGCCGCCCGCCGTTTTCCTGTTGCCGTTCTTTCAGTTGTATTCGTCCATTGGTCTTTTCGATACCCACCTTGCCGTTGCGTTGGCCCACTGCCTGTTCAACGTACCGCTGGCGGTATGGATTCTCGAGGGCTTCATGAAGGGGGTTCCCCGGGAATACGATGAGATGGCTTACATTGACGGCTATAGTTTCCCAAGGTTCTTTGTGAAAGTGTTTTTGCCGATGATCCGCTCGGGTATAGGCGTGACGGCATTCTTCGCCTTCATGTTCTCGTGGGTTGAGCTGCTTCTGGCAAGAACGCTCACGTCTGTGGATGCTCAGCCAATTGGCGCAATTATGACCCGCACGATCGGGGCCAGTGGTATTGATTGGGGCGTGCTGGCTGCGGCCGGCGTTCTGACTATTATTCCTGGTTTGCTGGTGATCTGGTTCGTTCGCAACCATGTGGCCAAAGGCTTCGCTCTCGGGCGCGTATAAGGAGAATTCGTATGATTGCCTGGATGAACTGGACACCCACTGTTGTTGTCTTTTTTGCGGTTATTGCCATGATTCTTTCGGTAATGACGGTTTACGAAATTGTTTCGCCTTGTACGGAGCGCAAAGGGTTCCTGCCGATTGAAACGACCCGCGGAGACCGGTTGTTCATCGGTTTGCTTTGCGCTGCGTTTATTCATTTGGCGTTTCTTGCCGTTAGCGATATAACGCTCTGGGTCGCACTGGCGGTTTCTGTTATCTGGCTTTTGGTCCTGCTGCGATGGGGCTAAAAAATGGAGGTTACGCAGTTGTATAAACACCCCTGAAAGATTTCACTTTAAAGGTTGTAAAGAATTCGAAAGCGAACTATTTTTTACTTAATGATCGAAAGCGATCACTCATAACGACGTGAACGAGGTTGGATATGTTTAAAAATAATAAATATCCGAAGACCCTTCTACTGAGCGCCGCCATCGGTGCTGTCAGTTTGGGTCTGAGCTTGCAGGCCAGTGCTGATCAGTACTCGGATGCGGCTGAAAAGTGGGTAAATGACTCTTTCGAAAGGTCTACCCTGACCAAAGAAGAACAGATGAAAGAGATGGCTTGGTTCTCCAAGGCGGCGGAGCAGTTCCGGGGCATGGAAATTAACGTTGTGTCGGAGACGATTGCCACGCACGAATACGAATCCAACGTGCTGGCCAAGGCGTTCACTGACATTACTGGTATCAAGCTCAACCACACCTTGATTCAGGAAGGTGACGTCATCGAGAAGTTGCAAACCCAGATGCAGTCTGGCCGTAACATCTACGATGCGTATGTAAACGATTCGGACCTCATAGGCACGCATTTCCGTTACGGAAAAGTGGAGTCCATTGACGCCATTATGAATGGTGCGGGTAAAGATCTCACTCTACCGACCCTGGATCTTGAGGACTTCATTGGCCTCGATTTCACCACAGGGCCTGATGGCGTGCTGTATCAGCTCCCGACCCAACAGTTTGCAAACCTCTACTGGTTCCGAGCGGACTGGTTTGAGCGCGCAGATCTGAAAAAGCAGTTTAAAGAAATTTACGGTTACGAGCTCGGCGTTCCGGTGAACTGGTCTGCGTACGAAGACATCGCGGAGTTCTTCTCGGTTCACGTCAAAGAGATTGACGGCGAGAAAGTATATGGCCACATGGATTACGGCAAAAAGGACCCATCCCTGGGATGGCGCTTCACCGACGCATGGTTCTCCATGGCGGGCGCGGGCGACAAGGGCCTGCCAAACGGTTTGCCTGTTGACGAGTGGGGCATTCGTGTAGAGGACTGCCACCCGGTAGGTTCTAACGTTTCACGCGGTGGTGCCACAAACGGCCCAGCGGCAGTGTACGCAACCACGAAATATGTCGACTGGATGAACAAGTACGCTCCGCCTGAAGCGACCGGCATGACTTTCTCGGAATCCGGCCCAGTTCCTGCGCAGGGTCATATTGCCCAGCAGATCTTTTGGTACACAGCCTTTACGGCCAGCATGATCGAAGATGGTCTACCAGTTGTAAACGACGATGGCACTCCGAAGTGGCGTATGGCTCCTTCCCCACGTGGTCCCTACTGGGAAGAAGGCATGAAGCTGGGCTATCAGGACGTGGGTTCCTGGACGTTCATGAAGTCGACTCCTGAGAAACGTCGTCTGGCAGCATGGCTGTACGCTCAGTTCACGGTTGCCAAAACCGTGTCTCTGGAGAAGACCATTGCAGGCCTGACCCCCATCCGCGAATCGGATATTAACTCTGACGAAATGACGGAAATGGCGCCGAAACTTGGCGGCCTCGTTGAGTTCTACCGGAGCCCAGCACGTGTTCAGTGGTCGCCCACCGGAACCAACGTACCGGATTATCCGAAACTGGCTCAGCTCTGGTGGCAGTATATTGCTCAGGCCGCTAGCGGCGAAGCAACACCGCAAGAAGCACTGGATGGCCTTGCAGATGCTCAAGACCGTGTAATGGAGCGGTTGGAGCGTGCTAATGTTCAACCTAATTGCGGTCCCAAGCTAAACAAGCCTCGGGATCCACAATATTGGCTGGATCACCCGGGTGCGCCTAAGCCTAAACTGGCAAACGAAAAGGTGCAGGGCGAAACTGTACCCTATAAAGAATTGCTCAAAACTTGGGAGGACGCTCGTTAGAGCTGATTTCTCAAGTGCAGTGCCTGCCGCAACGGGATCCTGAAGTTGCGGCAGGCACGACAACGTTGTCACGGTGGGTTTCGTCGGTTGTTTATCTTTCTCCCGCATTCAAGCATTTCAAGGTAGCCCTCCCGGGCAGTCTCACAAACTCAGCGATTTACCTGCACCCCAGCGACGGTCTTCCCGCCAGTACTGGTCATCTTTCAGGAAGGCGTATCTTTGCACCTTTACTGACATGAGTCATAATGCGCTTGCGTACAGTGAGCGACTGAAGAAAACTGAGGAACCCACGCGGGAGAGTCTTCCATGACGGGTAAGAGTGCACAGGCCGAAACGATCTCCTGGCAGGCAGGCCACTGCTACCTCGGTGAAATACTGGTTGCACGCTCGATCAGCGGCGTATGTGCCGTTCTACCGGGCGAATCGCCAGACGAACTGGTTGCGGAGTTAGCTCGCAGATTCCCGGGGGCCACACTCAACCCCGCAAACGATTCGCGGGCAGATTGGTTTGCAGGCGTTATGAGCTACCTGATCGACAGCCGTAAGCCACTCGCCATACAACTTGACCTTCGCGGTACAGAATTTCAGTGCAAAGTCTGGCGTGCACTGCAGGAGATTCCCTCTGGCAGCTCAGCGAGTTATGGCGACATTGCCCGGCGCATGGGAATGCCCTCAGCGGCCCGGGCGGTGGCGGGAGCCTGTGCCGCCAACCCTTTGGCGGTGGTTGTGCCATGCCATCGTGTTCTGCGTGGTGACGGCAGTCTCTCTGGCTATCGCTGGGGTGTTAAGCGCAAACAGGCGGTACTGAGTCACGAACAGGGGTTGTCTGAGCGCTAATGTTAGTAATTACCCTTAGTAAAGTTGGAGTTCCTATGTGGCGCAGCGGCCAATAGTCAGCGGTAGTGAGACGCGCGTCACAGTGTCTATGTGCTAGAGCGCAAAATAAAACAAACCGCATTAGAGACTTTTCCGAACTTACCCCAATTGATGTCGTGCAACGCATAGACTGGGTTAAAGCCCTGTCTATGGAGTGCCCAGAAAATGATCGATACCGCCGTTCGCTTCTTTCAGGAAGGTGGCTTTTTTATGTTTCCGATAGCCGTTGTGCTGATTGTCGGACTCATTGTGGCCATTGAGCGATACATATATCTGTCTGCTCAGAAAATCACCAACCGCAGGGACTTCAACCGCCTGCACCAGATGATTGCGAAGCGTGATTTCAAAGGTGCGCTCAATTACGCCCAGGAGTCCGGTACGGCAATGGCCACTATGATTGGCTTCGGTCTGCAGCGCTTGGCTCGTCGCCAAGGTCGTGAAGACATCGAATACGCCATGGAAGAAGGGTTGCTGGATGTGATGCCGCGCCTTGAAAAACGCACCCAGTACCTTGCAACGCTTGCCAATATCGCAACACTGCTGGGTCTGTTGGGAACCATCATCGGCCTGATTGCTGCCTTTACCGCGGTTGCCGCGGCCGATCCTGCGCAAAAAGCCAGTTTGCTTTCCCAGAGCATTTCCGTAGCCATGAACACCACGGCATTCGGTCTCATGTCGGCTATACCCATCCTGTTGATCCATTCCGTTCTGCAGACCAAAACCAATGAGATTGTAGACAGCTTTGAAATGGCGGGTATCAAGGTGCTCAACCTGCTTAACGATGGCTCTGGCACTCGCCCTGGTGCACAGCCCCAGGCGCAAACCGCGTCACCTTCTGCCCCGGCGACAGCGCCGGCCTGATAATCAGCTGAAGGATGTCAGGCTATGAGACGGAAACATCGTCGATTACAGAGCGAACCGGATCTCGACATTACGCCGTTCATGAATCTCATGATCGTGCTGGTACCGGTGCTGCTTTTGAACATGGTGTTCGCACACACCAGTGTTCTGGAGCTCAACTTCCCGACGGGCGAAAGCCTTACACCGGGCCAGGTTGAAGAGCTGCAGATTCAGGTGGTTATCCATGCTGACCGTCTGGTGGTTGCAGATAACCAGGGCGGGGTTATCAAGGCCATTGCCCAGAGCAAGGGCGAGCACGATTTCGCTGTGCTTAAAGACGTTATGAAAGAGATTAAAAGCCGCGTTCCCGATAAAAAGGACGTGATTATTATGCCTTCACAGGAAACCTCCTATCAGGTACTGGTCAGCGTAATGGATACGGTACGCGCCTATGACGCCGTAGTGGCAGGGAGTCTGATTGAGGCAGAGCTGTTTCCGGAAATTTCCTTGGGTGACGCGCCGGTAGCGGAGGCTGAAAAAGCGGAAGAAGCGCAAAAGGCGCAAAAGGCAGAGGTGCGGTCATGAAAGAATCTGCTAAAGCCCGCCGCCTGAAACGCCATCACCGGCGTAGCAAGGGCCAAAGCAAGATGAATTTGGTGTCGCTGATGGACATCTTTACGATTCTTGTATTCTTCCTGATGGTTAACTCTTCGTCTGATGTGCAGGTGCTCAACCAGAGCAGCACCATCAAGCTGCCGGATTCCTCTGCCGTGCGACCACCGGGTGATGTGCTCGCACTGACCGTGACGGACCGGGATATCCTGGTAAACGGGCGTGTAGTCATCAAACGCGAAGCACTGCAGGCTTTGGACGGACAGATAGAGCCGGGACTGAAACAAGAGCTGGACTATCAGGCCGGTCGGTCAGGCCAGCCGGCCCCCGAGGCAGGGCGGGCAATTACTATTTTGGCAGACCGTGAGTTGCCCTACGATCTGCTCAAGAAAATCATGTCTACCTGTGTGGATGCGGGATACGCCAGCATATCTCTGGCGGTTAACCAGCGTGTAAAAGAGGGAGCCGGAGCATGAAGGATTACCGGTATGGATTACCCTGGAGTCAGGAGCGAGGGGAGCGCAAGCGTTTGCTCGCCGTGGCCTTGGTGGTCGCGCCCCTGTTTGTGATCTTTGCCGAATATGTGAATTGGGTTCAGTTGCCAGAACAGGATCGGCAGGAGCGCGAGGCGTTGCCACCGCAGTTGGCTAAGCTGGTTGTCGAGAAGAAAGAACCGCCGAAGCCGGTTGAGCAGGCTAAGCCAGAACCCAAGCCAGAGCCAAAACCTCAGCCGCCGGTGCTCAAACCGAAGCCTGAGGCGAAGAAAAAACCCAAGCCCAAGCCTGAGGCTGTGGCCAAGGCTCGGAAAAAAGCGAAGAACACGGGTATTCTTGCAATGGGCAACGAGCTTTCCAAACTCAGTGCGCTGGCCAATACCGTCAAGCTTGATGCTCCAGTTACCCGGACAGCTAAACTGGTTACTCGCAAAGCGGAAGATGCTCTGGCTGCAAGAGCCACCGCCAACGTGCGCAGTTCAGGCGTGAACGACGCAGCGCTTGAGCGCGAAAGCCGTCATTGCAAGGCAGCATTACGCCCGAACTCGTCATCGAATCCTGTGGCGCTGTGTCCCGCTGCTCTGTGGTTGAGTCAACGCTTGGTGAGCCTGGTTTGGAGAACAAAATCTGTAACCGCCTCAGACTTGTGGATTTCGGCCCCCGGCCTGGGGTAGACCAAACAACGATCCGCTACCCGATTGAACTGCTGTCCGGCTAACAACGCCGGGCAGAACCTTTCCCGATAAATATTTTCTCACATAGTGCATTGGCATAATTATGACGAGCATCAACCCGGTGTTGGGCCTATGCTTTAGTGTCGTTTGTAGCCATCCAATAACCGGCCCGTAAAAGCCAGGGGATCTTATATGAGCAATCGCAAAGCGGAACTTGAAATCCTGATCACCGATCTTAACGAGCGGTTATCCCGTTATGAAGCGCATCAGCAGCGTAAAGGCGGCGCGCTCGATAAAGATTCTGAAAAGCAGGCTCAGCAGGTCCAGAACGATGAAGTGGTTGATTCGCTAGAAGAGGAAACCCGATCTGAGCTGGCTCAGATAAAAACAGCACTTGAACGCATTGATCAGGGACTGGGCGGCCAGTGTGAGAAGTGTGGCGAAGCCATTGATTCCCGAAGGCTTCAAGTGCTGCCTTACACCACGGTTTGTGTTGCTTGCGCTGAAGGCTAAGCTGATGTGCCTATATAAAAACCCAAAATAAAAAAAAGGAGTCCGTCGCAGTGAGCCATTACGACACACTAATTATTGGAGGTCGTTATTTCGACGGCACAGGCACCGCTTCGCGTATTGCGCATCTTGCAGTCCATGAGGGCAGGGTCGCGCGTGTATTTGAGGAGAAACCGGATCTGGCTCTGGCGAGCAGGGTGATTGATGCCAGTGGCTGTTGGGTAACCCCGGGGTTTCTGGATACGCATACGCACTATGATGCGGAGCTACTGGTATCCCCCGCGCTCTCGGAGTCCGTGCGGCACGGAGTAACAACGGTTCTGATTGGTAGTTGCTCGCTCAGCATGGTGTGTTCGGAGGCGGAAGATGCCTCTGATATTTTTACCCGAGTAGAGACGGTGCCCAGGGAAAAAGTGTTGCCGATTCTGCAGGCTCACAAGAGCTGGAGCACGCCCAAACAATGGGTCGATTTTATTCGGGATCATCCCCTGGGGCCCAACGTTATAAGTTTTCTGGGCCACAGCGATCTTCGGACGGCCGTGATGGGGCTGCATCGGGCAACTGACAGGGAGGTAAAACCCACTGCGCAGGAACAGCAGCAGATGGAAAACCTGCTCGAAGAAGCACTGAAGGAAGGTTTTCTGGGTCTATCGACCATGTGCCTGAAGTGGGACAAGGTGGATGGTGACCGGGAGTGGTCCAAGAGCCTGCCCAGCACCTATGCCCGTTGGCATGAAGTGAGCCGGCTTAACCGTCTGCTGCGCCGGTATGACCGGGTACACCAGGGGGCGCCCAATGCGGCCAACCCCTTGCAGGTGACCCAATACCTGCGGGAAACCCTGGGTTGGCTGCGAAAACCTCTGAAAACAACCCTCATTGCCATGATTGACCTTAAGGGCAACCGTGCGGTCAGGCCCATGGCCAGTCTGGTAAGCCGGATCGCAAACAGCTTCGGTGGAAATTTTCGCTGGCAGCTGCTGCCAACGCCCTTCACGGTATACGCCGATGGCATGGACATCGTGCTGTTTGAAGAGTTTGGTGCCGGTGAGATGGCGCTTGATCTTCGTGATCAGCTTGAACGGAATGAGCTGTTGAAAGACGAAGAGTATCGACGCAAGTTCCGTAAGTTTTACCGGGAAAAGCTTTCGCCTCGGGTGTGGCAGCGGGATTTTGGTGATGCCATTATTCTTGATTGTCCGGATAAGTCCGTTGTTGGGCAGAACTTCGCTGAGCTTGCTTTAGAGCGCGGCGTCCATGTCGTGGACTTCTTTCTGGATATGGTTGTAACCCACGGTCGCGCGCTGCGCTGGTATACCGTCGTGGGCAACCATCGCAAGGATCGGCTCCGCAAAATGGTCGCCCATCCTGACGCTCTGATTACGTTTTCGGATGCAGGGGCCCACATTCGCAATATGGCCTTCTACAATTTGCCCTTGCGGTTTCTTAAGCTGGTTCTTGAAAGTCACGATGAGGGTAAGCCAGTGATGTCCCTCGAAAGGGCGGTACACCGCCTCACAGGTGAGCAGGCAGATTGGTTCAATATAGACGCGGGGCATATCCGGGAAGGCGACCGGGCGGATATCACCGTTTTGGACCCGAAGGGGCTTAACCAGAACCTTGAGAGCGTCGAGTGGGCCGACATGGAAAATTTCGGTCTTGAAAGAATGGTTAACCGGGTGCCTGGCTGTGTAAAACACGTACTCATTAACGGCCGCCCGGCAGTGACGAACGGTAATCTTGAGCCAGATTTGGGCAAGTGCACCGGATTTGGCCATTTTCTGCAAGCAGGATATCGCTCTGGAGGCTGAGTTCAGGCCTTATTCTACCCCGAATGTTCCGGCTGCTATTGCTGCCAGCTGCGCGCTGAACATTATCGGCATCGAGGTGGTGCCCCTTCACCATACTCTGCTGCAGCGCCAGATTTGAGGCACAGTTATCTTTAAGCCCTCAGCTATTTCGGTATCTTAGCGTAACAATATGTAATCCGATAAATGTCACGGATAATAAAAACAGGAAGTTAAACTGACATGCTGCTGGTGCTCGCTGGATCCATTCTTACATTTGCCTTGGTGCAGGAAGCTACCGTGGTCGAGCCCTATGAAAAGGGCTCCGTTGTTATCGAACAAAAAGTCGATGCCAGCCCGGTGAAACTGCGTACCAGTTTCCGCATTGAACCGCTGGTCGAGCAGAATTTCCGCAACATTGTCCGTCAGGCATACGACTACAGCTGCGGCAGTGCAGCACTCACAACCATACTGAATTTCTATTTGGGGCGAACTCTCTCAGAGCGTCAGGTAATGGAAGGCTTGCTGCACTACGGCGAAAGTGACCGCATTGTTTCGCGCCGAGCCTTTTCCATGCTCGATATGAAGCGCCTTGTTACCGCATTGGGTTATCCGTCGGGCGGTTTTCGCGCGACCATCGACGACCTTAAAGATCTAGATCATCCGGCTATCGTTCCTATCCAACATGCGGGCTTCAAACATTTTGTCGTGCTCAGGGCCATCCGAGATGGCCGTGTTTATATGGCCGATCCAGCGGTTGGAAATTTGTCTTTCACACTCGCACAATTCGAAGAAAAGTGGCGTGACAACGTGTTGTTCATTGTCTTCCCCGGCAGTGATAAGCCTCTGGATAACCTCGAGCTTAAGGAAGAGGATCTGCGTTTTGTAGACGACCAGACTATGACCTTGCTGGCGCTTCAGCAGATGCCAGCGTTCCATGAATCCACAGCCCGGCGCATTCAGAATTTGCTTGAACGTCAGAAGAACAACCCAGACGGCAGTGTTGAGAATACCCGAAAGCAATTGCACTACCGCCGTAATTAACATTTGCCGGGCGGAGTGTCCGGCGCAAGACTATTACCAATAAAAATTAAGGGAGTTAGGATGAATCGTTGGTTTGTGCGAGGTCTTATCCTTGTTTCCGCGACGGGCTTGCTTTCGGGCACGGCCCTGGCGCAGGAAGACAATGTAGATCAGGCGAGGGATGCGCTCGCAAAACAGGAGGGCGATAAAGACTCTTCACGCCAGCTTGAGGAGGTGTTCCAAGCTGCTGAGAAGAATTACTCTTTGCAGAAAAAAGGTTCTCACTCCCTCAATTATTCGTTTGATTACTCCTACACGGCCGATCAACGCCTAGATCTTGCGATCACAAACGGCTCGGTTCGTAATCTGGACGTAGTACCTTCGGCAACTCACAACTTTACCAATTCGTTTTCTTACGATTTTGGCTTGTTGGACAACCTCACGGTGGGCGCGCGGATTCCTCTCGTCGTAAAGTATGACACTCAAGACGAGCTGAACGCCTCCGGTTTTGGTGATATTTCCGTGACTGGCCGGTGGCAGCCATTTGCCTATGTACCTGGGAAAATGTCGACAACTGTGTTCGGTACATTTACCTCCAAGACCGGCGTCAGTCCTTACGAAATTGATATAAACGAGCAACTTTCTACCGGCAGTGGTTATTACTCCCTTGGCGGTGGCGCAAGCCTTTCAAAGGTGCTTGACCCGGTCGTAGTCTTTGGCTCCGTGAGCGCCACGTACAACATACCTGCGGAGGACCTTCAGCAGGTTCGCGGTGCTCGTCTGTTGAACGAGGTCGAGCCCGGCTTTGGTATTTCTGGCTCTGCAGGCTTTGCCTATTCACTGTCCTACGATATCTCCTTGAGTATTTCCGCGCAGTTAAGTTATAGCGACGAAACTATCCTCACATTCTCCAATGGCGACCAAGCAATGGCTCAGGATCAGATGAGCGGGTTCTTGAGTGTGTCGTTGGGAACCCGGGTCAGCGACACCACGATTGTGAATACCAGCCTTGGTATTGGCCTGACTGAGGACGCCCCGGATTTCTCTCTCGGAGTTTCCCTGCCCCTTAACTTCTCCGGCCTCAAAGAGTGATGGGACACAGCCACCACAAGCGGCAGCTTCTCGCAGCAATGGTCGCCACGACACTCTCGTGTGGAGCCCAGGCTCAGCTCGCGCAGAACCTGACCATTCACCCAAAAGCATTGGCTTTGGGTAACGCCGTGACAGCTGATCCCCCCGGGATCATGGCCATTCACTACAACCCTGCGGGCCTGACCAAATTGGAGGGCCGTCAGCTGGAAGTGAACCTGCTGAGCATCTATCTGGATATCGACGCCAACTTCACGGCCCCGGATGGATACGAGATTTTCGGAATTGATGGGCTGGAAATCGATCCGGACACAGGCAAGCAGCGGGATCCGATTGCCAATACTCACAGCCACACCAACAACGTTGCGCTTTATGTGCCCGGTCTTGGGATCCTTCGCATGCCTCCTGGGCCGGCGTTAGCGCCGTCTGCAGGTTTTAGTATCAATCCGCCTGGCTCTAAACTGACCTTCGCTAATGCCTTCTATTTGCCGCTGGCGGCAGGCTTCTATCGCGACAAAAATGACCCTGGCCGTTATCAACCTCAAGCGACCGCGTTGCAGCGCACCACCTACCTTGCACCAACGGTGGGGTACAAGATCAATGATGAGTGGTCTGTAGGCGCCGGGATCCATCTTTCCCACATGGGCATTGCTGCAGATCAGTACATGCGGGCGCCTAACCTTTTGTTGGGTGTAGCAGAAATTCTTCAGGACGCGTTCAATTGCGAAAGCGGCGATGAGCCATTGCAGCCCTGGCTGGCTTTGTGTGGTGGTAACGTAGGGCCGTGGGACGACATTGGTGCGTTGAGTATTAATGTTCAGGAAACCCTGTCGCCCACCTACACACTCGGGGTTATGTGGGAGCCGATGGACTGGTTCAGCTGGGGTGCAAGCTATACCTCCGAAGCTGAAATGAACATGAAAGGCACCTTTGAGATTGAATATACCGACGATTGGTCCGGATTTTGGCAGAGCGTTAACGGGTCGGTTCTCGGTGCTATTACCTCGGCTATCCTCAGCCTGCCCTCGGGTGCCCCCCGAGAAGCGGGCAACGTTAGTATGGATCTGGTTTATCCCCAGCATTTCCAAACGGGCATTAGTGTGGATGTGCACCCTAAGCTGACACTGAACGCCGACGTGGGCTGGACTGACTACAAGCAGTGGGACGCCTTCCTGTTTCGCTTTGACCGGAATCTGGAATTCCTCAACGCAGCGCGCATTTTGTCTCCAGACAACGCCACCCCGAACACCCTCAAGTTGCCCCTAGGCTTTAAGAGCCAGTGGAACTGGGCCTTCGGAATGGAGTTTCATGCCTCATCGCGGCTTGATCTGCGAGCCGGTGTTGAGATCCGGGATTCGGTTATACCGGATGATCAGCGCTCGGTTATGGCGCCCTTTGGTGGTGCTAACCTATACAGCGTTGGCATGGGGTATAAGTGGGATAAAAACACTGAAATTGATATGAATCTCAGCTACTTGCATTCTATTGAAACCATTCCGGCAAATACCAGCTGCAACATTAATTGCGATAACATTACCAATATTATCTACAACCCCTACGCCGGGCTAAACGTTAAAACCTCTCTGCGGGTGGTTATGGCCGGTCTCAGTTTCCGGAAGAAATTCTGATCGTATTTTGCGTCGCGCTCAAAAGGGCATTTTAGTGACCGTACACAAAGTTCTGACAGTTTTTGCATGTGCCGCTTTTGGTGCGGTGCTGGCGGGGTGTCAGGTAGGTGGTTCAACGGTATCAGAAAGAGAAGGCTATTTTACCTGGGTGGATGAACAGGGTCGGGTACGCTACTCACCCATAGCTGAGAAAGAACCCCAGGGAAGACCGGCCGCTGATGAATTTACGATCGCGAACTACCCAGATGCGGAAGCGCTCCGACGTAAGGGATATGTGCGTGAAGGCGATGCCCAGCCCTATTTTACCTGGCGGGATGCCGAAGGTAACGTCAGAACCACTGCCTACCAGCCTGATGCCCGAACGGACGAGGAAAAAGGGTTTGTTGCGCCACCCGTTGGGATAACATCGGCAACTGTGTATCACACCAGTGATGTACCTGCGACATCCGAGCCTGTGGCCGGGCATGATCCAGATGCGTTTGCCATTCTGGGGATTGAAGAAAGTGCCGGTAATTACTTGGAGCGTTTTGCTGACAGCTGTTGTCAGGCGCTCGAGACCAAAAATCATGAGCGCTGGCAGGAAGGTCGTGAGTTTGGCATTCACCTGACTGAAAGCTCGCCAGTGCACCGGTTTCTTACGGGAGAAAGCCCCTATCAACTGATTGCTTTACCCCCCGGAGGATGGCGCGAGGAGCGGGTTCTACGCTTGCGGTCCTACGCCAACAACGGCGTGTTTGTCCCTTCTGTTGTATTTCTCAACAGCGAACTCATCCCGGTGCGTTTAGTGACGGATTTGGTCTCAGAATTTGAGGCTGAGAACTGGCATCGCCGTGGCTACCTAGAAGCCCGGATTCCGGTCTCAACCGCTAAGGAGGAGCGCTGGATGCTACTCTTTACTCGTGGGAAAGATCTTGCAGGCCAGACGGTTATCGAAACCCGTCGCGGCCCCCGCAAGATACCTCATGTCAGCATCGGCGAATTCGGGTTGGTTCTGATCGAGGTCCAGTAGGCGGTTCAGTCTTCGGGTTTGCTCAAATCCAACCACGGCTGCGACAGCCAGTAAAAACTGCCTTCTTCTGTCGGATGAGTGCAGTTATAGCGGAATCGACGGCTGTTGAACGGCTTTGGGGCTTTAATCGAAACCTCGTCACCTGACACTTCAAAATCAATACGCCCCATGCCAGAAGCAAAGCAGGTCAGCCTAGCGGGGTCTATTTCTTCCGCGAGCGGCAAGGTAAGTGTAGGTGGGTTCGAATCCATGATTCCGTCGGGCAATGAATTGGCATCAATGGGAAACGCCTTGCTGGCCAACTTATCTTTGAGGCCGTTAAGTTGCCCATAGGCATTGGCCATAGGGAATCGGGGCAAACGTGTTTTCCCCGAAAGCGCGCCAATAGCCCCCGATTGCTGCCCGAATCCAAACCAGCCCCGCTCGGCCACCTCTGCCTCGAGTGCTTCGTCGAACTCGCCATAGGGGTAAGCAAACAGGGGTAAGTCGGTTCCAAGTTTATCTCGCAGCTTAGCCTGAGCCGCATCCAAGCTTTGGGCTATTCGTTGTTTCCAGTTTGCTTTTGCTTCCCCCGGCTTTCTTGCCATGTGGCCATGGCCGGCACTGTGGTTGGCCATGTTCACACCGTCGCGCTCAGCTAGCTCCTGCAACTGCTCCCACGTCATATAACCATGGTTGCCTACGGCTTTGGTGTCTACAAAAATGGTATAGGGCAGAGCACGTTCTTGAAGGATATCTGCTGCGGTGCTGTAAACCGATTCGTAGGCATCGTCGAAGGTGAGGGCAATGCTTTGGTTCGTAGACGGCTTGTCGGAAATGAGGTTCGCCGTCGCATTATGCAGATCAACAACCTCGATACCCAGTTCCGAGATCACATCGAGCTGGGCCTGGAACAAGGATACAGACGTACTGGTAGAAGGCGGCGTGGCGTCGCTGATGTGATGATACTGAAGCACAACCAAGTCGGCTCTTGTGGCAAGGCTGACCAACAAGAGTGGTAATAGGGCTGTTGAGATCCAGAGTTTTCGTGCTGTCATGTCTGCTCCATCATCTGACTGAAATGCGCCTTAAGAACGGTAAACGCTTCATTGAGGGACTGAATTGCTTCCGTCTCACCACCCCGGTCGGGATGGGCCTGCATCACGGCGCGACGAAACGCTTGCTTCACCGTGAGAAAGCTATCGGGTACCGAATCGAATCCTAGCACCTTTGCCGCCTGCAGGGTCTCCGGCCTACTAGGCGC
This sequence comes from Marinobacter sp. LV10R510-11A, assembly GCF_900215155.1. Taxonomy (NCBI): domain Bacteria; kingdom Pseudomonadati; phylum Pseudomonadota; class Gammaproteobacteria; order Pseudomonadales; family Marinobacteraceae; genus Marinobacter; species Marinobacter sp. LV10R510-11A. Next base: position 572,353 of record NZ_LT907980.1, read on the forward strand.
CATGCCTTTGTAACCCGCCCAGAAGTTATCCATCATCTGATTAATCGAATCTTCTGGTAACTCGTATTGGGATAAATCCAGATAGAAGCTGCGCAGGCTATCCACCGTGCCGGGCATGCCATTTCCACCGATTGTGTCCTGGCGTTCAATGCCGATTCGCATGGGCGAGATCGTTAGCTTTTCCCCGGCCTCTGCCAAAGTATCCCTCAGCCGGTAAAGCACGTGAAAGAGCAGAAAGTGAACGGGATAAAGCTTTTGAGTGTCGTGAAACTCCAGCTCACCAATGAGCTTCCAGGGTGGCTTTTGAAGCTTCTTTATCAGGCTCAGCTCGTCTATACCAAGGGACGAGCTGCGAAGCTCATGCTCAACGGCCACCAGTAGGTGCTGGACTTGCTGCTCCAGCATCGAATCAGGCGCTTTTGCGTGCGTTGGTCTTGAGCGATCTGCGGAGATTGGCGTGTTTTTCATGGTACCAATGGTAGGTCAGTGGCAGCCTTCAGGGAAGAGCAGTCAACTTGCGCAACCCACCGGTGAATAGTGCCGTCGAAAAATCCGTAGCTCTCTTGATCTCGTCCTCAGCCTGTTCCGGGTGCTGGTGCACGTGCCTTGCAACCATCACGCTGGTTTCATAGGCAACACCGAAAAAGGCTGCACAAAGATACTCCTGATCGACTTCTGGCAGAATTTTCTGCTCAATGGCAGCCCTGACATCGTCTTCGAGAGACATCATGATGAGCCCGAGGATGCCCGAACCAAACAGCACTTTTAGAGCGCGGTCATTGCGATGGGCAAGTTCATAAACCAGTGGGTCTCGAGCGGTTGCACTGTATAGAGCCAGATAGGAACGGTGAATAAAATCTTCTGCTGTTTCAGCAGAGCGCCGAGAGCGGATCAGGTGTTCATTGAGCCCACTCAGAAAATCGGTGAGCAGCGCAGCAAAAATATCCTGTTTGCTTCGGAAGTAGTTGTAGAACGTACCAGATGCCAGATCCGTTTTGTGGATGAGGTCGCGAATAGTGGTGTTTTCGTACCCTTGTTCCTGAAAACAGATGCGTGCGGCGGCAAGTATCGCCTCGCGGTTGCGTAAGCGGTTCTGTTCTCGTTTACCAATAACCTTTTTTTCTGAGTTCAACATATCCATGTCGACGTCCTGTCCCTGAATTGGTGGGATGCGTATAATCTCATGACCACTCTCCGAATGAACACAGTTGATATGCCCGAAGCGATGATTAACAGCTCAGAAATGGCCTCAAGTACAGAGTACGAACGGTCTCAGAAAATAGAGCAAAATAAGCTACAGAAGCGTCTGCGCCGGGATGTCGGCAAGGCCATCGCCGATTTTTCGATGATCGAAGCCGGCGACAAGGTAATGTGTTGCCTGTCCGGAGGCAAGGACTCGTATGCGATGCTGGACATTCTGCTTAACTTGCAGAAAAGCGCTCCTGTGTCGTTTGAGCTGATTGCTGTCAATCTGGATCAGAAGCAGCCTGGCTTCCCGGAGGACATCCTGCCGGGTTATTTGGCGTCCATGGGCATCGAATACCACATTATCGAGAGAGACACCTACAGTATCGTCAAAGACAAGGTGCCGGAGGGTAAAACCACCTGTGGTTTATGCTCGCGGCTGCGTCGCGGTATTCTTTACAACTTTGCTGAAGAGCATGGTGTGACCAAAATTGCACTGGGGCACCATCGCGATGATCTTTTGGAAACCCTGTTCCTGAATATGTTTTACGGCGGCAAACTTAAAACCATGCCGCCTGTGCTGCATAGCGATGACGGTCGCAATACGGTTATTCGACCGCTGGCCTATAGCCGCGAGAAAGATATTGCCAGGTACGCAGAGCTTAGGCAGTTCCCGATCATTCCTTGCAATCTCTGCGGCTCTCAGGAAAACCTGCAACGTCAGGTTATTAAGGAGATGTTCGAGCACTGGGATAAGCAGCACCCTGGCCGACTTGAGTCGATGTTCAAGGCTTTGTGTAATGTGGAGCCATCGCATCTTGCGGATACAAACCTCTATGATTTCCGCGAGGGCAAGCGCCTAGGTGGTAAGCGCCAGGCGGTTCAGACAACAACGCCAACGGACGAGCCAGAGCAGAACTTTGGCCGCTTGGATGTTCTGAATATATAGATAGTTGAGAGCGCCTTGCGGAGAAGCCAGGCATGAATCAGCGCTGGTTCAGTGACCAATCAGCGCCATAAGCGGCAAGGGCAAGGTCCAGAGCCCAAATAAAATGAGCAGGGCGCCAGTGAACTTCCGGAACGTTCGATTACTTTTTAACCCGCTGATCCAGTTTGCGGCATAACCGGCTGCGAGCATAGAGGGTAGGGTGCCTAGCCCGAAAAACACCATGGTGAGTGCGGCCGAACCCACTGTCGGCTGCAAAGCCGCCCAGCCTAACGTGCTATACACCAATCCACATGGCAGCCAGCCCCAGAGTGCGCCGAGCGCGAGAGCTTGGCCAGCGTGATTAATCGGCAGCAGTCGGCCCGCAAGGGGCGACAGGCGCCTCCAAAGGGGCGCACCAATGCGCTCCACATAACGGATGCCCTGCCACCATTGCCCCATGGATAATCCCATGAAAATCAGCAACAAACCCGCGATAGAGCGTAGCACCAGGCCAAGCTGCGCCCATTGATCTGCGGCCGTCGTGCTTAGGAGTGCAATCAGTGCAGCGATCAGTGCGTAGCTTGCGATTCGCCCGAAGTTGTAGGCTAGCAGTAGCATTGACTGCCGTGTACGAAACCCCTTGCCAACGGGCAGCGCCATGGAGAGAGAGGCGCTGATTCCGCCGCACATGGCAATGCAGTGAGTGCTGCCAAGCAAACCTATGAGAAATGCGCTTGGGTAGCTCAGATACAGTTCCGGAGTCATGACCGGCCCGGTGTGTCTTCTGAATCGTCCTGTTTATTAGCTTGGGTATCCGCTGGTTCTGATGTGACTATGCGGGCTTCTTCAGGAATGAGGTCGTTGTCATCATCGTACAGAATCCGGTGTGCCGGACCTTCCAGATCGTCGTACTGGCCATTTTTAACCGCCCACGAAAACAACAAGATACCCATGGTTACCAGAACCAACATGATAGGTACCAGGAGCATTACGATTTCCATGGAATAAACCTCATAGTGAAAGCCAGATGTTTACGGTATCAGGACGCAACGGGTGCGCCAAATTTCGGTACGTGGCCACGGTTTTTCGGGCGGGTTTGCTTGCCGAGGCGCAACGCGTTCAGCACCACAATTAACGAACTAATCGACATGCCGATGGCTGCAAGCCAAGGGGGAACCAGGCCGGCGGCGGCGAGAGGAAGGGCGCAGACATTATAAACAAGTGCCCAGGTCATATTCTGGCGAATGACTCTTTTTGTGCAGCGGCTGGTATCGATCGCCTCTACCAATTGCATGAGCTGGCCATTAAGCAATACTGCGTCTGCCTTTAGCTGGGTAAGATCTGCCGCAGTGCCCATGGCAACTGAGATGCCAGCTCCAGCCATGGAGGGGAGGTCGTTAAGGCCATCCCCCACCATCATTACCTGGTGACCTTCCGATTTCAGTCTCTTCAGAACATCTAGCTTTTGTTCCGGTGAGGCCTGGCCGATCGCTTCATCAATACCGAGCATGTCGGCAATCTGACGCACATGGCCAGATCGGTCGCCACTCAAAAGGAGTGTGCGGATGCCGGCATCCTGCAAGGCTTTGACTGCCTGTGCGGCGTCGTCTCTAGGTTGGTCATCGAGCCGGAAGCTGGCCAGCCATTCGTTTTCTGAAGCTAGCCAGATCTCCATACCCGAGTGTGATTCAGACTCTGGCACCGGTGCGTGTGTATGTTGCGCAACGAAGTCTCTGTGGCCTATGAAAAAAGACTGATCAGCGAAACTTCCCGAAAGCCCACCGCCCAAATGGTTGCTTACATGATCAATAGCGGCCGCTGGCCAATCATGGAAGACCCGGGCAATCGGGTGTTCCGAATGCTGTTCTAGGCCTGCGGCTAGTCTTAGGTAGGTGTCTTTATCTTCACTGCCGACAATGCGAGTATCAATTAGGCTTAGTTCGCCGCGGGTCAGCGTACCTGTTTTATCGAAAACCACCGTATCTATGGCATTCATCGACTCTAGGGCGTGACCCCGGGTTGGCAAGAAACCCAAGCGCCGGAGCTTGACCGTGGCGGAGGTGATTGCGGTGGGCGTGGCCAGAGACAGTGCACAAGGGCAGGTCACCACAAGCACCGAAAGCGTAATATCAAACGCGTTATCTGCCCCTGCCAACCACCATCCGATCCAGACGATGGGGGCAAGTATGAGCACCCGCCCAACAAACTTGCCCGCAATACGGTCTGCCATGCGGGCCACGGGCGGTTTTTCTGATTGAACGCGATCCAGTATCCGCAGAATGCCCGAAAGGCGTGTCTGAGCGCCGGACTTCTCCACCTGAACGTCTAGCGGATTTTCTCCATTGATGCTTCCGGCATGAACGATATCCCCGGGTACCCGGGTTTCCGGTAGATACTCACCGGTAAGTGCGGCTTCGTTAAGGGTCGATTGGCCACGGAGGATAATACCGTCAACGGGCAAGGTTTCCCCCGGCCGGATTCTAACCACGTCACCCAGCTTCACCTGATGAGCCGGTATAACCTCCGTGTGTTCCTCGGTTACCCGTGTAGCCACCGTAGGGTGGAAGCCGGCCAACGCATTTCCGGTGAGGCCTGCGCGGTACCTGGCTTGAACTTCTATGTAGCGCCCCAGCAGCAGGAAAAAGGTAAACATACACACGGATTCAAAATACACTTCTTCACCGCCCATAACAGTTACCCAAGCACTGGCCAGATAGGCAAGGCCAATCGCAATGGCAACCGGTACGTCCATGGTGAGGTGGCGGGTTTTGATATCACGCAGAGCGTTACGGAAAAACGGCCCTGCGCTATATAGCACTACCGGCGTGGCTACCAGCAGGCTGAACCAACGGAAAAACGCCACAAACTCGGGGGTGAGACCACTGATCAGTTCGAGGTAAAGGGGAAAAGCCAACATCATGCTCTGGAAGGTGCCGATACCCGCAACGGCCAAGCGAATCAACATGGATCGGTTTTCGGATTTTAGCTGATCTTCTACAGCATCGGATTGATAAGGGCGGGCGGTGTAGCCTATCTCATGAACAGCAATCAGCAGGCTGCTAAGGCTGGCTTTATCCTGCGCCCAGACGAGCCTTGCCCGTTGGGTGGTGTGATTCACTGAGAAGGAGAGTACGCCCGGTTGCTTCTTCAAGTGGTTTTCGAGCAACCAGATGCAAGCTGCGCAGGTAATGCCGCCAATCAGAAGCTGAGCTTCCTGGCCGCCTTTAACGGGAGAAACAAAGGCTTGCTGAACCAGAGGATGATCCAATTCCCGGAGCCGATCGAGTTCGGCGCCGGTTAGTTTTCGGGGTGTGATAGCCGCTTCGGTACGCAGTTGATAAAAACCCGCAAGGCCTTCTGTGTGTATGATGTTGCACACAGCCTTGCAGCCTTCGCAGCAGAAAAACCGGGCTTGCCCGTCGATCTGAAATGTAATTGGCGGCTCCCCGGTAGCCGGTTCGCCGCAATGGAAGCAATCCTGGGGTTTCACCCTTGCGCGGAGCCTTTTGAGCGCATGTGAAGCTTACTATCTGTAGGTAACTGAGCCTCTCCCTTGAGCCTCCAGAGGTTATCTGGTCCGCGGAGCTCGTAATACCAGCGCCCATCTATGTCGTCCAGCATGGTTCCAGTGTAATGGCCGTTGCCATCGCTCCGGAACTGAATGGTACGGTCGTTCTGGGCCAACGTTGGGTGGAACAGATTGAGTACTAGGTAAGGGAAATCCGCGGGGCCTTGCTCAGTGCTAACCGTCAGCAGGATGGCTCGGTTTTCAAACGCCAAATCAGCGTTCACGCCCAACTCCGTGGCCTTCAAGTCACGGGCTATCTCTTGGTTGATTGCCCGGCCTTCCTTCGAATAATCATCCGAAACCATCGTGTCATCCATGTTCGCGGCAACAACGAGCATAAACGTACTAAAAATAATCGCGGCCAGTGGGGCTATGGTCAGAAACCAGAACCAAGGCTGGCGATACCAGGGTGCTACGGGAACTTCTTCATTCATAATACGCAGTCTCATCTGTGTGCAGGTTGCCAACGGTGGTCCCAAAAAGGATCACTGCGTGGGGCCGACAAATCGGCTTTCGGTCTCCAGCTTCAGTGAAGCGTCCGTTTCAGACTGTGCATGGAAGATGATTTCATTGTTTGATTGCGGAATGGACTCAGGTGGTACATCTACGACGGTAGGCAGTGCTCGGTTCTCACCGCTGTCTACCGTTATCTGAGTCTGGGTCAGAATACGAATGCCTTCCATGCCTTTAACAGCTAATGTAAAAGTCTGTGGCACCTCTGTCATATTAACGAGCTTCAAGGTATACGAGTTTTCGATTCGTCCCTCACCGTTGAAGCTGTACAGCGTACCCCGATCTCGAAGAACATCCAGTTGGGCGGGTACACGGGTCGCCACCACAAAAATGATAGCGGATACCATGGCTGTTAACACTGCGCCGTACCCAAACGTGCGTGGTCGCAATAACTTCGACGGCTTGCCTTCCAGTTCGTTCTCGGTGGTGTAACGGATCAGTCCGCGAGGGTAGTCCATTTTGTCCATGATCTCATCACAGGCATCAATACAAAGTGCGCAACCAATGCACTCGTACTGCAGGCCATCGCGAATATCGATGCCGGTAGGGCATACCTGAACGCATTGACCGCAGTCTATGCAGTCGCCCAAACCCACTTCCTCAGGCTTTACATCCTTCTTGCGACCACCGCGCGGCTCGCCACGGTTAGGGTCATAGGAGACGATGCGGGTATTAGGATCAAACATCACAGACTGGAAACGCGCATACGGGCACATATACAGGCATACCTGCTCACGCATCCAACCCGCGTTAAGATAGGTTGCTACGGTAAAAAACGCAACCCAGAAATACGCCCAGCCGTTAGCTTGGAAGGTGAAAATGTCGGTAACCAGTTCCCGAATAGGATAGAAGTATCCAATAAACGTTAACCCGGTCAGCAGCGAAATAATAAGCCAGATTATATGTTTTGCTGATTTCTTTAGCATTTTTTCGGTGGAATTCGGTGCTTTGTCCAGTTTCATCCGCTTGTTGCGGTTACCTTCAATGCGCTCTTCCACCCACATAAAGATGAACGTCCATACGGTTTGAGGGCAGGTATAGCCACACCACACTCGACCAAACAGGGTGGTAATGAAGAACAGACCAAAGGCACAGATAATCAACATGCCCGAGAGCAGGAAGAAGTCTTTGGGGTAGAAGGTAGCTCCGTAGAGGTTAAACTCCCGGGCCGGCAGATCAAAATGGATTAACGGAGCGCCGTCTAGTGTCAGCCAGACAAACAGAAAGTACATGCCCATAAGAAGCAAAAGGCTGACTGTACGGATACGCTGGAACAGACCGGTTACTTCTTTGGCGTAAATTTTCTTCCGGCTAGCGTAAAGCTCAATCGTTTCCGTTTTATTTTCGCCCGAAGGTTCCTTGGAGGGGTCGACCTGTGTGACAGGAATTTGGTTACTCATGGATACCTCCAGGTGTAGCAATAAAGCGCGAGAGGGGCCTTGCGGCTTGAGCAGACCATGCCGGGCCAAGCGGCCCGGCTGGAATGTCAGTTGGAGAGGCTGTAAACGTACGCGCCTAGAATCTGGATCTGATCCTCTGAAAGCCGGCCGCCCTGGGCTGGCATCTCGTTCTGGCGACCGTGAACAACAGTCTCCTTGATCCATTTATAGGTAGAGCCATAGAGCCAAACGTTATCGGTCAGGTTCGGTGAGCCCATCGCTTGCATGCCCTTACCGTCTGCGCCGTGGCAAGCTACGCAAGCCTGAGCAAACACAGCTTCACCGGCTTCGGCCGCGTCTGCGTCTTTCTCACGACCGCTGAAGCTCAGCACATAGTTTACCACTTGGTCGACCTGTACGTTGGTCATGCTAGGCATAACGCCTTTGGCAGGCATGTTGCCTATGCGACCATTGTGCAGAGTTTCCAAGATAGCGTCCGGTGTACCGCCCCACAGCCAATCATCGTCGGTCAGGTTGGGAAAGCCAACCTGACCGCGTGCGGCAGAGCCATGGCACACGGAGCAGTTGTTGGCAAACAGGCGCTGACCAATCTTCAGTGCGTCTTCGTTCTTTGCCAGTTCGGGTACCGGAGTCCCGCCGTACAGGGCATAGATTTCGCCGTACTTTTCATCAGCAGCTGCAACTTCTGCTTCCCACTGATTGGTGGATGTCCAGTTCAGCAGGCCTTTGTAGTTGCCCAGACCAGGGTACAGAGCCAGGTAGCCAAGGGCGAAAATGCAGGTTGCTGCGTACAGGTAAAACCACCACTTGGGCAGCGGGTTATCATACTCTTCGATGCCATCGAAGGAGTGGCCCGTGGTGCGTTCGGTTTCTGCATCGGTTGTCTGACTCTTACGAGTGGCGAACAATAGCCACCAGCAACCGAAGACCGTACCGAGCATGATCACACTGATCCAGATGCTCCAGAACGTAGTCATTGTTTTTTCTCCGTTTTTTCCTGTTCAAGAGTACGCTTATCAACCTCGTCATCATCGAACGGCAGGTGGGCTGCTTCGTCGTTCGCCTGTTTTCGGTGGGCGCTAAACGCCCACCAGATGATGCCGATGAATACCACTATCAAGATAAGAGTCTGGACGCCGCGTAAGTCGTTAATATCCATCAAATCACCGTTTGTCTGAAAGCACGGTGCCCAGCTGCTGCAGATATGCGAGCAGGGCTTCGATTTCAAACTTGCCTTCCAGTTCACCCGCTGCACCAGCGATCTGCTCGTCCGTGTAAGGCACGCCCAGCGTCTGCATGGCGGACAGCTTGGCTGCAGTGCCTTTATGATTTACCACGTCTTCGAACAGCCAAGGGAAAGCAGGCATGTTGGATTCAGGAACCACGCTGCGCGGGTTGAACAGGTGCTGGCGTTGCCAGGCATCTGAGTAACGACCACCGACACGGGCGAGGTCTGGACCCGTGCGCTTGGAGCCCCAAAGGAAGGGGCGATCGTAGACAAACTCGCCCGCAACGGAATAGTGGCCGTAGCGCTCGGTTTCTGCGCGGAACGGACGGATCTGTTGGGTGTGGCAGACGTGACAGCCTTCACGGATGTAGATGTCACGGCCTTCCAGTTCCAGTGCTGGCAGAGGCTCAAGGCCCTCGATGGGTTCGTTGACGCTCTTCAGGAAGAACAGCGGTACCACTTCCGCAAGAAAGCCACCACTTATGGTCAGGATGATAAGAACCATCATCAGGCCAATATTTTTTTCGACAATATCGTGTCTCATTTGCTCTCTCTCCGTTACGCCGCTTGAACTGCCGCATTGTTCTGGGCAACCGCTTCTTTCTGACGCACGGTCATGTATACGTTGTAGGCCATGATCAGCATACCGGTCAGGAAGATGACGCCGCCGAGGAAGCGCACAAAGTAGCCTGGGTAGGATGCTTCAAGAGATTCTACAAAGCTGTAGGTGAGGGTGCCGTCGTCGTTGACTGCACGCCACATCAAGCCCTGCATGATGCCGTTTACCCACATAGCTACGATATAAAGCACGGTGCCGATTGTTGCCAGCCAGAAGTGCACGTTGATCAGGCTTACGCTGTACATTTCTTTCAAGCCCCAGAGTTTCGGAACCATGTGATAAATAGCGCCGAAGCTGATCATTGCAACCCAGCCGAGTGCACCTGAGTGTACGTGGCCGATCGTCCAGTCCGTGTTGTGGGACAGTGCGTTTACAGTCTTGATCGACATCATTGGGCCTTCAAAAGTGGACATGCCGTAAAACGACAAGGAAACCACCAAGAAGCGCAGGATGGGGTCAGTACGCAGTTTGTGCCAAGCACCTGACAGGGTCATCATGCCGTTGATCATGCCGCCCCAAGACGGTGCAAGCAGAATCAGGGACATAACCATGCTGGCAGTCTGGGCCCAGTCGGGCAGCGCCGAATAGTGCAGGTGGTGCCCACCGGCCCATACGTAGGTCGCAATCAGTGCCCAGAAGTGAACGATCGACAGACGATAGGAGTAAATCGGACGTTCGGCCTGCTTGGGAACAAAGTAGTACATCATGCCCAGGAAGCCTGCGGTGAGGAAGAAGCCTACCGCGTTATGGCCATACCACCATTGCATCATGGCGTCGGTTACACCGGCATAGGCCGAGTACGACTTAAAGGCACTGACCGGCAACGCCAGGTTGTTGAAAATATGCAGCACACCGATGGTGAGGATAAACCCGCCATAGAACCAGTTGGCAACATATATATGTGGCGTGCTTCGCTTGGTAATAGTGCCGAAGAACACAAAACCGTAAGTAACCCAGACCACTGCGATCAGGATATCGATGGGCCACTCTAGCTCCGCATATTCTTTGGTGCTGGTGAGGCCCATTGGCAGTGTAATGGCTGCTGCAACAATGACAGCGGTCCAGCCCCAGAAGGTGAAGGACGCCAACTTGTCCGAAATCAGGCGTGTTTGGCAAGTGCGCTGAACCACGTAATACGACGTGCCAAGCAGGGCGCTACCACCAAAACCGAAAATGACGGCGTTGGTATGCAGAGGTCTTAGGCGACCAAAGTGGGTGAAGGGGAGGTCGAAGTTGAGAGAGGGCCAGACCAGTTGTGCTGCAATCAACACGCCCAGTGCCATACCAACAACACCCCATACCACTGTCATGATGGCGAACTGCCTCACCACCTTATAGTTGTATGTCAGGTTCGGATTTTGTGTGCTCATAGCCTTACCAATGGGTTCAATGTGGGGAATTATGCGGGCGCAAGTATGGGGAAAGCATTAGCTGTTTGCAATGACGTGGATCAACTCCTGACATCCATCAACTGTGCCCGAATCAGCAGCATAGCGCTCTTCCGACACGCTTTGCAGCAGATGCCCTATGATAGCCCGTAGTTGATCAAGTTGAGCTTGGCAAACTTGATTAAGAACAAAAAATGCAACATTGATTCAAAAATAACTACTTTAACCCTCAGCGGTAGCGGTTTGGTTGCGCCCCCGGGCCTTCGCTTCATACAGCGCTCTGTCTGCTCGCTCAAAAAATTCTTGCTGATCCTCGCCTGGTCGCAGCGAAGCAATGCCCGCGCTCATCGTAAGTTGCACAGTTGCGCCGTTTGGAGCCTCAACAACGGTGTCGTGAAGGTCTTCCAGCAGGGCCTTGCATACTTTTTTCGCACCTTCAATGTCGGTGCCCGGTAGCAGTAGCGCAAACTCTTCACCGCCATACCGGATCGTAATATCCCGTGGGCGTTTTACATGCCGGGACAAAATATCTGCAATGAGTTGCAGGCAGGTGTCGCCAAAGCCGTGGCCCCAGGTGTCATTGACGGCTTTAAAGTGATCGGCATCGAGCAAGCCCAGTGATAGCGGTTGGCCGGTTCTGCGTGCCTCAGCACACAGCTCGGGCAGAATATTATCCATGTGACGCCGGTTATAAAGGCCGGTAAGGGGATCGTTAAGACTAAGAGTCGCGAGCTTTTGATTGGCGTTTTCTAGTTCCCGCATAGTAGAGCGCAGCTGAGCGGTGCGTTCGTGCACCCGGAATTCCAAGTCAGTTCGGGCTTCCTGCTCTACCTCGAGTAGCTTGTCGTTCAGAAGTCGCCAGCGCTGAACCATGGCGTAGTTCAGCAGAATGACCTGGCCGCCGATAGCCACCTGCATCAGCGACTCCCGAGCTAAGAAGTCTGGCAGGTAGCCGAAGGCCGCTGAGGCGTAAATTACTGCCCCAACGGCCATGATCGCCCACGCAAGAACGTACCATTTTGCCGGCTGGTAGCCTTGATGCCACCGGCTTATGGCGATGATGGAAAGGATGAATATGATGATTAGCGCGAGCGCAGTATTGAAAAGGATGGCCTGGCTGTATGGGAGTAGTAAGGTCAGCCCAGTAAAGCCAGCGCATATCCAGATAATGGCTTTCAGTGTTTTGTCTGCACGAGTGCGCTGTTTTATTTCAAGGAACGACCGCCCGAACAAGGTCATGGCCAAAGCACACAATATGAGGGTCAGTGGAATGGAAGTGTTCGCGAATTCCGGGCTATCAGGCCAGAAATACTGATTAGCAAAACCACCCATGGCAAACAGAAAAAGCCCCATGGCACCCATGTAAAAGGCGTTGTGCAGGTAATAGATGGTTCCGGAGCTGAAAAACAGAAGGAGATTGAAAATGGCGAGCACCAGAATTGCGCCATAGAACAGGCCGTGGGTGAGTGCCAAGTGATTGCTTTCAGTAACTAGCTCAGCGGGAGTTTGCAGAATCAATGGGATGTTCACAGCGCCACTACTGTGTACGCGCATGGTAATAGAGCGAGTTTCGCCGCTGTTGAGTAGGATCGGCAGAAGGAAGTATCTGTAGTCTAAGGCCCTTGTGTTAAAGGGTTGCCGATCACCGGTTACAAGAGTGTCATTAGGATCGTTGCCCTGCCAAAACGTAACCTCATCCAGTAGAGGGTAGTTCAGATTGAGATACCACAGCTGGCGCTCATTGGCGTTATTTTGGACATTCAACCGTACCCAGTAAACTGAGCTTGTTTGGCTGAAAACCAAGTCGTGCCCGCGGGAGGGTGTCCATTCTAGGCTTTTCGGCAGTTCATCCGGCTGGGTTGCGCTATGAGCCGGGTCGCCTGGCGATGTTTGGTGATAGCACACATAGTACATCAGTGAGTTGCGCGCCTGGGGATCGCTGGCATCCAGCACCGGGCACCCCGACACCGGCAGTGTTGCCTGTGCGAGGGCCAATGCGGGAACCGCACAGCAGGCCAGAAGAAAAAGCAGGCGCGAAAAATGTGACATCAGTAATTTCCGAAACTATTAGAGCCCGGAGTGTAGCGAACGTACACAATCTATACTGTTAAACACTTTAAAATTATGCGAGTCGTCACAGGCTAAATGTATTTAGGTCAAACACCACTCTGTTTAAGCACGGTTATGGTTTCATTCATGTCCATCATGGGAATAAGTTCTGCCATTAGTTCGCGACGGTCGTCGGACAGGTACCAGCGGTTCCAATCGGCTTCGGAGCGCCAGTTTGCAAGCGTAATCCGGTGATTGGGGTCGTTACTGGCAACCAGTGTTTCTCCAGAAATGAATCCCGGCGCTGCGACGGCGCGTTGCAGTACTTTGCGGGAGCGCTCCTCATAGGCAGTTTCAAGGGATTCGGCTATGTGGCGTTCAATTAGAACCCGGATCATAAAAATCTCCAGACATTTTTTAAGGGTATAAACAGTAATTTAGCACGTATTTCTGAAAAATCAGATCAAACCAAAGGAGAAAATGTATGACAGCTGCTGAGTGTGATGCTGAGCTGGACACCTGTGGCCTTTTTTGCCCGGAACCCGTGATGATGCTACATAACCGCATCAACGATGTGGCACCGGGTAAGGTTTTGCGGGTTGTCGCAACAGACCCCTCAACAACCCGTGACATACCTAGGTTTTGTCAGTTTCTGGGGCATGAGTTGGTCAGCCGCACCGAGCAGGATGATCGTTTTATTTATCTTATACGCCGTGGCGATTGACTCCCGGGGTTGCAGGGTGTCAATGATGTGGGGGGCGGTCAGATGGCAGAAGATAGCCCTTTGATGTGATTCAAAAACTGGTTCTTGTTCATTTCGCCTAGAACCCGCTGCTGCGAGATCTCTTTACCATTTCTGTTGTAGAACAGAATGGCTGGCGGCCCGAACAGGCCCAGTTCGTCTAGCATGGCTTGTTGAACGTTGGTGTTGTCTGTGAGGTCAATTTGTAGCAGCGTGAAGGGTTCGAGCGAGCGAATCACCTCTGCATCACTAAACACATTACGCTCCATGACTTTGCAGGAAATACACCAGTCTGCGTAGAAATCCAGCACAACCGGGCGCCCCTGTTGTTGCGCCTGCAGCAGCAGGGTCTTGATGTCCGATGGTGCCTCTACTCGAATGAAGTCTGCGTGGCTGCCGTTATAGCCGGCTGAGTTGCCTGACGCTCCTGCAGGCGCTGCTTTGGCGACGAACGGATCTAAGGGCGCGAGCGGGTCATTGGCGCCAGCCATTGCTCCGGCCAGCAGTGCTAGGCCATAAGTAAAAAAGATCAGCCCCAGCCCTTTTCTGGTGCGTTCCCAGCCGGCTTTGGCTGCGTCGAAGGCCCCCAGCTGTACGCCGGTTACAGCGATCAAGATGCCCCAGAGGGTCAAGCCGATCCATCCGGGAACCAAGCGCTCAATGAGCCAGATGGCGACCGCAATCAGCATCACGCCATAAAAGTGTTTAACAGTGGTCATCCAGTGCCCTGTGGTTGGCAGCAGCTTGCGACCGCCAACGGCTACCAGAATAAGCGGAACACCCATGCCCAGCCCTAGTGCTAGCAAGGCAATGCCGCCGATCACAGCATCTTGTGTGGTGGATATGTACAGCAGGCTACCGGCAAGTGGGGCAGAAACGCAGGGAGATACGATTAGAGCTGAGAGAGCGCCAATGCCAAAAATGCTGATCACCCGGCCACCGGTGAGGCGTTGGCTGGCGTCATTCAAGGGCTCGAGAATGAAGCGTGGGAGCTGGATCTCAAACACATCAAACATAGACAGCGCAAAGACGACGAACATCAGGGCAAACACGCCGAGTACCCAAGGTGACTGAAGCTGTGCCTGCAGGTTGAAGCTTGCGCCCAGCAGCCCTGTAAGAACACCGGCCGCGGCGTAGGTAAGAGCCATGCCCAGTACGTAACTGCCGGAAAGCAGCAACGCGTGCTGGGTTGAGCGGGTGTTCTGCCCTGAAACCAGTGAAGAGATGATTGGAACCATAGGTAGCACGCAAGGCGTGAACGTCAGCCCCAGGCCAAGCAAGAAAAAGACACCAGCGATAACCAGGGTTGATTGCTCCGAGAGTAAACCCGCAAGCCCGGTTGCTGAATCGGTGTCGACCCGTGACGTCGCTCCGGTTTGAGAAGTGTCGCTCTGGCTACCAAGTGCCTGCCCCGCGCCGGAATCCTGACTTTGGTAAAACAGTACTTCACGGGTCTGCGGTGGATAGCATAACCCAGCCTCGGCACAGCCTTGATAAGTTACTTCGAAGCGGGCTTCACGCATATTGGCAGGTAGAGTTACCGGGACGGTCGCTTCTACAGGATCAAAGAAAACCGTGGTTTTGCCAAAGTACTCGTCCTCAGTTTCGGTGCCAGAACTGGAATACTCCAAGGCGCCAGCAGTGGAGCCCTCATCCAGCGCTCTGATGCTGATGCGGTCGCGATAAAGGTAGTGTCCGGGCGTTATATCCCAAGACAGCACAACGGCATTTTCTTCCGTGGAATGGCTAAACGGAAGGGCTTCATCCACTTGGAGAAACTGGTTGCCTTGGCCCCCGAAAAGCGAGGTGTTGCCACCAAATGCCCAAGCTGCGTTCGCTGCTGTAAGTAGCAGTGCAAATACGAGCAACAAAATGGATGGTGCGGTGAGGCGACGAGTGCTGCCATAAGCGGTGGATAGAGCTGTCATGAAGTGCGCAATTTCCCGGTTGATTTAAGACAAAGGAGATCGCCGGCCATGCCGGGTGAGCTCGTGATTCAGTAATGTTCAGCCAGCCAGTGGACACAAAAGCGCTACAAAAGTTCCCTCTGGCATTGAGCGCGTTAAAGTCGCACAATAGCGTCCCAATGAATCACAGTCCAAACGATCTTATTATGCTGTTTAATGGCCTGTTCCGGAAAGCTTTCCGGACAGTGCTGGTCAGAGGCGGCGAAGAACCTGAATACCTGCCAGCAGGCAGTGCCAATGACCCTGCACATATTGTTTTCGCCCACGGCTATTATGCCAGTGCTTTGCACGAAATAAGCCATTGGTGCGTAGCGGGTGAGCACAGGCGCACACTTCACGATTATGGTTACTGGTACTGCCCGGATGGGCGCACGCTCGAGCAGCAGCGAGCGTTTGAGCAGGTTGAAGTAAAGCCGCAGGCTATAGAGTGGCTGTTCTCCGTGGCCGCTAGCTCACGTTTTCATATCAGCGTGGACAACCTGTCTGGAGAGGGCGCGTCGGACGACGGTGGATTCCGTTGCAAAGTACTGGAACAGGCAGAGGACTACCTGGCCAGAAGCCTGCCGAAGCGGGCACAATCCTTTTTTGATACGCTGAAATCGTTTTATGGAACCGGCGATACTTTCAGTAAAGCCTGGCGCGATGACGTTGGGCGCGTGGTTCCGTTATATTCTGAAAAGAACATTATGAGGCAAACTGAGACTCCATGACATTTGACCCAAAGCATACCGGCGATCTGAGATTCAGCGAATTGAATCTGGATAAGCGCCTGCTGGACGCTATTGCTGCCATTGGTTTCGAATACTGCACACCCATACAGGCTGAAACTCTGCCTTGGACACTGGCGTGTGAAGATCTGATTGGCCAGGCCCAAACCGGAACCGGTAAAACGGCGGCGTTTCTTATTACTGCTATCCAAAGCCTGCTGGAAACCCCCATACCTGAAGGCGACCGTTTTGCGTCGGAGCCCCGCGTTTTGGCGCTGGCACCCACCCGTGAACTCGCCATGCAGATTGCCAAGGATGCCGAGGAACTGTGCCAGCATACAGGCCATAATGTGGTTACCGTGGTTGGCGGTATGCACTATGACAAGCAGCGTGAACAGCTACATAACGGTGTTGTTGATATTTTGGTCGCCACGCCTGGTCGCCTGATTGACTTTCTGGGTTCCCAGGATGTGTTCCTAGATCAGCTCGATATCCTCATTTTGGATGAGGCAGATCGCATGCTAGACATGGGCTTTATCCCAGACGTGAAGCGCATTATCCGCAAATGTAGCCCAAAGGATGATCGCCAAACACTGCTGTTCAGTGCCACGTTCAATCAGGACGTGCTCAACTTGGCCTCCATGTGGACCAGCAACGCTGAGTTTGTGGAAATTGAGCCAGAGCAGAAAACGGCTGAGCGGGTGGAACAAAGTGTTTATCTGGTGGGCGACGACGAGAAACTTCCAGTACTGGTGAACTACCTGAAGCGACCAGAGGTAAAAAAGGCGCTGGTGTTTGCCAATCGTCGTGACCAGTGCCGTGACCTGGAAGAGGATCTGCGCAATCAGGGGGTAAAGGTAGCCCTAATGTCTGGTGAAATTGCCCAGAACAAGCGCCTGAAAACCCTAGAACAGTTCAAAGAAGGCAGCATTCAGGTTCTGGTGGCCACCGATGTGGCAGGGCGGGGTATCCATGTGAATGGCGTCACCCACGTATTCAATTACAACCTGCCTGATAACGCCGAAGATTATGTTCACCGCATCGGTCGTACGGGTCGGGCGGGCGAAACCGGCGTATCTGTTAGTTTTGCTGGGGAGGATGACTCGTTTGGCCTTCCTGCTATTGAGTCCTATATCAACCAGAAACTCAAAACCGCCGTGCCGGACGAAGTACTGATGGCTGAAATGGATAACCCACCGATTACCCGTAAGCGCGGCCGGCGCCCGCCTCAAGGGCAGGGAGGCCGTGGACCGGGTGGTCGTAACTCGCGCCCACGTAGGAACTGATAAAGGCTGGCAGCTAACATGTTGATCGTTGCAGATGAAAACATCCCGCTGTTGGACGCTTTTTTTGGCGACATCGGGGAGATCCGGCGCGTGTCTGGTCGTACCATGAGTGCGGAAGATGTCCGTGAGGCCGACGTGCTGTTAGTTCGGTCGGTCACACGGGTAAACCGCACTCTGCTCGAAGGCAGCCGTGTGCGGTTTGTCGGAACGGCAACCATTGGCACCGACCACATTGATTTGGGTTGGCTTAAAGAAAACGGCATCCATTTTTCAGCAGCGCCAGGCTGCAATGCCAATAGCGTTGCTGAATATGTGCTGTCGGTTTTGTCCTTGTATGCCGAGCGCTGCGCGCTGGGTGATTGGTCGCGGCTTAGTGTCGGTATCGTCGGCGTCGGAAATGTGGGCCGCGAGCTGGCCGAAAAACTCGGCCGTCTTGGTTTCAGCGTAAAACTTTGTGACCCGCCCCGGGCTGAGCGTGAACCGAAAGCTGCCGGTACGTTTGTTGATTTGAATGAGGCGCTTACGTGTGACGTGGTCTCATTCCACACCCCTCTAACTCGTGATTCTGCATATCCCACCTATCACATAATCAGCGAGCGAGAGCTCGCTGGGTTAACCGCTAAGCAGCTGGTGATTAACGCCGGTCGAGGCGAGGTGATTGATGGGGCAGCGCTGCTCAAGCGGCTGGATCAGGCTGATGCGCCATTGGTCGCTCTTGATGTCTGGGAGCAAGAGCCGCAGATAAGCCCCGAGCTAGTGGATAGAGTATGGCTGGCTACCCCGCATATCGGGGGCTATAGCCTTGAGGGCAAGGTTCAGGGAACGGAGATGATTTACCGGGCCATGAGCCGGTTCATGGGCCTGCCAACACGCAAGCAAGCAGGGCAGTTCCTGCCGGAGCCCGCTCTGAGCAAAGTATCGTTTACCAGTGCAGCCGATGAGCAGGCTGCCATCCAAATAGCTTTGCGGTCCTGCTACGACCCTCGACAGGATGATGCGCGCCTACGCCACGCTATGAGAGCGCCTGCGGACGAGCGCGGTGCGGCTTTTGATCGCTTGCGTCGGGATTACCCAGTGCGGCGAGAATGTTCTAGCCTGAAAGTACAGCTAAAAGGCACGAGCAAATCTCTGCAGGACAGCTTTCGAGCCATCGGGTTCAAGCTCAAAATCTGACAGCAGCTAACGCGCTGACGGTTTGTCCGCAAAAAGAGTAGCCCTAACAGCGTAACCAATGCGCACAGAATGACGACTTTTCAGCGCAGTGCGCACTAGGTGTATGTGGCTGGAGAGATCTTCCTGCAACGAGGGTGGTAAGGATGTTCTTGCAGGATCTTGCGGCCCCATGAGTTTCTCAACGAGCGCATCTGGTGCTGGCGAGCTCAGGCGCGTGAACGCTTCCTGGGTGAGAATCGCCTGATCAAGAGCCTCCTGCCTGATTGTGTCCACATAACGTAAAAAGCCTTCCTCTGCCAGCCAGAGCAGCGCGCCAAAACATGCCATGTGGCGTTTGCTATGCAAGCCGAATTCATCCGTTTCATCGGGGCCTGCAATATCCTCTACAAACAGGTTTACCCGCCTTGGGAAGGCGCTATAAAGTTGCGCCAAGGCTATGGCTGCGTCTTTGTAGAACTCTTCAACGTGGATGTCAGCCATGGGACGGATTCCTTTTTGCCTGTGCTTTTATTGCCGATGCGTTTGTTGCTGACGCGATTACTGCCGATAATTTGTCAGGAAGTTACCCAGCCTGCCCATGGCATCTTCTAGTGTGTCTTTGCGCGGCAGAAACACAACCCGGAGGTGCTGCTTGTCAGCCACGTTGAATGCAGAGCCCTGAACCAGCAGAATTTTTTCCTGAAGCAGTAAATCCAACACCAGTTTTTCGTCATTTACGATCGGGAATTTTTTTGGATCCAGCTTGGGGAATAGATACAGCGCTCCCTGGGGCTTCACGCAACTTACGCCGGGAATGTCATTCAGCATTCGCCAGGCGGTTTCGCGCTGCTCGTATAGCCGCCCGCCAGGGGCAACCAAGTCATTGATGGACTGGTAGCCGCCCAGTGCCGTCTGTATGGCTAGCTGTGCCGGAACGTTTGCACAAAGGCGCATGTTGGAGAGCATGTCGATGCCCTCAATCAAATCTTTGGCCAAGTGTTTGGCGCCGCTGATAATCATCCAGCCGGAGCGGTAACCTGCGGCGCGATAGTTCTTCGAAAGACCGTTATAGGTGAAGAAGAGCACGTCGTCCGCGAGTGATGCGGTGGAGACATGTTGTGTGCCGTCATAAAGAATCTTGTCGTAAATTTCGTCGGAAAGCACAATCAGGTTGTGCTTGCGCGCCAGCTCAATAACCTGCTCAAGCAGCTCCTGGCTGTAAACTGCACCTGTGGGATTGTTGGGGTTGATCAATACGATCGCCCGGGTACGGTTAGTAATCTTTTTACGGATGTCGTCAATATCCGGGAACCAATTCTGCTCCTCATCACAGTGATAATGCACGGGTTTACCGCTTGAGAGGGTGACAGCGGCGGTCCAGAGTGGGTAGTCGGGTGCAGGAATAAGCACTTCATCGCCGGTATTGAGCATGGCCTGCATAGACATCACGATCAGTTCGCTAACGCCATTGCCCAAGAAAATATTGTCAATATCGACCTTATCGATGCCTCGTTGCTGGCAATAGTGCATCACCGCCTTGCGAGCAGAAAACAGGCCTTTCGATTCTACATAGCCCTGAGCCTGCTGCATGTTGTAGATCACGTCTTGCTGGATCTCTTCAGGAACATCCAGCTCGAAAGCAGCAGGGTTGCCGATGTTGAGCTTCAGCACACGATTGCCTTCTTCTTCCAGGCGCCTCGCCTCGCGCATCACTACGCCACGTATTTCATAACACACGTTATCCAGCTTGGCGGATTTGTAGTAGTTCTGCATAAGACCCGGGCTTCCTCAGTCAATAAACGTAAGACAGGTACCTGCTGTTCAGGTAAACCACTATTCTAGCGGAGGCGGGGGCAACGGCAACAGGGTAATTGTGATCAATTATGACGGGTTAGCTCTATATTCTGTCAATTCATACCCTATAAAACAATTGCGTGAGGGTGTTGCGCTGTATACCCTCCGATTACATTGTGTGCAATAAACATGTGCGCGACTTCAAATCCGCCTCTTTTTACAGGCGTTCATAGTTTTGTCAAGGAGACACCCGTGGCCAACTCTTCGGTTTATGACTTCGCTGCTCGAGATATCAAAGGTAATGAAAAACAGATGGCCGACTATAAAGGCCAGGTGCTGCTGATTGTGAACACGGCCAGCAAATGCGGTTTCACGCCTCAGTTTGAGGGTCTGCAGTCTTTGCATAAAGAGCTAGGAGGTCAGGGATTGGAAGTTCTTGGGTTTCCCTGCAACCAGTTTATGAACCAGGATCCAGCTGATGATGATGCCATCAGCCAGTTCTGCAGCCTGAATTACGGTGTGGATTTCCCCATGTTCTCAAAGGTGGATGTTAACGGCGACAATGCCCACCCTCTATTCCAGTTCCTGAAGGGCGAGGCGAAAGGGCTTCTGGGGTCGGAGAAAGTAAAATGGAATTTCACCAAGTTTCTGGTCAACCGTGATGGCAAGGTAGTGGGTCGTTACCCGCCAACGACCAAGCCTGAAGACATCAAGGCCGATATTAAAAAGCTTTTGTAGGGCGCGCCGTCCAACGGGTAATTGCTGCGCTCAGTTGCTTGCGGTTGTAAGGCTTGGTGATGTAGTCGTTCATGCCACTGGCAAAGCAGTCGTCCCGATCCCCCTGCATTACGTTTGCGGTAACGGCTATTATTGGTAAGTCTTGCCACTTTGGGTTTTTGCGAATTTTACGAGTGGTCTCGTAGCCATCCATTACCGGCATCTGGCAGTCCATGAGTATCAGATCGTAATGGTTTTGTTCCAGAGCCTCGATCGCCAGTTGGCCGTTTTCTGCCGTATCTGCGTGATGCCCCATTTTTTTCAATAGCATGCCGGCGACCATCTGGTTTACCTCGTTGTCTTCAACCAGAAGTATCCGCAGTGAACGCTGTGGTTGGGAGCTGCTTTCGGGCAAATCGGTAGGTTCGGTAAGCTGTTCAGGGGTGTCGGTACCCAGGTTGCTGTAGACAGGTAGCGGCAGGGTGACGGTAAACTGCGTGCCTTGCTGCTCTTTGGAGTCGACCTTAATTTGCCCATGCATGCGCTCAATCAGCTGGCGGCAGAGTGTTAGCCCTAGCCCTGTGCCACCATACAGACGTGTGGTTTGTGTGTCGGCCTGAGAGAAGGGCGAAAATATCCGGCGCAGGCCTTCTTTGCTCATACCGATGCCAGTGTCGGTTACATCGATGGTTAGCGTGTTTTCGGAATAGTGGGCGGTGATACGCACGTTACCGGAATCGGTAAATTTAATGGCATTGCTAAGCAAATTATTCAGAATTTGGCGGATACGAGTTGGGTCGCCCAGGAATTGATCCGGGAACCCTGGGTCCGTCTCCGCAATCAGCTCAACGCCTTTGGCGCGGGCCTGCTGAGTGTGCAGTGTTGCACACTCCTCAATCAGGCCGTGCATGTCGAAGGGTATGTTCTCCAGATTGAGTTTTCCGGCCTCAACCTTGGAAATATCCAGAATGTCATTAAGTATGCCGAGCAGGCTTTCCCCAGCCGATAAGGCAATTTGCAGGCGATGCTGCTTGGTAGAGTCTTGCTCACCCTCCACCGCAAGCCCTAGCATCCCCAGCACACCGTTCAGTGGGGTGCGTATTTCGTGGCTCATGCTAGCCAGAAAGGTGGCCCTGGCTCTGGCCCTACGCATGGCATCTTCTTTAGCCTTTACCAGCGCTCGGTTGCCCTGTAGCAGCGCGTGGTTCTTGTCGGATATTTCCCGGGTACGGTTTTCGACCTCCTGCTCCAGTTCGTCGGAATAGTTTTTCATGGCATTTTTTGCCGTGCGGAGTTGGTCAAGGGTGGAATCTATGGTTTCCAAGTGCTGATTGATAATCTCCACCATTTTGCCTATTTCATCCCGCTGATGGCCTGGAGGAACGGGCAAACGGATCTTCTCTGGTGAGCTGGCCTTGACCTGACTCAGTGCGTCGATAACGCTGAGCATGGGCCGTGTGAGAATTAGATAGAAAATACCAAGCAGCGAAGCGGCAAGAATGAGGCTTTTCAGCAGCCCGCTGACCAGCGTATAACTCGCGCGCTCCAGAAACTGCAGACCGTAGTGATAAGTGTCAACGGTCACCACCAGCTCGCCTAAGGGAAGGTTGTTGAGCTGTGAAACGCGCAGCTCCCGGCTGAAAACCCGGCTAGCGCCAAACAGTTCATCACTGATCCAGCGATAGGGTGAGACAGGGCTGCTTTTGCTGGCGGCCGCCATGGTGCCGTTTTCGGTATCGACAATTCTCGCGTCAATAGTAGCCGGGTGCCGAAGAAGACCGTCAAGCAGCTCTTCTGCCAAGCGCACATCAATGTTGTAGGCAATCTGGGAGGCAGGGTTATGGCTGATTTCAATCAGCGCCTGAATGTCCTCGTCCATGGACTGTTGGGCGCCGAAGTAGTCCAGAGTTATCTGTACAGCGTTAAGAATAAGCCCCAACACCATAGCGATCAGCACCGTATCGCGGGTGAGTCGGTAAGAAAGCCGGTGTTTGAAGCCTTTTGTCACGGATATCACAGTCCCTGTTCACGGGCAGAATTACAGCCCGTCTCGTATCTTCAGTCGTCGTAGTCGGCTTTTTTCTTCCACTCATCATCGTGAAGAAAGTTGTCCCACTGTTTGTCGAGTTGTGATTCGGATTCGGCAGCGCCGGTGTTCTCTCCATCTGCATTCAGGGCTTCTAGTTCCTTTATTCGGGTGCGGAAGCTCTTGACCGCTTTCATGGCAAGCGGATTGTCCTTGGATTTGCCCATTTCTGTGCTGGCCATATGGTAGGCGTGAATCGCCTTGCGTATCTCGTTTTGGCGGATAAGGTCGCGAGCCTGGAACACGTGGAAGTCTGCGTGAGTTTTATGCACTAAAAACAGAACATACTTTAGGTTCTTTTTGGCGGTTGCCCCATCGATGCGTCCACTTTTGTGCATGGCTTCAATGAGCTTGAATAGATTTTGAAGCAATTCTTTAACGTAAGTGGATTTTTCCGCTGAATCGATTTTGACCGGCCGCATCTCATCTCGGTTTTCACGAATCTGAGTCTTTAGTTGCAACGCAGACTCACGCCACTGCTCAACAGGTAGGTCAGATTTAAGCCCGGTCAAGTCGTTGCACACATCCTCCATGCGCCTGAGCAGTAACAGCTTCAGGTCGCCTGTCAAATACTGCCCAGGAAGCTCAGAAAGCAGGAGGTTACACCGCTTGTAGCTATCCTCCAATGCCGTGATTTTGCGGCCACGTTCAATCCGGGCTTTTTCGCGCATTTGGCTGATAACAATAACGGCGATCGAAATCACAACGATGGCCACCAAAGCAAAGACGATAGTAATGGTATTCATTTTTGTGTAATGACTCCGGCTCTTGGGCAAGTCATGCCTGGTGCAAAATTTTGACTTGATATACCGGGTTTGTCCGGCAAGTATCAGAAAGGTTAGCAGAAATACGGCGGTGATTCTGAAATCAAATAGGAAGGTTCGTTTCAACTATTGATTTGGTGAATTATTTTTATCCTGTATATTAAGCTGATGAATGGTGCGCGCGAGTTGTGCCCAGCGAATGATTTTATCGTGTTCTGGAGCTGCCGATGGATATTTCCCGCATTGATCTCAATCTTCTTGTTTATCTTGATGTTTTACTGAGGGAACGCAATGTAACTAAGTCCGCAAACCATCTCGGTATTACTCAGCCAGCCATGAGTAACAGCCTGCGCCGGTTGCGTGACCTGTTCGCTGACCCGTTATTGGTACGAACCAGTGAAGGGATGACGGCTACGGAGCGTGCCCGTGAGCTGCAGCCGCTGGTGCGGAGCATTCTTTCAGATATTGAGCAGGCGGTGCAGGAAAAAACACCGTTTGCGGCGCTGGAAAGTCAGCGGGTGTTTCGCATTATGGCCAGTGACTACGCAGAATCTTGCCTGATGCCGAGGGTTTTGCGGCGGATCCGCCAAGAGGCTCCGCACGTAACATTGGATGTACTGACTCCGAGCGACGTGAGCTTTCTGGACGTGGATCAGGGGCGCCTAGATATGGCAATTAACCGCTTCGACAAAATCCCCCAGTCGTTTCATCAGAAAACGCTCTGGATTGAATACTTTGCCTGCTTGATGAATGCCCGCAATCCAATATTAAAAGAGCCGTTTACTTTGGACTCGTACCTGGGCGCCAGCCATATCTGGGTCAGTAAAACCGGCTTTGGTGTGGGTGTCGGGGTAAACCCGAAGGACGTCCAGCGGCTTGGTTGGGTTGATGAGGCTTTGTCTCGAATGGGGAGCAAACGACAGATCTCCGTGTTTACCCGGCATTACCAGTCGGCCATGCTGCTGGCGGAGCAGCACGATCTTATCGCCACCCTGCCGTCGCGGGCGGCCTGGCTGCAAAAAGATAACGCTAACCTGGTGGTGAAAATTCCACCCTTCGAGATTCCGCCTTTCGAACTGAAAATGGCTTGGAGCCCGCTATTGCAGCACAACTCTGACCATCAATGGCTTCGCAGGTTGATTTCAGACGTTGCGGAAGAGGTTGATGAGGAATTTGCACCCTTTGGAGCGCGCTTCGAGTCTGTGGATGCGCCTTTTGCGCATTAGTTAGAGCGGTAGTTGGCGCAATTCAAGCGAGCTGCGCCCGGCGTCCCACATGCGCTGGAAGTTTTCCGCCAGTAGCTTTACTCGGCCACTGTCGGCAAACCCTGCAAACCCTGAAGGCCGGTTGAAGTCGTGGCGGAACACCACGCCTTGCCGATCTACGAGCATAAAAGGCTGATTTTCATGGGGGTAGTCGCTGTCGATCAGCCTCAGCTGAATACGGCTCGGCAGCCTCCGCATCAGCTCCACCAGGTGATGGCGGCGTTTTATAAGCGATTGGTCATCATGGATCAGCAGGCGAATCTCGCTAAGCCTGTGACGCCGTGCAAGGCCGGATACCAATTCTCTGAATCTGTGTCGATCGTAAAGATCGTGATCCAGTACCCGGTCATAAAGCCATAGCCTCTGACCCGCCTGGCCCACCATAGAATCCATGAGATCAAGCATGCTGCTTTCGTTTTCAAAGCGCCAAGATTGAGTGTCTTCGCCCAGTAGCATAGGGCGAAGCCGCTTAGAACCGGCTTGGGCTTCAAGCAGCGTTGGGGCAAGGCAGCGCATGTCTAGATGTGGGATGCCCGCGTCATCGTAGGGTTCTGAGCACACATGGAACCCGGCGCGTTGATAGAAGGCAATGGCGTGTTGCTGGGCAGAGAGCTGCAGTTCTTGATATTGCCCGGCGGATTCTGTGATGAGGTGCCGTAACATGGCCTCACCGATGCCTTGGCCACGGAACTCCGGCAGGATGGCCATGCGCCCGATATGGCCAGTTTCGCCCAAGGTGGAGAACAGCCGGGCCACGCCCGCAGGCGTGTTGTCAGGCAAAATCGCGAGAAAATGATCGGCGATTTCGTCTGTGGCGTCCCATTCCAGCTCGGGCGGAACCTTCTGT
The DNA here is from genome assembly GCF_900215155.1 of Marinobacter sp. LV10R510-11A. NCBI lineage: Bacteria > Pseudomonadati > Pseudomonadota > Gammaproteobacteria > Pseudomonadales > Marinobacteraceae > Marinobacter > Marinobacter sp. LV10R510-11A. Next base: position 598,558 of record NZ_LT907980.1, read on the forward strand.
TCTTCAACAAATACTTTCTGGCGTATGTCCCGGATGTGCTCCGGGGCAAGCTGCCAGCTGTATTTTTGAATCCGAACGGTCATGGCATCACTCGAAATATATAGAGCCTTGGTTATAAAGATTTGCCAGCAGGCCGAGCAGGGCCGGGTCTCCAGCAAACTGAGCCAGTGCATTCATGTCAATGCGCGCTCCCGCACACAGTAAGGGTGCCAGCGGGCGCGCATCTCCCTTAAGCAGAAATTGTTCGCCGTCTGCAAACAGGGCAGTTTCGTCGCCATCTTCATGATAAGCGAAACGCGAACCCTCGTTCCAGCGCAACTGCTCGCCAGCCCGGATGGATTCGGCGAAGCTTTCATCCGACGTAGGCTCATCCGCAGGCACCATAACATCCATGCTTTTCGGTGCTGTGGTGTACTGACCAAACCACAGAGCCAGCTGGCGTTTGTCTTGGAGCTTTTCCGTCAGGACGGCTTGCAGTCGGTCAATAACGGCGGGGGCAATCGTGCCCGGATTATCCTGAACCTGAAGGTCTGGATCATTTAGATGATTGGCCGCATCCGACTGGTTGCACAGGAAATCGGTAAATCCGGTTAGCAGGTCGTCGATAGTTGGTGCACGAAAGCCTACCGATAGGGTGATGCAATCGTCCTCTGCCACGCCGTGATGGCCAATGCCCGGTGGTAGGTACAGCATGTCGCCGGGCTCAAGGGTGACGGTTTCTTCGCCTTCCCAGCTGCTGAGTATACGCAGTGGCGTGCCTTCTACCCGCGATGAGCTTTGATCACAGCGGCCGCCGAACGTCCAGCGCCTGTGGCCTTGGGCCTGTAGCAGAAACACATCATACTGGTCGTAATGAGGCCCAACGCTGCCGCCCTTGGGCGCATAGCTCGCCATGATGTCATCAAGACGCCAGTTGGGCACAAAACGGAAGTGGTCAAGCAAATCCGCCACTTCGGGAACCCAGTGATCAAGCCCCTGTACCAGCAAGGTCCAGTCCTGCTCGGGGAGCTGGCTGAAGCGCTCTTCCGAGAAAGGGCCGTTATGCAACTGCCAAGGTTTGCCTTCATCGTTTTTGATGACAATGCGAGATTCCACGCCTTCTTCACAGGCAAGGCCCGCTAGCTCGTCAGCATCGACAGGGCACTGGAAGCCGGGAAATGCCTGGCGGATGACCAGCGGCTTCTTTTGCCAGTAGTCCTTCAGAAAGTCAGAAGGCGAACGTCCGCCAAGCATGTCCATCGTGGTGCTTCCTCAGTTCAAATGTTGCGGGCTTGATCAATAGCATTACCGATGTAATTACCCGGTGTAAGGGCCATCAGCTCGGCCTTCGCGCTATCCGGCATCTCAAGGCTTTCTACAAAGCTTCTGATGACTTCCGGCGTCATGGCCTTACCGCGGGTCAGGGCCTTGAGCTTTTCATAGGGCTTCTCAATGTTGTACCTGCGCATCACAGTTTGGATTGGCTCTGCAAGAACCTCCCAAGCTTTGTCGAGGTCTTCATCTAGGCGAGCCGGGTTAATTTCCAGTTTGCTCAAACCCCTGAGAGTGGCCTCGTAGGCGATCAAACTGTGGGCGAAACCCACGCCTAAGTTGCGCAGCACGGTGGAGTCGGTCAGGTCACGCTGCCAGCGCGAAATGGGCAGCTTGGCGGAAAGGTGGCCTAACAATGCGTTGGCAATGCCCAGATTGCCTTCGGAGTTTTCAAAATCAATCGGGTTAACCTTATGGGGCATAGTGGATGAACCCACTTCGCCTTCAATGGTTCTTTGCTTAAAGTAGCCTAGGGAAATATAACCCCAGATGTCCCGGTCCAGGTCGATCAGAATGGTATTGAAACGGGCAACGGCATCGTAAAGCTCCGCGATGTAGTCGTGGGGCTCAATCTGCGTGGTGTACGGATTAAAGTCGAGGCCTAGGTTTTCAATAAAGGCTTTGGCATTGGCGGCCCAATCTATGGCCGGGTAGGCAGAGATGTGGGCGTTGTAGTTGCCTACGGCGCCGTTGATCTTACCTAGAATCTCAATATTACGGACTTGCTTGATTTGCCGGCGCAGCCGATACACCACGTTTGCGAACTCTTTGCCAACGGTGGTGGGTGAGGCTGTTTGGCCGTGGGTGCGGGACAGCATTGGCTGTTCGGCGTGCGCCTGCGAAAGCTCGCTTAGTTTGTCGACAACACGGGTCATTGCAGGCATCAGGCCGTTATCTAAGCCATCGCGAAGCATCAGGGCGTGGGAGAGGTTGTTGATGTCTTCAGAGGTGCAGGCAAAGTGAACAAACTCAGTTACCGCGTGCAGCTCAGGCATGCCAGCGATTTTTTCTTTAATAAAGTACTCAACGGCTTTCACGTCGTGATTTGTGGTGCGCTCAATTTCCTTAATGCGCTCTGCACCCTGCAGGCTGAACCCGCTGATCATTTGATCAAGGAACGCGTTCGCCTCTGAGCTAAATGTTGGCACCTCGATAACGTCGGGGTGTGCCGCCAATTGCTGCAACCATCGGATTTCGACCGTCACGCGGTTTCTGATCAAGCCATATTCACTAAAAACATCACGGAAAACGCTGACTTTACTGCCATAGCGTCCATCCACCGGAGAAATGGCGGTCAGTGCGTTGAGTTCCATCGAAAACCTCACAAATGGTCAAAGAATCGGTTCAGAAAAAGGGGATGTACCATAATACACCAGCACCGGCGGTGAATCAGCGATGGCAGGTCAGTTATCAAGTGAGCGGTTCGCTTGCTCCGCAAGTTCTCGGGCATGCTGAATCACCTTGCGGCGCGACAAAACCAATTGCCAACGACGTCCGCCGGTTTGCCTCCAAAGCACCGCAGAGCGAATCCCTGCAAGCAGGAGCGCCCGCACTTTGGCGGCATTCTCGTCCCGCAGCAGCAGTGAAGGGTTGCCACTTACCTTGATGCGCAGACGGAAGGTGCTGATGGTATCCGTGTAAATGGAGGCCAGGTTGCTGACAAGGTTTGTGTGGATGTAGCCAAAATGGCTGGCGGTATGCCGGGCCTGTTCGATACGGCTGCCAATCACCTCCAGCATGTCGTTGTGCCGATTGAGCTTGGATTCGAGGTGGATCAGGTTCAGCACGTAGCGAAGCACCTCTATGTCCTGCTGCTTGCTTTGTTGACTCATCACGGTGGAGAGCGTGATCAGCCCTTCACGTATATCGGTCAGCTCACCACCGTATACGTCCAGCGTGTTGGCCGGGTCGGTGGCGAAAAGTGAGCGCAGACAGCTCTCCATGCTGGATTCGTTGCAGCTGCCGTTGTTGGCGATTTGTTGTACAAGATTGGCGGCTTGGAATACGCCCGCTAGCGCCAAGGTCTGGTCGTGGATTGACCGGCTCATTGGGGAGCCTCCTGTGCGCCAGTCTGTGAAAGGCGATCGGGGAGGGCTTCGTCGTCACGCCAGGTTTCAGTGATCACGCCGCCTCCCAAGCAAATTTCGCCGTCATAGAAAACCACAGACTGTCCCGGTGTTACGGCTCTTTGGGCGTCATCAAAAACCACTTTCACACCGCCTTGAATCACTGTTACTTCGCAATCCTGATCCGGCTGCCGGTAGCGGGTTTTGGCTTTGCAGCGGAAAGACTGTGCCGGTGCCTCTGCAGTCACCCAGTCAACCGCGTCTGATAGCAGCCCCCGGGAAAACAGCAGCGGGTGATGCTTGCCTTGAACGGCTGTTAACACGTTACGGGTCAAATCTTTTTCGGCCACGTACCAAGGGTCATCCCCAAAGTCGCTTAAACCGCCAATTCCCAAACCCTGGCGCTGGCCGATGGTGTGATACATCAATCCTTGGTGACGGCCGATCTTCTTGCCTTCCGGGGTTTCTATATCACCCGGCTGGGCCGGCAGATACTGTTTTAGGAAATCGCTGAATTTACGCTCACCAATAAAGCAGATACCGGTTGAGTCTTTCTTGTCGTGGGTGACAAAGCCTTGTTGTTCGGCGATCCGGCGCACCTCTGGTTTCTCTAGCTCACCGACGGGGAACAAGGTGCGAGCGATGCGATCACCCGATACAGCATGCAGGAAGTAGCTCTGATCCTTATTGCCGTCTAGACCTTTCAGTAAAAGTGCTTTGCCCGACCCATCCGCAAGCGGGCGCTGGCGGGTATAATGTCCAGTGGCAATATAATCTGCACCCAGTGTGGTGGCATAGTCGAGAAAGGCCCGAAACTTCACTTCTTTGTTGCAAAGGATGTCTGGGTTGGGCGTGCGCCCAGCCTGATATTCCGCTAGAAAGTGTTCGAATACGCGATCCCAGTATTCGGCGGCGAAGCTGGCAGTGTGCAGCTTGATGCCGATAACATCCGCAACCGCTTGGGCATCTGCGAGGTCGGTCATGGCGGTGCAGTATTCGGTACCGTCATCTTCGTCCCAGTTCTTCATGAACAGGCCTTCGACCTGATACCCCTGATCCTTTAATAACCAGGCAGCAACCGAAGAATCGACACCGCCGGACATGCCGACGATTACGCGTGTGTTTTCCTGAATGGGGGCTTCGGATGATGAATTCGTCATGACAGCTCTGGGCACCGGTATAAAACGCGGGAGTCTACCATTTTGTGCGGGTTACGTCTGCGGGTCTGCGATCACATCCAGCGGATAACGCCGGCCTTTTCGGTAATCTTCTATGCTTTTGATAACCAGCGGGCTACGGAGCTTATCGCCTAGTTTTCGGATGTCGTCCAGCGTTAGCCAGTGCGCAGCGATGATTCCAGTGTCGAGTTCGTCGGTTACTTGCTGGCGAGCCCTGCCTATGAAGCAGAAACGGTAGTAGGTTACGCCGTTTGTGGGTGCCTTATAGGTATAGAGCCCCAGAAAGTGTTCTGGCTCGATTACCCATCCCGTTTCTTCCAAGGCTTCGCGCTTTACAGCGTCCAGAATGGCTTCGTCTTCTTCAACATGCCCCGCGGGCTGGTTAAATACAATTCTCCCGCCGCTGCGCTCTTCAACCATCAAGAAGCGGCCACGTTCATCTTCAACTACCACGGCTACCGTGGCATGGGGTGTCCAAGTCATGATCTTTGGATCGTCCGTGGCGTCTTGGCGGATCGGGCGCGCGGCGGCTGCTTTCGGGGTTGCGCGGCTGCTGGGAGATTGATCGAGATTTCCCGGTATTTTCCAGGCTCAAGCCCATCCAGCGACCAGTCGCCGATACGGTAGCGGATCAACCGCAACGTTGGAAACCCGACGGCAGCTGTCATCCGCCGCACCTGTCTGTTTCTGCCTTCGGTTATGGTCAGTTCCAGCCAGCTGGTGGGCACCGTATCGCGTTGGCGCACAGGTGGCACTCTGGGCCAGAGTTTTGGCTCCTCCATCCGGCGGGCTTTTGCCGGCCGGGTGCGGCCATCCTTAAGGGTTACGCCGGCACAAAGAGCTTCTATTGCGCTTGCAGACACATCGCCTTCAACTTGAACCCAATATGTTTTGGCCATTTTCAGGGCGGGGGATGCAATACGATGCTGCAGGGAGCCGTTGCTGGTTAGCAGAAGAAGACCTTCGGAATCGTAATCCAGTCGCCCAGCGGGGTAGATGCCTGGGATACGAACCCAGTCAGCTAGGGTTGAGCGCGGTTTCTGCCCTGCGGTCGCGGGCGCATCCGTATCCGTAAACTGGCTGAGCACCTGAAAAGGCTTGTTGAAAAGGATGAGTTCAGCCATGGAGACGGTTCTCGAGCGGGGAAGTAAAATCAGAGTGAGGGTACTTCGAAAAATAGGCGTTTGATAGCGCGAGACAGATCGAATGTCTTGCGAACTGGATGCACGGGCTGAATCCTGCCGGATTTTATCCGGCAGGATTGTTCAGTCTGTGTACGGCCTGTCTGGTATGTGCTTCAGGCGTTTACAGCGCGGGGAGGGTAGTCTCCGCGATCCGCTTCAGTCGTTTCGGTCGTTTTTTCCGAAGTATCTGAAGCGCCGGCTTGGGTTTCAGCCTGCCCGCCCGCCTGCTCCTCGGGCACGATGTTGACGGCATGCACCCCCTTTTCACTGGGTTTTTTGTCGAAATTGACCGGCTGACCCGCTTTCAACGTCTTGTAGCCGTCCATATGGACTGACGAAAAGTGGGCAAACAGGTCGTCAGTGCAGCCTTCCTCTATGATGAAGCCGTACCCTTTGGCATTGTTGAACCACTTTACCTTACCCCTTGGCATGATGAACTCCCTTGTTTTTCTGCTGTCACTTGTTGTTGTTCATTTCACTGGCAGGCTCTGAATCTACATTTTGCCGACAACCAGTTACAAGAATCACTCATGTATTTACATTATTTAACACTCCAGGTTAACTTTCGGCCAAACCTAGGGTCGAGTCAATACCTTCTATTAAGGTAATGTGTGGTTGAACGCAGTCCGGAAGCGGTATCATGTTCGTATTGATAACTAACTCACCCTCGGATCGGAATCTGACTTGAAAACCCGGGGCCCGGCAACCACATTAATGAAAGGCACCGATAAGCGGTAAAGAATGATGCGGACTATCGAAAATTCTCTACTAGTATTAAATCAGGGCGAGGATGAACAGCCGGGGCGTCACGACGACCTCAGTGTTGCTCCCGAAAAGCCTGCGCTGAAGCGTCCATCTAAGTACAAAGTGATGCTTTTGAACGACGATTTCACACCCATGGATTTTGTTGTGGATGTGCTGACGACATTCTTCGGAATGAATGAAGAAAAGGCGACACAGGTGATGCTGCTCGTCCATACGCAGGGAAAAGCCGTATGCGGGGTGTATACCCGAGACATCGCGGAGACAAAGGCGGCACAGGTGAACCAGTATTCCTCGGAATGCGAACATCCGCTCCTTTGCGAGATTGAATGTGCGGACTGATACACGTTGGGGTGGCCCATGTTGAGCAAAGATCTTGAAATTACGCTGAATACGGCCTTTAAAAGTGCCCGTGACAAGCGCCATGAATTCATGACCGTAGAGCATTTATTGCTTGCTCTGCTGGAAAATGAATCGGCAGTGGGAGTTCTCAAAGCCTGTGGTGCAGACCTAAAACAACTTCACGATGAACTGGTCAAGTTTGTGGATTCTACAACGCCACTGATTGCGAGCAGCGATGGTGAGCGCGAGACCCAGCCAACACTTGGCTTTCAGAGGGTGTTGCAGCGTGCCGTTTTTCATGTGCAATCTTCCGGGAAGAAAGAAGTTACCGGTGCCAATGTGCTCGTAGCTATCTTTAGTGAGCAGGAAAGCCAGGCTGTGTACGTGCTCAAGAAGCAGAGCGTTGCACGCATCGATGTCGTCAACTTTGTGTCCCATGGGATCTCCCGAGTTCAGGGCGCAGAAGACCAAGACGGCGGCGAGCATATCTCACACGATGAGGCAGCCGAAGAGGGCGGGCAGTCCAAGCCGCTGGAAACTTACGCAACCAACCTGAATGAGCAGGCTCGCCAAGGGCGCATTGACCCGCTGATTGGTCGTGAGCATGAGGTTGAGCGTGTGGTGCAGATTCTCGTACGCCGACGCAAGAATAACCCTTTGTTGGTTGGTGAGGCCGGTGTCGGTAAAACCGCGATTGCAGAAGGGCTGGCTAAACGCATAGTCGATGGCGAGGTACCGGATATCATTTCCGACGGAGTGGTGTATTCGCTGGATCTCGGTGCGTTGCTTGCGGGAACCAAATACCGTGGTGACTTCGAGAAACGTCTCAAGGGGCTGCTTGCTGATCTGAAAAAAGAAAAGCACGCAATTCTGTTTATTGATGAGATCCATACCATTATCGGTGCGGGTTCCGCTTCCGGTGGAGTTATGGATGCCTCGAACCTGCTCAAGCCAATGTTGAGTTCAGGCGAGATCCGTTGCATCGGTTCTACGACGTATCAGGAATTCCGGGGCATTTTCGAGAAAGACAGTGCGCTGGCCCGTCGCTTCCAGAAGATTGATGTGAACGAGCCCAGTGTTGAGGATACCTATCAGATACTCAAAGGGCTGAAGCCGAACTTTGAAAAGCACCATGATCTGAAATATACAGACCAAGCGCTGCGCGTGGCTGCGGAACTGGCAGATAGGTACATTACGGATCGCCACCTTCCAGACAAAGCCATCGATGTGATTGATGAGGCGGGTGCTCGGCAACGCCTTATGCCCGAGGGCAAACGTCTGAAAACGGTTGGTGTTCCGGAAATTGAGGATGTGGTTGCTAAGATTGCTCGTATTCCTCCGAGGAACGTGTCCACCAGCGACAAGGATCTGCTGCGCAATCTGGAACGCGATCTCAAAATGGTGGTATTCGGGCAGGATCCGGCCATTGAATCTCTATCGATGGCAATCAAGCTGGCGCGTGCTGGCCTGAAATCGCCCGAGAAGCCAGAAGGTTCCTTCTTGTTTGCCGGGCCGACAGGCGTTGGTAAAACAGAGGTGACCAAACAGCTGGCCAAAGCGCTCGGGGTCGAGCTGGTTCGGTTCGACATGTCCGAGTACATGGAGCGCCATACAGTCTCCCGCCTTATTGGCGCACCCCCGGGGTATGTCGGTTATGACCAGGGTGGTTTATTAACAGAATCCGTTAACAAGCACCCGCACTGTGTGTTGTTGCTGGACGAAATCGAGAAGGCACACCCTGAAGTCTTTAACCTGCTTCTGCAGGTGATGGATCACGGCACACTGACCGATAACAACGGGCGCAAGGCTGACTTCCGCCACGTTATTCTTGTGATGACCACCAACGCCGGAGCTGAAAGCATGGCTCGCCGCTCGATGGGCTTTAGCGAGCAGGATCACAGCAGTGATGGTATGGAAATTATCAGCAAGACATTCACGCCTGAATTCCGTAACCGCCTGGATACCATTATCCAGTTCGGAGACTTGCAGAGGGACAGCATCACCCATGTGGTGGATAAGTTCCTGACTGAGTTGCAGGCACAGCTGGATGACAAGCACGTGGCGTTGCATGTGGACGAAGCCGCGAAGCTTTGGCTGGCGGACAAAGGCTACGATGTCACCATGGGCGCGCGCCCCATGGCTCGTCTGATCCAAGACAAGATCAAGCGTCCGCTTGCTGAGCAGATCCTGTTTGGCAGCTTATCTGAGAAAGGTGGTGATGTTTTCATCCACCTCAAGGATGACGAGTTGGTCTTCGATTATGAGGACGAGCCTGCAGAGGCCGTTTAAGACGGCTGGCAGGCTGGCACACTTACAGGCTGGCACAACAGTCGCCCACAAAAAACCGCTGCAGTGATGCCAAGCCATTTACCTTAAGTGTGGCTGAGCTTGGGCAAGCCAAGTAAGAAAAGCCAGTGACCAAAAATCACTGGCTTTTTTTCGTTCAAAATTTCTGAACGCAGACGTTTTGGCATCCCTGCTTCCTAACGAAAAAAGCCTGAGCTTTTGACTTGAATTAGCCGGTCAACTCTATCCAGCATATCGATTGTAATAAATGATTTTCTCGACAGTGACTGGGGCTTTTGCAAGTCCCAGTTTCATGGCGGGTGTGTCCTTTTTCTTTGATCTTGTGCAGTAGTTGTAATGAATCCTGAATATGTCACCCACTATTGTGTACATCTCAGGGTTATATGCAGAGTATCCGTGCCAGATGCGCCCCATCCCGGTGCCTGACTGGAATGGCCTTTCAAAGTACATAGACATCCTGCGGATATTCATAAAAAAGCGATCTACTGGAGCTAGGGGCACCATGCGGTAGAGGTTGGCCTGGTGCAGAATGTCGTACCTAGACACATTCGTCACCGCAGCCACCATTTTCTCCGGCTCTGCCTTGGACACCCAAGGATGCTCAATCCAAAACTCAGGCGAGTTCGGAACCTTAATGGGTTTCTTTAAACGCTCCGCGATAATTCCGTTAGTTACATCCATTAGGATTTTGAAGGTCAGCTGTTTGACTGGGGTTCCTGACATTTTGGAAACCATGCGTTTGAAATTTGCTACCAGCTTTTCTTTCTCATCATTTGTTTTATTTTTCGAAGCCCTAACTAAGAACCCATCGGATCGGCCTTCTCCAATTTCCTCACGAAACGCAGAAATATAGGCCGTCTTCATCCCGCTATCCAGATCCAGAAAGAAGCGAGTTTTCCCTGTGCTCCTGAAAAACCGTTTCAGTAAAAAGAAGTGAGCCAGCATGGTGTATTCGTTATGAACCAAGGCACCGCGATTAGGAAGACTTTTTGTTTGATCGATGTTCTCCGACGAATCGGGAACATAACACTGGCGATGAATAAATCTGATTTTGTCGTAAACCGTTTTTTCTGAAATATCCAAAACATCAGCAATACGGTTGATCGGTTGTTTGTTGACCAGGAGCTTGAATAGTAACCTGTTTAAATGAGGCTTGGAGTGCTTGCGAGCCTTCGGTTTACCACAAAAACTCTTCCGACAGTGGAGGCAAATATACCTTTGGTTTCCGCTAGTCGTTTTGCCATTCTTTTTGACGGAAATAGGCTTTTTATCCATATTGCTTGAGCATTTTGAGTTTGGGCAGATAATTGATTTTGGATCTAGGTGGCTCGATATCCTACTAAGCTCTTCGTGGACAGCCTGATTACTCTTTAGAGCGGTTGATACAGCATTAACATCTTCACCCAGAGCTTTTTTCTTGGAGCAAATCTCACAAATCAGAGATGCCTTGGCTTTACCCCTTCCAGATAGACGATAGGATCCGCCGCCTCTCTGGAAGGCTTCAGGAATACCCCCTTCACATCCATCAATATTTTTGATCGGACTAAGCGTTAAAAAATTCTCACACGTCGGATTTCGACATCCATTGACTTGAATACCTTCGAACGGGAAGGGAATGCGGGGCGGTTTATTCTGGAAAGATTTCTTTCCCATAAAAAGAAGCGCCTATACTGTCTGTATATGGCGCTGTTGTGCTTACCTGTTGGCAGGCCACTCCAAACTGGGAATCGCCCCCCGAACCCAAACAATATCTTGAAACTCCTCCCTTTCGTCCATAAAGCGGAACCACGCCAGGTAATTGTCCACGCGGGCCGTTCCGACACCGTGGAAGCGCTTAAGCCAACCCTTCCAGCGTTGGGTAAAATTGTTCAGGGTCTGGATGTGGTAAACACCCTCAATAACCCGGCTGTTATCCTTCGCAATCAATCGCTTATGCTCAATATGGTCAAACGTCTTCACCATTTCTACATAGGAAAGGTTGCCATCTGTGCACAAGACGGAGTTCTCGCGGATCACTGGGGCCAAGGCTGCGATAATTTCCTCCTTAGTGTCGTGCTCTAGAACATGGTGGGTAATGTGTCCGGAGCGATCCAGCGCCAATGCGATGGGCACCAGAGTCACCTTACCGCCCCCACGTTTACGGGCTGGCCGAGGCATCGTCTTTTTTCCCTTGAAGGACTCCGGCAGGAATGTCTCGTCGGCCTCGATGATGCCGGACAACGACGTAGCCTTATGATCTCTGGGACTGCTTAGAAAGGCATGACGCCAACGAAAGGCCGTGCGTAGGCTGACACCGGTCACCTTGGCCGCTTTGCGTAGGGATAGGCCATAGCGCATCGTTTCCACATACTCTAGCCAGAGCTCTTCTTTACGCATGCGGTACAGCGGGCTACCCACCAGCGCGTTGAAGGTCTTTGCGCAACGTTTACAGCGGTAGCGCTGGCGCTCATTCTCGGATGATCCCCAGCGAATAAACGTCTTGGACTGGCAATAAGGGCACTGGGTAACCGCCTCTTCACTGGCCGTCAGCGTCTCGTAAACAGCATCCAGTTTGACGCGTTTTTCAATATGATGCCGTAGCCTTTTCAACTGTGGGGTGGTGAAGTCAGGAACGCGGCGTAGAAGGTCGTTGAAATCATCGTGCTGCACGGTAGCCTCCAAATACATTCAGGTATGGAGTAAGTGTAGACCACCAACAGGTAAGCACAACAGCGCCCTGTATATACAGTAGTATAGGCGCTTCTAGCGGTTTTGTCAGTAACCTCAGCCACACTTAAGGTAAATGGCTTGCAGTGATGCAGCGGTTTTTTTATGCTTTTCGATGTTGCCTTAGCGGGCGCGGTACACAATCCGGCCTTTGCTCAGATCGTAAGGCGTTAACTCAACTTTAACCTTGTCTCCGGTCAGGATGCGGATATAGTTTTTACGCATCTTGCCGGAAATGTGAGCAGTGACAACGTGGCCGTTGCTCAGCTCAACCCGGAACATGGTGTTTGGAAGGGTATCAAGAATAACGCCTTCCATTTCAATAGCATCTGTCTTCGCCATTCAGTAAAAACCTCTTTTGGAATACTTTCCGTAATTTTAAATTGCGCAATTCTGCCTGATTTATCAGCGTTTGGCAAAGTATGTGAACAAACACCCATGAAAAAAGCCCTAAGAGACGTCTAATGATCGCCACTGACCATCCTGCAATGCTTCTGTAGGCTTGAAGCGGGTTTTGTAATTCATCTTCTGGCACTGTTCTATCCAGTAGCCTAAGTAAAGGTGAGGTAGGTCGCGACGACGGGTCTCTTCGATTTGCCAGAGAACCGCGAAGGTGCCCAGGCTTCTATGTTCCAAGGCCGGGTCGAATACGGTGTATATGGCTGAGAGCCCGTCATCCAGGGTATCCACCGCGGCCAACGCTACCAGTTCTCCGTTTTTCCGCATTTCCAGAAACAAAGAATTTGTCGTGCCTTCTATGAGAAACGATGTGAACTGTTCCCGTGACGGTGGGTACATGTCGCCGTCTTTGTGTCTCAATTCTACATAGTTGGCGTACAACTGATAATAGCTTTCGCTAAACGTTGCAGGTACCAGTATGCATTCAAGGTCGTTATTCTTTTTCATCACCCGACGCTGGCTGCGGTCTGGGAGGAAGTCATTTACGTTTAACCGTACCGGAATGCAGGCGTTGCATGCTTCGCAATGGGGCCGATAATAATGGGATCCACTACGCCGAAAGCCCAGTGATGTGAGTTGGCTGTACAGCTTTTTGTCGATGTTGGCGCGCGGATCGACAAACATGGTTGTTGCTTCGCGATCAGGAAGATAGCTGCAGTCGTGGGCAGGTGTTGCGAAGAATACCAGGGTTCTGAGACTACTCATTTATGCCTCCGGCCCATGCCATTGCCAGTGGAGTGTCCAGTCGGGCTGATTCGGTTTTCTGTCTGCGTATATACCGATTATAGATAAAAAATCGCTTCTGGGTAGGGTGTGCGCGCCCATGCTGAGTAAGTGGTCGCTTTCCACTTGGCAGTCCATGATTTTGTAGCCCCAGTCATGCAGTTGGTGGGCAAGATGAACCATCAACACTTTGGAGGCGTTGGTTTCCAGGGAGAACATGGATTCGCCGAAGAAGCATTGTCCGATGGCGAGGCCGTACATGCCGCCGGCTAGTTCGCCTTGCTGGTTCCACACTTCGATGGAGTGAGCAACGCCTTGGCGGTGCAGTTCGCAGTAACTGGCGATCATGTCGTCGGTTATCCAGGTGCCTTCGCTGCGGGTGGAGGCGCACAGGCGGATGACGCGGCCGAAGGCTTGGTCAGTGGTTACTCGAAAGCGGCGTTGGTTAAGGGTTCTGCGCAGGCTTCGGGAAATGTGGATGTTTTTTGGAAACAGTACGCACCTGGGGTCCGGGGACCACCAGAGTATGGGCTGGTCGTCGCTGTACCAAGGGAATATGCCGCTGCGGTACGCGAGAACCAGGCGCTCTGTAGAAAGGTCGCCCCCCAGCGCAAGAAGGCCATCGGGGTCATCGAGGGCTTCTTTTGCTGGGGGGAACCACAGTTGGTCGGATTCTAACCAGGGTAGTGAGGTCATCTTGACTTCAGTCTGTCGGCTTTAATCCTGCTGATCCAAAAACTTTTCTGCATCCAAGGCAGCCATGCAACCGAAGCCGGCAGAGGTGACGGCTTGGCGATAAACGTGGTCAGCTACGTCACCGGCGGCGAATACGCCTGGAATGCTGGCCTGAGTGGCCATGCCCTCTAGGCCGGATTGGATTTTAATGTACCCGTTTTCCATGTTCAGCTGGCCTTCGAACAGGCCGGTGTTGGGCTTGTGTCCGATGGCGATGAACACGCCGGCCAGGTCAAAATCCTGTGTGGCGCCGTCTTTCATGCTTCTGATGCGCATGCCGGTAACGCCGGTGCCGTCGCCCAATACTTCGTCGAGAGTGTGATCCCAGACGATATTAACGTTGCCGTTCTCCGCTTTTTCGAAGAGCTTGTCCTGAAGGATTTTTTCGGCACGCAGGCTGTCGCGGCGATGAACCAAGGTGACTTCTGCGGCGATGTTGGAGAGGTATAGGGCTTCTTCAACGGCGGTGTTGCCGCCGCCGATAACGGCGACTTTCTGTTTTTTGTAGAAAAAGCCGTCGCAGGTGGCGCAAGCGGATACGCCTTGGCCTTTGAAGCGCTCTTCGGACTCCAGGCCTAGGTACATGGCGGTTGCACCCGTGGCGATGATCAGGGAATCACAGGTGTACTCGCCGCCGTCGCCTTTGAGGCGGAAGGGGCGGCTTTGTAGGTCAGCTTCGTTAATGGTGTCGTACACGATGCTGGTTTCAAAGCGCTCGGCGTGTTTGAGCATGCGCTGCATGAGTTCCGGGCCTTGAACGCCTTCGTTGTCGCCGGGCCAGTTATCTACGTCGGTGGTGGTGGTGAGCTGGCCACCGACTTCAATGCCGGTTATCAGTGTCGGGTTCAAGTTTGCTCTGGCTGCATAAACAGCAGCTGTGTACCCAGCGGGGCCGGAGCCGAGGATGATTAACCGGGAGTGTTTGGTTTCGCTCATGAGTGTCTCTCACTAAAACGGTACGTGTCGGGCTCTTTCAGAGCCAGCAATGCGAGGAAGATGGGAAGGCTACCACGAATGCAGTGGCCTTCCAGTTGTTTTGGCCAATACCACTGATAAAGCTTTGCTATTAGCCCTGCACTCTATCCCTGCACTCTATCCCAATACGGAAACAGTGGTGAGCAGTTGCCGTACGCGCTCAGCGCTTTTCCCAGATTCGCCCTGTTCAAGCCGGTGCTCGGCAATAGCCGGGAAGACGGCCTGAATGTCGTCGGGCAGTGCGTGCTGGCGGCCTTCCATTAGGGCCCAGGCCTTTGTGGCTCGAAGTAGCCCAAGCCCGGCTCTCGGCGATAAGCCGTATAGCAGTCCGGGCATCCGACGGCTTTGTTCAAGCAGGCGCTGAATGTAGTCCAGCAAGGCCGGGCTTGTGGTCACGCGACTTACTTCGTCTTGGAGCTTTGCTAGATCGGCTTCGGTAAGCAAGGTGCTGAGCCGGTCGGTCATTGCTCGGCGGTCTTCGCCTTCTAGCAGCTCTCTTTCAGCCCTGGGGTCTGGGTAGCCAAGCCGGATACGCATCAGAAACCGGTCGAGCTGGGATTCAGGCAAGGGGTAGGTGCCACCCTGTTCTGTCGGGTTCTGTGTGGCAATCACGAAGAACGGGTGTGGTAGCGGGCGGGTTTCGCCTTCAATGGACACTTGGCGCTCTTCCATGGCTTCAAGTAGTGCGCTTTGGGTTCGTGGTGAAGCTCTGTTGATTTCATCTGCCAGCACAACCTGAGCGAATATAGGCCCCGGGTGGAATATCAGGCTACCGGCTTGCTTGTCGTACATGGAGTAACCCAATACGTCGGCGGGCAGCAGGTCGTTGGTGAACTGAATGCGCTGGTAGCTAAGTCCCATGGCTTTGGCTAAAGCGTGGGCCAGGGTGGTTTTGCCCATGCCAGGAATGTCTTCAATCAGCAGGTGGCCCTTGGCAAGCAAACCGCAAAGGGCCAAGCGAACTTGGTGCTCCTTGCCGAGGAGGATCTGGTTGAGCTCGGCAACAACAGTGTCTACCAGTTTTTTCATACCGGGTTCAGTCCCTCACTCTTTTAAGAATGTCGCCATAAGCGTCTATGCGTCGGTCTCTGAAATACGGCCAAATGCGGCGAATCGATTCACTGCGACCGCGATCGATTGAAACGCTCAGGATACACTCGGCGGTATCGTCTGCCCGGGCCAAAATTTCACCCTGTGGGCCGCAGATAAAGCTGTTGCCCCAGAAATGGATGCCATTGGATTGCTCAGAGGGATCTGGCTCTGTGCCTACTCGGTTGGGTGCCACCACCGGCAGGTTGTTAGCTATGGCGTGGCCACGCTGAACCGTCACCCAGGCATCTAGCTGGCGGGCCTGCTCGTCTGGGTCATCTGTGGTGTCCCAGCCGATGGCGGTGGGGTAGATAAGTATCTCGGCACCAGCTAAGGCCATCAAGCGGGCGGCTTCTGGGTACCATTGGTCCCAGCATACGAGAACACCCAGTTTGCCCACCGAGGTTTCGATGGGGGAGAACCCGTTCCGACCATCGTTGAACTGGGCATCACCGGGGGTGAAATAAAACTTTTCGTAGAAACCCGGATCGTCTGGAATGTGCATTTTTCGGTACAGGCCAGCAATGGAGCCGTCGCTTTCAATAACCACGGCGGTGTTGTGATAAACGCCGTTCATACGTCGCTCGAAAATGGAGCCAACGATAACGATGTTTAGCTCCCGAGCTAGGTTGGAAAGTCGTTCACTGGTGGGGCCAGGAATAGGCTCCGCCAGGTCGAAGGTACGGGTGTCTACGGTTTGGCAAAAGTAATGGGTAGCGTGAAGTTCTTGCAGGATGATCAGTTGAGCTCCGCCTGCGTTGGCTTCGCGAACCAGCATTTCGGTGGTTGCAAGGCTGGCGGCCTTATCCTTACTGCAAGCCTGCTGAATAGCGGCGACTGCGAGCTGGTCGGAGGCTTGGCGTTTGTCTGGGTTTTGGCTCATGGCGTGACGACTCCTTCAGGAATCTGCATGGTAACGCAGTGCAGGCTGCCGTGTTGCTTTACCAGTGCCCGGCAGTTGACGGGTATAATCTCCCGATCCGCGAAAATCTCGCTAATAATGCGAATAGCTTCATCATCTTGAGGTACGCCATAAATCGGCAACAGTACGGCGCTATTGATGATCAGGAAATTAGCGTAGGTGGCCGGAAGCTGCTCGCCCTCGTCGCCGAATACCGGGTTTGGCCACGGCAGTGCAGTTAACTTGTAGGGCGAGCCGTCCCGCTGGCGGAACTCCTTAAGGTCGTGTTCCATGGCGGCTAGCGCGCTGTAGTGTTCATCTGCCACATCTGGGCAGGCCACATAGCAGATATGACCCGGGGCGCAAAACCGAGCCAGTGTATCAATGTGGCTGTCGGTGTCATCCCCCTCCAGATAGCCGTGGTTAAGCCAGAGAATGCGGTCTGTGCCGAGCATTTCAGATAGCAGCTGCTCTATGGCACCGCGATCCATGGACGCATTGCGGGTTGGAGTTAGAAGGCACTCGCTGGTCGCAAGTAACGTACCTTCACCATCGGATTCAATGGAGCCGCCTTCCAGTACAAAGTCCACCGCCTGCATCGGGGTGGTTCCGAATACGCCGTAGTTGGCGAGATGGCGGTTTAGCGCGTCGTCTTTTTCCCAGGCGAATTTTCCGCCCCAGGCGTTAAAACGAAAATCCAGTAGCGTGGGCCCTTCATCGGTGAACACGGTAATCGGGCCGTGGTCGCGGGTCCAGGTATCGTTTGCCGGTGCAGGCACTGCATGTACGCGTCCTGGTAGGCCCTGTTGGTTGGCCCAAGCATTAAGCTCGCGCTCAAGATCCTGCAACCGAATCACGTGTTCACAGCTGATAACCAGATGTTCAAATCGGAGAATCGAGCGGGCGATTTCAAGAAATACCGGCTCTACCTCGTCAATAATCGCTGCCCAGTCTGTACCTGGATGGGGCCAGGTAAGTACAACGGCGCTTTGGGGTGCCCATTCAGCTGGTAACACGCGTCGGAATGTCACTTTACAATCACCTTAAAAGTGCAAAAGCCGCCATTCTAACCAAAGGGCGGCGTATCGTCAGGGGGTGTGCCCGGAATTTCTGGGCAGAAAAGGTTTATTTTGATGGTCTTAGCGCTTGGGCGTCAGTACCGAGTGGATAACCCGATCTTTTTCGAAATAGACCACAAACTTACCATAGTGCCACTGGCTGATGGGAGGCTGTCCAACAGCGGCATCGGTTGAGTCCGGCTGCCCCCATGCGGCTCGCACCGATGCCTGTATCATTCCGGTCCGGGGCATGCTTTGCTGGCTCCTTTCTACCTGGCTGCCCACTGGCACGCGAAGGTCTTCAGCAAACGCGCCAGAAACCGGTGCCAAAGTGAGGAATAATGTCGTTGCCAGTGTGCCAGCCAAGGCTCGCCTTATTGTCATTGATGCATCTCCATTAATACGGGGGTCTCCGGTTAGCACTCCGAAGACATGGATAAAACGTAATATCCGAGAATTACGAGCAAAAGTCACATGTTTTCGCCTGTCTACTCGTTTTGCCGCTGGCGAATCTGCCACCGCATCACATGCCGGGCGATTTGCTGACGGTCGCCATCCTGTATGCGGATAAAACCGGTATGAACCCTTACTCCGCCTGTTTCGTCAGCTTGTATATCCAGCACCTGTGCAACTGCCTGGGGCTGGAAAAGTTCTGGTGGCAGGGTCATGCGGATAGCAAGCCTGTCGCCAGTCTGCCATGCTTGTAGGCTCGCGGAAAAGGCTAGGCCGCCTTCGCTAAGAGTTACGTCTTGCCAGTCGTCCGGTTGCAAGGGATTTTGCTGAAAGGCCATAATGCGCGCAAGCGAGTCTAGCTTGCCGTTTAAGGACTTTACCACGCTAGTAAGCAGGCGGTCGTGATCGGCAAGACTGGCGAGCTGCGATTTGATGTCTTGATCCAGGCGCCTGAAATCCGTTTTCAGGGTCTCTAGGTGATCGTCGTTAAAAAGATTCTCGTCGAGCCCGCCGACAGGCGGCAGCTTACGAATGTCTAGGCCAATCCGGTCTTCGATGCGGAAAAACTCCCGGCGTTCAGGTAGGTGATCTGCCGATTCGGGCGGTGTGTCTCGGGTCTGCATTCGGGGCTCCGCGGATAAAGATGTCAGCCAGAAGTGTCAGTAGTGCCACTATTGAAAGTTTAGCAGTTTCCCACAGCGCTGAAAGGCCAGCGGGAATTCCAGACCACGATCGACCTGAAGGTAGTGACAGGCTCCTCTCCATGTTCAGACCCTTATCGTTTTATATCGGCCTGCGGTATACCGCAGCCAAAAGGCGCAATCACTTTATATCGTTTATTTCTCTCACGTCCATGATTGGGCTGATGCTTGGCGTTGCAGTGCTGATTATTGTGCTGTCCGTCATGAACGGTTTTGACCGTGAGCTTAAGCAGAGAATCCTCGGCATGGTGCCCCATGCCATTATCCAGGGCAGCGGGCCGCTGGATGACTGGGAGGCTGTGGATGCTCAGGTACAGAAGCACCCTAGGGTGCTGGCTGCCGCTCCGTTTATTCAGGGGCAGGCCATGGTCACCGGCGGTGGTGATGTGCGGGGCGTTATGCTCAACGGCATACTGCCTGAGGAGGAACGTTCGGTTTCGATCATTGAAAATCACATGATTGAAGGCAAGTTGGACGATCTGGTCTCGGGTGAGTTCGGCATCATCGTGGGCCGAACCATGGCCTCTAGCCTGCGCTTGCAGTTGGGGGACAAAGTAACCGTGGTGTTGCCTGAAGCCTCTGTCACCCCCGCCGGGGTGTTGCCGCGTCTCAAGCGCTTTACGGTAAAAGGCGTGTTCAGCGTTGGCGCCGAGCTGGACGGTAATTACACTCTCATTCACATGGATGACGCCTCCAAACTGATGCGCACCGGCGGTAAGGCTCAAGGGGTGCGGCTGCTGGTTGACGATCTGTTTGCGGCCCCTAAGGTTGCACAGGAGGCTGCGGAAGGCTTGTCCGGCCGTTACTATATTTCGGATTGGACTAGCACCCACGGCAACTTGTTTCAGGCAATCCGTATGGAAAAAACCATGATCGGACTGCTGCTGATGTTTATTGTGGCGGTCGCCGCTTTCAACATTGTGTCCACTCTTGTGATGGTGGTGACGGATAAAACAGCAGATATCGCGATTCTGCGTACCATGGGGGCAACACCCGGACGCATCATGAGAATTTTCATCGTCCAGGGGGCTGTTATCGGGGTTTTCGGAACTCTGATTGGCACAGCCCTTGGCGTTTTGGGTGCGCTCAATATCAGTGCATTTATTTCTTGGCTGGAGGGCGCGCTCGGGCAAAAGTTCTTGAGTGCAGATGTGTATTTTATTAGCTATCTACCCTCCCAGTTGCAGTGGCAAGACGTAGCCATAATCAGCGGCGCAGGCCTTGCCATGAGTTTGCTGGCGACTATCTATCCGGCGTGGAGAGCGTCACGAGTGGATCCAGCGGAGGCTCTTCGTTATGAATAAGGAAAGTAGTGCCATGAAGGATGTTCCTCTGGTGATCGATTGCCGTCAGGTTACCCGGACCTACACTCAGGGGCCGGAAAAACTGACCATCTTCTCTGATATCTCGCTGGAAGTTACGGCGGGCGAAACTGTGGCCATTGTGGGCAGCAGTGGCGCAGGTAAAACAACACTGCTGAATCTTCTTGGTGGGCTGGACAAGCCGTCTACGGGGCAGATTTCGATATGTGGCAAGGATATCCATCGTTTATCTGAGGCGGGTCGTGCGCACTTTCGCAATCGCCATCTGGGCTTTGTTTACCAGTTTCACCACCTATTGCCAGAATTTACCGCGCTTGAGAATGTCATGATGCCTTGCGCTCTCGGTGGCATGTCGATTGGTGATGCGAACGAGCGAGCACAGTCGATTTTGCAGCGAGTAGGGCTTGCTGAGCGCCTGGCTCATAAGCCTAGCGAGCTATCCGGCGGTGAGCGTCAGCGAGTCGCTATTGCTCGTGCGCTGGTTAATGAGCCTGATTGTGTATTGATGGATGAACCCACTGGCAACCTTGATGAACATACGGGTGAGGGTGTTCGCGCGCTTATCGAGTCTTTGCGGGATCAGTTTGGGATTTCGTTTGTTGTGGTTACACACGACATGAAGATGGCACGGAGTCTTGGGCGAGTACTGAGGCTAGAGCAAGGCCGGCTAGTTCAGGAGGCCTGATCGTGGCGGGCGCGCCGGAGTTCTTTGCGGGCTCGGCGGCGCGTTTGCCACTCTGAGCGGATTTTCCGGCGCCACAGAAACTGAATGACTAAGTAAGCCGCGCAGGCCGAGATGGTAGCAATGATCAAGGAGCCAAGATAAAGCGGAATGCCGATATCCAGCAGGCGCTCACTGATCCACGGCAACGAAAGCTGAAAGTCGAAGTCTAGAACCGGCCGGTTGAGTGCCCAGGCACCCACCTTGTAGTTGAAGTAAAACATGGGCGGCATGGTGATCGGATTGCTGATCCATACCAGCGCCACAGACAAGGGCAGGTTGGCGTTAAACCAGATGGCAAAGAACGCTGCAGCAATCATCTGGAATGGCATGGGGATAAAACAGAAAAACACACCGATCAGGAACGCACGGGCAACACTGTGACGATTGATGTGCCATAGGTTTGGTTCATTTAAGATATCGCCAAGAAAACCAAGCGATTTCATCGCTTGCACCTTTGCAGGTGATGGCAGATAGCGTTTTATGAACTTCTTTGGCATTAGGAAGCTCTACCTTCAAGTAGACTAAACCTCCGGCGGCAAGGATGGCGCCGACAGATAACATTATCGGGAGGACAAGGATTGTCCGAAAGCTCTCATAATTGCCCCAGCCTCTTTAATTGGCGGGGCTCAGCAGTGCGTTTTATAGCATTCTCTGCAGGAATCCTCAGAGCACTCGTCAAAGTGCAATTCACAGTACTTGGCATCTTCGCATTTTCCTGCGGCGTCATCTTACTTTATAGGCTAGCGGTGTTGCCACCTCCAGTGTTGCTGCTCGGGGCCACACTTCCAGCTTTATTTTGGTTTTTGCCGATACGCCAGCTATTTTCAGCAGCTTTTTGGTCTATTGCGATCGGTTTTTCATTGGGTGTTTTTTGGGCAGGGCTTTCGGCTCATGAACGCCTTGAGGAGCGGCTTCCCGCTGGTCTAGAAGGTGAAAAAGTTCATGTTTCCGGATATGTCTGTGACCTCCCGGTTGCTGGCAGTTTTGACAGCATCCGTTTCAGCTTCTGTGTAACCCGCTGGTACGGGAATTCCCTGATCCCGGAGGCCAATACCTCTCTGCCGAAAAAATTACGCCTGGCTTGGTATGGCCAGCCTGAAGGGCTTCTTCCAGGCCACCGGTTGCGCCTTGAGGTTGTGCTCAAACGGCCTCACGGCACTTTGAATCCCGCAGGTTTTCGTTACGAGGACTGGCTATTCCGTAAAGGCTATCGCGCAACGGGTAGCGTACGCAGTGCGGTTCCAGACCCGTCCATATTCTGTACACCCGCGTGCCAGTATCATCGAATTCACGCCCAGTTGGCGAATTGGGTAGACGAACAATTCGCCGATGCCCGCCATCACCCTTTGATTGCCTCATTATTGATAGGCAACCGCGGATACCTGTCTACCGAGCATTGGGACGTTTTTAAAGCAACAGGAACCATTCATCTGGTGGCTATCTCTGGCCTGCATTTGGGCCTGGTTGCTCTGGGTGCCGGGTTTGTTGCGCGCAGGCTGTTGCTGACAGTGTCTTCTTATCGCTTGAGTGAACGCTCTGTGCGCGTGGCCGTGTTTTTTGTGGTGCTGCTGTGCTGCCTACTCTATGCGTTAGCGGCGGGGTTTACGGTGCCAACCCGAAGAGCACTGATTATGGTGGCGGTCGGTAGTTGGTTCCTGCTAAAGGCCCGGCAGGTGTCGGTTTGGCATTCCCTTGTGATAGCTCTTGGGCTGGTTCTTTTGCTTGATCCTCTTGCGCCGCTGGACCAAGGGTTTTGGTTATCTTTTGGCGCAGTTTCTATGCTCATTTGTGTGTTCGCTGGTCGTTTGGGCGGCACAGGTTGGCTGGCCGGCCTGCTTCTCGCCCAAGGCGCAGTATTTGCGGGGCTCTGGCCGATCCTTGAGTTAGTCGGCCAAGGTCAGCCGGTTGCCGGCTTGCTTGCCAATATATTTGCCATCCCCTGGGTTTCTCTGGTTGTGATGCCAGCACTTATTGTTGGCGCGCTTCTGGTTGCGCTGTTTCCGGCGTTGTCGGGCTTGGTTGTGCCGCTTCTTGATGCGGTGCTTGGATGGATGTGGGGTTTTCTTAGTTGGGTTGCCAGTATGAGCTGGCCCAGCCTTGATGGAAGCGCACCAGAGATTGCGGGGTTTGCTGTTTTGATGTTGCTGATTGCGACGATACCTATCCGAGCGTTTCGCGTTGCCGGGATTGCTCTTGTACTGGCGTGGGCCACTGCCGCGAGCTTGCCAGGCGAGTCTGAAAACCCAAGGCTTGTTGGGCCGGAAGTAAGGGTGTGGGATGTTGGCCAAGGGCTCTCAGCCTTAGTGCGGGCGGGCGATGAAGTGTTGCTCTATGACACAGGGCCTGAAGTGAAGGGTGTGTTTTCCTCCGTAGAATCGGTTCTGTTGCCTAACCTGCGGGCCTTGGGTATCAGCCGCATCGACACGCTAGTTATAAGCCATGCCGACAGCGACCACTCTGGCGGGATTGACCTACTTTTGAGGGAATTTGATGTCGGCCGGATCCTGACCGGTGAGCCTGACGCAATTCGTAAGAAGCTCGAGCAGGGCAGTAAGGTGAGTATCCAGAGCTGTGCAGGCGA
This sequence comes from Marinobacter sp. LV10R510-11A, assembly GCF_900215155.1. Taxonomy (NCBI): domain Bacteria; kingdom Pseudomonadati; phylum Pseudomonadota; class Gammaproteobacteria; order Pseudomonadales; family Marinobacteraceae; genus Marinobacter; species Marinobacter sp. LV10R510-11A. The sequence continues at coordinate 622,135 of NZ_LT907980.1, forward strand.
AGGAATGCTGGGAGGTGAGCTGTCGCTGCACTTTTGGCAGGCCAAAGGTGGCTTTGAGGGCAACGATGCATCTTGTGTTCTAAGTATCCGGCACGAGCCGGCCGCAATGGAATGGATTTTTCCAGGTGATATTAGCGCCCGCATCGAATCCCGCTACCTGAAAGAGTTCGCAAGCCAGTTGCCATCTAGCAAGCCTTATGAGCGTGTTGTTATTGCACCTCACCATGGCAGTAAAACTTCATCCTCTGAAGCTTGGGTCAGCGGGCTTAGCCCGAATTTGGTGATCTACACCGCCGGATACCGACACAGGTATGGCCATCCGCATAAAGACGTAACAGCGCGTTACCAGAGAGTGGGTGCTGAAGCACTCAGTACCGCTTGCTCGGGCGGTGTGGTTATGACATTGGCTGCTGATGGCGCCCTAACAACCCAAGAGGCCCGCCATAACGCGCCCTTCTGGATCAGCGGCCCGGGCCTGACCAGAGATCATTGTAAAATACCGTGACATTGCGGGTGTGGCCTCGACCTGCAGCTATGCTAAAGTAGCGCGGCTTGTTAACAATCAGGGAGATCAAGCGTGTTCGAGTTGTTGAAAGCTGGTGGCATTCTGATGGTGCCAATTGTTGTCTGTTCCATCCTGGCGCTTGCGATCATTTTGGAGCGTTTTTGGAGCCTTCGGGCGTCTCGTGTATCGCCGCCTCAGACCATTAATGAACTTTGGCGCTGGATCAAGAAAAAAGACCTTAACGCCCGTAAGCTGAAGGCATTGCAGAGCTCATCGCCGCTGGGTCGTGTGCTTGCGGGTGGTCTCATGAATGCCAAGCATGGCCGTGAGATCATGAAGGAGAGCATTGAGCACGAGGCCAGCCAGGCTATTCACGAGCTGGAGCGTTTTCTGAACCCGCTGGGCACCATTGCGACCATAACGCCACTGCTTGGTCTTCTGGGCACAGTGATTGGCATGATCAAAGTGTTTGCTGAAATCCAGCTTGCAGGTGTCGGGGATGCGGGCAATCTTGCCGGGGGCATCTCGGAGGCCTTGATTACCACCGCTTCTGGCCTGAGTGTTGCCATTCCAGCGCTGATTTGTCACCGGTATTTTATTCGTCGGGTAGACGAACTGGTGGTGGGCATGGAACAGGAAGCCATCAAGCTGGTTGAAGTTGTACACGGTGACCGTGAAATCGACGTGGAAGGGGCCTAAACGCCGTGAAGTTCACACGCCAGAGAAGTCAGGAAGTCGGGGTAGACCTTACGCCACTGATCGATGTGGTTTTCCTGCTGCTGATTTTCTTTATGGTCTCTACGACCTTTACGCGGGAAAGTCATTTGCAAGTGGAATTGCCAGAAGCCAGCGGTGAGCCAGCATCTGCTTCCGAAGTGAAGCAGATAGACGTTGTGATTAACGCGGAAGGCCAGTACATCCTGAACAACAACGCCCTCGTGAATAACCGGCGTGAGACCCTTGAACGGGGTGTGAGTGAGTTGGCTGAAGGTGATTACACTCTGCCATTCGTGATCACTGCCGACGCCCGTACCCCCCATGAGTATGTGGTCAGAGCCATGGACGTCGCGGGTCGTTTGGGTTTTTCCGGGCTGAGCATTACCACAGAACGTGAGGCCGAAAGCCAGTGAGTCATGCAGGATCGCCACCAGACCCGAAGAAAGTCCAATCTGGCGACAGCTGGGAGACATACAAACGCCTGCTGGCTTATGTAAAACCTTTTTGGTTGGCATTTTCTCTCGCGGTTTTAGGCAACGTTATTTACGCGGCTGCCTCCACGGGAATGGCCGCAGCCATGGAGTATGTAATAGCTGCTATTGAAAATCCCACCCAACAAAACCGAATTCTGCTCACTGCCTTAATTGTAGGCATATTCACGTTTCGTGGTGTCGGAACATTTTTGAGTCAGTATTTCATCAGCTATGTCGGTCGGCACGTCATTAACGCGCTCCGCAACGACGTGTTCAACCGTTTGATGACGCTCCCATCCCGTTACTTTGACGAACATGCAGCCGGAAGATTGGTGTCCAAGCTAACCTTCAACGTTGAGCAGGTAGCGGAAGCCACTACGAATGCCGTAACGATTACTCTTAGGGAAGGTCTTACGATTGTCGGCCTGCTCAGTTTCATGCTGTACACCAACTGGAAGCTGACCCTGATTTTCCTAGCTGTTGGGCCTTTGATTGGAGTGGTCGTCAGTTATGCCAGCAAGCGCTTCCGCAAGATCAGTCAACGCATTCAGAGCTCTATGGGCGACATAACCCACGTGGCTTCTGAGTCTATTATCGGGTATCGGGTGGTACGGACGTTTGGTGGCGAAGAATATGAAAAGCAGCGTTTTCAAAAGGTTAACGATCGCAACCTAAAACAAAGCCTTAAGATGGCCTCTACCCAGGCTATCAGTATTCCGGTGATCCAGACTCTGGTGGCGGTGGCCATTGCAGCGCTCGTATGGACCATGCTGGCCCCGGAAATACGAGGCGAGATGACAACAGGCCAGTTGGTCGCGTTTATTACCGCGGCCACCACCATGGCCAAACCCATTCGCCAAGTAACATCCGTCCATTCGCAGATCCAGAAGGGCGTGGCTGCAGCGTACGATGTGTTCGAAACCATTGACGAAGTTCCCGAACAAGATCCGGGCTCCTATGCTCCTGAGCGTGTTGAGGGGAACATTGAATTTGATGACGTGTCGTTCCGTTACCGCGATCAGCTCGACAACGTATTGGAAGGCATCTCCGTCGATATTCCCGCAGGCCAGAGTTTGGCGCTGGTAGGGCGTTCGGGTAGTGGCAAATCGACGATGGTTAGTTTGCTACCCAGGTTCTATGAGTATACCGGTGGCGATATCCGGATTGATGGGCGCTCGCTTAAGGATTTTTCACTGAAAGCACTGCGAGCCCAGATTGCACTGGTTACCCAGAGCGTTGTGCTGTTTAACGATTCGATTGCGGCCAATATAGCCTACGGTGCGCTTCGGGAATGCAGCCAGGAAGAAATACGCGAAGCTGCGGGCAAAGCCCATGCATTGGAGTTTATTGATCGCATGCCGGATGGCCTAGACACCATGATCGGGGATAACGGTGTGATGCTCTCAGGTGGCCAGCGGCAACGGTTGGCGATTGCCAGGGCATTGCTGAAGGATGCGCCCATATTGATTCTGGATGAGGCGACCTCCGCGCTGGATACTGAATCTGAGCGGTACATTCAGGAAGCCCTGGAAACCGTAATTCAAGGCCGGACGACCCTGGTTATCGCCCACCGGCTTTCTACCATCGAAAATGCTGACAGAATTCTGGTTATGGACGATGGCCGCATTGTTGAATCCGGGCGCCATGACGAACTTATTGCCAAGAATGGCGCTTATGCCCAGTTACATCAAATGCAGTTCAGTGAGCACTCATGACATCCTTGGTAGATCGGCTATGGTATGGCAAAGGCCGGCCATTGTTTTTGTTATCACCGCTTTCATGGTTATACCGCGCCGTTGCTGAAGCACGTCGACGCAAAGCGATCAAAGCGCATACCCATAAGCTACCGGTACCGGTTGTGGTTGTGGGTAACATCACCGCCGGAGGCACCGGCAAATCCCCATTAACGGCTTGGCTTGTGGGTACCATGCAATCGGCAGGCTGGCGCCCCGTTGTGCTCAGTCGCGGCTATGGTGGCAATTCTTCTGATTACCCGTTGCTGGTCACCGAAGATACCTTGCCGTCCCTTGCAGGTGATGAGCCCGTTATGTTGGCTCAGGCAACGGGTGTACCCGTGGTGGTTGATCCGGATAGGTGTCGGGGCGCAGCATTTGCACTCGATAATGACCTGGGCGACGTTCTCATCAGCGACGATGGGCTTCAGCATTATCGGTTGCCTCGTGACATTGAACTTTCAGTGTTTGATGGCAGCCGTGGCGTAGGCAACGGCGCGTTGATCCCCGTGGGGCCTTTGCGCGAGCCTGTCAGCAGGTTGGATACGGTTGATTTTGTGGTTGTTAACGGAGCTGCCGCGGCTGACGACGAGGGCCGAGTACCGCCAGAAGCGCTATCTGGCATCAAGCATCCACAGATGTATGCCATGGATCTTCAACCAACACGCCTTGTTAACCTAAAAACCGGTGAAACCCGATCGCCCGAAAGCCTTCAAGGCCAGAAAATTCGCTCTATAGCTGGCATAGGTAACCCGGCACGCTTTTTCGATACCCTTAAAGGGTTGGGTGCAAAACAAATCGCCGTGCCGTTTCCTGATCATCATCGGTTTCGCCCGGAAGATCTCGGTGCCGAATCCGGCCACATGCTGGTGATGACGGCCAAGGATGGCGTTAAATGCCGCAGCTTTGCACCGGATAATGCGTGGGTGCTTTATGTTGAAGCAAGGTTGCCAAAGGCGTTTTCAGAGTCTTTTCTTGAAAAATTGCGGGCGAGCTTCGGGGCGCCCACTTCTTAACTGTCAGTGAGATCGCATTATGGATAAAAAACTTGTGGCCATGCTGGCTTGCCCTGTTTGCAAGGGTGAGCTGAAACTGAATCAGGCAAGAACGGAACTGACGTGTTTCCAAGATGCCATGGCCTTTCCTATTCGTGACGGTATCCCAGTAATGCTGGCCACCGAGGCCCGCACACTCACCACTGACGAACGTCTTCACAAAAACTGAGCAAGCTCTCTGCAGGATCGAAACCCTATGTCTTTTACGGTTGTGATTCCGGCTCGTTATGCCTCCATCCGATTGCCTGGTAAACCGCTGCTGGATATTGCTGGCAAGCCCATGATTCAGCACGTTTGCGAACGTGCAGCACAAAGCCAGGCCAGCCGCGTTGTTGTGGCCACAGACGATTTGCGTATCCAGGCAGCCTGTGAGGCATTCGGTGCCGAAGTTGTCATGACGTCACCCAACCATGTCAGCGGTACCGATCGCCTGGAAGAGGTTGTGCGTAAGCTGGGGCTTGATGCGGATCACCGTGTTGTAAATGTGCAGGGCGATGAGCCTTTGATCCCCGCAGAGCTGATTGATCAAGTGGCGGACAACTTGGAACGCTATCCGGAAGCTGCAATTTCTACACTCTGTGAGCGCCTTCACGACCTTGAGCAGGTGTTCAATCCCAATGTGGTAAAGGTTGTGTTTGATGTAGCGGGGATGGCCCATTACTTCAGCCGCGCACCCATTCCCTGGGCACGAGATCACTGGAGTGATATTGGCAAAGATAACCTGACAGCATCCAACGCCGGGGCAGCGCTTAAGGATGGTACCGGGTACTTTCGCCATATTGGCATTTACGGATACCGCGCCAGTGTGCTGAGCCAGTTTGTATCCTGGCCCCCCGCGCCTACCGAACAGGCGGAGTCGCTGGAGCAGCTTCGAGCTTTGTATAACGGTGCTCGCATTCACGTTGAAGTGGCCTCCGGAACGCCACCGGCAGGCGTTGACACCGAAGCGGATTTACAGCGGGTCAGAGCCTGGATGGCCAAATCGATTGAAGCAGGAGAAAACGGGGCATGAGTAAACGCGCCAGTGTGCTTTTTGTGTGTCTTGGCAATATTTGCCGTTCGCCGACCGCAGAGGGCGTATTTCGCAAACTGGTGGAGCAGGCTGGTTTGCAGGAGCAAATTCATATCGATTCCTGTGGAACCGGTAACTGGCACATAGGCAAGGGGCCGGATCCACGGTCACGGGAAGCCGCCGGTAATCGGGGCGTTGATATCAGCACGCTTAAGGCCCGGCAGTTTACCGAAAAAGATCTAAATATCTTTGATTATGTGGTGGTTATGGATCGCCAAAATCTCGCCGATGTGAAAGATATCTGGCATCAGAATGGCGGCACAAAACCCACTCTGTTTCTAGAATACGGTCACTCGGGCGTCACTGAAGTACCTGATCCCTATCACGGTGGGGAGGACGGGTTTGAACAGGTACTCGATCTAATTGAGGAAGCTGGCCAAGGCCTGCTCCAGAATATTCAGGGGCGTATGGCGTGAGCCCGCAAGCAGCACTGCAGGCGAAACTAAAAGAGAGAGTCGAGCTTTCAGCGCTCAATACTCTAGGCGTATCCGCCACAGCGCGGTTTTATATAGATGTTACGAACTTAGATGATTTGCGTGGAGCATTGGCGTGGGCGCAAGTAAACGGCCACAAAACACTAGTGCTTGGCGGCGGCAGTAATCTGGTTTTTGCCGGTGACTTCGCAGGCCTTGTGATTCGTATACAGATGGCTGGTCGATATTGGGAGCAGGCAGATGAGACAGGCGCAACACTGGTTTTGGGTGCGGGTGAAAATTGGCATCATGCCGTGTTGTATGCTGCCTCAACAGGCTACCGGGGTATTGAGAACCTAGCACTGATACCCGGCACGGCTGGTGCTGCACCGGTGCAGAACATAGGTGCTTACGGCGTTGAACTGTGCGATACCTTGGTTTCGGTTACAGCTCTGGATCGTGAAACGAATGAACGTGTGTGCCTTGATAATGCAGCCTGTGGTTTTACCTACCGCGATAGCCTGTTTAAACGCTCGCCAGGCAGATACATCATTACCGCCATACGGTTACGATTGTCCCGGAAAAAGCCTTTGCAGCTTGGCTACAGGGATCTTGAAGAATACTTGGGAGAAACGTTGTCTCAGGAACTCGATCCTCTAAAGGTCGCCGAAGCTGTGATGGCCATCCGCCGCCGTAAATTACCGGATCCGGATATTATTCCCAACGTTGGCAGCTTTTTCAAAAACCCAGTGGTGGCCGCCGAACAGTTCCATGAGCTGCAATCTGCACACCCAAGTGTTGTCGGCTATCCGCAGAACGGCACCGTAAAGTTAGCCGCAGCTTGGTTGATTGATCAAAGTGGATGGAAGGGTTACCGAAATGCCCGCGTAGGCGTTCACAATCGCCAGGCGCTGGTGTTAATCAATCATTCAGGTGGAACAGGGCGGGATGTGCTTGAGCTGGCTTCGGATATTCGCCAGTCGGTACAGAAACGCTTTGGCGTAGAGCTAGAGATGGAGCCAGGTATTGTGGGTGGCTAAATGCTCACGATTAAACCTCTAACCTAGCCGCCCATCTGACGATCAAAACCTGCCTTTAAAGACCTGTTTTCGGCGAAGCGTCGATAAGAACCTGCAGTGCTTCATCAATAGCAATGTCCTGCTTGTCCGCATCTCGGCGTCCCTTGTACTCAAGGGTGCCAGCCGTAAGCCCACGGTCCGAGATAACGAAGCGGTGGGGAATCCCCATTAGCTCCATATCCGCAAACTTTACGCCCGGGCGTTCTTTACGGTCGTCCAGAAGCACATCATAGCCAGCTTGCTGCAACTGCTCATAGAGTTTCTCGCCAGCTTCGGCGACCGCCGGAGTTTTGTGGGCGTTCAACGTGACAATAGCCACTTGGAAGGGCGCAATGGCATCCGGCCAGATAATGCCTTTGTCATCGTGGTTCTGCTCGATGGACGCAGCCACGATGCGGGACACACCGATTCCGTAGCAGCCCATATCCATGATCACGGTTTTTCCGTTTTCATCGAGCACCGTGGCGTTCATGGCGGTGCTGTATTTATTGCCGAGTTTGAAAATGTGGCCAACTTCAATGCCTCTGCGTATTTCCAGAGTGCCTTTGCCATCTGGGCTGGCATCGCCTTCTACCACGTCGCGAATGTCTTCAACACGACCCTGCGGTAGATCCCGCTTCCAGTTTACGCCGGTCAGGTGGACACCTTCTTTGTTAGCGCCGCACACGAAATCCGAAAGGTGGGCCGCGCTGCGATCCACAATAACGGGAATATTCAAACTGACCGGGCCAATGGAGCCGGCTTTACACCCGATTGTCGCCTCGATCTCCTCGTCGGTGGCCATGGCCATGGTCAAGGGTTCTGCAACACCTGCCAGATTTTCTGCTTTGATCTCGTTTAGCGTGTGATCGCCACGCAGGATCAACGCGACTAGCCCCGCATTGCCTTCTTCATCCGCTTCGGCTTTAACTAGCAGCGTTTTAACCGTGCGGGTGGCATCAATGCTCAGGAACTGCGAGATAGCTTCAATGGTGCGCTGATCTGGCGTTGCAATTTCTTTCAGTTCTTCCGCTGGAGAGGCTCGCTCGCCAGATGGCGCGACCGCTTCGGCTTTTTCGATGTTGGCGGCGTACTCGCTTTGTGTGCTGAACACGATATCGTCCTCGCCTGAGGAAGCCAGCACATGGAACTCATGGGAAGCACTGCCACCAATCGCGCCTGAATCTGCTTGTACCGGGCGGTAGTCTAGGCCTAGGCGATCAAAAATGGCGCAGTAGGTGCGATGCATAACCTGATAAGTTTCATCCAGAGATTCGGCATTCACATGGAAGGAGTAGGCGTCCTTCATGATGAATTCCCGGGCGCGCATGATCCCAAATCGGGGGCGGCGTTCGTCGCGGAACTTGGTCTGGATTTGGTAAAAGTTGGCCGGCAGCTCCTTGTAGCTTTTCAGCTCATTGCGGACCAGGTCGGTAATCACTTCTTCATGGGTGGGGCCAAAGCAAAACTCACGACCGTGACGGTCGTTCATTCGCAGAAGTTCACCACCATATTGCTCCCAGCGACCGGATTCTTGCCAGAGTTCCGCCGGTTGAACGGCTGGCATCAGAACTTCCTGAGCACCGCTTTTGTCCATTTCTTCGCGAACAATCCGCTCAACCTTGCGCAGCGTTCTCAAACCCACGGGCAGCCAAGTATAAAGTCCGGCGGCCAGTTTCCGGATCATGCCTGCACGCAGCATTAATTGGTGGCTGATAACCTCCGCGTCCGAAGGCGTCTCTTTCTGGGTTGCAATCAGGTAACGGCTTGCTCGCATTGTGGTTTCCGTTCAGTGATGTTTCATAGAATAAAGTGGTGATTATTGTACGGAGCCTGCGGCACAAGGTACAGATGGCGAATGCGGTTATCCGGCAAGCGGGTGCGTGGCCATGATAAGGGGTATCACGACAAATACCCTAAGGGCAGGGCAGTATGGTCGATCACACGCCTTAAAACGAAGCTTGAGTGAACGCCGCTTACCCCTTGAATCCGGGTGATCCGGTTCAGCAGAAAGTGATGGTATTCGTCCATATCTGGAACCACTACTTTCAGCATGTAATCAGCATCGTGACCGGTCACCAGATAACATTCCAGAACTTCGGGGTATTCAGCTACTTTTTCCTCAAACGCAGCGAAACGCTCAGGTGTGTGCCTATCCATCCCAATTAGAATAATAGCAGTTAATGAAAGGCCCAGTTTTTTGTGATCAAGGATTGTCACTGTGCGCACAATAATGCCCGCATCCTCCAGCGCACGCACCCGTCTCAAGCACGGTGACGGGGACAGCCCCACCTGTTCCGCGAGCTGCTGGTTGGTCAGGGAGGCGTCTTTTTGTATCTGTGCCAGGATGCGCCGGTCGGTTTTGTCGATTTGTATGAGTACTTCGTTTTTTAGGAGCATAAAATTGCGTTCCATATTGAATATGGGAAATATATGACTAATAAATTACCCTTTAATCTGCAATTTCGCAACCACATGCTTCAGAGAACGCGTTAAGCTAGATTCTATTAAGACAACCATCCGAACCCCTACGGAGTACGACAGACATGGCTTTTGATCATCGCAAATACGCGGCCTTCCGGCCGGTAGCAAAAACCAACCGCCGCTGGCCAGATAAGGTCATCGAAAAAGCACCCACTTGGTGCGCGGTGGATCTTCGCGATGGCAACCAGGCGCTGGTAAAGCCCATGAATGTTGCCCAGAAACAACGCATGTTCGATTTGCTAGTAAAGCTGGGGTTCAAGGAAATCGAAATTGGTTTCCCAGCAGCCAGCCAGCCAGATTTCGATTTTTGCCGTAAGCTGATTGAAGAAAATCGGATTCCTGACGATGTGAAAATCCAGGTGCTGACCCAGGCCCGGCCTGAGTTAATTAAGCGTACTTACGAAGCATTAAAAGGTGCTCGGCGTGCCATTGTTCACGTCTATAACTCCACTTCAACGGTACAGCGTGAACAGGTGTTCGGGCTGGATCGAGCGGGAATCCGAGATATTGCGGTGAACGGCGCTCAGGTGGTCAAAGATTTAGCTGCACAGCATCCAGATACCGAATGGACGTTCCAGTACTCGCCAGAGAGCTTTACCGGTACTGAACTGGACTTTGCTGTTGAAGTCCTCGATGCGGTATCTGATGTGTGGCGCCCGGACGAGGGGCAGCCGGTTATTTTCAACTTGCCAGCCACCGTTGAAATGTCCACACCGAATGTTTTCGCGGATCAGATCGAATGGGTGTGCGACAACATTCGCCATCGGGAGCACATCAGCATCAGCGTGCACACGCATAACGATCGGGGTTGTGGCGTAGCCGCTGCTGAGCTGGCTGTTTTGGCCGGTGCAGATCGCGTAGAAGGTACGCTCATGGGCAACGGCGAGCGTACGGGCAACATGGATTTGGTGACCATGGCCATGAACCTGTATTCCCAGGGCATTGACCCTACATTGGATTTGTCTGGCATGGCGGAAATCACAGAGGTTGTGGAGGCCTGTACTGAAATCTCAACTCATCCGCGACATCCCTACGCCGGCGAACTGGTGTTTACCGCCTTTTCCGGTAGCCACCAAGACGCCATTCGCAAGTGTTTGGCGCGTAGAAAAGACGGCGATGCTTGGAATGTGGCGTATCTGCCCATCGACCCGTTTGATCTGGGGCGCAGGTATGAAGAAGTGGTGCGCATTAATAGCCAGTCGGGCAAGGGCGGTGTCGCTTATATCCTTGAGCGGGACTACAACATCAGCCTGCCTCGCTGGTTGCAGATTGAATTCAGCAAGGTGGTTCAGAAGGCTGCGGAAACCAACGGCGGCGAGATCGACGCAGCGTCTATTCACCGTTTGTTCGAACAGCGATATCTGAAGGTACATGAAGACTGGGCATTGCGAGCTTACGATTTACACAGAGACGAGCAGGGAGTGTTTGCTGAGGTGGCGTTCGGCAACGAATCAGCCCCGGTACGTCTTGAAGGTCGAGGCCTTGGTGCTGTTGAGGCCGTATCGGCCGCACTGGAAAAACGCTTCGGATTTGCCATAGCGGTGGAGGCCTATGATGAGTTTGCCCTGGGTGAGGGTACCCGGGCCAACGCTCTGGCCTGTATACGTCTGACCGCCGGAGGCAAACAATGCAGCGCCGCAGCTCTGGCGGAAGATACAGCCTCGGCAACTCTGCAGGCACTGTTTTCCGCAGTCGCCCAAGCAGTGGGAGAGTTAGACAATAAGGTTGGAAAGGTAACTTACGCTGCCTTAAAAGACCCAGTCAGCGACGGAATTGCTCGCTGATTTCTTCAAGTATTGCAGGGTCATCAATGGTGCTTGGCACCGCGTATTCCTCCCCATCGGCAATCTGCCGAATAACCCGCCGCAGGATTTTTCCAGAGCGAGTCTTGGGCAGGCGATCCACCACCAGTGCTCGGCGGAAACAGGCAATTGCGCCGATTTTGTCCCGAACCATCTCAACAAGCTCTTCCTCTAGCTCATCGTGATCAATGGTCGCGCCGTCTTTGATGAGCACGAGGCCCAGCGGAACCTGGCCTCTCATATCGTCGTGAGCGCCCACCACGCAGCACTCGGCAATGGCCGGATGAGCGGCAACCACTTCTTCCATTTCACCGGTAGAAAGGCGGTGGCCAGCTACG